>NZ_CP070982.1:1907500-2507500 GCF_018417595.1 Pseudomonas entomophila
GAGCGCATGTTGGGTTATTCGGCCGATGAGGCGCTGGGGCATCTCACCCTCGAGGATCTGGTCCAGCCCGAGGAGCTGCATCGCCGCGCCCACGCCTTGAGCGTGCGCTATGGTCGCGAGGTCGGTGCAGGCCAGGCGATGTTCGCCGAAACCGTGCAGGAAGCGGGGGGCGAGCCGGTGGAATGGACGCTGGTGCGCAAGGACGGCAGCCATTTGCTGGCCAACATGCTGGTGACTGCCGTGCTTGATGAGCAGGGACTTTGGGTCGGTTACCTGGCGATCTGCATCGATGTCACCGAGCGGCGGCGGGTCCATGAGGCATTGGCGGCCCGCGACCGGCTGCTGGAAAAGCTCAGTGCCGAGGTGCCGGGAGGGATCTATCAATATCGCCTGGATGCTGACGGCCACTCGTGTTTCCCCTACGCCAGCGCGGGGTTGCAGGACATCTACGAGGTTGACCTGGCCGAGTTGCGCCGGGACGCCAGCGTCGTGTTCGAGCGCATCCACCCCGACGACCTGGAGCAGGTGCGGCGCTCGGTACTGTATTCGGCCGAGCACCTGACACCCTGGCGCGAAGAGTACCGGGTGTGCCTGCCGCGGGCGGGGTTGCGCTGGGTCCGGGGGGAAGCGACGCCGGAGATCGGTGACCATGGTTGTACGTTGTGGCATGGCTACCTGACGGATATTTCCGACCTCAAGCGGGTGGAAGAAGAGCTGCGCGCGTTGTCGATCACCGATTCCCTTACGGGGATCCATAACCGGCGCTATTTCCAGGAGCGCCTGCGCATCGAGCTGGACCGTGCCCAGCGGGATGGGCAGGGGCTGGCGGTGATCATGCTCGACATCGACCACTTCAAGCGGATCAACGATCAGTTCGGCCATGCGGTGGGGGATCGGGTGTTGCGCAGCCTGTGCCAGCGGATCGGCCAGCGGTTGCGGCGTACCGATGTGTTCTGCCGGCTGGGTGGCGAGGAGTTCATGGTGCTATGCCCGGGGAACAACGCCGAACAGGCGCGCTTGCTGGCGCTGGAGTTGTGGCAGGGGGTGCGAAGCGTGCCGATAGAGGGGGTGGGGCGGGTGACGGCGAGTTTTGGCGTGGCCGGCTGGCGGGCGGGGGAGGGAGCGGATGCGTTGTTGTTGCGGGCGGATGCTGGGGTGTATGCCGCGAAGCAGGGGGGCAGGGACCGGGTGGAGGCAGAGTTGGGGTGAGATAGGTTCCGGCGGCCGGGCGCCGCCCGTGCGGCGTATCGCGGATGAATCCGCTCCTACAGGCCGGCGCCTGACGGTGTAGGAGCGGATTCATCCGCGATGCGCCGCGCAGGCGGCGCTCGATCTCACAGGCGCTGCTGCAGCCCAGGCCTCATCTCAAAGAAACACGAACTTGGCAATGAAGATCACGCACAGCACCCACAGGCTCGCGGAAATCTCCTTGAACTTGCCGGTCCCCGCCTTCAGCGCCACATAGCTGATGAACCCCAGGGCAATCCCGTCCGCCACGGAGAACGTCAGCGGCATCATGATCACCGTGACGATCGCCGGAATGCTGTCGGTGGCCTCGTCCCAGTTGATATGCGCCATGCTGCCCATCATCAGCATCGCCACGTAGATCAGCGCGCCGGCCGTCGCATAAGCCGGGATCATCCCCGCCAGTGGTGCGAAGAACATCGCGGCGACGAACAGCAGGCCGACCACCACGGCAGTGAGCCCGGTGCGGCCACCCGCTGCCACGCCTGCGGCACTCTCCACATAGCTGGTCACCGGGGGCACGCCTACCGCCGCGCCAAACACGCTGGAGGCACTGTCGGCCTTCAATGCCCGCGACAGGTTCTCGATACGCCCGTCAGGCGCCACCAGCCCGGCCCGCTGGGCCACGCCCATCAGCGTGCCGGCGGTATCGAACATGTGCACGAACAGGAACGCCAGCACCACGCTGATCATGCTGACGTTGAACACCCCCGCGACGTCCATGGCCATCCAGGTCGGCGCCAGGCTCGGCGGCAGCGAGAACACCCCGCCATACTGCACCAGGCCCAGGCCCCAGCCGGCCAGGGTGACACTGATGATGCTGATGAGGATGGCGCCGAACACCCGGTGGTAGCTGAGCACGGCGATCATCAGGAAGCAGATCGCCGCCAGCAGCGGGCCAGGCTCATGCAACGAACCAAGCTTGATCAAGGTGGCCGGGCTGTCGACCACGATGCCGGCGGTCTTCAGGCCGATCAGCCCGAGGAACAGGCCCACGCCGGCGCCCATCGCGTGGCGCAGGCTCACCGGAATGCTGTTGAGCAGCCATTCGCGCACCCGTGACAAGGTCAGGAACATGAACAGCACGCCCGAGATGAACACCGCGCCCAGCGCGGCCTGCCAGGTGTAGCCCATGGTGCCGACCACGGTGTAGGTGAAGAACGCATTGAGCCCCATGCCCGGCGCCAGGCCGACCGGCCAGTTGGCGTACAGGCCCATCAGCAGGCAGCCCAGCGCGGCGGCGATGCAGGTGGCGACGAAGGCCGCCCCGTGGTCGATACCGGCGTCGGCCATGATGTTGGGGTTGACGAAGATGATGTAGGCCATGGTGATGAAGGTGGTCACCCCGGCGATCAGTTCGGTCCTGACGGTGGTGCCATGTCGCTTGAGTTTGAAAATCCGCTCCAGCCAGCTCGTTTCGAGCGGTGGGGCGAGATCCAGCGCAGGGGCTTCGGATTTGCGGCTTTCCACAGCGAGTACTCCTCAAGTCTTTCTTGTTGTTCGAAGCCTGGTCCTGAGCCAACGCACTTGGGGGCTTCGCGAGGGAGGGTGTGGCAGACGTCCGACCATTTTGTTGACTTCTGGGTCAGGAAGTTGCTCGCAGGATTATGCTTTTGTGTACAAAGAATGCAAATAATGTTTTATCTTTTGTGCGCGCAAACGCTCGTACAACAGCTATATAGGGAGTAGGCCACCTGCAGAAACGGGTCAGCCTGTGTACAATGGCGCCATACCTTGGTCCTTCATCTTTTTCCCGGACTCGCCCCACCCGCTGACAGGTACTACAGTCACGGTCCGACAGGCAGATCCTTCGTGCTCGAGAGCCCATGAACGAACAGCTGCAACCTCTGAAAAAACCTGCGCGCACCGGCAAGGCCGGCCGCAGTGGTACCCAGGACGACATCGTCTATGCGCACATCTTCGAGGCGATCCTCGAGCAACGCCTCGCGCCGGGCACCAAGTTGAGCGAGGAAGCGCTGGGCGAGATCTTCGGCGTCAGCCGCACCATCATCCGTCGCGCCTTGTCGCGCCTGGCCCACGAGAGCGTGGTGCTGCTGCGGCCCAATCGCGGCGCGGTGGTGGCCAGCCCGACGGTCGAGGAGGCGCGCCAGGTGTTCTTCTCCCGGCGCATGGTCGAGCGCGCCATCACCGAGCTGGCGGTGCAGCACGCTACCGTCGAGCAACTCAACGAACTGCGCCAGATGGTCCGCGAGGAGCGTGACAGCTTTTCCCGTGGCGACCGTGGCGCGGGCATCCGCCTCTCCGGGGAGTTTCACCTCAAGTTGGCCGAGGCGGCCGGCAACGCGCCGCTGGTGAGCTTCCAGCGCAGCCTGGTGTCGCAGACTTCGCTGATCATCGCCCAGTACGAAAGCGGCAACCGCTCGCACTGCTCCTACGATGAGCACATGCAACTGATCGACGCCATCGAGGCGCGTGACGCGCAGCAGGCGGTGAGCCTGATGATGCATCACATGGACCACATCGACAGCAAGCTCAACCTCGACGAGGAAAGCGCCTCGGACGACCTCCACGCGGTGTTCTCGCACCTGCTGCAGAAAAAGCCCAAGGTCTCGGCCAAGGGTTGATCGTTTGCCTCGATAGGCAAGCCATTGGGGCCGCTTCGCAGCCCGTCGCCGGCAAGCCGGCTCCTGCAGGGGGCGGCATGCTGGCGATGGGGCGCGCAGCGGCCCTTGTCATGACTGGCCTTCGGCCAGATACCTGATAAATTTACTAGTTGCAGACCCCTGAAAAATGTAGTTGGGCTTGCGCAGCTGTTGCGTTCAACTACGTGAGGAAGGGTTCATGACTACGTCCCTCGGTGTGCGCATGGGTGCCGAACTGGTCGGCACTTTCTGGCTGGTGCTGGGTGGTTGCGGCAGCGCGGTGCTGGCCGCCAGCTCACCTGTCGGCATCGGTGTCCTCGGTGTCGCCTTCGCGTTCGGCCTGACTGTCCTGACCATGGCTTTCGCCATCGGCCATATCTCCGGTTGCCACCTCAACCCCGCCGTGTCGTTCGGGCTGGTGGTGGGCGGGCGTTTTCCCGCCAAGGAGCTGCTGCCCTACGTGATCGCCCAGGTGATCGGGGCGATCATCGCGGCGGCGGTGATCTACTTCATCGCCAGCGGCAAGGCAGGCTTCGAACTGTCCAGCGGGCTGGCGTCCAATGGCTACGCCGAGCACTCGCCAGGCGGATATACGCTGGCGGCCGGTTTCGTCAGTGAAGTGGTGATGACGGCGATGTTCCTGGTGGTGATCATGGGGGCTACCGATGCCCGTGCGCCGGCTGGTTTCGCGCCGATCGCCATCGGCCTGGCCCTGACCCTGATCCACCTGATCTCGATCCCGGTGACCAACACCTCGGTGAACCCCGCGCGCAGCACGGGGCCGGCGTTGTTCGTCGGTGGTTGGGCCCTGCAACAGCTGTGGCTGTTCTGGGTGGCGCCGCTGATCGGGGCGGCGATCGGCGGCGCACTGTACCGGGGGCTGGCCAAGCAGCCTTAGCGCTGGTGCACACGACGCCCGGCGGCGTAGGTTTCACGCACGGTACGGTCATCACCCAGGGTGGTGAGCACGAACAGGGTTTCCTCGATGCTGTTGGACTGCTGGAGGCGGTAGTCCAGCAGCGGCGTGGCCTTGTAGTCGAGCACCACGAAGTCGGCATCGTTGCCCGGGCGCAGGCTGCCGATGCGGTCGTCCAGGCGCAGGGCGCGGGCGCCGCCGAGGGTGGCCAGGTACAGCGACTTGAACGGGTGCAGGCGCGCGCCTTGCAGCTGCATCACCTTGTAGGCCTCGTTCAGGGTGTTGAGCAGCGAGAAACTGGTGCCGGCACCCACGTCGGTACCCAGGCCCACGTTGACCTTGAAGCGCTCGGCCTGGGGCAGGTTGAACAGGCCGCTGCCCAGGAACAGGTTGGAGGTCGGGCAGAAGGCGATGGCCGAGCCGGTTTCAGCCAGGCGCTTGCACTCGTCGTCGCACAGGTGCACGCCGTGGGCGAACACCGAGCGCTCGCCGAGCAGCTCGAAGTGGTCGTAGACATCCAGGTAACCGTTCTGCTCGGGGAACAGCGCCTTGACCCACTCGATCTCCTTGAGGTTCTCGGACAGGTGGGTGTGCATGTACACGCCCGGGTGCTCCTTGAGCAGTTGGCCGGCCAGGGCCAGTTGTTCCGGGGTGCTGGTGGGGGCGAAGCGCGGCGTCACCGCATAGTGCAGGCGGCCCTTGCCGTGCCAGCGCTCGATCAGCGCCTTGCTCTCGGTGTAGCCGGATTCGGCCGTGTCGGTCAGGTAGTCGGGGGCGTTGCGGTCCATCATCACCTTGCCGGCGATCAGGCGCAGGTCCAGACGCTCGGCTTCCTCGAACAGGGCATTGACCGACTCGGGGTGCACGCTGCCGAACACCAGGGCGGTGGTGGTGCCGTTGCGCAGCAGCTCCTTCAGGAAGATCTTCGCCACTTTATCGGCGTGGGCCTTGTCGGCGAACTGCTTCTCGCAGGGGAAGGTGTAGGTGTTCAGCCAATCCAGCAGTTGCTCGCCGTAGGAGCCGATCATGCCGGTCTGCGGGAAGTGGATGTGGGTGTCGATGAAGCCCGGGGTGATCAGGGTGTCCGGGTAGTGCACCACCTCGATGTCGTCATCCAGGGTCGGCAGCAGGTCGCAGGCGTGGCCGAGGGCCTTGATACGGCCGTTGTCGACCACCAGCAGGCCATCCTCGAAGTACTCCTGGGAGGCCTCCAGGCCGACCTCGGCCGGGTCGGCGATGCTGTGCAGGATGGCGGCGCGGTAGGCTTTGCGTGTTGCGGTCATGGGTACGCTCGTCAGTGGGTCTGGCTGCGCCGGGAGGGCGGCAGCAATTGGGCGATCGGGCCTGCGTTCACGGCAGCGTCGTGCTGGCCGAAGCAGGCGTTGTAGGTGGCAATGATTTCGGCGGCGATGGACACGGCGATCTCGATCGGCAGCTTGCCCTTCACTTCGGCCAGGCCCATCGGGCAGCGCATCCGCGCCAGCAGCGCGTCGTCGAAGCCGCGTTCGCGCAGGCGGTGTTCGAACTTGACCCGCTTGGTCTTCGAACCAATCAGGCCGAACCAGGTGAAATCATTGCGTTTGAGAATGGCGGCGGTCAGTTCCAGGTCGAGCTGGTGGTTGTGGGTCATGACGATGCAGTAGCTGCCGGCGGGCAGGTCGGCCACTTCGTCGACCGGGTCTTCGCTGACCAGCTTGCTCACCCCGTTGGGGATCTGCTCGGGGAACTCCTGCTCGCGCGAATCGATCCAGCGCACCCGGCAGGGCAGCGCGGCGAGCAAGGGTACCAGAGCCCGGCCGACATGGCCCGCGCCGAACACCGCGATCTGCGCCTGCACGCCGGTCATGGGTTCGAACAGCAGCACGGTGGCGCCACCGCAGCACTGGCCGAGGCTGGCGCCCAGGCTGAAGCGCTCCAGGTGCGGCGTGCTGCGGTGTTCCTCGAGCATCTGCCGGGCGATGTGCAGCGCCTTGAACTCCAGGTGGCCGCCGCCGATGGTGTCGTACAGGCTGCTGGCGCTGACCACCATCTTCGAACCGGCGTTGCGTGGCGTGGAGCCGCGCTCCTCGATGATGGTGACCAGGACGCAGGGCTCGCCGCGGGCCTGATGGTCGGCGAGGGCGTTGATCCATTGGTGCATGATGCAAATCCTCTTTCAAACGACTCGGCCCCTGTAGGAGCGGGTTTACCCGCGATCAGCCGCGAAGCGGCTGCCAGGCACCGCGGTGTCGGCTTCGCGGCTGAAGCCGCTCCTACAGGGGGCGGCGTCGTCAGTGCGTCACGGGTTCCAGTTCCTGCTCGGCAGGCTGCGCGGCGGCCACCGCCTTGCGCATCTGCTCGCAGCCCCACAGCACCCGCTCCGGCGTCGACGGCGCGTCGATGTCCGGCTGCACGCGGTAGTCGGCGATGCTCGCCACGGCATCCTTGATCGCGCACCAGGCGGCGATCCCCAGCATGAACGGCGGCTCGCCCACGGCCTTGGAGTGGAACACCGTGTCCTCGGGGTTCTTGCGGTTCTCCACCAGCTTCACGCGCATGTCCACCGGCATGTCGGCGATGGCCGGGATCTTGTAGCTGGCCGGGCCGTTGGTCATCAGCTTGCCCTTGTTGTTCCACACCAGCTCTTCGGTGGTCAGCCACCCCATGCCCTGGACGAAGCCGCCTTCCACCTGGCCAATGTCGATGGCCGGGTTAAGCGAGTCACCGACGTCGTGGAGGATGTCGGCGCGCAGCATCTTGTACTCGCCGGTCAGAGTGTCGACGATCACTTCCACGCAGGCGGCGCCGAAGGCGAAGTAATAGAACGGCCGGCCACGGGCCTGGGAACGGTCGTAGAAGATCTTCGGCGTGCGGTAGAAGCCGGTGGTCGACAGCGATACCTGGGCGAAGTACGCCTGCTGCACCAGTTGCTCGAAGCTGACGATCTGGTCGCGCACGCGCACATGGCCGTTGCGGAACTCGACGTCCTCCTCGGTCACGTTGTAGTGCCGCGCGGCGAATTCGGTCAGGCGCTTCTTCAGAATCTCGGCGGCGTTCTGCGCGGCCTTGCCGTTCAGGTCGGCGCCGCTGGAGGCGGCGGTCGGCGAGGTGTTGGGCACCTTGTCGGTGTTGGTGGCGGTGATCTGGATACGGTTGAAATCGACCTGGAACACCTGCGCCACCACCTGCGCGACCTTGGTGTTCAGGCCCTGGCCCATCTCGGTGCCGCCGTGGTTGAGGTGGATGCTGCCGTCGGTATAGATGTGGATCAGCGCGCCGGCCTGGTTGAGGAAGGTGGCGGTGAACGAGATACCAAACTTCACCGGGGTCAGCGCCAAGCCCTTCTTCAGTACCGGGCTGTTGGCGTTGAAGCGGCGGATCGATTCGCGGCGCTCGTGATAGTCGCTGCTGGCCTCGATCTCGGCGGTCATTTCTTCGAGCATGTTGTGCTCGACGGTCTGGTAGTAATGGGTGACGTTGCGTTCGGTCTTGCCATAGTAGTTGGCCTTGCGCACGGCCAGCGGGTCGAGCGCCAGGTGGCGGGCGATGTGGTCCATCACCTGCTCGATGGCGACCATGCCCTGTGGCCCGCCGAAGCCGCGATAGGCGGTGTTGGAGGCGGTGTTGGTCTTGCAGCGGTGGCCGTGCACCGTGGCGTCGCCCAGGTAGTAGGCGTTGTCGGAGTGGAACATGGCGCGGTCGACGATCGACCCGGACAGGTCGGGCGAGTAGCCGCAGTTGCCGGCCAGGTCGAAGTTGATCCCGTGCAGGCGGCCGCTGTCATCGAAACCGACGTCGTACTCCACGTAGAACGGGTGGCGCTTGCCGGTCATCATCATGTCTTCGACGCGGGGCAGGCGCATCTTGGTCGGCTGGCCGGTCAGGCGCGCGATCACCGCGCACAGGCAGGCGGGGCTGGCGGCCTGGGTTTCCTTGCCACCGAAGCCGCCACCCATGCGGCGCATGTCGACGACGATCTTGTGCATGGGCACATCGAGCACTTCGGCCACCAGCTTCTGCACCTCGGTGGGGTTCTGCGTGGAGCAGTAGACGATCATGCCGCCGTCTTCGCTGGGCATCACCGAACTGATCTGGGTTTCCAGGTAGAAGTGTTCCTGGCCGCCGATGTGCAGGCTGCCCTGGATGCGGTGCGGCGCGCTGGCCAGGGCCGCCGCCGAATCACCGCGCTGGTGGGTATGGCTGTCGAGCACGAAGTGCTTCTTGCGCAGCGCCTCGACCACGTCCAGCACCGGCTCCAGGTCTTCGTACTCGATGATCGCCGCCATCGCCGCGCGGCGGGCGGTGTCCAGGTCGCGGGCGGCCACGGCGAGCACCGGCTGGCCGAAGAACTCGACCTTGTCGATGGCCAGCAGCGGGTCGCCGGCGACCACCGGACCGATATCCTTCAGCCCCGGGATGTCCTCGTGGGTGATGGCGATGCGCACCCCCTCGAACTGGTAGCAGGGCGTGGTGTCGATGCGCAGGATGCGCGCATGGGCGCGGTCTGCGGTGCGCGCGTAGACGTGCAACTGGTTGGGGAATTCCAGGCGGTCGTCGATGTACACCGCCTCGCCCGCCACGTGTTTGTCGGCGCTGTCGTGCTTGAGGCTGCGGCCGACCCCGGTGGTCAGGTCCTGGCTGAACAGTGCGGCCATCTCGGCCTGGCTCTTGACGGCGTGATGGTTAGACATAGGCGGTCACCCGGGTTTCGATGTGCGGCGATTGCAGTTCGATGAAGTACTTGCGCAGCAGGTTCTGCGCGGTCAGCAGGCGGTATTCGCGGCTGGCGCGGAAGTCGCTGAGCGGGGTGAAGTCCTCGGCCAGGGCCTGGCAGGCGCGCTCGACGCTGGCCTGGTTCCAGGGTTTGCCGCGCAGGGCGGCTTCGCAGGCGCGGGCGCGCTTGGGGATCGCCGCCATGCCGCCGAAGGCGATGCGCACGCCGCTGACCATGCCGTTCTCGATGCTCAGGTTGAATGCCGCGCAGACTGCGGAAATATCGTCGTCCAGGCGCTTGGACACTTTGTAGGCGCGGAATGTCCAGTCATTGCTGGCGCGTGGCACGATGATCTTCTCGATGAACTCGCTGTCCTGGCGCGCGGTGATGCGGTAGTCGATGAAGTAGTCTTCCAGGGCCAGGGTGCGCTGGCGCTCGCCCTGGCGCAGGACGATCTGCGCGTCCAGGGCGATCAGCAGGGGCGGCGAGTCGCCGATCGGCGAGGCGTTGCCGATGTTGCCGCCCAGGGTGCCCTGGTTGCGGATCTGCAGCGAGGCGAAGCGGTGCAGCAGGTCGCCGAAGTCGGGGTATTCATCGTTGAGCGCGGTGTAGCAGTCGGTCAGCGGCGTGGCGGCGCCGATCTCCAGGTGCGTGGCGGTCTTGTCGATGCGCTTGAGCTCGGCGACATGGCCGACGTAGATCATCACCGGCAAGGTGCGGTGGAACTGGGTGACCTCCAGCGCCAGGTCGGTGCCGCCAGCCAGCAGGCGCGCCTCGGGGTGCGAGCTGTAGAGGTCGGCCAGGTCGGCCACGGTGAGCGGCACCAGGCAGCGCTTGTCACCGCTGTTGAGCTCGCCGGTGTGTTGCGGGGCGATGGCCTTGAGGCGGGCGATGGTCTGCGCCTGTTGCGCGTCGAACTGGTCGCGGCAGGGTTGGGCGCAACTCTGTTCGGCGGCGGCGAGGATCGGTCGGTAGCCGGTGCAGCGGCACAGGTTGCCGGCCAGGGCTTCCTGGGCCTGGTGCAGGTCGTGGCCTTCACTGTTTTTTTGCAGGGCGAACAGCGACATGACGAAGCCGGGGGTGCAGAAGCCGCACTGCGAGCCATGGCAATCGGCCATGGCTTTCTGCACGCTGTGCAGCTCGCCCTGGTGCTTGAGGCCTTCGACGCTGATCAGTTGCTTGCCGTGCAGGGAGGAGACGAACGTCAGGCACGAATTGAGGCTGCGGTAGCGGATGCTGTCGCCTCCCTGCGGGTCCTGGACGAGTTCGCCCACGACCACGGTGCAGGCGCCGCAGTCGCCGCTGGCGCAGCCTTCCTTGGTGCCGGGCTTGCCCAGGTGCTCGCGCAGGTATTGCAGCACCGTCATGTTCGGGTCCAGGGCGTGCTCGCTGTGCAGCTCCTGGTTGACGAGAAACTGGATCACGGGGGAGGGCCTCGCAATGATTTTATTGTTGTTCGGGCGGACTCTAAGCAACGCTTGACCTTGCGGTCAATAAATTTCTGACCTTTGGGTCAAGATTTTGCTCAAGCAGCTTCGAACGACCTCGATGAGCCTTTCTCCAAGCATAGTTCGCGCCGGCCACGCCGGCTGACCGAAAAGTCGCACAAAGCCCCATGTTCCGCTGCGCGCAGGCCCGGCAAGTGCGCTACAATCGCGCTCTTGTGCACAGCTATCCAGATTGCGAAGGAAAACCATGACGTTCAAGGCGCCGGACAGCCTCTCCGAGCAAATTGCCCACTACCTGGCCGAGCGGATCATCCGCGGCGAACTCGCGCCCGGCGAGCGCATCCAGGAGTTGAAGGTCACCCAGGCGTTGAATGTCAGCCGTGGCTCGGTGCGCGAGGCGTTGCTCATTCTCGAGCGCCGCCACCTGGTAGCCATCCTGCCGCGCCGTGGCGCCCATGTGACCGAGCTGGACGAGAACAGCGTGCGCAGCCTGTGCACGCTGATGGGCGAGTTCTACATCCTGCTGGGCAATGCCGTCGCCCAGCATTGGCGCACCGAAAGCGACCTGCGCCCGTTCCTGGACATCCAGCAGCGCCTGCATCAAGCTCACGACGGCAAGGATATCAAGACGTTCGTCGCCGACAGTTTCGCGGTGATGCGCGCCGCCTATCCGTTCGCCAACAACCCCTACCTGCAGGAAACCGTCGAGAACCTGCAGCCGGCCATGAGCCGTGCCTACTATCTCGCCCTCGACCAGCGTCAGGCCAGCATGGTCGACTACCTCGACCTGTTCGCCAGCCTGCTTGGCGCCGTGGTCGCCCGCGACCTGCCGCGCATCCGCGAGGTGCTCACCGCGTATTGCCAGCGCAGTTGCGAGCTGGTGCTGGCGGCGCTGGCGCGGACCTGACCGATGCGCCTGAAGTGCATTCGCCTGGCCGGGTTCAAGTCGTTCGTCGACCCGACCACGGTCAACTTCCCCAGCAACATGGCGGCCGTGGTCGGCCCCAACGGTTGCGGCAAATCGAACATCATCGATGCGGTACGCTGGGTGATGGGCGAGAGTTCGGCGAAAAACCTGCGTGGCGAGTCGATGACCGACGTCATCTTCAACGGCTCCACCAGCCGCAAGCCGGTCAGCCAGGCCAGCATCGAGCTGGTGTTCGACAACAGTGACAACACGCTGGTGGGCGAATACGCCGCCTACGCCGAGATTTCCATCCGTCGCAAGGTCACCCGCGACGGGCAGAACACCTACTTCCTCAACGGCGCCAAATGCCGGCGCCGCGATATCACCGACATCTTCCTCGGCACCGGCCTGGGGCCGCGCAGCTATTCGATCATCGAGCAGGGCATGATCAGCAAGCTGATCGAGGCCAAACCAGAAGAATTGCGCAACTTCATCGAGGAGGCGGCGGGCATCTCCAAGTACAAGGAGCGCCGCCGCGAGACCGAGAACCGCATTCGCCGTACACAAGAGAACCTGGCGCGCCTGACCGACCTGCGCGAAGAGCTGGAGCGCCAGCTCGAACGCCTGCACCGCCAGGCCCAGGCCGCCGAGAAGTACCGCGAGTACAAGGCCCAGGAGCGCCAGCTCAAGGCCTGCCTGTCAGCGCTGCGCTGGCGTGACCTGGATGAGCGCGTGCGCCAGCGCGAGACGGTCATCGGCGACCAGGAGATTGCCTTCGAGGCGCTGGTGGCCGAGCAGCGCAATGCCGATGCCAGCATCGAGCGCCTGCGCGACGGTCACCACGAATTGTCTGAACGCTTCAACCAGGTGCAGGGGCGCTTCTATTCGGTGGCCGGCGATATCGCCCGGGTCGAGCAGAGCATCCAGCACGGGCAGCAACGTCTGCGCCAGCTGCAGGACGACCTGAAGGAAGCCGAACGCACCCGCCTGGAGACCGAGTCGCACCTGGGCCACGATCGCACGCTGCTGGCCACGCTCGGCGAGGAGCTGGCGATGCTCGGGCCGGAGCAGGAGCTCACCCTGGCCGCAGCTGAAGAGGCCACAGCGACGCTCGAGGAAGCCGAACTGGGCATGCACGGCTGGCAGGAGCAGTGGGACAGTTTCAACACCCGCTCCGCCGAACCACGCCGCCAGGCCGAAGTGCAGCAGGCGCGCCTGGCGCAGCTCGAATCCAGCCTGGAGCGCTTGGCCGAACGCCAGCGCAAGCTGGGCGAGGAGCGTGACCAGTTGGGTGCCGACCCGCAGGATGTGGAGATGGCCGACCTCAGCGAGCAGGTGGCCAGCAGCGAACTGCTGCTCGAAGCGCTGCAGCTTCAGGAACGCCAGGTCGTCGAGCAGCTCGATACGGTGCGTGAGCAGTTGCAGCAGGCCGGGCAGGCCCAGCAACAGCAGCAGGGCGATCTGCAACGCCTGGGTGGCCGTCTGGCTTCGTTGGAAGCCTTGCAGCAGGCCGCGCTGGAGCCTGGCGCCGATGCCGCCGACTGGCTGCGCGGGCAAGGGTTGGAACAGCGCCCCCGGTTGGCGGAAGGCCTGCGGGTCGAAGCGGGCTGGGAGCTGGCGGTTGAAACGGTGCTGGGCGCCGATCTGCAGGCCGTGCTGCTCGACGATTTCGACAGCCTCGACTTCACCACGCTGGAGCAGGGTGAGCTGCGCCTGCTGCTGGGGGCCGGCGATGGCACGCGGATCCCGGGCAGCCTGCTGGACAAGGTCGAGGGTCGCACCGACCTGTCGCCCTGGCTCGGCCAGGTCAGGCCGGTGGAAAACCTGGAGCAGGCCTTGGCCTTGCGGGGCTCGCTGGGCGATGGCCAGAGCCTGGTCAGCCGCGATGGCTACTGGGTCGGGCGCCATTTCCTGCGTATCAGCCGCGGCGGCGAGGCCCAGGGCGGCGTGCTGGCCAGAGGCCAGGAAATCGAACGCCTTGGCCAGGAACAGCTGGAGCAGGAGGCGCTGCTCGAACAGCTGGACGAGCAGTTGCAGCGCCTGCGTAAGCAGCAACTCGACCACGAAGACCAGCGCGAGCAATTGCGCCGTCGCAGTCAGGACGAAAGCCGCCAGCATGGCGAGCTCAAGGCCCGACTGTCCGCCGGCCGGGCCCGTGCCGAACAGCTGGAGCTGCGCCTGCGCAGGTTGCAGGAAGAGTTGTTGGAGGTGCAGGAACAGCGTGCCCTGGAACATGAACAGTTGGGTGAAGCGCGGTTGCTGCTGCAAGAATCCCTGGACCTGATGGCCCATGACACCGAACTGCGCGAGCAGTTGATGGCGCGCCGAGACACCCTGCGAGAGGGCCTCGACCGCGTTCGCCAGGAGGCCCGTCAGCACAAGGACCATGCCCACCAGCTGGCTGTGCGCATGGGCTCCCTGCGTGCCCAGCACGATTCCACGCGCCAGGCGCTGGAGCGTCTGGAGCAACAGGCCGCGCGCCTGAGCGAGCGTCAGGAGCAGTTGAACCTGAACCTGGAGGAAGGCGAGGCGCCGCAGGAAGAGTTGCGCCTGAAGCTCGAGGAACTGCTCGAGCGGCGCATGAGCGTCGACGAGGAAATGCGCCAGGCCCGCCTGCACATGGACGAAGCCGACCGCGAGCTGCGCGACGCCGAAAGGCGCCGCACCCAGGCCGAACAACAGGCCCAGCTGCTGCGCGGCCAGCTGGAACAGCAGCGCCTGGAGTCTCAAGGGCTGGACGTGCGCCGCAAGACCTTGCAGGAACAATTGCTGAGCGACGGCTACGATCTTCAGGGCGTGCTCGCGACGCTCGATGCGCAGGCCAGCGAGCAGGGCACCGAACAGGAGCTCGAGCAGGTCGAGGCGCGCATCCAGCGCCTCGGGGCGATCAACCTGGCGGCCATCGAGGAGTATGAGCAGCAGTCCGAACGCAAGCGTTACCTGGACGCCCAGGACGCCGACCTGGTCGAGGCGCTGGAGACCCTGGAAAACGTCATCCGCAAGATCGACAAGGAAACCCGCAACCGCTTCAAGGATACCTTTGATCAGATAAATGCCGGATTGCAGGCACTTTTCCCAAAAGTTTTCGGTGGCGGCAGCGCTTATCTGGAACTGACGGGCGAAGATCTACTCGATACAGGGGTGACGATCATGGCGCGCCCGCCGGGCAAGAAGAACAGCACCATCCATCTGCTGTCCGGTGGCGAGAAGGCGTTGACCGCCCTCGCGCTGGTGTTCGCCATCTTCAAGTTGAACCCGGCACCGTTCTGCATGCTCGACGAAGTCGACGCGCCGCTGGACGATGCCAACGTGGGGCGCTACGCGCGCCTGGTGAAGGAAATGAGCGAAAGCGTGCAGTTCATCTACATCACCCATAACAAGATCGCCATGGAAATGGCCGATCAATTGATGGGGGTGACCATGCACGAACCGGGCTGTTCACGCCTGGTCGCCGTCGATGTGGAGGAGGCGATGGCCATGGTCGACGCCTGATGAGCGAAGATGGGGTGCGAACCTGTAGGCAAAAGCCCCAGCAGGTGCGACAGACGGTGTAAAGTTGCCTTTGGTCGTGCTAGCTTAATGTCACTTGTTTTTTGCGTGGGTAAAACGCCTGTCAGAACATAGAGTTGGCGCCACGTGTTAAAGGCCTTTGAAGCCTTTGTTTTCAAGCATATTTTTTATAGAGGCACGGGATTACATGGAAATCGGTCTGCGCGAGTGGCTGATCCTCATCGGCATCATTGTCATCGCCGGTATTCTTTTCGACGGCTGGCGGCGCATGCGCGGCGGCAAGGGCAAGCTGAAATTCCGTCTGGACCGTAGCTACGCGAACGCGCCGGATGACGAAGGCGGCGCCGAGGTGCTTGGCCCTTCGCGGGTGCTGGAGACGCATAAAGAACCTGAGCTGGACGAGTCCGACCTGCCGTCGGTCAGCGCGCCCGCGCGTGAGCGTGAGCGCGAACCCAAGCCTATAAAGGCCTCCAAGCGCGGCAAGCGCAATCACAGCGAGCCGCAGCAGGGCGACCTGAACCTGGCTGCCGAAGCCCGTGAGCCGGACCTGTTCGCCGACGACAAGGATGATTTTGTCGCTGACAACAGTCGCCATGGCGCCGCCGCCACGCCCAGCACGCCGGTCAAGGAGCTGCCACCTGCCGAGGAAGTGCTGGTGATCAGCGTCATCTCCCGCGATGAAGGCGGCTTCAAGGGCCCGGCGCTGCTGCAGAACATTCTGGAAAGCGGCCTGCGTTTCGGCGAAATGGACATCTTCCACCGTCACGAGAGCATGGCTGGCCACGGCGAAGTGCTGTTCTCCATGGCCAACGCGGTCAAGCCGGGCGTGTTCGACCTGGACGACATCGACCACTTCAGCACCCGTGCGGTGAGCTTCTTCCTGGGCTTGCCCGGCCCGCGTCACCCGAAGCAGGCCTTCGATGTGATGGTCGCCGCCGCCCGCAAGCTCGCCCACGAGCTCGATGGCGAGCTCAAGGATGACCAGCGCAGTGTGCTGACCGCCCAGACCATCGAGCACTACCGCCAGCGTATCGTCGAGTTCGAGCGCCGCGCGCTCACGCAGAAACGCTGATGTAACCGAGCGGGTGGGCCTTGCCTCGGCCTACGCCGCGATGATTCAAGCAAAAGAGCAGCCTGGGGCTGCTCTTTTGCTTTGCAAGAGAAGACGAAGAATGAACGCCGAATCCCGAATCCATGCATTGCGCGCCGAACTCGACCAGCACAACTATCGCTACTACGTGCTCGACGAGCCCAGCGTGCCCGACGCCGAGTACGATCGCCTGTTCAACGAGCTCAAGGCGCTGGAGGCTGAGCACCCGCACCTGGTGACTGCCGATTCGCCGACCCAGCGTGTCGGCGGCGCGGCGCTGGCAGCGTTCAGCCAGGTGCGCCACGAAGTTCCGATGCTCAGCCTGGGCAACGCTTTCGAGGAGGACGACCTGCGCGATTTCGACCGTCGCGTGGTCGAGGGCCTGGACCTGCCGGGCGGCGACCTGTTCGCCGCGAAGGCTGCGGTGGACTACAGTTGCGAACCCAAGCTCGATGGCCTGGCGGTGAGCCTGCTTTACCGCGATGGCCAACTGGTGCAGGGCGCCACGCGGGGTGATGGCACCACGGGTGAGGACATCAGCGCCAACGTACGCACCGTGCGCAACATCCCGCTCAAGTTGCAGGGCGAGGGCTGGCCCGCCGTATTGGAAGTGCGTGGCGAGGTGTACATGAGCAAGGCCGGTTTCGATCGGCTCAACGCAGCCCAGGCCGAAGCTGGCGGCAAGACCTTCGCCAACCCGCGCAATGCCGCGGCTGGCAGCCTGCGCCAGCTGGATTCGAAAATCACCGCCAGCCGTCCGCTGGAGTTCTGCTGCTATGGCGTGGGCCAGGTGTCCGAGCCGTTCGGTGATAGCCATATCGGCATCCTTGAAAAGCTCAGGACCTGGGGCCTGCCGATCAGTCGCGAGCTCAGGCACGCTGCCGGCATCGAAGAATGCCTGGCTTACTACCGTGATATCGGGGCGCGCCGCAACGACCTGCCCTATGAGATCGACGGCGTGGTGTTCAAGGTCAACAGCCTGGCGTCGCAGCGCGAGCTGGGTTTTCGCGCCCGCGAGCCACGCTGGGCGATCGCCCACAAGTTCCCGGCCATGGAAGAGCTCACTGAAGTGCTCGACGTCGAGTTCCAGGTCGGCCGCACTGGCGCGGTCACGCCCGTGGCGCGTCTCAAGCCGGTCAAGGTGGCGGGTGTGATGGTCTCCAACGCCACCTTGCACAACATGGATGAGATCGCACGTCTGGGTTTGCGCATCGGCGATACGGTGATCATCCGCCGCGCCGGCGATGTGATTCCGCAGGTGATGCAGGTGGTGCTCGACCGCCGTCCGGAAAATGCCCGCCCGGTAGCAGTACCCACCGAATGCCCGGTATGTGGCTCGCAGGTCGAGCGCACGCAGCTGGTCAAGCGTAGCAAGGGCAAGGAAACCATCAGCGAGGGTGCTGTGTATCGCTGTGTCGGTCGCCTGAGCTGCGCCGCTCAGCTCAAGCAGGCGATCATTCATTATGTGTCGCGTCGCGCCATGGACATCGACGGGCTGGGCGAGAAGAGTGTCGAACAGTTGGTCGATGAAGGCCTGATCCGTTCGCCAGCTGATCTTTACACGCTCGAATTCGAGCAGGTGGTCGCGCTCGAAGGTTTCGCCGAGGTGTCCAGCCGCAAGCTGCTGGAGGCCATCGAGGCCAGCAAGCGGCCGAGCCTGGCGCGCTTCATCTATGCCCTCGGCATCCCTGACGTGGGCGAGGAGACCGCCAAGGTGCTGGCCCGCTCGCTGGGCAGCCTGGCGCGGGTGCAGGTGGCGCTGCCGCAGGTGCTCACCTACCTGCCGGACATCGGCCTGGAGGTCGCCCACGAGATCCACAACTTCTTCGAGGACGCGCACAACCGCGACGTCATCGCGCAATTGCTGGCCAGTGGCATGCAGTTGCAGGAGGAGGGTGAGCTGGGCGCCGAGTTCGCCGCCAGCACCACGCTCGCCGGCATGTTGGCCAAGCTCGACATTCCCTCGGTCGGCCCCACCGGTGCGGAAAAGCTGGTGGACAAGCTGGGCACCCTGGACAAGATCATCGCCGCCGATGGCATCGACCTGCGCCAGGCCTTGAATACCAAGCAGGCAGAAGGCGTGCGCGAGTTCTTCAGGGACGAGGCCAACCAGCTGTTGGCCCGTGCCATCGAGGCCCAGTTGCTGGACTTCGGCATGCACTGGTCCTGCGAGAAGAAGTCCGCCGAAGGCCTGCCCCTGGCCGGCCAGACCTGGGTGCTGACCGGAACTCTGGAGCGCATGAGCCGCGATGTCGCCAAAGAGAAGCTGGAAATCCTGGGCGCCAAGGTGGCCGGGTCGGTGTCCGGCAAGACCCACTGCGTGGTCGCCGGGCCGGGCGCAGGTTCCAAGCTGGCCAAGGCCAATGAGCTGGGGGTCAAGGTGCTGGACGAAGAGCAGTTCGTGGCCTTCATGGCCGAGCAGGGCATCACCCTCTGACCCTGACCTGCTGACAGGTGTAGGAGCGGCTTCAGCCGCGATCACTCGCGACGCGGGTGCCAGGCTACGCGGCGCCTGTTTCGCGGCTGAAGCCGCTCCTACAAGGTTCGGGCCGACGCCGCTATTGCGTCATGCCCACAAGTCCTTGAGAAATGATGGTTTTTTCTCGCTCAAAGGTTGTAACTTCTTCCCGGCGCTGTACAATGGCGCGGCTCGTCACATGGCGAGCCGTCGTGGTGGCCCCATCGGTCCCCCCGCATTGATTACCCGTTAACCTGGTCAGGCCCGGAAGGGAGCAGCCATAGCGGGAACATCGAGTGCCGGGGTGTGGCTGGTGGGGCCGCCTCCATTTCAGGCGCAGGATTTTTCTTTCCCGCCCTCGTTTCATCCCCGCCTTCACATCCATACACGCCTTTACGCCTGCACAATCCTGCGCGGCGCCTTATCATGCACTCATCGTGTCAGTCCGTTCGGCCAGGAGAGAGCGACCGTGGAACATGTCGACGAGATTACCCGTCACAAGATCCGGGAATGGCAGCTGCGCCGCCTGGAGATCAAGGACCAGATGATCGCCCAGCCCGAGCGGGTGCTCGAGCTTTCGCAAGTGCTCGACCAGATGGAAGAGGAGCATGAGCGCATCCTGGGCGAGGCTGCACCGCCTCCCGCCGAGGCAAGACCGGCGCTGGCGCTGCAGGTGAACGTATCGGCGGGCAATGCACGTGACCTTCGCAAGTTGTTGGAACTGGCGCTGCACGAACTCGACAGTGCCCTGGACGAACAGGCGCCTGGCGCCACCTATCCGGGTGAAATGTCGGGCTCGCTGGGCACTTACCGCTTCGAGCTGGTGATCGGGCAGGGTCCCGATGCCGGCAAGCCCTGAATGATCCTCCGCACCTGGACCGCGAACGACGATGCAACCTGAACACTTCGACTTTTCCCGCCCGGTGTTCCTGCCGATCACCGCAGAGTGCTGCCAGGGCTTGCTGCAGGCCGAGGGTGCGCCGGTGCTCGAGGGATTGAGCGACCCCGAGCTGGCTGCGCTGCTGGTGATCCAGAACCTGGCCCAGACTTCGGGCAGGGTCGATGCGCTGGCGGCGGAAAAAATCCTCGGCAAGTTGCTGGCGTGGGCTGTCGACGGCTCCCACGCTGGCGAAGTCGGGTTGTTGTCTGAGGCGCATCGATTGTTCGATGCGCGCAAGTTGTACTTTGGGCTCGAGGTGATCAAGGGGTCGAAACTTCACCTGCTCGATGCGCAAGACGTGAAAGGCCGGGAATACCTGCTGGCCGATGGCAAATGGGACTTCGACTACCGCATTCGTCGGCACCTTCAGGACAACCCCTTTAGCCAGCAAGTGGTCACCGGCTTCGACAAGGAGCGCTGGCTGACGGTCGAACAGGACAAGCTGCTCAAGGTCGTACGCGCCAACCTCGACGAAGACCTGCACGTTCAGGGCTATGCCGGCATCGGCAAGAGTTACCTGCTGGGCGCGCTCATGGATTGTCTGCCGCGCGGCCGGGTGCTGCCCCTGGCGCGTACCCCGGCCAAGCTGGCGACGCTGCGCCAGCGCATGGGCCTGGACGCGCAGGCGAAGGTCGGCATGACCTTTGGCCAGTTTGCCCAGGCGCTGCTCAGGGATCGCGGGCCAGCGCCTGCCAGGGCGACCGCTCGAGGGCCGGGCAAGCGCAGGCTGGCCGAGGAGCTGGGGATCCTCGGTGTGCGCCAGTACGACGCCGAGCATACCTTCGAGATCTGCCTGGAAGTGCTGCACAACTACTGCGAATCACGGGATTACAGCCTGTCGAGTCGGCATCTGCCGTTCTTCCGCCAGGCGCTGTCGAACCTGGATACACAAGTGCTGATCGAGTACGCCAGCCGCCTGTGGCGCTATGTCGAAGCGCACCCGGCGTGGGCGGCGCAGAGCGGGTTCGAGGCGTTGCTGCTGATCAAGCGCGCCAGCCTTGCCGGGTGCAGCGTGCCCGGGCGCTTCAGCCACGTCATCATCGATGAAAGCCAGGATCTGCCGGCCGCGCTGTTGCAGGTCATCGAGCGCGGCCGCCAGGTGCTGATCACCCTGGGCGACGAGTACCAAAAGGCTTCGGGGGCGGTGGTGCGGCGCGAGCGCCAGGTGCGCCAGAAGGACATCGCTTTCGCCGTGCGTTCCGGGCCCAAGGTCGAGCGCTTGATCAACCCTTTGATCGGCATGCACTCGCAGAAGTCGAAGGTTGCTTTCGAGGCGGCGCGCAGTGTGGATGTGGGCATCGAGCACTACCCCGAGGGTTTTGTCCCGCCCGAGGGGTGTGTGGTGTTGACCGCCTCGCGCTGGGACAGCATGCGTTGGGCGATGGAGATGGCCGAGTCGAACTGCCTGCTGAAGTTTCCCGACTGGGCAGACATGCGCCGCTTCATGACCACGGCGGTAGGCCTGTTCAGGGCAGGGTTCTATGCTCCCGGGCAGGATGCCGAGGGCGCGCATCCGTACTTCGCTCATCTGCTTGACTGGCAGCAAGTGCGTGAGGCGGAACGCTTCGATGCCTCCTTCCGCTGGGTCGAGGCGCGGCTTGAAGCCGGTTACAAGCTGGCCGACCTGACCGTGCTCGCCGCGCGCGTGGCCGATCATCACGCCAGCCTCACCTTGATGATGGCGGAGCAGGCCGGGGGGCTCGAGTTCGACCGTGTGCTGCTCACGCCGGAGCTGATGGCCACTGAACGCTTCAAGGATGCCTACGCCTTCGATGCACGGATCTGCGCCGTGTATATCGCATTGTCGCGGGCGCGCCGGCAGCTGTACCTGCCGTTCGATGTGGAAGAGTGGGTCAATTACCACAAGGGCCAGCCGTTCCGCGAGCTACACGGTCATTGATGCAGGATCCGGCAAGGCCGGCTCCTACCGCTGTTGGCGTCGTTTGCCCTGGCTGGCCGACACCTGCATCAAGCGCTGGAATGTCGGGCACTGCAGGTGGTTTTCCTCCGGGCACGCCGCGGCATGGCGCAACCCCTTGCTCATTGCCTGCAGGCGCCTCACTCGCCGGTCGATCTCGTCGGCCTTGGCCAGCAACATCTGCCGGTCGACTTGCTGCTCCACCAGCATCGCCGCCACCTCGTCCAACGAAAAACCGGCCGCCTGGCCCAGGGCGATCAATGCCAGGCGCTCCGGTGTGTCGGCGGGGAACTGCCGGCGCTGGCCACGCACCGACAGCGACCTGAGCAAGCCCTTGCTGGCGTAGTAGCGCAGCGTGGAGGCTGGCACTCCAGTGCGCCTGGCGACATCGGCGATGTCCATGCCTGACTCCTTGACTTGAAGTTGACTTCAACTTGCATGCTGCGCGGCATGGACTTTTCCGTCAATCCGCCAAGGGTATTCGCCATGACCACCATTCCCCTGACTCTCTCCATCCTGTCGATCGGCATAGGTGCCACGCTGATCATGGACCTGTGGACGCTCGTGCTCCGGCGCCTGGGTGTCACCACCTTGAATTACGCCATGATCGGACGTTGGGCGGGGCATCTGTTCGAGGGGCGTTGGCGGCACCCGGCAATCATCAAGGCGGCCCCGGTCGAGGGTGAGTTGATGTGGGGCTGGCTGATCCACTATGCCACCGGGCTGTCGTTCGCCGGGCTGTTGATCGGGATGGCCGGGCAGGGGTGGCTGCTCGATCCGACGCTCTGGCCGGCGCTGCTGTTCGGGATCGTCTCGGTGCTGGTACCGCTGTGCGTGGTCCAGCCGGCATTGGGGGCGGGTTACTTTGCGGCAAAAACGCCCGCGCCGCTGAAGAGCTGCCTGCGCAGCCTGGCCACGCACAGTGTGTTTGGCTTTGGCCTGTACATGGCCGCGCTCGGCGTGGCCCGGGTGACAGGCTAGTTTCCGTCGCCCTCGGCCAGGTGCCCTTGTGAGCGCTCATCGGTATAGCGCTGAATGATCCGCTCGATCTCCCCGGATTGCTTCAGTCGCACCAAGGCTCTGAGCAGCGCCTGGGTTGGCAGCGCCGGGTCGTTGCGCACCATGCAGCCCAGCGCCTGCTCCTGCAGCACGGCCAGGCCATGCAGGCGCTGCGCTGCCGGCAGCTGGCGATTGAACCACTGCAGCGACAGCTGATTGCTCACGGCATGCCGATAGCGCCCGGCCTGGAGCTTTTGCAGGGCCAGCAGCTGGTTGCGGCTGTCCTCGCGTTGCAGGCGGCCGCTGCTGAACAGCGGTTCGAGGGTAGGGTAGGTGTAGCCAAGCACGGTGCCGATGGCCTGGGGCGACAGCTCATCAGGGCTGGCCGGGCCACTGTCGCCGGCACGGCCGACCAGCAAGTCGCGCTGCTCGATGAGCGGGACGCTCCACAGGTAGTCGCCTGGGCGGTCGCTCAGCCACTGTGGGGAGACGTAGCAGCGCACGTCGATATCGCCATTTTGCATGGCCTCCTGCAGGCGCAGGCGGGCCATCACGTGGTACTGCGGGCGTGCGCCTACCTCGCGGGCCAGGGCCTGGATCAGGTCGAACAGGATGCCCTCCACCGGTTGTTCTTGCTCGGTGCGCATCAGCGGCATGCTCCAGCTTTCGGCGATGGAGAAGCGCAGCACCGGCTGCTCGGCCAGGCTTTGAGTGGTCCACAACAACAGCAAGGCCAGGACTCGGCGCACGTCGCATCCTCCCTGATCTGTCCGCTCGTGTGCCCGTCACTGAGCTTAGACGAGATCGGCAGGGTGCAATTTCGGCCCCGCTCCGCTAGCATTAGCGCTCTTTCCGCCCGCTCCGGTCACGATGGTTTTTTGATGAGTTATCAGGTTCTTGCACGTAAATGGCGTCCGCGCTCGTTCCGCGAAATGGTCGGCCAGACCCATGTGCTCAAGGCTTTGATCAACGCCCTGGACAACCAGCGCCTGCACCACGCCTACCTGTTCACCGGTACTCGTGGGGTGGGCAAGACCACCATCGCGCGGATCATCGCCAAGTGCCTGAACTGCGAGACCGGTATCACCTCGACACCCTGCGGCACCTGCTCGGTGTGCCGGGAGATCGACGAGGGGCGCTTCGTCGACCTGATCGAGATCGACGCCGCCAGCCGCACCAAGGTCGAGGACACCCGCGAACTGCTCGACAACGTGCAGTACGCACCGAGCCGCGGGCGCTTCAAGGTCTACCTGATCGACGAAGTGCACATGCTCTCCACGCACTCGTTCAACGCCTTGCTCAAGACGCTGGAAGAGCCGCCGCCCTACGTCAAGTTCATCCTCGCCACCACCGACCCGCAGAAGCTGCCGGCGACCATCCTGTCGCGCTGCCTGCAGTTCTCGCTGAAGAACATGAGCCCGGAGCGGGTGGTCGAGCACCTCAGTCACGTGCTGGGCGCCGAGAACGTGCCGTTCGAGGACGATGCCCTGTGGCTGCTCGGGCGTGCCGCCGATGGCTCCATGCGCGACGCCATGAGCCTGACCGACCAGGCCATCGCCTTCGGTGAAGGCAAGGTGCTTGCCGCCGATGTGCGGGCGATGCTCGGTACGCTCGACCACGGGCAGGTCTATGGCGTGCTGCAGGCGCTGCTGGAGGGCGATGCCCGGGCGCTCCTGGAAGCAGTTCGCGGCCTGGCCGAGCAAGGGCCGGACTGGAACGGCGTGCTCTCGGAAATGCTCAACGTGCTGCACCGCGTAGCCATCGCCCAGGCGTTGCCCGAAGCCGTCGACAACGGCCAGGGCGACCGCGATCGCGTGCTGGCCCTGGCCCAGGCGCTGCCGGCTGAGGACGTGCAGTTCTACTATCAGATGGGCCTGATCGGCCGTCGCGACCTGCCGCTGGCACCCGACCCGCGCGGCGGCTTCGAGATGGTGCTGCTACGCATGCTGGCGTTCCGCCCGGCCGATAGCGATGATGCGCCGAAACCGGTACTAAAGCCGGTGGGGATCAGCCAGGCCACAGCTGATCCGGCCCAACCGGTGGCAGCAGCGGCCGTGGCTGTCGAGGCGCCCGTTGCCAGCCCCGTCGCCCAAGTCGCCCAAGTCGCCGAACAAGCCCCTGCGCCGGTCGAGCGTCAGCCTGAGCCGGTCGTTGAGCCTGTAGCGCAGGCTGCTCCTGCGGTAGCACCTGAGCCGGTGCCCGAGCCGCAACTGGTCGAGGAGGTGGTCGACCTGCCGTGGGAAGAACCTTCCGCGCCTCCGGCCGTCGAGCCACAACCGCAAGTCATCCAGGCGCCAGCCGCCGAGCCCATCGCCAGCCCGCCCGGCTACGACGAGCCACCGTTCGATCCGGCTGCCTATGGCGCGGTCGGCATGGATCGTGACGACGAGCCGCCGATGGACGAGGATTACTACGTTGCGGACAGCGACCCGGCAGGCTTCAGCTACCTGGACGAGCTGGCCGAGCATGTACAGGAAGAAAAGCCGGTCAAAGCCCCGGAGCCCCTGCCCGCATCCAAGCCGGCCACCGGCCTGGCCCTGCAATGGCTGGAATTATTCCCACAGTTGCCTGTCTCCGGTATGACAGGCAACATCGCCGCGAATTGCACGCTGATCGCCGCCGACGGCGACGACTGGCTGCTGCACCTGGACCCCGGGCAAGGCGCGCTGTTCAACAGCACGCAACAGCGCCGCCTCAACGAGGCGCTCAACCAGCAGCTCGGGCGTGAGATCCGCCTGAAGATCGAGCTGATCCGCCCGGAGCAGGAGACGCCGGCCCAGGCCGCCGCGCGCAAGCGCGCGGAACGCCAGCACGAGGCCGTGCTGTCGATCGAGCAGGACCCGCTCATCCAGCAGATGATCCGGCAGTTCGGCGCGACGGTGAGGCAGGATACTATTGAGCCTGTGGATGCCCTGGCCAGCCCGGGGCAATGAACGAATAACCATGCGGCCCGCCCCGTGCCGGGCCGCATCACATGACCCAATCGAGGTATACCCCCATGATGAAAGGTGGCATGGCCGGCCTGATGAAGCAGGCCCAGCAGATGCAGGAAAAGATGCAGAAGATGCAGGAAGAGCTGGCCAACGCCGAAGTCACCGGCCAGTCCGGTGGCGGCCTGGTGAGCGTGGTGATGACCGGTCGCCATGACGTCAAGCGCGTCAGCATCGACCAGAGCCTGATGTCGACCGACGCCGACGACAAGGAAGTGCTCGAGGACCTGATCGCTGCCGCGCTCAACGATGCGGTGCGCAAGATCGAGCAGAACAGCCAGGACAAGATGGGCAGCATGACTGCCGGCATGCAACTGCCACCTGGTTTCAAGATGCCGTTCTGATCGGCCTCTTGCTTCAAATGGGGAGCAACGACTGTCTGGTCGTTGCTCCCTTGTTCATTCCGATTCCTGAATTGGCAGGCCTGCACACATGAGCTTCAGCCCCCTGATCCGCCAACTGATCGACGCCCTGCGCATCCTGCCCGGGGTCGGCCAGAAAACCGCCCAGCGCATGGCCCTGCAGCTGCTGGAGCGCGATCGCAGTGGCGGCACGCGCCTGGCCCAGGCCCTGAGCCAGGCCATGGAAGGTGTCGGCCACTGCCGCCAGTGCCGCACGCTGACCGAGCAGGAACTGTGCCCGCAGTGCGCCGATCCGCGCCGTGATGACACGCAACTTTGTGTGGTCGAGGGGCCGGTGGACGTGTATGCGGTGGAGCAGACCGGCTATCGCGGCCGTTACTTCGTGCTCAAGGGGCATCTTTCGCCGTTGGACGGCCTGGGGCCGGAGGCTATCGGTATTCCGCAACTGATGGCCAGGATCGAAGAGCAGGGCACCTTCAGCGAGGTGATCCTGGCGACCAACCCGACGGTGGAAGGGGAGGCGACCGCCCACTACATCGCCCAGCTGCTGGCCGAGAAGGGCCTGGCCGCCACGCGTATCGCCCATGGCGTGCCGTTGGGTGGGGAGTTGGAGCTGGTGGATGGCGGGACGCTGGCCCATGCGTTTGCCGGGCGCAGGCCGATTTCGTTGTAAGACTCAGCGCTTTCAAGGTCTTTGGGTGCGAGGATTATTGGCCGAGTGAGGGTCACCAAGTGCACGCCGGAACCTTTGCAGCGCCGATAAAATCGAGCGCCGCCCGCGCGGCGCTCGGTCAGATAGGCGCTACAACTCTAACGTCGATCTCAGTATTCGCTGAGGGAGAACTCGGTCAGGCAGAAGGTCGGTACCCCGGCCGCCTGCAGCCGGCGCGAGCCTTCCAGCTCCGGCAGGTCGATGATCGCCGCCGCTTCGAATACTTTTGCACCGGTGCGGCGCACCAGGTTCGCCGCGGCCAGCAAGGTGCCGCCGGTGGCGATCAGGTCATCGAAAATCAGTACCGAGTCGCCGTCGCAAAGGCTGTCGGCGTGCACTTCCAGGAAGGCTTCGCCGTACTCGGTCTGGTAACCCTCCGACAGCACATCGGCCGGCAGCTTGCCCTGCTTGCGGAACAGGATCAGCGGCTTGTTCAGCTGGTGGGCGATGATCGAGCCGATCAGGAAGCCCCGCGCGTCCATGGCGCCGATGTGGGTGAAGTCGGCTTCGACATAGCGCTCGATGAACTGGTCGGCGACATAGCGCAGCCCGCGCGGCGACTGGAACAACGGGGTGATGTCGCGGAAGATCACGCCCGGCTTGGGGAAGTCCACTACCGGGCGAATCAGGGCTTTGAGGTCGAAGGTGTCGCTGTGCATGGGCGGGTATCCTGGAAAAACTCGGCGCCAGTATACCCTGTTCACCGGGCGATCAGACTTCGAGTGCACCACCGGCCAGCGCGCACAGCTGGATCGGGTCGAGGATGTGCACTTCCTTGCCCTCGGCCTTGAGCAGGCCGTTCTGCTGGAAGCGGGTGAACACGCGGGACACGGTTTCCACGGCCAGGCCGAGATAGTTGCCGATCTCGTTGCGCGACATGCTCAGGCGGAACTGGTTGGCCGAGTAGCCACGGGCGCGGAAGCGTGCGGACAGGTTGACCAGGAAGGTGGCGATGCGCTCGTCGGCGGTCTTTTTCGACAGCAGCAGCATCATCTGCTGGTCGTCGCGGATTTCGCGGCTCATGACGCGCATCAGTTGGCGACGCAGCTGTGGCAGCTGCACCGAGAGTTCGTCGAGGCGCTCGAAGGGGATTTCACACACCGAGGTGGTTTCCTGGGCCTGGGCCGACACCGGGTAGGCCTCGGTGTCCATGCCGGACAGGCCTACCAGTTCGCTGGGCAGGTGGAAACCGGTGATCTGCTCTTCGCCCGCATCGCTGAGGCTGAAGGTTTTCAGGGCGCCGGAGCGGACCGCATAGACCGAGCCGAAATTGTCACCCTGGCGGAACAGGAACTCGCCTTTCTTCAGCGGGCGGCCGCGTTTGACGATTTCATCCAGTGCGTCCATGTCTTCCAGGTTCAGGGACAGGGGCAGGCACAGGGGGGCCAGGCTGCAATCCTTGCAGTGGGCCTGGTTGTGTGGGCGCAGTTTTACTGGCTCGGACATTTCTTTCGATCCTTGTGGGAAAGCACACATAAGCCGTAAGGATAACCTGCGGCATGGGCTGTAGGCCAGTGTGCGCATTTTTGGTGCACGCTAGCGGCGGGCCGGAAGGGGTGTTCCGGCACCGTTCAACTGTCCATAGTGTGCCTCGAAAGGCGGGCTGTCCATGCGGTGAAACGACTCAATACCCTCAGATCACCCGCGAAAAACGCTGGCGATTGTGCAGCGCCAGGTAGCCATCGAAAACCATGCACACCGAGCGTACCAGCAGGCGTCCCGCCGGCAGAACGCGGATGCCCTTTTTATCCAGGCTGATCAGCCCGTCGCGTTGCATGGTCAGCAGTTCCGGCCACTGATCATTGAAATACCCGCGAAAATCGATGGTGAAGGCCTGTTCGATAGGTTCGAAGTCCAGTTCGAAGTGGCAGATCAACTGCTGGATCACCGCCCGGCGCAGGCGGTCGTCCTGGTTGCACAGCAGGCCGCGCTGGGTGGCCAGCTGGGCGCTGGAAAGGCTGTCCTGGTAGGTGTTCAGGTCGCTGCTGTTCTGGCAGTAAAGGTCGCCGATCTGGCTGATCGCCGAGACGCCCAGGCCGATCAGGTCGCAATGACCGTGGGTGGTGTAGCCCTGGAAGTTGCGTTGCAGGGTGCCTTCTTCCTGGGCGATGGCCAGTTCGTCGTCGGGCAGGGCGAAGTGGTCCATGCCGATGTAGCGGTAGCCGGCCGCGGTCAACTGGTCGATGGTGGCGTGGAGCATTTCCAGCTTGGCGGCCGGTGCCGGCAGGTCGTTGCCGTCGATGCGCCGCTGGGGCATGAAGCGTTCGGGCAGGTGGGCGTAGTTGAATACCGACAGGCGGTCGGGTTGCAGGCGGATGACCTCCTCAACGGTGCGGGCGAAACCTTCCGGGGTCTGCTTGGGCAGGCCGTAGATCAGGT
The DNA here is from genome assembly GCF_018417595.1 of Pseudomonas entomophila. NCBI lineage: Bacteria > Pseudomonadati > Pseudomonadota > Gammaproteobacteria > Pseudomonadales > Pseudomonadaceae > Pseudomonas > Pseudomonas entomophila. The sequence goes on from NZ_CP070982.1 coordinate 1,936,671, forward strand.
CCAGGTTGATCGAGCGGAACTGCAGGGTCCGCGCAGCCTCGATCAGGGTGCGGGTCTGCTCCAGGCTCTGCAGGCGGTTGACCGCGCGCTGCACGGCCGGGTCGAGGTCCTGCACCCCAAGGCTGACACGGTTGAAGCCCAGCTCGCGGAGCAGGCCCATGGTCGACCAGTCGGCCTCGCGCGGGTCGATCTCGATGCCATAGTCGCCCGAGTCGTCGTCCAGCAGGTTGAAGTGCTGGCGCAGGGTCGCCATCAGCTGGCGCAGTTCCACATGGCTGAGGAAGGTCGGGGTGCCGCCGCCGAAGTGCAGCTGCTCGACCTGCTGCTTGGGGTCCAGGTGGCAGGCGATCAGCTGGATTTCCTGCTCCAGGCGTTGCAGGTACGGCGCGGCGCGGGCGCGGTCCTTGGTGATGACCTTGTTGCAGGCGCAGTAGTAGCAGATGTTGGCGCAGAACGGCACGTGCACGTACAGCGACAGGGGGCGGGTGGCGCGGCGGCTTTCACGCAGGGCGTGGAGCAGGTCGAACGAGCCCACTTCACCGTGCAGCTGCACGGCGGTCGGATAGGAGGTGTAGCGTGGCCCGGCCAGATCGTAGCGACGAATCAGGTCGGCGTCCCAGCGTAGGTCGTCGAGCATGTGGGTAGTCCCCGGATAGAGCTGCAGTGTCCGGAGTCTAGGGGCGGATGTAAGAAGTCGTGTTGATTTGTATCAAGGTGAGTTGGCGACTCCATCGCGGGGCGAGCCCGCTCCCACGCCAGCGCGTGTCAACTCGTGGGAGCGGGCTTGCCCCGCGATCAGTGCCCCATCAACCAGTGTTGATGCGGCCCTGGCAATGTCCACAGACCAAACAGGATCACGAGCAATCCGCCAGTGACGCGTATGCCGCGCTTGCGCAACAGGGCGCCCACGCGCTCCGCTGCGAGCCCCGTGGCCAGCAGCACCGGCCAGGTGCCCACGCCGAAGGCCAGCATCAGCGCCGCGCTGCGCAGCGCATCGCCCTGGCTCGCCGCCCACAGCAGGGTGCTGTACACCAGCCCGCAGGGCAGCCAGCCCCACAGGGCGCCGAGCAACAGGGCGCGCGGCAGGCTGGACACCGGCAGCAGCCGCGTGGCGAGCGGCTGCACATGCCGCCACAGGCCGCGGCCGAGGGCTTCGATGCGGGTCAGGCCGCTCCACCAGCCCGCCAGGTACAGGCCCATGCTGATCAGCAACAGCGCCGCGACGACCCGCAAGCCGATGGCCAGCGGACTGCTGGCCAGGGCCACGCCGGCCACGCCCAGCAGCAGGCCGGCGCAGGCGTAGCTGAGCACGCGCCCGAGGTTGTAGGCCAGCAGCAGGCGCAGGCGGCGGCCGCGTTGTTCAGGGGGGATGGCGAGAGTCAGGGCGCCCATCAGGCCGCCGCACATGCCCAGGCAGTGGCCGCCACCCAACAGGCCCAGCACCAGTGCCGAACCGAGCAGGGGAATCAGGTCAGGCACGCGGGGTGGGGTCCTTGTCTTCGGGCTGCTCCAGCTCCGGTTTGGCGGCCGCCTGGTGGCGTGGGTCCTGGTCGTCGAACAGGATGCTGTGGGCCGGGCCTTCGAGGTCGTCGTACTGGCCGCTGTCCACCGCCCAGAAGAAGATGTACACGGCGACGCCGACCAGCAGCAGGGCGGCGGGGATCATCACATAGAGGGCGGGCATAGGTTGGTCCTTCCGGGCTGGGTCGCCTCGTTCGCGGGCTTGCCCGCGCCCACGGGCAGGCGGGTCAGGCGCAGGGCATTGAGCACGACGATCAGCGAGCTGACCGACATGCCGACCGCTGCCCAGACCGGGGTGATCCAGCCCAGGGCGGCGAACGGCAGCATGAGGCCATTGTACAGCGTCGCCCAGAGCAAGTTCTCGACAATGTTGCGGCGGGTGCGGCGGGCCAGGTCAAAGGCCTGCGCCAGCGCCTGCAGGCGGTTGGACAGCAGCACCGCGTCGGCGCTGGTTTTGGCCAGGTCCGTGGCGCTGCCCATGGCAATGCTGATGTCGGCGGCGGCCAGCACCGGCACGTCGTTCACCCCGTCACCCAGCATCAGCACCTTGCGGCCCTCGGTTTGCAGGGCTTTGAGGCGGGCCAGCTTGTCGTCCGGGCGCAGGCCGCCGACGGCGGTGTCGATGCCCAGCTGGGTGGCAACCTCGTTAACCATTGGCGAGCTGTCGCCGGACAGCAGCAGGGTCTGCCAGCCACGTGCCTTGCAGGTAGCGACCAAGTCCAGGGCGTCGTCGCGCAGGCGGTCGTCGAGGCCGAACCAGGCCAGCGGGCCGCGACGATCACCCAGCAGCAGCCATTGCCCGCGCGGCTCGGGCACGGCGGGCACCTCGGCACCACTCAGGGCACAGACGAAGGTGGCCTGGCCGATGCGCAGGCGCTGGCCGTCCATCTCGCCCTCCAGGCCCAGGCCGGGGACGGCGTTGACGTCTTCGGCGGGCCGGGCGGTTCGGCCGAAGGCACGGGCGATGGGGTGTTCGGAACGGTTTTCCAGGGCGGCGGCCAGCGCCAGGCACTGGTCGCTGTCCAGTCGCCCCAATGGGCGGATGCTGCGCAGGGCCAGACGGCCTTCGGTGAGGGTGCCGGTCTTGTCGAAGATCACCGTGTCGATCTGGTTCAGGCCCTCCAGCACATGACCGCGGGTAATCAGCAGGCCAAGCTTGTGCAGGGTGCCGGTGGCGGCGGTGAGGGCGGTGGGGGTGGCCAGCGACAGGGCGCAAGGGCAGGTGGCAACCAGCATTGCCAGGACGATCCAGAACGCCCGCGAGGGATCCAGCTGCCACCAGGCCAGGCCGATGATCGCCGCAGCCACCAGGCTGAACAGCAGGAACCACTGCGAGGCGCGGTCGGCGATTTCGGCCAGGCGCGGCTTCTCCAGTTGCGCCCGTTCCAGCAGGCGGACGATGGCCGACAGGCGCGAGTCCTGGCCCAGGGCCTGGACTTCGACGGTCAGGGTGCTCTCGACGTTGAGCGTGCCACCGGTAACCGTGTCGCCACTTCGCCGCGGCAGGGGCAGGTATTCGCCAGTGAGCAGCGACTCGTCGACGCTGGAGCGTCCTTCGAGGATGCGGCCATCGGCCGGGATCACCGCGCCGGGCAGCACTTGCACATGGTCGCCACAGCGTAGCTCGCCCAGCAGGATGCGCTCGGCCTGGCCATCCGAGTCCAGGCGCAGGCACGAGGCGGGCAGCAGGTTGACCAGTTGCGCGGTAGCCGCTGCCGTGCGTTCGCGGGCGCGGCGCTCCAGGTAGCGGCCGGTGAGCAGGAACAGCGCGAACATGCCCACGGTGTCGAAGTACAGCTCGCCGCTACCGGTGATCGCCGTCCAGATCCCGGCGCAGAAGGCCAGGCCGATGGCCAGCGATACCGAGACGTCCATGGTCAGGTGGCGGGTGCGCAGGTCGCGGGCGGCGCCCTTGAAGAACGGCGCGCAGCTGTAGAACACGATGGGGATGGTGAGAAACAGCGCGACCCAGCGCAGGATGGTGTGCAGCTCGGGCGACAGGTCGATGTTGAATTCCGGCCAGGTGGCCATGGTCGCCATCATCGCCTGGAACCACAGCAGCCCGGCCACGCCGAGGCGGCGCAGGGCGCTGCGGTTTTCCCGGGCCAGTTGCTCGGCGGCCTGGTCGGGCTGGTAGGGGTGGGCGGCATAGCCGATCTGGCGCAGTTCGGCGAGCAGTTTCGACAACGGCAACTGGTTGTCGGCCCAGGTGACCAGCAGGCGGTGGTTGGACAGGTTCAGGCGCGCCTCGGCAACGCCGGGCAAGTTGCGCAGGTGTTTCTCGATCAGCCAGCCGCAGGCGGCGCAGCTGATGCCCTCGACCATCAGGGTGGTTTCGGCCAGTTCGCCCTCATGGCGCACGAATGACTGCTGCACATCGCTGCGGTCGTACAGCGCCAGTTCGTCCTGCAACTGACGGGGCAGGGCTTCGGGGTTGGCGCTGGTGTCGCTGCGGTGCTGGTAGTAGTGCTCCAGGCCCCCGGCAACGATGGACTCGGCCACCGCCTGGCAGCCAGGGCAGCAGAACGGCCGGGGCTCGCCGAGGACCACGGCGGTGAAGCGGCTGCCGGCGGGGACGGGCAGGGCGCAGTGGTAGCAGGGGGTGGGTTGGGTCATCGACATCTCTTCTGGCTGGCGCGGGCCTTGTAGGAGCGGCTTCAGCCGCGATCACCCGCAAGGCGGGGGCACATACCGCGTAGCCTGCATCGCGGCTGAAGCCGCTCCTACAGAAGGTTCAATGCTGGCGAGGTAGCCCCGCCAACAGGGCATTACTGACGTTCGGCACCTTGCAGCGCTTCATCCCCCAGTTGCAAGGTCACGCCATGCTCGACCTTCTCCTCCTCGAACAACCGCCACACGTGATCGTCCTGGCTGCCCAGCAGCTCGACGAAGCGCCGCCCCTCGACCTTGTCGACCAGCTGGCCGACATAACGCCCAGGCTCGCTGCGCGCCAACTGGATCTTGCGGTCCTTGTCCGGCTGGGTCGGCGAGATCAGGTTCAGTTCCAGGGCCTGCGGATTGCTGTTGCCGGTCAGGCGCACCTCGACTTCGCCGGTCAGTTCGTCCAGGTGCACACTGGCCTTGAGGTTGAGGGTCTGGGCCAGCAGCTCGCGGTCCAGCGAGCGGTTGATGCCCTTGCCGGCCTCGTAGTAGTTGTCGTTGACCAGGTTGTCCGGGTTGCGCACGGCGATGCTGACCATGGTCAGGCTCAGGCACACCGAGGTGGCCAGGATACCGATGATGATCCAGGGCCAGAGGTGCTTGTACCAGGGGCTGGCGGCGGTGGCGGCAGGCATTGTTCGTCTTCTCTCTCAGCGGATCTGTGGGCCGATGAAACGGCTCTTGGCTTCAACCTGGCTGGCGCTGTCGTCGGCGTCCTTGAGGATGAAGGTGATTTCGTTGGTGGTCGAGGGCAGCTTTTCCGGGGCGACCGACAGCTGCACCGGCAAGTTGACGATGTCGCCGGCAGCGACACGGATCTCGCGATGGCCTTCGAGCTGCAGGTCGGGCAGGCCGGCGGCGTCGAGCACGTAGACGTGGTCGCGCTGGTCCTTGTTCATCACTTTCAGGCTATAGACGTTCTCGATCCGCCCTTGCGCGTTCTCGCGATACAGCACGCGGTCCTTGGCCACGTCGAAGCCCACCAGCGAGCGGGTGGCGAAGGCGGTGGCCAGGGCGCCGATCATCACCAGCAGCACCAGGGCGTAGCCGATCAGGCGCGGGCGCAGCATGTGGGTTTTCTGCCCGGACAGGTTGTGCTCGGTGGTGTAGCTGATCAACCCCTTGGGGTAGTTCATCTTGTCCATGATGCTGTCGCAGGCGTCGATACAGGCGGCGCAGCCGATGCACTCGATCTGCAGGCCGTCGCGGATGTCGATGCCGGTGGGGCAGACCTGCACGCACATGGTGCAGTCGATGCAGTCGCCCAGGCCCTTGGCCTTGTAGTCGATGTCTTTCTTGCGCGGGCCGCGGGTTTCGCCACGGCGTGGGTCGTAGGAGACGATCAAGGTGTCCTTGTCGAACATCACGCTCTGGAAGCGCGCATACGGGCACATGTAGATGCACACCTGCTCGCGCAGCCAGCCGGCGTTGCCGTAGGTGGCCAGGGTGAAGAAACCGACCCAGAAATAGGCCCAGCCGTCGGCCTGCCCGATGAAGAACTCGATGGCCAGCTCACGGATCGGCGAGAAATAGCCGACGAAGGTCATGCCGGTGACGAAACCGATCAACAGCCACAGGCTGTGCTTGGCCAGCTTGCGCAGGAACTTGTTCGCGCTCATGGGCGCCTTGTCCAGCTTCATGCGCTGGTTGCGGTCACCCTCGGTGACTTTCTCGCACCACATGAACACCCAGGTCCACACGCTCTGCGGGCAGGTGTAGCCGCACCAGACCCGGCCGGCGTACACGGTGATGAAGAACAGGCCGAAGGCGGCGACGATCAGGATGCCCGAAAGCAGGATGAAGTCCTGGGGCCAGATGGTGGCGCCGAAGATGTAGAACTTGCGCTCGGGCAGGTTCCACCAGACGGCCTGGTGGCCGCCCCAGTTCAGCCAGACGGTGCCGAAGTACAGCAGGAACAGCACCGCGCCGCCGACCATCCGCAGCCTGCGGAAGATGCCGGTGAAGGCGCGGGTGTAGATTTTTTCACGCGAGGCGTAGAGGTCGACGGAATCCTTTCCCTTGTTGGCAGGCGGGGTGACGTCATGTACCGGAATTTGCTTGCTCATCATCAAGTCCCACGGCAGTGGAAAAACGCCGTAGCCAGTGCGTGCCGGCTGCGGTCTTGCGCATGCTGCTAGCGCTCTGCGGCCCATGATACGCCTGTCATGGCGCGCCGGGGACGCGCTGCGACCTTTAGTCGCGTTGGGTTGGTGGTGTGAATCGTGTTATGGCGGGTGTCAATTGATTCAGGTCAGCTTGTGCTGAGTTTGCTGGCCTCATCGCGGATGAATCCGCTCCTACAGGTATCGCGCTGAACCTGTAGGAGCGGATTCATCCGCCAGAGGCCTGGCCTGCCTTACTCGGTCTTGGCCGGCTCCGCCTGATGCGACAGGCTGTACACGTAAGCGGCCAGCAGGTGCACCTTGTCGTTGCCCTGCATCTGCGCCTGGGCCGGCATCTGCCCCTGGCGACCATAGCGGATGGTCTGTTGCAGCTGGGCGAAGCTCGAGCCGTAGATGAACGCCTGCGGGTGCGTGAGGTTCGGCGCGCCCATGGCTGGGGTGCCCTTGCCTTCAGGCCCATGGCAGGCCACGCAGTTGGTGGCGAAGATCTGCTGGCCCTTGACCGGGTCGGCCTTGGCGTCCTCGGGCAGCTTGCGGCCGTCGAGGTTGGTCAGCACGAAGGCCGCCACGTCCGCCACGCCCTGCTCGCCGATCACCGTGGCCCAGCCCGGCATCACGCCGTGGCGACCGTTCATGATGGTGGTCTTGATGGTCTCCGGCTCGCCGCCCCAGCGCCAATCGTTGTCGGTCAGGTTGGGGAAACCGTAGGCGCCGCGGGCATCGGAACCGTGGCACACCGAGCAGTTGGAGGCGAACAGGCGCGCGCCCATCTTCAGTGCCTGCGGATCCTTGGCCACCTCCTCGACGGGCATGGCGGCGAACTTGGCGAAGATCGGCCCGAAGCGGGCATCGGCCTTGGCCATCTCCTTCTCCCATTCGTGCACGCCGGTCCAACCGGCCTGGCCGTTGGAAAACTCGGTCTTCTTGTCGTTGTCCACGTATGCGTAACCGGGGAGCACGCCTTTCCAGTTGCCCAGGCCCGGGTACAGCACCAGGTAGCCGAGGGCGAAGACGACGGTGCCGACGAACAGCCAGAACCACCACTTCGGTAGCGGGTTGTCGTATTCCTCGATACCGTCGAAAGCGTGGCCGACGACTTCGTCGGTGATCTCTTCGCGCTGGCCCTTGCGGGTCGACAGCAGCAGCCAGGTCAAGGCGAAGATGGTGCCCAGGGTCAGGACGGTGACGTACAGACTCCAGAAGGTTGTCATTGTTGTTTGCTCCTAGACGCTTGTGCTTGCTCGACGTGTCGGGTGGCCTCGGGGTCGTCGGCGAACGGCAATTGCGTCGCCTCGTCGAATTCCTGCTTGCGCCGCGGGCTGAACACCCACAGCGCCAGGCCCACGAAGGCCACCAGCACCACGACGGTGCCCAGGCCGCGAATCGTGCCGATATCCATCAGGGTCACCGTTTGCTCTTGATGAGGGTGCCAAGGCCTTGCAGGTACGCCACGAGGGCGTCCATCTCGGTCTTGCCCTTGACCGCGTCGCGGGCGCCGGCGATGTCTTCGTCGGTGTACGGCGTGCCGAGGGTGCGCAGGACTTCCATCTTCTTGGCGGTGTCCTTGCCGTCGAGCTTGTTCTCGACCAGCCACGGGTACGACGGCATCTTCGACTCGGGCACCACGTTGCGCGGGTTGTACAGGTGCGCGCGGTGCCAGTCGTCGGAGTAGCGGCCGCCGACGCGTGCCAGGTCCGGCCCGGTGCGCTTGGAGCCCCACAGGAACGGGTGGTCCCACACGCTCTCGCCGGCCACCGAGTAGTGGCCGTAGCGTTCGGTTTCGGCGCGGAACGGGCGGATCATCTGCGAGTGGCAGCCCACGCAGCCTTCGCGGATGTAGATGTCGCGCCCTTCGAGCTCCAGCGCGGTGCGCGGCTTCATGCCTTCGACCGGCTTGTTGGTGACGTCCTGGAAGAACAGCGGGACGATTTGCGTGAGGCCACCGACGCTGACGGCGATGACCATGAAGAAGGCCATCAGGCCGATATTCTTCTCGACTGCTTCATGCTTCATCAGTGGGCTCCCACGACGACGATCTTGGCGGCTTCCTCAGCCTGTACCGGGTTGGCGGCACGCACGGTGCGCCACACGTTGTAGGCCATCAGCAGCATGCCGGAGGCGAAGAACGCACCGCCCAGGGCACGGACGATGAAGCCCGGGTGGCTGGCCTGCAGCGCTTCGACGAAGGAGTAGGTGAGGGTGCCGTCGTCGTTGATGGCGCGCCACATCAGGCCCTGGGTGATGCCGTTGACCCACATCGAGGCGATGTACAGCACGGTGCCGATGGTGGCCAGCCAGAAGTGCGCGTTGATCAGCCCGACACTGTGCATCTGCTCGCGGCCATAGAGTTTCGGGATCATGTGGTAGACCGCGCCGATGGAGATCATCGCCACCCAGCCCAGGGCACCGGCGTGGACGTGGCCGATGGTCCAGTCGGTGTAGTGCGACAGCGAGTTGACCGTCTTGATGGCCATCATCGGGCCTTCGAAGGTGGACATGCCGTAGAACGCCAGAGACACCACCAGGAAGCGCAGGATCGGGTCGGTGCGCAGCTTATGCCAGGCGCCCGACAGGGTCATCATGCCGTTGATCATGCCGCCCCAGCTCGGGGCTAGAAGAATGATCGACATCACCATGCCCAGCGACTGCGCCCAGTCCGGCAGTGCGGTGTAGTGCAGGTGGTGCGGGCCGGCCCAGATGTACAGGGTGATCAGCGCCCAGAAGTGCACGATCGACAGGCGATACGAGTAGATCGGGCGTTCGGCCTGCTTCGGTACGAAGTAGTACATCATCCCCAGGAAGCCGGTGGTGAGGAAGAAGCCCACGGCGTTGTGGCCGTACCACCACTGGATCATCGCGTCGGTGGCACCGGCGTAGGCCGAGTACGACTTGAACAGGCTGACCGGCAGCGAGATGTGGTTGACGATGTGCAGCATCGCGGTGACCACGATGAAGGCGCCGTAGAACCAGTTGCCGACGTAGATGTGCTTGGTCTTGCGCTTGACGATGGTGCCGAAGAACACCAGGGCGTAGGTGACCCAGACGATGGCCAGTAGGATCGCCAGCGGCCACTCGAGCTCGGCGTACTCCTTGGTGGTGGTGAAGCCCATCGGTAGCGTCACCAGCGCGCCGACGATCACCGCCTGCCAGCCCCAGAAGGTGAAGGCGGCCATGCTGTCGGAGATCAGGCGGGTCTGGCAGGTGCGCTGCACCACGTAGTAGCTGGTGCCGAACAGGGCACAGCCACCGAAGGCGAAGATCACCAGGTTGGTGTGCAGCGGGCGCAGGCGGCCGAAGCTCGTCCATGGCAGGTCCAGGTTGAGCTGGGGCCAGACCAGTTGCGAGGCGATGAAGACGCCGAGCCCCATGCCAAGGATCCCCCAGACCACCGTCATGATGGCGAACTGGCGGACGACCTTATAGTTATAAGCAGTCGGACTGATTGCAGTGCTCATTCTAAGGTTCCACGGTTTGGGTGTTCTTGTTGGTTGGTAAATCGGCGCCAGTATCGATAACCACCAGGGTTATGGCAACGCAAGGAGACTTGCGCCGACCCGTGTCCAGGCCCTTTCCGCCACCGTCCCGCGGCGTGGGGGCTGAACGATTGTACACAAATAAATATTTGTAATGTGTACCGTTTTCCATGTTTTTCTGATCGATCGGTCAAGCTTTTTAATCGAGGGACGGGCACGCAAGGCGCATCCCAAAGCCGCAGGCTCGTGAGCGTGGAGTCGATGCGCGATGCCAGGCTGTGCACCACGTCTGTTCCGGTCGCTGCGAGCGGAGCCACTGTGGCAACAAGCTTAGTTGCGTTCGGAGGGGGTGCAAGGCGGGGAGGGGCGAGGGAAGGGATCGTGGGAGCGGGATAGCCCGCTCCCACGAGGTGTTACTTGGCGGTCACTGTTTCAGTGGCCTGATCCTGCGACAGGCTATACACATAGGCTGCCAGCAGGTGGACCTTGTCGTTGCCCTGGATGTCATGCTGCGCCGGCATCTGGCCCTGACGGCCGTAACGGATGGTCTGCTGCAGCTGGGCGAAGCTCGAACCGTAGATGAACGCCTGCGGGTGGGTCAGGTTGGGCGCGCCCATGGCTGGGGTACCTTTGCCTTCAGGGCCGTGGCAGGCCACGCAGTTGGTGGCGAACAGCTCCTTGCCCTTGGCCGGGTCGGCCTTGGCATCCGCCGGCAGGGTGCGGCCGTCGAGGTTGGTCAGCACGAACGCTGCCACATCGGCCACGCCCTGCTCGCCGATCACCGTGGCCCAGCCTGGCATGATGCCGTGGCGACCGTTCATGATCGACGCCTTGATGGTCTCCGGCTCGCCGCCCCAGCGCCAGTCCTTGTCGGTCAGGTTGGGGAAGCCGTAGGAGCCCTTGGCGTCCGAGCCGTGGCATACCGAGCAGTTGGAGGCGAACAGGCGGCTACCCATCTTCAGCGCCTGCGGATCCTTGGCCACGTCCTCCACCGGCATGGCGGCGTACTTGGCGAAGATCGGCCCGAACTTGGCATCGGCCTTGTCCATCTCTTTCTGCCACTCGTCCACCTGGGTCCAGCCGTTCTCGTAGCCGGGCAGGATGCCTTTCCAGTTGCCCAGGCCCGGGTAGAGGATCAGGTAACCCACCGAGAACACCAGGGTGCCGACGAACAGCCAGAACCACCATTTCGGCAGCGGGTTGTCGTATTCCTCGATGCCATCGAAGCTGTGGCCCATGGTCTGGTCGGTGGTGTCGCTGCTCTGGCCCTTGCGGGTGGCGAGCAGCAGCCAGGTCAGGCCGATCAGGCTGCCGAGGGTCAGTACGCTGATATACGTACTCCAGAAGGTGGTCATTGCCGGGTACTCCTCATGGCAGCAGGTTCCTGCCCGGCAGGGGGCAGGCGGTCGTCGACGAAGGGCAGCAGGCGCGCTTCGGCGAAATCACGGTCGCGGCGACGGTTGAACACCCAGAGCGAGAGGCCGATGAAGGCGATCATCACCACCAGGGTGCCCAGGCCACGGATCATGCCGATGTCGATGTCCATCGCACTCACCTCTTGTTCTTGATCGCGGTGCCGAGCACCTGCAGGTAGGCGACCAGTGCGTCCATCTCGGTCTTGCCTTTGACAGCATCCTTGGCACCGGCGATGTCGTCGTCGGTGTAGGGCACACCCAAGGTGCGCAGGGCGCGCATCTTGACGTCGGTGTGGCTGTTGTCGACCTGGCTGGCCACCAGCCACGGGTAGGACGGCATCTTCGACTCGGGCACCACGTTGCGCGGGTTGTACAGGTGCGCGCGGTGCCAGTCGTCCGAGTAGCGGCCACCGACACGGGCCAGGTCCGGCCCGGTACGCTTGGAGCCCCACAGGAACGGGTGGTCCCATACGCTCTCGCCAGCTACCGAGTAGTGGCCGTAGCGTTCTGTTTCGGCGCGGAACGGCCGGACCATCTGCGAGTGGCAGCCCACGCAGCCTTCGCGGATGTAGATGTCGCGGCCTTCGAGTTGCAGGGCGGTGTAGGGCTTCATGCCCTCGACCGGCTTGTTGGTGACGTCCTGGAAGAACAGCGGGACGATCTGTGTCAGGCCGCCGATGCTGACGGCGAACACCATCAGCAGGGCCATCAGGCCTATGTTTTTCTCAACGACTTCATGGTTCATCAGGCTCTACTCCTCAAGCCAGCTGGGCGTTGGCGGTGGCTTGCTCGGCGGCGGGGGCACGCACGGTGCGCCAGGTGTTCCAGGCCATCAGGAACATGCCGCTGAGGAAGATCGCGCCGCCGACGAAGCGCACGACGAAGCCGGGGTGGCTGGCCACCAGGGTTTCGACGAACGAGTAGGTCAGCGTGCCGTCGCTGTTGACCGCGCGCCACATCAGGCCCTGGGCGATGCCGTTGACCCACATCGAGGCGATGTAGAGCACGGTGCCGATGGTGGCCAGCCAGAAGTGCGCGTTGATCAGCCCGAGGCTGTACATGCGCTCCTTGCCGAACACTTTCGGGATGGTGTGGTACAGCGCGCCGATGGAGATCATCGCCACCCAGCCGAGGGCGCCGGCGTGGACGTGGCCGATGGTCCAGTCGGTGTAGTGGGACAGGGCGTTGACGGTCTTGATGGCCATCATCGGGCCTTCGAAGGTGGACATGCCGTAGAACGCCAGCGACACCACCAGGAAGCGCAGGATCGGGTCGCTGCGCAGTTTGTGCCAGGCACCCGACAGGGTCATCATGCCGTTGATCATGCCGCCCCAGCTCGGGGCCAGCAGCACCAGCGACATGATCATGCCCAGCGACTGCGCCCAGTCCGGCAGGGCGGTGTAGTGCAGGTGATGCGGGCCGGCCCAGATGTACAGGGTGATCAGCGCCCAGAAGTGCACGATCGACAGGCGATACGAATACACCGGGCGTTCGGCCTGTTTCGGTACGTAGTAGTACATCATCCCCAGGAAGCCGGCGGTGAGGAAGAAGCCCACGGCGTTATGCCCGTACCACCACTGCACCATGGCGTCGGTGGCGCCAGCGTAGACCGAGTAGGACTTGGTCAGGCTGACCGGTATTTCCAGGTTGTTGACGATATGCAGGATCGCCACGGTCAGGATGAAGGCGCCAAAGAACCAGTTGCCCACATAGATGTGCTTGGTGTTGCGCTTCATCAGCGTGCCGAAGAACACCACGGCATAGGCGACCCAGACGATGGTGATCAGGATGTCGATCGGCCATTCCAGTTCGGCGTATTCCTTGGTGCTGGTGTAGCCCAGCGGCAGGCTGATCGCCGCCAGCAGGATCACCAGTTGCCAGCCCCAGAAGGTGAACGCGGCCAGGCGTGGCGCGAACAGGGTGGTCTGGCAGGTGCGTTGCACCGAATAATACGAGGTGGCGAACAGGGCACAGCCGCCGAAGGCGAAGATCACCGCGTTGGTGTGCAAGGGCCGCAGGCGGCCGAAGCTGGTCCACGGCAGGTCAAGGTTGAGGGCGGGCCAGGCGAGCTGGGCGGCAATGAAGACGCCGAGCCCCATCCCGACGATGCCCCACACCACCGTCATGATGGCGAATTGGCGGACCACCTGGTAGTTGTAGGCGGTACTGCTGGTTGTGTTCATGTATGGGTTCCCATCCACGGTTATAGGCAGGCTAGACAGCGAGGCAAGCATGAGTAATGGGCAAAGTGCCGGTATTGACGGGGATCAATGGGCGAAGATCGGAAATGTCCCAGGCTTGCGCTGCGATCCTCCACGAATCTCGGCCGATCGCGGTTATCGCGGTTGCCTGATCCTGGCCCATGGCGCGGGTGCGCCGATGGACAGCGGGTTCATGGAGGACATGGCGCAAAGGCTGGCGGGGCAAGGGGTAGGGGTGGTGCGCTTCGAGTTTCCGTACATGGCCCAGCGCCGTGTCGACGGCGGCAGGCGGCCGCCCAATCCGCAGAAGGTGTTGCTGGAATGCTGGCGTAATGTATACGACCAGGTGCGACCATTGGCCGCAGGCCCTGTGGCCATTGGCGGCAAGTCCATGGGCGGGCGCATGGCCAGCCTGTTGGCCGATGAGCTGGGGGCCGATGCGTTGGTGTGCCTGGGGTATCCGTTCTATGCGGTGGGCAAGCCGGAGAAGCCGCGCGTCGAGCACCTGGCGGGGTTGCGCACGCGCACGCTGATCGTCCAGGGCGAGCGCGATGCCCTGGGCAACCGTGAGGCGGTGGAGGGGTATGTGCTATCGCCGGCGATCGAAGTGGACTGGCTGGCGGCGGCGGATCATGACCTGAAGCCGCTGAAGGTTTCCGGGTTCAGCCATGAGCAGCATCTGCAGACGGCGGCTGAGCGGGTGGCGGGATTTCTCTCATGAAGACAACCAACCCTGTAGGAGCGGCTTCAGCCGCGATCACCCGCGAAGCGGGTGCCAGGCATCGTGTCGCCTGCATCACGGCTAAAGCCGCTCCTGCCCGGAAATGGCGTAGGAGCCGGACTGCTTAGTCGCGGTACTCGCACAGGTAGGCGGTGTCTACAGCCACCTTCAGCTGGAACTTGCTGTCGGCCGGCACGTTGAACTGGCTGCCTGCCGCGAACTTCTCCCAGTTGTCGCTGCCCGGCAGCTTGACGGTCAGGGCGCCGCAGACCACGTGCATGATCTCGCGCTTGGCGGTGCCGAACTCGTATTCGCCCGGGGCCATCACGCCCACGGTGGCCGGACCTTCCTGGCCTTCGAAGGCGATCGACTTGACGGTGCCATCGAAGTATTCATTGACCTTGAACATGGGCGACTCCTGGAAAAGGGCTGAAAAAAGGGCTGGCCAGTATGCCCAAGGCCTGCCCTTGCGTCATCTGTTTCAGGCGCCGCCAACCGGCAGGCTCAGGGGTAGCAGGCGTGCCGTGTTGCGGGCATCCTCCAGGGCCCGATGCTGCTGCCCGGAGAACTGCAGCCCGGCCAGTTGCAGGGCGCTGTTCAGCCCCGCTGGCCGTTGCAGGTGGCGGGCCTTGGCGAAGCGCTGCTTGAGGTTGATGTGTGGCAGTTGCAGCAACAGGCTGTCGACATGATGCAACTGCCACTCCTGCAGCAGCTGCTTGCGATCGTAGTCGCCCCAGCTCACCCAGGCCTGCAGTTGCGCCTGGTGGTTCACCAGCCAACGCTCGAACTGCCCCCAGACCTCGCTGAACGGCGCGGCGTTGTCGACGTCGGCCTGGCTGATATGGGTCAGCTCGCGGCAGAACGGCGTCAGCTGCGGCCGCCGCCGGGGCCGCACGAAGCGCTGGAAGTGGTCGACCTCGCGGCCTTCGCGGGTGACCAGGCTTGCGCCGATTTCTATGATTTCCATCTCCGTGACCGGCCAGCCGCCGTCATCGGTGGTAGCTTCCAGGTCGATCACCAACCAGTGGCCCATGCCAGGCTCCCTATCAATGCACAGTAGCCTGCGGCGTCTCGCAAGGACCCTTCACGCAGGCCCGTAGAGCGTAGCCAAAGTCGCGGCGAACGGCATCCCCTGGCACTTTGGCATATCCGGCGGTTGTGCCCGCCCGGGAAAACGCCTAGCTTAGGTGGATTAAGGCCTTAACCCGTGATGAGTGTCTCGACTTGATCCCACTGCCCCGCCTCAAGGTGTCGTCCTCCCTGCTGCTGTTCGCCGCGTTGTTGCTCAGTGCCGTGGCCCGGGCCGACGAGGCGGTCGAGGTGAAGATCGGCGCGGCGCATTTCCCGCCCTACACCGTACGCCCGGAGCAGGGTGCCGACACGGGCCTGCTGCCGCAACTGGTCGAGGCACTGAACAAGCTGCAACCCGGGTACCGCTTCGTGCTGGTGCCCACTTCGATTCCGCGGCGCTTCGGTGACTTCCAGCAGGGGCGCACCGACATGGCGATCTTCGAGAACCCGCAATGGGGGTGGCAGGGGATCGCGCACAAGGCGGTGGACATGGGGCTCGAGGATGCCGAGATCTTCGTGGCCCGGCCGCAACCCGGGCGCGACCAGCATTATTTTGACGACCTGGAAGGCAAGCACCTGGCGCTGTTCAACGGCTACCATTACGCTTTTGCCCATTTCAACGCTGACCCAGCGTATCTGAAGGAGCACTACCGCGCGGCACTGACCTATTCCCACGACAGCAACCTGTCCATGGTCGAGCGTGGGCGTGCCGACATCGCCCTGGTCACCCGCTCGTATCTGAGCGACTTCCTCAAGCGCAATCCGCAGAGCGAGGGCCAGTTGATGGCCTCGAAGCGGGTCGACCAGGTCTACCATCACTACGCCTTGCTGCGCCCCGACGCGCCGATCAGCCCTGAAGCATTTGCCGCGCTGATGCGTCGTCTGCGCGAGAACGGTGAATTGCTGCGCATCTTCCAGCCTTACCAGATCACCGTGGAAAAACCCCACGACTAAATTCCACGGGTGTGGCCACGTATTCAGGGGTGAGCCTTTATTTCATTCCCGTGAGCCATGATCATGCCGTTCGATGCCGCTTCGCAGCCTTCTTGCGCCCCCCGCTGGCACAGCCTGCAGGCCGACGAGGGCGATTGCCGCCTGAGCCTGACCCTTGAAGGCCGCCCGTTGATCCAGGTGCGTCTGGTGGCGGCAGCCCGACTTGAAGTCCACCTCGAGCAGCTCTGCCCGCAGCGCCCGGAGCAGGCGTTGTGGGCGGCCTGCTACTGGTTGCTGTGCCGTGACCCGGCCTGCCAGCGACTGGCCTGGCAACTGCCGCAACCGATACCGCAGGCGCTGGCTAGCGGGTTGTTGGTGGCCGGTGAGCGGCCGGGCGAATATTTCTGCGAGCGCACCCTGTTCTGGCAGTTGCCCCAGCCTTGGCTGGGCAAGTCCGCTGCCGGGGCCTACCCCCAGCAGATGCAGATCAGCAACGGCAAGCGCCACCCCCGGCGCGGGCCCAAGCCTCGGGGTGAGGTATACCGGCGTTTCGATGCGCGCCTTGGGGCCTGGGTGTCACTGCGCACCCTGGAAATCGACCACGACCTCGAGCGATTCAACCGCTGGCAGAACAATCCACGGGTCGTGCACTTCTGGCAGGAAGGTGGCTCGCTCGCCCAGCATCGCGAGTACCTGGCCAAGCTGGAAGCCGATCCGCATACCCTGACCCTGATCGGTTGTTTCGATGACGAGCCCTTTGCCTACTTCGAGGCCTACTGGGCCAAGGAGGACCGCATCGCACCGTTCTATCCGGCCGACGACTACGATCGTGGCATCCACATGCTGGTGGGGGAGGAGGCGCACCGCGGCCCGCACAAGGTGGCCAGCTGGTTGTCGGCGCTGGTTCACTACCTGTTCCTCGACGATCCGCGTACCCAGCGCGTGGTGGCCGAGCCGCGGGCCGACAATGGCAAGATGATCGGCTATATGCACGACCAGTGCTTCCACTGCGAGAAGGAGTTCGATTTCCCGCACAAGCGGGCGGCGCTGATGATTCTGGGGCGGGAGCGCTTCTTCGAACGTTGCAAGTTGGTGTGATGCAGCAGGGGCCGCTTCGCGCCCCATCGCGGCTCAACGCCGCTCCTGCAGAACAACGCGATCCCTGTAGGAGCGGCCTTGAGCCGCGATGGGCCGCGAAGCGGCCCCTTGGGGCTTCAGCCCAGGCGACTGCTCTTGCGGCAATGGATCAGTGCATCACGGATCATGAAGTTGACCAGCGTCGGCGACACCCCCAGCTCCTTGGCGATATCCTTCTGCGGTACCCCGTGCAGGCGGTACATCTCGAAGGCGTAGCGGGTGCGCTGGGGCAGTTCGTTGAGGGCGTCGGCGATGTGCTCGAGGGTGGCGAGGTTGATATGGGTGGCTTCGGGCGAGGCGTTCTGGATGACCACGTTAAGCCCTTCCTCTTCGCTGCCCGAGTATTTCAGCTCCATGGCCTGCTTGCGGTAGTGGTCGATGGCCAGGTTGCGCACGATCTGGAACAGGTAGCTGAGCTGGGCCTTGAACGACGAGGTGATCTGCGGGGCGGCGCTGAGCCGGAAGAAGGCGTCCTGCACCACATCCTCGGCGCGGGACCGGCAACCGGTGATGCGCGCGGCGATCTTGACCAGGATGCCGCGGTTGTCGACGAACGCCTGGAGCAGTGGTGAATCGCACTTACTTGTGGATAGTTGTTCCGCCATGGAAATCACCTTGTCTCTGTGGAAAAAGGGAGCACACCAAGCTAGGAGGCTTCCTACGACGTGCGACAAGCTATTCAGAATGATAATGATTGTCAAATACGAAAGTTAATGATTTTGCATTGCATTTGGTTCTAAGCCGCGGGCTGTGACGGCCTTCAACTTTTCCCGTCGGTCGCGTCCCGCCCTTCGGGCCGGCCACGCTAATTTCTTTCCCGCTCCATCCGTTCCCCTGTGTACATCCGGCTGCCGAGCGCCGCCTGCCCTGATGGGCGGGGCGCCGCTCTGGCACGACTTACCCAGACACTGGCAGGAACATTCCATGACGGACGCCTTCGAACTCCCGCACTCGCTGGTCCAGGCCCTGGCGCAACGCGCCGCCCGGACCCCGGACCGGATCGCCTTGCGCTTCCTGGCCGACGCGCCCGGCGAGCAGGCCGTGCTCAGCTACCGGGACCTCGACCAGCGCGCACGTACCATCGCGGCCGCGTTGCAGGCCAGGGCAGGTTTCGGCGACCGTGCGGTGCTGCTGTTCCCCAGTGGGCCGGACTATGTCGCGGCGTTCTTCGGCTGCCTCTACGCCGGGGTCATCGCCGTGCCGGCCTATCCGCCGGAGTCCGCGCGCCAGCACCATCAGCAGCGGCTGCTGTCGATCATCGCCGACGCCGAGCCGCGCCTGCTGCTGACGGTAGAAGCGCTGCGCGACAGTTTGCAGGGCCTGGAAGCGCTCACCGGCAGCCAAGCCCCTGGCTTGCTGGCAGTGGATCGGCTGGACCCGATGCTCGCGGAGCAGTGGCGCGAACCGGTGCTGGGGGGGGATGACATCGCCTTCCTGCAGTACACCTCCGGCTCCACTGCATTGCCCAAGGGCGTGCAGGTCAGCCACGGCAACCTGGTGGCCAACGAACAACTGATCCGTCACGGTTTCGGCATCGATGTGAACCCTGACGATGTGATCGTCAGCTGGCTCCCCCTGTACCACGACATGGGCCTGATCGGCGGCCTGCTGCAGCCGATCTTCAGCGGCGTGCCGTGCGTATTGATGTCGCCGGGCTACTTCCTCGCCCGGCCGCTGCGCTGGCTGCAGGCAATCAGCGAGTACGGCGGTACCATCAGCGGCGGCCCGGACTTCGCCTACCGCCTGTGCAGCGAACGGGTCAGCGAGGCGGCGTTGGCCGGGCTCGACCTGAGCCGCTGGCGCGTGGCCTATTCCGGCTCCGAGCCGATCCGCCAGGACAGCCTCGATAGCTTCACCGAGAAATTCGCCGCCTGTGGCTTCGCCGCCAGCAGTTTCTTCGCCAGCTACGGTCTGGCCGAGGCGACGCTGTTCGTCAGTGGCAGCCGCCGTGGTCAGGGCATCGGTGCCCTGGAACTGGATGCCGAGGCGTTTGCCGTCAATCGTGCCGAGCCGGGCCAGGGCAGTGTGCTGATGAGTTGCGGCTACCCGCAGCCGGGCCACGCGGTGCGTGTCGTCGAGCCCCAGCGCCTGGAGGTGTTGGGCGACAATCGTGTCGGCGAGATCTGGGCCGCTGGCCCGAGCATCGCCCTTGGCTACTGGCGCAACCCCGAAGCCAGTGCCCGTACCTTCGTCGAGATGGACGGCCAGACCTGGCTGCGCACCGGCGACCTGGGCTTCATGCGCGATGGCGAGGTGTTCGTCACCGGGCGCCTGAAGGACATGCTCATCGTCCGTGGTCAGAACCTCTACCCGCAGGACCTGGAAAAGACCCTGGAACGTGAGGTCGAGGTGCTGCGCAAGGGCCGTGTCGCGGTGTTCGCCGTCGACGACCAGGGCGAGGAGGGCATTGGCGTGGCGGTGGAGATCAGCCGCAACGTGCAGAAGTCGACACCGCCCGACACACTGATCAACACCCTGCGCCGGGTCATCGCCGATGCCTGTCGCCAGGCGCCGGCAGTGGTGCTGCTGCTCAACCCGGGCGCGTTGCCCAAGACCTCCAGCGGCAAGCTGCAGCGTTCGGCTTGCCGGCTGCGCATGAACGACGGCAGCCTGGATTGCTACGCGCGCTTCCCGGCGCAGGCCCAGGCATCGATCGGTGAAGCCGGTGGTGACGATCTGCAGGCGCGCATCGCCGCGGTGTGGCGCGATCTGCTCAAGGTCGAAGCCGTGGCGGCGGACGATCACTTCCTGCTGCTGGGCGGCAATTCCATCGCCGCGACCCAGGTAACCGCGCGCCTGGCCGACGAGCTGGGCGTGGCATTGAGCCTGCGCACGCTGTTCGAGGCACCGACCCTGGCCGAGTACTCGGCTGCGGTGGCGGCCATCCTCGCCGAAGGCGGCGAGGGTGTCGGGCGCATCGTCCTGCAAGGCCGCGATCGGGCCCTGCCGCAATCCCTGGCGCAAAACCGTCTGTGGCTGATGTGGCAACTGGAGCCGCAATCGGTCGCCTACAACATTCCAGCCGGCCTGCACCTGCGTGGCGAACTGGACGAAGCCGCGCTGGAAGCAAGCTTCCAGGCCCTGGTTGTGCGCCACGAGTCCCTGCGCACCGTGTTCGACGAGGTCGATGGCCAGGCGCTGCAGCGCATCCTGCCGAGCCTGCCGCTCACCGTGCAGCGTCTCGACCTGGAAGGGCTGGAGGCCGATGAGGTGGCCGCGCGCCGCGAGCGCGAAGCGCGGCAGCCGTTCGACCTGCGTGTCGGCCCGCTGCTGCGGGTCACCCTGGCGCGCCTGGACGACGAAACCCATCAACTGTGGGTGACCCTGCACCACATCATTGCCGATGGCTGGTCGCTGAACATCCTGCTCGACGAGTTCGCCCGCCTGTATGCCGCGCAAGGCCAGGCCACGAACCTGGCCGAGCTGCCCCTGGGCTACGCCGATTACGGCAACTGGCAGCGCCAGTGGTTGGCCGAGGGCGAGGCCGCGCGGCAACTGGCGTACTGGAGCGACACGCTGGGCGACGAACTGCCGGTGCTCGACCTGAGCACCGACCATCCACGCGGCAACCAACGCAAGCACAGCGCGGCGCGCCTGAGCCTGAAGGTACCGGCCAAGCTCGGCGGCGCCCTGAAAGCCCTGGCCCGCGACCAGCAGGCCAGCCTGTTCATGGTCCTGCTGGCCGGCTGGCAGGCGCTGCTGCACCGCTACACCGGCCAGGGTGATATCCGCGTCGGTGTGCCCAACGCCAACCGCCCGCGCCTGGAAACCCAGGGCATGGTCGGCTTCTTCATCAACACCCAGGTGCTGCGCGCCGAGCTTGAGGGTCGCCTGCCGTTCGAGCAACTACTGGCCCAAGTGCGCCGAGCCACCCTCCAGGCCCAGGCCCACCAGGACCTGCCGTTCGAGCAACTGCTCGAAGCCTTGCCCCAAGCCCGCGAGCAGGGCCTGTTCCAGGTCATGTTCAACCACCAGCAGCGCGATCTTTCGGCCCTGCGCCGCCTGCCCGGCCTGCTCGCCGAAGAGCTGCCGTGGCACAGCCGCGAGGCCAAGTTCGACTTGCAGCTGCACAGCGAGGAAGACCACCAGGGCCGCCTGAGCCTGGCCTTCGACTACGCCGACGAACTGTTCGATGCCAGCACCATCGAGCGCCTGGCCAATCACCTGCTGGCCCTGCTGGAGCAAGTCTGCGCCCAGCCGGCGTTGGCCCTGGGCGACGTGCGCCTGCTTGACGAGACGGGCCGCGCGCAGCTGCTGGCCTGGGGGCAGGCGCCGATGGCGGCCGCGCCACGCTTGCTGGTCGAGCAGCTCAACGAACAGGCTCGCCTGACCCCTGAACGCACCGCGCTGGTGTGGCAGGGCGGCCAGCTCGACTACGCCGAACTGCACCAGCAGGCCAACCGCCTGGCCCATTACCTGCGCGACAAGGGCGTCGGTCCCGACACCTGCGTGGCCATCGCCATCGAGCGTTCGCCGCAATTACTGGTCGGTTTGCTGGCCATCCTCAAGGCCGGTGGCGCATACGTGCCACTGGATGTCGACTACCCGGCCGAGCGCCTGGCGTACATGCTGGGCGACTGCAAGGCCAGCCTGCTGCTCAGCCACAGCGGCCTGCTCGAGCGCTTGCCCCAGGTCGACGGTGTCAGCGCCATCGCCCTCGACCAGCTTCACCTGGACAGCTGGCCAAGCCAAGCCCCCGGCCTGCACCTGCACGGCGACAATCTCGCCTACGTGATCTACACCTCCGGCTCCACCGGCCAGCCCAAGGGCGTCGGCAACACCCACGCCGCGTTGGCCGAGCGCCTGCACTGGATGCAGGCGACCTATGCGCTGGATGACAGCGACGTGCTGATGCAGAAAGCACCGATCAGCTTCGACGTCTCGGTGTGGGAGTGCTTCTGGCCGCTCGTCACCGGGTGCCAGCTGGTGCTGGCCGGCCCCGGCGAGCACCGCGATCCGCAGCGCATCGCCCAGTTGATCCAGCAACACCAGGTGACCACGCTGCACTTCGTGCCGCCGCTGCTGCAGGTGTTCGTCCAGGAACCGCTGGCAGCCGGCTGCACCAGCCTGCGCCGGCTGTTCTCCGGTGGCGAGGCACTGTCCGCCGCGCTGCGTGACCGTGTGTTGCAACTGTTGCCGCAGGTCCAGTTGCACAACCGCTATGGCCCGACCGAAACCGCGATCAACGTCACCCACTGGCATTGCCAGGGCAGCGATGGCGAGCGCTCGCCAATTGGCCGGCCGCTGGGCAATGTGCTGTGCCGGGTGCTGGACGATGAATTCGAACTTGCCGCGCCCGGCGTGCCGGGTGAGCTATGCCTCGGGGGTGTGGGCCTGGCCCGTGGTTACCTGGGCCGCCCAGGGCTGACCGCCGAGCGTTTCGTGCCCCGGCCGGATGGCGACGGCACGCGCCTGTACCGCAGCGGTGACCGTGCGCGCTGGCATGTGCAAGACGAAGCGCTGGACTATCTCGGTCGTCTCGACCAGCAGGTCAAGGTGCGTGGCTTCCGCGTCGAACCGGAGGAAGTGCAGGCTGTGCTGCTGGCCCAGCCGGGGGTCGAGCAGGCCCTGGTGCTGATCCACAAGGACGCCGTTGGCGCCCAGTTGGTGGGCTACTACAGCGGTGGCGCACGGCACGATGGATTGCTGGCTGCCTTGGCCGAGCGTCTGCCGGCGTACATGGTGCCGGCACAACTGATCCACCTTGCGCGGATGCCACTGGGCCCAAGTGGCAAGGTCGACCGCAAGGCATTGCCGGCGCCGGTGTGGCAACAGCGCGAGCATGTCGAGCCGCAAAGCGAACTGCAGCGGCAGGTCGCGGCCATCTGGCGCGAGGTGCTGAACCTGCCGCGGATCGGTTTGCAGGATGACTTCTTCGCCCTCGGCGGCCACTCGCTGCTGGCCACCCAGATCGTTTCGCGCACCCGCCAGGCGCTGGATGTCGAGCTGCCGCTCAAGGCGCTGTTCGAAGCCAGCGAGCTGGGCGCCTTCTGCGCCGAAATCGCCCGCCTGCGTGACAGCGGCGAACGCAACCAGCAAGGCGAAATCGTCCGGGTCGATCGCCGCCAGGCCGTGCCGCTGTCGTACTCGCAGCAGCGCATGTGGTTCCTCTGGCAGATGGAGCCAGACAGCCCGGCCTACAACGTCGGCGGCATGGCACGCTTCAAGGGCGTGCTGCATGTGGACGCCTTCGAGCGTGCCCTGCAGGCCCTGATCGTGCGCCATGAAACCCTGCGCACCACCTTCCCGAGCATCGACGGCAAGCCCTACCAGTGCGTGGCGGGCGACAGCAATCTACAGCTGCACTGGCACGACTTCAGCAGCGATGCCGCCGAGGTTCGCCAGCAACGCCTGCAACAGCTGGCCGACGACCAGGCGCACCAGCCCTTCGACCTGGAGCGCGGCCCGCTGCTGCGCGCCTGCCTGGTCAAGGCCGACGAGCGCGAGCACTACTTCGTGCTGACCCTGCACCACATCGTCACCGAAGGCTGGGCCATGGACATCTTCGCCCGCGAGCTGGGCGAGCTGTACGAGGCCTTCGTCGACGAGCGCGAGTCGCCGCTGGCGCCGCTGCCGGTGCAGTACCTCGACTACAGCGTGTGGCAGCGCCAGTGGCTGGAGGGCGGCGAGGGCGCACGCCAGCTGGCCTACTGGAAAGACCGCCTGGGCGACGAGCACCCGGTGCTGGCCTTGCCGGCCGACCGCCCGCGCCCGGCGGTGCAGAGCCACCGTGGCGAGCTGTACCGGTTCGACCTGGCCCCGGCACTGGTCGAGCGCGTGCACGCATTCAACAGCCAGCGCGGCCTGACCCTGTTCATGACCATGACCGCTACCCTGGCGGCGCTGCTGCACCGCTACAGTGGCCAGCGCGACCTGCGCATCGGCGCGCCGGTGGCCAACCGCATCCGCCCGGAAAGCGAAGGGCTGATCGGCGCCTTCCTCAACACCCAGGTACTGCGTTGCGACGTGGATGGGCAGATGAGCGCCGACGCACTGCTCGAGCAGGTGCGCCAGGCCATCATCGACGGCCAGTCGCACCAGGACCTGCCGTTCGAGCAACTGGTCGAAGCGCTGCAACCGTCGCGTTCGAGCGCCTACAACCCGCTGTTCCAGGTGATGTGCAACGTGCAGCGCTGGGCCTTCCAGCAGAGCCGTGAGCTGGTGGGCATGCAGGTGGACTACCTGGTCAATGACGCCAGCGCCACCAAGTTCGACCTTTACCTGGAAGTCACTGACCTCGACGGCCGCCTGGGCTGCTGCTTCACCTACAGCCGCGACCTGTTCGACGAGCCGCGCATCGCGCGCATGGCCGAGCACTGGCAGCACTTGCTGGTGGCCTTGCTCGACAATCCGCAACAGCGTCTGTGCGAACTGCCGATGCTGGCCGAGGCCGAGCAGCAGGCGCTGGTCGGTCAGCTCCAGGGCGAGCAGGACTTCGAGCTCACCCAGACGCTCCACGGCCTGTTCGCCGCCCAGGCCGAGCGCACGCCGCAGGCACTGGCGCTGACCTTCGCCGGCAATCACCTGAGCTACGCCGAGCTCGACCAGCAGGCCAACCGCCTGGCCCGCGCCCTGCGCGAACGCGGGGTCGGCCCGCAGGTGCGGGTAGGCCTGGCGCTGGAGCGCTCGCTGGAGATGGTGGTCGGCCTGCTGGCCGTTCTCAAGGCCGGTGGCGCCTATGTGCCGCTCGACCCTGAATACCCGCTCGACCGCCTGCGCTACATGATCGAAGACAGCCGCATCGGCCTGCTGATCGGCCAGCGTGCGCTGCTCGGCACCCTGGGCGAGCTGCCCGAGGGCGTCGCCCGCTGGAGCCTGGAGGACGATGCCGCCAGCCTGGCCGCCTACAGCGACGCGCCGCTGGACAACCTCAACCTGCCGCAGCATCAGGCCTACCTGATCTACACCTCCGGCTCCACCGGCAAACCAAAGGGCGTGGTGGTCAGCCATGGCGAGATCGCCATGCACTGCCAGGCAGTCATCGCTGAATTCGCCATGCGCAGCGACGACTGCGAGCTGCACTTCTATTCGATCAACTTCGACGCTGCCAGCGAACGCTTGCTGACGCCGCTGCTGTGTGGCGCCCGTGTGGTGCTGCGGGCCCAGGGCCAGTGGGGCGCCGAAGAAATCTGCCAACTGGTGCGCGAGCAGCAGGTGAGCATCCTCGGTTTCACCCCGAGCTACGGCAGCCAGCTGGCCCAGTACCTGGCCGGGCAGGGCGAGCAACTGCCGGTGCGCCTGGTGATCACCGGGGGCGAGGCACTGGCCGGCGAGCATCTGCAACGCATTCGTCAAGCTTTCGTACCCCAGCAGTTCTTCAACGCCTACGGCCCCACCGAAACCGTGGTCATGCCGCTGGCATGCCTGGCGCCGGAGACACTGCCCGCCGATGCCGGCAGTGTGCCGATCGGCCGGGTGATCGGTGCCCGCACCGCCTACATCCTTGACGAGGATCTAGCCCTGCTGCCGCAAGGTGGCGTCGGTGAGCTGTACGTGGGTGGCGCCGGCCTGGCCCAGGGTTACCACGACCGCCCGGGTCTGAGCGCCGAGCGTTTCGTCGCCGACCCGTTCAGCCACGACGGTGGCCGGCTGTACCGCACCGGCGACCTGGTGCGCCTGCGCACCGATGGCCTGGTGGAGTACGTCGGCCGTGCCGACCAGCAGGTGAAGATCCGCGGCTTCCGTATCGAGCTGGGTGAGATCGAAAGCCGCCTGCAGGAGCATGCCGATGTCGAGGAAGCCGTGGTGCTGGCCCTCGACCTGCCGGGTGGCAGGCAACTGGTGGGTTACCTGGTCTGCCCGCAGGCCAGTGGCAATCCGCAGGCACAGGCCGCGCTGCGCGAAGCGGTCAAGGCCGACGCCCGCCTGCACCTG
The DNA here is from genome assembly GCF_018417595.1 of Pseudomonas entomophila. NCBI lineage: Bacteria > Pseudomonadati > Pseudomonadota > Gammaproteobacteria > Pseudomonadales > Pseudomonadaceae > Pseudomonas > Pseudomonas entomophila. The sequence goes on from NZ_CP070982.1 coordinate 1,962,801, forward strand.
CCGGACTACATGGTGCCGGCGCACCTGGTACTGCTCGAGCGCCTGCCGCTGATGGGCAACGGCAAGCTCGACCGCCGCGCGCTGCCGGCCCCGGACCTGGAACAGCCGCGCCAGCATTACCAGGCCCCGGCCAACGAACTGGAAACCCAACTGACGCAGGTTTGGCGCGAAGTGCTCAACGTTTCGCGCATCGGTGTGCAGGACAATTTCTTCGAACTGGGCGGCGACTCGATCCTGTCGATCCAGGTGGTCAGCCGTGCCCGTCAGCTGGGGCTGCAGTTCACCCCGCGCGACCTGTTCCAGCACCAGACCATCCAGACCCTGGCCGCCGTGGTCACTCGCAGTGAGGCACCTGGCAATATCGAACAAGGCCAGCGCCAGGGGCGCACCGGCCTGACACCGATCCAGCACTGGTTCTTCGACAGCGAGGTGCCGCAGCCGCAGCACTGGAACCAGGCAGTACTGCTGCAGGCGCTTCAGCCCTTGCAAACCGAGGCACTGGAGCAGGCCTTGAATGCGCTGGTGGCGCATCACGACAGCCTGCGCCTGCACTTCGAGCAGCACAACGGGCGTTGGCAGGGCCGCTATGGCCAGCCGACGGCCCAACCGCTGTTGTGGACGGCCACGGTCGCCGATTTCGATGAGTGCCAGGCGCTCTACACCGATGTACAACGCAGCCTCGACCTGGCCCAGGGGCCGTTGCTGCGCGCACTGCTGGTGACCGACGGGCAGGGTGCGCAACGGCTGTTGCTGGCGATCCACCACCTGGTGGTCGACGGTGTGTCCTGGCGTGTGCTGCTGGAAGACTTGCAGGCGCTGTATCGCGGCGAAACCCTCGCGGCCAAGACCCACGCCATGGGCGAGTGGGCCGCACGCCTGGCCAGCTATGCCGGCAGCGACTCGCTGCGTGACGAGTTGACTTGGTGGGAAGGCCAACTGGGCAGCGCCCGCCATGAACTGCCGTGCGATCACCCGCAGGGCGGGAACCTCAATCGCCATGCGCGCAGCGTGGCCATCGAACTGGATGTGGAGCAGACCCGCCAACTGCTGCAACAGGCTCCGGCGGCCTATCACACTCAGGCCAACGACCTGCTGCTGACTGCCCTGGCTCGAACCCTGTGCCGCTGGAGCGGCGACGAGCAGGTGTTGGTGCAGTTGGAAGGCCACGGCCGTGACGGTTTGTTCGAGGACATGGACCTGACTCGCAGCGTCGGTTGGTTCACCAACGCCTACCCGCTGAGCCTGAACCCCATGGTCGGCGAGGACGAGACTGCCCGCGCAGCGTCAATCAAGCGCATCAAGGAGCAACTGCGCCAGGTGCCGCACAAAGGGCAGGGCTATGGCGTGCTGCGCTACCTGGCCGATGACGCCGACCGTGAGCGCATGGCCGCGCTGCCCCAGGCGCGCATTACCTTCAACTACCTCGGCCAGTTCGACCAGCAGTTCGACGCGGCCGCGCTGTTCCAGCCGCTCGACGCCCCGGCCGGCCTGGCCCACGACCTGGATGCGCCGCTGTCCAACTGGCTCAGCGTCGACGGCCAGGTGTACGGCGGCGCCCTGCAACTGCGCTGGAGCTTCAGCACCGAACGCTACGACGAGGCGACCATCGACCGGTTGGCCGAGGCCTACCGTCAGGAACTGCTGGCCCTGGTCGCCCACTGCCTGGCGGATGGCAACGGCAGCTTCACGCCATCGGACTTCCCGCTGGCTCAGTTGAGCCAGGAACAGATCGATGCCTTGCCGGTGCCGGCCACCGAGATCGAGGACGTCTACCCGCTGACGCCAATGCAGGAAGGCCTGCTGCTGCATACCCTGCTGGAGCCGGGCACCGGCCTGTACTACATGCAGGACCGCTATCGCATCAACAGCGCCCTGGACCCCGAGCGCTTCGCCCAGGCCTGGCAGGCCGTGGTGGCGCGCCATGAAGCTCTGCGCGCCTCGTTCAGCTGGAACGCCGGTGAAGCGATGCTGCAGATCATCCACAAGCCGGGCCATACACCGGTGGATTACCAGGACTGGCGCGGCCTCGACGAAACCACCCAGGAGGCGCGCCTGCAGGCCCTGCACAAGCAGGAACGCGAGGCCGGCTTCGAGCTGCTGCGCGAGGCACCGTTCCACCTGCGCCTGGTGCGGGTGGACGATGCCCGCTACTGGTTCATGATGAGCAACCACCACATCCTCATCGATGCCTGGTGCCGTTCGCTGCTGATGAACGACTTCTTCGAGCTCTACCAGGCCCTTGGTGAAGGCCGCCAGGCGCAATTGCCGGTACCGCCGCGCTACCGTGACTACATCGGTTGGTTGCAGCGCCAGGACCTGGGCGAGGCGCGCCAGTGGTGGCAGGACAACCTGGCCGGCTTCGAACGTGCCACGGCGATCCCCAGCGATCGCCCGCTGCGCCATGACCATGCCGGCGACGGCATGCTGGTCGGCGACTGCTACACCCGCCTCGACGTCGCCGAGGGTGCCCGCCTGCGCGAGCTGGCCCAGGCCCACCAGCTGACCGTCAACACCTTCGCCCAGGCGGCCTGGGCCCTGACCCTGGCACGCTACAGCGGCGAGCGCGACGTGGTGTTCGGCGTCACCGTGGCCGGGCGCCCGGTGAGCCTGCCGCAGATGCAGCGCACGGTCGGCCTGTTCATCAACAGCATCGCCCTGCGCGTGCAGTTGCCGCAGCCCGGCGAGCGCGCCAGCGTGCGCCAGTGGCTGCAAGGCCTGCTGGACCGCAACATGCAGCTGCGCGAATACGAATACCTGCCGCTGGTGGCCATCCAGGAATGCAGCGAGCTGCCCAAGGGCCAGCCGCTGTTCGACAGCCTGTTCGTGTTCGAGAACGCCCCGGTGGAAACCGCCGTGCTCGACCACGCCCAGCACCTGAACGCCAGCTCCGACTCGGGGCGCACCCACACCAACTTCCCGCTGACCGCGGTGTGCTACCCGGGCGACGACCTGGGCCTGCACCTGTCGTTCGACCAGCGCTACTTCGACTACCCGACCGTCGAACGCCTGCTGGCCGAGTTCAAGCGCCTGCTGCTGGCGCTGGTCGAGGGCTTCGAAGGGGAGGTGGGCGAGCTGCCGCTGCTGGGTGCCGACGAGCAGCGTTTCCTGCTCGATGACTGCAACCGCACCGAGCATGCCTATGAGCTGGAGCAGAGCTACATCGAACTGTTCGAGGCGCGGGTGGCCGCCCATCCGCAACGCACCGTCGCCCGCTGCCTGGACGCCGCGTTCGACTATGCCGGGCTGAACCTGGCCGCCAACCGCCTGGGGCATGCCCTGGTTGCGGCAGGTGTGGCCGTCGACCAGCCGGTGGCGCTGCTGGCCGAGCGGGGCCTGGCATTGTTGGGGATGATCGTCGGCAGCTTCAAGGCCGGCGCCGGTTACCTGCCGTTGGATCCGGGCCTGCCGTCGGCGCGCCTGCAACGCATCGTCGAGCTCAGCCGCACGCCGGTGCTGGTGTGCAGCGCCGCCTGCGCCGAACAGGCGCGGCTGTTGCTCGATGAAGTGGCCGGGGCCGTGCGGCCCAAGCTGCTGGTGTGGGAAGAGGTGCAGGCGAGCAACGTCGCCAGCCACAACCCAGGCATTCACAGCGGGCCGGACAACCTCGCCTACGTGATCTACACCTCGGGCTCCACAGGCTTGCCAAAGGGGGTGATGGTCGAGCAGCGCGGCATGCTCAACAACCAGCTGAGCAAGGTGCCGTACCTGGCGCTGGATGAGCAGGATGTGATTGCCCAGACCGCCTCGCAGAGCTTCGACATCTCGGTGTGGCAGTTCCTCGCCGCGCCGCTGTTCGGGGCCAAGGTGGAGATCGTGCCGAACGCCATCGCCCATGACCCGCAGGGCTTGCTGGCCCACGTGCAGGCCACCGGCATCACCGTGCTGGAAAGCGTGCCGTCGCTGATCCAGGGCATGCTGGCCAACGACCACCAGGCCCTCGACGGCCTGCGCTGGATGCTACCCACCGGTGAGGCGATGCCACCGGAGCTTGCCGCGCAATGGCTGCAGCGTTATCCGGCCATCGGCCTGGTCAACGCCTATGGCCCGGCAGAGTGTTCGGACGACGTGGCGTTCTTCCGCGTGGACCTTGAGTCGACCCAGGGCAGCTACCTGCCGATAGGGACGCCGACCGACAACAACCGCCTGTACCTGCTGGGCGAGGACCAGACCCTGGTGCCGCTGGGTGCGGTGGGTGAGTTGTGCGTTGCCGGCACCGGCGTAGGCCGTGGTTATGTCGGCGACCCGGTGCGCACGGCACAGGCCTTCATCCCGCATCCTTATGGAGCACCGGGTGAGCGCCTGTATCGCACCGGCGACCTGGCTCGCCGCCGCGCGGATGGCGTGTTGGCGTATGTCGGCCGTATCGACCACCAGGTGAAGATCCGCGGCTACCGCATCGAACTGGGCGAAATCGAGGCGCGCCTGCACGAGCAGCCGGAGCTGCGCGATGCCGCCGTGGGCGTGCAGGAAGGCGCCAACGGCAAGCACCTGGTCGGCTACCTGGTGGCGCACCAGGGCGTCGAGGCCGATGCCGCGCTGCTCGACCAGCTCAAGCAACGCCTGCGTGCCGAGTTGCCGGAATACATGGTGCCGCTGCACTGGGGCTGGTTCGACAGCCTGCCGCACAACGCCAACGGCAAGCTCGACCGCAAGGCGCTGCCGGCCATCGACATCGGTGGCCAGCATAGCCAGGACTACCTGGCGCCGCGCAACGAGCTGGAGGAGACCCTCGCCGGGATCTGGGCCGATGTGCTCAAGGCCGAGCGGGTGGGGGTGCGCGACAATTTCTTCGAGCTGGGCGGGCATTCGCTGCTGGCCACGCAGATCGCCTCGCGGGTGCAGAAGGCGCTGCAACTGAACGTGCCGCTGCGGGCGATGTTCGAGTGCAGCACGGTGGAGGCGTTGGCGGTGTATGTGCAGGGGCTGCAGGGCAGTGCGCTGGACGATGACAAGGTCGATCGGTTGAGTGACCTGATGGCGGAGCTGGAGGCGCTGTAGCAGTAACAAGGGCAATCATGTCGGCGCTCTTCGCGGGTAACCCCGCTCCCACAGGCACACCGCAATCTTCGAATCTGCGGTGTACCTGTGGGGGCGGGGTTACCCGCGAAAGGGCCGATGCGGTCTCAGCGCTTGCCGAGAATCTTGCCCAGCATCTCCGGCCGCGGCGCCCCTTGCTGGCTCTGCAACTGGCCTTTCTCATCCTGGTAGAAGATCGCCGGCGTCGCCGCCAGCCCCAGCTCTTCCATCAGCGCCATGTTGCCCTCGAGCTTCTTCTGCACCGCCTCGGGCACGCTCTCCAATGCTTTGAGCGTACTGGCCTTGCCGGCTTTCTCATGCACTTGCAACGCCTTGGCCGGGTCCTTGGCGGCCAGCAGGGCGGCGGACTTGCCCGGGCTGTCCTCGCGGATGATGCCGACCATGATGTGGCGCAACTGCACCTTGCCCGACTCCACCCACGGCCGCGCCTGTTCCCAGAACATGTTGCAGTAGGGGCAGTTGGGGTCGCTGAACAGGTAGACGATGCGCGGCGCGTCGGCCTTGCCGTCCTGGATCCAGGCGGCCTTTTCCATCTTCGCCCAGATCGCCTTGCTCATGGGCGCGTACACCAGCTTCTCCAGCGGCTCGGCGCTGAGGTCCTTGCCCTGCTCGTCGAACAGGCTGCCCACCAGCACATGCTTGCCGTCGGGGGTGAGGTACAGGGCGATGCCGTTGTTGTGGTACTCGGCGGCATAGCCGCGCAGGCCGTTGGGGGCGTTGAAGCTGCCCTTGATCACGGCGCCCTTGGCCTGCAGTTGCTGGATCGGCTTGGGCAGCTCCTCTGCGTGCAGCGCGGGGGCGGCGAGCAGGGCGAGGGTCAGGGGCAGCAGCGCATTCAATCGCATGTCAGTTTCCTTGTGGGGCGGGCGCGTCGGCGCGTTCGAAGGGTTCCAGGGCGTGGCGCAGGCTGGCGCGCGACAGTTCGCCCAGGTGGCTGCCGACCAGCCGGCCATCGGCGTTGTAGAACAGGGTGGTGGGCAGGGCCATGGAGCCGACCCGGCGGGCCAGCTCGCCGGTGCCGTCGAACAGCACATGGGACAGCGTCAGGCCGGTGGTGGCCATGAAGGTGCTGACGTTTTCCGGGGTCTCGCCCTGGTTGACGAACAGGAAGGTCACATGGGGGTAGTCGTCCTCGGCCTGTTGCAGCACCGGCATCTCACGGCGGCAGGGTGGGCACCAGGTGGCCCAGATATTGATCACCAGCGGCCGGCCACGGTAGTCGTGCAGGGCCACGGCCTGGCCGCGGCTGTCATGCAAGGTCATCTGCGGCAGCTCGGTGCCCTTGCTGTAGAGATGGCTGGCCAGGCTGCCGAGCCCCCAGAACAGCGCGCCGCTGAACAACGCCCAGCCCAGTGGCCGGCGCAGGCCTGGGCGGCGCCAAGCCTGCCAGGCGGTGCCCAGCACAACGCCCAGCAGCCCGCCCCAGAGCAGGAAGCCGCCATCGCGGATGTCGATGATCTGCAGCGGGTCGTCGCGGTACATCGGCCAGTAGGCCAGCACGAACCCCAGGCGGGCGAACAGCAGGCCCAGCAGGAACAGGTTGAACAGCGCCGACTCGGGGTTCTCGCCACCGCGTTTGGCCACGCGCCAGCCCACCAGGCTGGCGATCCCCAGGGCCGCGAGCAGCAGCAGGTGGTTCAGGGCCATGGTCAATGGCCCGAGGGTGACGGTCAGCATCAGCCTTGGCTCCTGGTCTGGGCCCAGTGCTTCAGGAAACCGGCGGCGTCGACTTCGCCGGTGATGCGCTGGGCGCGGCGTTCATCACCTTCGGGGCCGATCCAGATCAGGCTGGGCGGGCCGGGGACCTGGTAGCGTTGCAGCAGTTCGCGGCTGGCTGGAGTGTCGGCGGTCACGTCCAGGCGCACCAGATGCACGCCGGCCAGGCTGGCGAGTACGTCAGGGCGGGCGAATACCTGCTTTTCCATCACCTTGCACGACACGCACCAGTCGGCATAGTAGTCCAGCATCACCCACTGGCCACGGGCCTTGGCGGCATCGAGCTCGCGTTGCAGGTCGGCGGGCGCGCTGACGGTGACGAAGGCATCGTGGGCATCGACCCTTGCCGGGCTGCCAGCTTGAGCGGTGAATGGCTGCAGCGGTTGCCACAGGTCATTGCCACCGGCCGCGGCGCCGACCAGCAGCAGGCCCCCCCACAATGCACCCAGCAGCGGCACCGCGCGCAGGGCCGGCAATGCGTGCAGGGCCGGCCAGGTCGCCCAGCCCAGGGCGATCAGCCAGCCCCCGGCCAGGGCCAGCAGCAGCGGTTCGGGCAGCAAGGTGCGCACGGTGTACAGGGCCATGGCCAGGAACACGAAGCCGAACACCCCTTTGACCCGGTTCATCCAGGCGCCTGGGCGCGGCAGGTAGCGGTTGCCCAGGGTCACCAGCAACAGCAGTGGCACGCCCATGCCCAGCCCCAGGCTGAACAGCACCAGCGCGCCTTGCAGCATGTCGCCGCTCTGGGCGATGTAGAGCAGCGCACCGGCCAGCGGGGCGGTCATGCACGGGCCGAGCAGCAGGCCCGACAGGGCGCCGAGCAGCGCCGCGCCATACAGGTTGCCGCCCCGGGTGCCTTGCCCGGCGCGGTCCAGGCGGTCGCGCAGGGTGGCGGGCAGTTGCAGTTCGAACGCGCCAAACATCGGCAGGGCGAGCAGCACGAACAACGCCGCCAGGCTGCCCAGCAGCCAGGGTTGCTGCAACCAGGCCTGCAGGCTGGCGCCCAGCAGTGCGGCGACCACCCCCAGGGCGGCGTACACCAGCGCCATGCTCAGTACGTAGACCCCGGCCAGCAGCCAGCCGCGCCGGGCGCTGGCGCCGTTGCCCAGGACCAGCCCGGCGAGGATCGGCAACATGGGCAGTGAGCAGGGGGTGAAGGCCAGCAGCAGGCCCAGGCCGAAGAACGCCAGCAGGCTCCAGGCCAGGGTGGACTGTTGCAGGCCGCTGGCCAGGGCCTGGTCGCTGGCCTGTGCCGTGTCCGCTGCCGGCGTCGCGCCGCCCAGTGCGATGGGCGTGGTCTGTGGCGGGTAGCAAAGGCCGGCGTCGGCACAACCTTGCCAGCCCAGGCGCAGCTCGCCAATGGCGGCGGCTGGGAGCAGAAGCTCGAGTTGGTCGCGATAGACCGCGCTGTCGCCGAAGAATTCGTCGTGGTGGTTGAGGGCTGGAGGTAGCGCGGGGTGTTGTTCTTCAGGCAAGCCATCGAACTTCAGGCGCTTTTGATAGAGGTAATAACCGTCCTTGATCTGGAAGTGCAGGCGCATCTGGCCGTCGGGCAGGCGGTCGTGGGTCAGCACGAAGGCCTGGTCGACCGGCAGGAAGTCCGGTTTGACGGCGAAGGGGTTGGCCTGGAGCGGGCCGGCGAGCAGGAATGTCAGGAACAACAGGAGCACACGCATGTCTAGGCCTTGGCAGCGCTTTGAAGGGGACCATGCTGGCCGTGGTTCATTAACCCAAGGTTAACCCGGTCCTACAGGGTGGTGTTTCAAGGGGTTTTGGGGCCCGGCAATGGACCGCGGGGTGGCGGACAGGTGCCTGTCCCAGAAATTGCAGTGTTCTCGAGATCGAGCGCCGCCCGCGCGGCGCTCGATCTCATGGGCACTGCAACTCCAACGATGAACATCTCGAAAGCGCAACCCCCACTTGATACCGTCACAAAGCAGGCGTACCGTTCCTCACATGTGAGAAAAGGATACCCTCGATGGCAGGCAAGAAAAGCTCCACCGACTATATGCGAGACATGCGCGCCCGGCTCAAGGCCGCCGGCTACGTCAAGCGCGAGTTGTGGATCCTGCCCGAGCACGCCGCCGCCCTGCGCGGCATCGAGAAGGCTTTACGCCAGCCCCATGGGGGCAAACAGGTCAGAACGGAGGATTTCATGACCGAGCACAAACACTGGACGATCGAATCGCTGCACAGCGCCCTGCAGGAGCTGGATGAAGTGCGCGAAGGGTCGATCGGCCTGTCCCTGCAACAAGGCGCCGAGCCCAGCCTGAAGCTGGAAATGCGCGAACTGGACGGCCTGCCGCTCTACATCGCCGTGGCCGGTGAGCAGATCCTGGTCGACACGCTGCTGGTGGCAGCGAGCCAGGTCAAGGACCGCGCCGCGTTCAACGACGCCGTGCTGCGCACCCGCGACGTGTTCCCGCTGTCGTCCATCGGCCTGCACACGCTGCCTTCGGGCGAGTCGGTGTACACCATGTTCGGCGCCCTGAGCGCCGCCTCGTCGCTGGACAATATCGTCCAGGAGATCCAGACCCTGGCGGAAAACGTCATCACCGCCGCCGACGATTTCGACGTCTACTTCACCCACTGATTTTCCGGAGATTCCCCATGAGCCTGTTGAAAAAGATCGTCACCGCCCTGCGTGGCGGCGCTTCGGAAGTCGGTGAGGCGATCGTCGACTCCCAAGCCCTGCGCATCCTCGACCAGGAGATCCGCGACGCCGACAACAACCTGATCGACGCGCGCAACCAGCTGGTCAAGATCATGGCCAAGCACAAGACCGCGCAGCAGCGCATCGAAGAGTTCAACAAGACCATCGGCGACTGGGAGCAGAAAGCCATCGCCGCCCTGGACAAGGGCGAAGAGGGCCTGGCCCACGAATGCGCCGCGCGCATCGCCGACCTCACCAACCAGCGCGATTCCGAACAGGCCCTGGCCGACCAGTTCGGCGCTTCGGTGAAGACCCTCACCGACACGGTCAACAAGACCGAAAGCCAGATCAAGGGCCTCAAGCAACAGGTGGACCTGATCAAGGCCCGCGAAAGCGTGCAGCGCGCCCAGGTCAGCGCGGCCTCGGCCACCGGTGGCGCCAACGGCAGCCTGGAAACGGCGGTGGGTTCGCTGGATCGCATCAAGAAGCGCCAGAGCGAGCGCGCCGCCGAGCTGGAAGCGGCGGCCGAGCTGGCGGGCAAAGCCGATGGCAGCGACCTGGAGGCGCGCCTGAAGGCCGCTGGCATCGGTGGCAGCAACAGTGGTGCCGACGATGTGCTGGCGCGTCTGAAGGCCAAGGCGGCGAAGCCTGAGTGATCAAGGGGGTGTGAGGCCAGCAGTGTTGTGCTGGCTGCACTGGCCTAAACCGTAACCCATTGGTTCGGTGCGATCTCTGTAGGAGCGGCTTTAGCCGCGATCACCCGCGAAGCGGGTGCCAGGCACCGCGTCGCCTGCATCGCGGCTGAAGCCGCTCCTACAGTGAGCAGGCGCGCACCATTGGCGCGGCCAATGAAAACCAGTATCGTGTCGCCCCCGCCAAAGGACTGCCGCGACCCCAAGGGATTCTTCATGTCGCCCTCACCACACAGGCCCTGCCTGTTCGCGTCACCTCTGGCCTGCGTCCACGCTCCGTCACAACCTCACCAAGGAGACACCCCGTGGGTTGGTTGAAACGCTTCATGGGCTTCGAGGCGCCCAAGCCCGCAGCCACTTCCGCCAAAGCCTCCGGCAACCTGCCGTTCGGCCTGGCCAGCGGCCGCCTGATCAAGCTCGACAGTTCGCTCAAGCTGCTGCTCGATGGCCACAGCGAGCTCGAAGTCCCTGACCAGGAGGTGGTCTGGGCCGTTGGCGAGGTCGATCTCGGCCAGTCGATGCGCCTGGCCCGCTTCTACATGGAAGACGAGGACTACTGGCTACAAGTGGTGATGAACGGCGCGTCGGCCGACGATGTGCGCGACATCATCCTGTTCGGCTACTACAGCGCGGTGCCCATCACCAGCGACGCTGAACTCAAGCGCCTGGTCGGCCCGGATTCGAGCATCGGCCTGCCGTACTACGAGCACGAAGGCTACGAATTCGTCCGCCAGTGGGGCAGCGAGGACGGGCAGACCGAGCTGACGCCGATCAGCGAATGGGTGACCAGCCCCGAAACCAGCTACCGCATCCAGCACCTGTCCATGCTGTATGCCCGCGAGACCGGCCTGACCGATCGCCGCGAATTCCTCCTGCTGTCGGTGGAGGAAGACGAAGAAGGGAATGTCAGCCTCACCACCTCGGTGGGCGTCACCCTGCAATCAACGGACTTTCACGTCATCTGACAAGGATCCACCATGCTCGAAGCACTTCGCATGTCGCTCAACGCCGAGGCGGTGATCGGCTTCATTCTCTACATCAGCGTGGCGCTGGTGCTGTTCTGGGTGTTCCAGTTCATCTACACCCACCTCACCCCGCACCGCGAGTTCGCCCTGATCCGCGACAACAACAGCGCCGCGGCCATCGCCCTGGGTGGCGCGCTGATCGGTTTCTCGCTGCCGGCCAGCAACATCATCGCCTACAGCGTCAGCCTGCTCGATTTCGTGGTCTGGGTAGTGATCGCCGCAGCCGTCCAACTGCTGGCCTTCGGCATCACCAGCCTGGTGCTCAAGGGCCTGGCCAACCGCATCGCCAAGGGCGAGATGGCCGCCGCGATCTATGCCGCCGCCGTGGCGATCAGCGTGGGCTTCCTCAACTCGGCCTGCATGACCCCCTCGGTCTGACTCGTTCGCGCGCAAGGAGCCCTTCATGAGACGCAGTTCCGTCAAGCTGGTATTGGCCAGCTCCCTGCCACTGGCGCTGTCCGCGTGCAGCGCGCCGGAGGAGACCTACACGGTCAGCAAACGCACCAACTACACCACCGTGCAGGCTTGTGTCGACGACAAGGTGCCGGTGGACGTGTGTTCCGACGCCTACATGCAGGCGCTGGCCGACCACCGCCGCATCGCCCCCACCTACGGTGACAAGGCCGCCTGCGAGGCCGACTTCGTGCCAGACTATTGCCAGGTGACCAGCGACGGCCGCTACATGCCGCGCCTGGGTGGCTTCGAGTTGGCGGTGTCGGGCGAGGTCAGTCAGTCGCAGGTCGACGCGGCTCGCGCCCAGATCGAGAACAGCGGCCAGGGCGGCAGCGGTGGCAGCAATGTCAACGGCTTGCTCACTGGCCTGCTGCTGGGTCAGGTGCTCAGCGGCGGCAACCGCCAGTACTACTCGCAGCCGGTCTATCAGTACCGTGACAGCCGTGGCGACTACCGCAACTCTACGCTGGGGCAGCAAGTCGACCAGGGCAAGCGTTTCGAGCGCTCCGACCAGGCCCAGAGCAGTGGCACCGGCAGCTACACCTACTCGGGTGGTTCTTCCAACCGCAACTACACCTCGACGTCCTCCACCCGCTCCAGCGTCTCTTCGTCGACCTCCCGTGGCGGCTTCGGCAGCCAGGCCACCGCGCGCAGCGGCTGGGGCGGCAAGAGCAGCGGCGGCTTCAGCTTCGGCGGTTGAGCATGCGCAGGATCAGCATCGAAGAGCGCCCGGACTGGCGCGCCACCGCCGAACGCGAGGGTTTTACCTTCCATACCATCGATGGCGAGCGCTACTGGGACGAGCGCGGCTACTACCAGTTCAGCGAGGCCCAGGTCAGCCGCGACCTGGAAGCGCCGACCCAGGAGCTGCACGCCATGTGCCTGGACGCTGTCGAACGCATCGTCGACAGCGAGGCATTGATGACCCGCCTGGCCATCCCGCCGGCGTTCTTCGACCTGGTGCGCCGTTCGTGGAAGGAGGGCCAGCGCCACCTGTATGGGCGCTTCGACTTCAGCTACGACGGCAGTGGCCCAGCCAAGCTGATCGAGGCCAACTACGACACGCCGACCTCGCTCTACGAGGCGGCGGCGTTCCAGCTGATCTGGCTGGAGGAACAGATCCAGCGTGGTGTGCTGGCGCCGCATGCCAGCCAGTTCAACACCCTGGCCGAGGACCTGGTGAAGGCTTTCGCTGCGTTCGAGCGCGAGGGCACGTTCTACTTTTCCGCCATCGGCGGCTCGGCGGAGGACCGCGGCACCACTGACTTTCTGCGCAAGATGGCCGAGCATGTCGGTATCGCCACCCGGCACATCGACCTGGAGGATATCGGCCTGGACGGTGCGGGGCGCTTCGTCGACCTTGAAGGCCGTCCGATCCCCCGGCTGTTCAAGCTGCATGCCTGGGAGCACATCTTCCACGAGGACTTCGGCCGCGCCATCGCCGGGAGCGGCACCCAGTTCATCGAGCCGGCCTGGAAGTCGCTGATCTCCAACAAGGGCATCCTGCCGCTGCTGTGGGAGTGGCACGCAGGGCACCCCAACCTGCTGCCGGCGTACCTCGACCAGGACCCGCGCAGCCCGGTGCCCAAGGGCTGGGTGCGCAAGCCGTACTTCTCCCGCGAGGGGGCCAACGTCGACATCCGCACGCCCGACGACCAGCGGGTGTTCGAGGATGGGCCCTACGACGATGCGCCCTACATCCTCCAGGCGTTTGCGCCGCTGCCGAAGTTCGGTGACAGCTACACCCTGATCGGTTCGTGGGTCATTGGCGACCAGGCCTCGGGCATTGGCATTCGCGAGGACGATAGCCTGATCACCAAGGACAGCTCGCGCTTCCTGCCCCATGTGGTGTTGGGCTGAGCCGCGTGGCAGACGAGGCGTTCTGAGGTAGGTTGCAGGACCTCTGTAGGAGCGGCTTCAGCCGCGATCAGCGTTGGAGCGGGCACCAGAACTGCGTAGCCGGCATCGCGGCTAAAGCCGCTCCTACAGCGACTGCGCAAGCCTGCTCACATGCCAGTGTTTTGATACCCGCGCCAGCCCAATCATGGGGTTGTAATGATTGCGGCGTCCGATGGTCGGTTTCAGGACGCGCCGAGTCGCCCGCGCACATCCCACCCTCGCCAGACCTGCCATGCTCTCAGGATGCCCACGGACCGAGTGCGCCAAGACACACGGCCACGGGCAAGGAGGGCGCCCGCCCCACGCCACCGTGACGTGGCCGGCGCGCCGCAGCTGAACACCGCCGGACACCTGCCCGCCACTCGGGCCGCTCCGGGTTGACGAGGTTTGCTGTATGCCTGACGAGTCGAACCACCTGCCCCTGATCCAGCGCGTCCTGACGCGCGAAAAGCACACCCCCGGCGCCTTGTTGCCGATCCTCCACGCCATCCAGGCCGGTATTGGCTACATACCCGATGCCGCTGTCGGCGAAATTGCCCATGCCCTCAACCTCAGCCTGGCCGAGGTGCGTGGGGTGATCAGCTTCTATCACGATTTCCGCACCACGCCACCGGCCCGCCATACTTTGCGCCTGTGCCGTGCCGAGTCATGCCAAAGCCGCGGCGCCGAGGCGCTGGCCGCGCAGTTGCGCGAGCAACTGGGGCTGGATGACCACGGCACCAGCGAGGACGGTGCACAGAGCCTGCGACCGGTGTATTGCCTGGGGGCTTGTGCCTGTTCGCCCGCCCTGGAGCTCGATGGCCAGTTGCATGCCCGGGTCACGCCGGAACGCCTGCGGGCGCTGGTCGCCGGCTGCCGCGAGGAGGTGAAGGCATGCTGAACCTGTGCATTCCCTGTGATTCCGTGGCCCGCGCGGTCGGTGCGGACGCGGTGGCCGACGCCCTGGTGCTGGAAGCCGAACGCCGCCAGATGCCTTTGCGTATAAAACGCACCAGTGCCCGTGGCCTGTACTGGCTGGAACCGTTGCTGGAGCTGGAAACCGAAGCGGGTCGCCTGGGCTTCGGGCTGGTCACCGTCGAGGACGTTCCTGGCCTGCTTGACGCGCTGGCCAGCGACCCTGGCAGCCATGCGCTGGCGCTGGGGCTGGTGGAGCAGATTCCTTACCTCAAGACCCAGCAACGCCTGCTCTTCGCCCGTGCCGGTATCACCCGGCCGTTGTCGCTGGACGACTACCACGCCAACGGCGGCTTCGAGGGGCTGCGCCAGGCCACGCTGATGGAGGGCGACGAAGTGGTCGCCGCCGTGCTCGACTCGGGGCTGCGCGGTCGCGGCGGCGCGGCCTTCCCGGCGGGCATCAAGTGGCGCACCGTGCGCCAGGCCCAGGCGGTGCGCAAGTATGTGGTGTGCAATGCCGACGAAGGCGATTCCGGCACTTTCGCCGACCGCATGCTGATGGAGGGCGACCCGTTCCTGTTGATCGAAGGCATGATCATCGCCGGGCTGGCGGTGGGTGCCAGCCATGGCTACATCTATGTGCGCTCGGAATACCCGGACGCCATTCGTGTGCTGAACGAAGCCATCCTGCTGGCCCGCGAAGCGGGTTATCTGGACGTCGCCGGCAACAGCCTGGCCTTCCACCTGGAGGTGCGGGTGGGGGCGGGGGCCTACATCTGCGGCGAGGAAACCGCGCTGCTCGAGTCGATCGAGGGCAAGCGTGGCATCGTCCGGGCCAAGCCGCCGCTGCCCGCGCTGGAAGGGCTGTTTGGTCAACCGACCCTGGTGCACAACGTGCTCACCCTGGCCTCGGTGCCGATCATCCTGGCCAAGGGGGCTGCCTTCTACCGTGATTTCGGCATGGGGCGTTCGCTTGGGACCTTGCCATTCCAGCTGGCGGGCAATGTCCTTCGCGGTGGGTTGGTGGAGCGAGCATTTGGCCTGACCTTGCGCGAGCTGGTTGAGGGCTACGGTGGCGGGACCGCCAGCGGCCGGCCGCTCAAGGCGGCGCAGGTTGGTGGCCCGCTGGGGGCCTGGGTGCCGCCCGCGAACTTCGACACGCCGCTGGACTACGAAGCGTTCGCCGCCATGGGCGCGATGCTCGGCCACGGTGGCGTGGTGGTCGCTGACGACACCCTGGACATGGCCGGCATGGCTCGCTTCGCCCTGCAGTTCTGCGCCGAGGAGTCCTGCGGCAAGTGCACCCCGTGCCGGATTGGCTCGACCCGTGGCGTTGAGGTGATCGACCGCCTGATCGCCAGCACCGACCCGGCCTATCGACAAAGCCAGGCCGGGCTGCTGCGCGACCTGTGCGACACGATGCAGTACGGCTCGTTGTGCGCCATGGGCGGGATGACCCCATACCCGGTGGTCAGCGCCCTCGAACACTTCCCTGCCGATTTTGGTCTGGCCACTGCGGAGGCTGAGCGATGATCCACTACTTCGACCCCAGCAACGACATCGACCTGGGCACCCCCGCGCGCACCAGCGAGACGCAGGTCAGCCTGTCCATCGACGGCCGAGCGATCAGCGTGCCGGCCGGCACCTCGGTGATGCGCGCCGCCACGCTGCTTGGCACCACTATCCCGAAACTGTGCGCTACCGACAGCCTCGAAGCCTTCGGCTCTTGCCGCATGTGCATGGTCGAGATCGACGGCATGCGTGGCTACCCGGCGTCCTGCACCACGCCGGTCACCGAAGGCATGGTGGTGCGCACGCAGACACCGCGCCTGGCCGACCTGCGGCGCAACGTGATGGAGCTGTACATCTCCGACCACCCGCTGGATTGCCTCACCTGTTCGGCCAACGGCAACTGTGAGTTGCAGACCGTCGCCGGCCAGGTCGGCCTGCGCGAGGTGCGCTATGGCTACGAGGGCGCCAACCACCTGGCCGAACAGAAGGATGTGTCCAACCCGTACTTCGACTACGAGCCCAGCAAGTGCATCGTCTGCAACCGCTGTGTGCGTGCCTGCGAGGAGATTCAGGGCACCTTCGCCTTGACCATCACCGGGCGCGGTTTCGACTCGCGGGTGGCGGCGGCGGGTGGCGACGACTTTCTCGCTTCTGAATGCGTGTCGTGCGGTGCCTGTGTGCAGGCATGCCCCACCGCCACATTGAGCGAAAAGAGTCTGGTACAGATGGGGCAGCCCGAACGGGCGGTGATCACCACCTGCGCCTACTGTGGCGTGGGCTGCTCGTTCCGCGCCGAAATGAAAGGCGACCAGCTGGTGCGTATGGTCCCGGACAAGCAGGGCGGCGCCAACCATGGCCACGCCTGCGTCAAAGGTCGCTTTGCCTGGGGCTACGCGACTCATCCGGACCGCATCACCAAACCCATGATCCGCAAGCGCCTGCAAGACCCTTGGCAGGAGGTCAGCTGGGACGAGGCGGTAACCTACGCCGCCAGCGAGTTCAGGCGCATCCAGCTCAAGTACGGGCGCGATTCCATCGGTGGTATCACTTCCAGCCGTTGCACCAACGAAGAGGCGTACCTGGTCCAGAAGCTGGTGCGCACGGCCTTCGGCAACAACAACGTCGACACCTGCGCGCGGGTCTGCCATTCCCCCACCGGTTATGGCTTGAAGCAAACCCTGGGCGAGTCCGCCGGCACCCAGAGTTTCGACTCGGTGATGCAGGCCGACGTGGTGCTGGTGATCGGCGCCAACCCCACCGACGCCCACCCGGTGTTCGGCTCCCAGCTCAAGCGCCGCCTGCGCCAGGGCGCGCGGCTGATCGTCATCGACCCGCGGCGCATCGATCTGGTCGATTCGCCCCATGCCCGTGCCGAACTGCACCTGCAACTGCGCCCAGGTACCAACGTGGCCATGCTCAATGCCCTGGCCCATGTGATCGTCACCGAAGGCCTGCTCGATCAGCGCTTCATCGACGCCCGCTGTGAAACCGAAGACTTCGCCCGTTGGCGCGACTTCGTCGCCCGTGCCGACAACGCCCCCGAAGTGCTAGGCCCGGTGTGCGGCGTGCCCGCCGAGCAGATCCGCGCCGCTGCCTGGCTGTACGCCACCGGCGGCAACGCGGCGATCTACTACGGCCTGGGCGTCACCGAGCATAGCCAGGGCAGCACGGCGGTGATGGGCATCGCCAACCTGGCCATGGCCACCGGCAACATCGGCCGCGAAGGCGTAGGGGTGAACCCGCTGCGCGGGCAGAACAACGTGCAGGGCTCTTGCGACATGGGCTCGTTCCCCCATGAGCTGCCCGGCTACCGGCATATTTCCAACGAAAGCGTGCGCGCCGAGTTCGAGCAGGCCTGGGGCGTAACCCTGCAACCCGACCCGGGCCTGCGCATCCCCAACATGTTCGAAGCGGCGCTGGACGGCAGTTTCAAGGCGCTGTACTGCCAGGGCGAGGACATCGCCCAGAGCGACCCCAACACCCAGCACGTCACTGCGGCATTGCTGGCCATGGAGTGCGTGGTGGTGCAGGACATCTTCCTCAACGAGACGGCCAAGTTCGCCCATGTGTTCCTGCCGGGCAGCTCGTTCCTGGAGAAGGACGGCACCTTCACCAACGCCGAGCGGCGCATCTCGCGGGTGCGCAAGGTAATGGAGCCGCTGGCCGGCAAGGCCGACTGGGAGGCCACCATGGCCCTGGCCGGCGCCCTGGGCTACGCCATGGATTACCAGCATCCGTCGCAGATCATGGACGAGATCGCCCGCCTGACCCCGACCTTCCGCCGGGTCAGCTACGCCGAGCTCGACCGTCACGGCAGCCTGCAATGGCCGTGCAACGACGCCGCGCCCGATGGCACACCCACCATGCACATCGACCAGTTCGTGCGCGGCAAGGGGCGTTTCATGCTCACCGGCTACGTGCCTACCGACGAGAAGGTCAACACCCGCTACCCGCTGCTACTGACCACCGGGCGCATCCTCAGCCAGTACAACGTCGGCGCGCAGACACGGCGCACCCGCAACGTCGCCTGGCATGACGAGGATCGCCTGGAGATCCACCCCACCGATGCTGAAAGCCGTGGCATCAGCGAGGGTGACTGGGTGGGTATCGGCAGCCGCTCCGGGCAGAGCGTGCTGCGCGCCAAAGTCAGTACTCGAGTGGCGCCGGGGGTGGTGTACACCACCTTCCATTTCCCCGAGTCCGGCGCCAACGTGATTACCACCGACAACTCCGACTGGGCCACCAACTGCCCGGAATACAAGGTCACCGCGGTGGAGGTGGTGAAGGTGTTCCAGCCGTCGGAATGGCAGAAGCGCTACCAGCGTTTCAGTGACGAGCAGCGGCGCTTGCTCAAGGAACGACGCCACGCCGAAGCGAAGGAGGAGGTGCGCCGATGAGCAACGACAACCTGGTGAAGATGGCCAACCAGATCGCTCACTACTTCGACAGCGAGCCGGATCATGCGAAGGCGGTGCAGGGTGTAAGGCAGCATCTGCAGAGCTTCTGGACGCCGGCGATGCGTCGGCATTTGGGTGAGCGGTTGCAGGCCGAGGGCGGCGAGGGGCTGGATGTGTTGGTGCGCGAGGCGCTTCAGCCGGTGGTTTGATTGTCTTGCTGATTCACGCCTGCCCCTGTAGGAGCGGCCTTGAGCCGCGAAAGGGCTGCGTAGCGGCCCCAGGATTTCAGGGGCGAGCAAAGATCGTCGGGGCCGCTTTGCGGCCCTTTCGCGGCGCAAGGCCGCTCCTACAGGGGGCACGTAAGGGTTAGGGGCTTGCCCCGCGATAGGGTGCTGGAATTCCGGCTCAATCGCACCGCCAGAAATAGACGTGCTCTGGATCCCCTTCGTCGAGGTGTTCGACCACCCCACTCTCGACAAACCCCTGGCGCTCCAGCAGCCGGCGCATCGGCGCGTTGGAGCGATTGGTCGAAGTGAACAGCTTCTGCCCCCCGCATTCGGCCTGTATGTGGCCCACCAGCGCTACCCCCAGCCCGCTGCGCCGATGGCTTTCGCCAACCATCAGCATCTCGATGAACGCACAGCCGAAAAAGTGCCGGTGCATCACCGCATACGCGGCTACCGCACCGTCAACCTCGGCTACCAGGCAAAGGTACTGCCCGAGCCAGGCGGCGATCTGTCCAGCGCGTCGCGGGTCGTGTCGGGCGACGCTGTCGATGGCGATCAGGGCTGGGAGGTCCTTTGATTCAGCAACGCGAATGTGCATGGTTCGGCTCTTGGCTGGAGATTTTGCAAATATGGGTGTGCAAGGCTCATGGTTGTATCTGCGCAACGTCGGCGATCTTGCTGGCGCTACTCGCGTAGGAGCCGGCTTGCCGGCGAAGAGGCCGGAACAGGCAAAGATGAAAAGTCCGTCATGAATGCGAGGGTGATTCTGTGCCAATGCTACGCTCGCGGAAACATCTCGACGGACATCCACCATGGACATGAACTGGCACCAGGCCCTGCAAGAGAGTCTGAGCTGGCTGGCAATCGCCTCTTTGATCACCCTCGTCGGCTTCACCGCCGCTGCCGCACTGGCCATACGCTGTACCCGATGGGGCAGCCAGTTCTGGCAGCTCGCCGGGCCCTATTTCAGTTTCACGCGCAGTTGGCGGCCATTGCTGGCCTTCGCCTTGCTGCTGGTGCTGACGCTGTTCTCGGTACGCCTGAACGTGCTGTTCTCGTTCTGGTACAACGGCTTCTACAGCGCCCTGCAGGGCCTCGACCAGACCGCCTTCTGGTACCTGCTCGGGGTGTTCGCGGTGCTGGCCACCATCCACGTGCTGCGTTCGCTGTTCACCTTCTACGTGACCCAGGCCTTCAACATCCACTGGCGAGTCTGGCTGACCGAGCGCCTGAGCGCCGACTGGATGCGCGGTGACGCCTACTACCGTGGGCAGTTCCTCGCGGAGCCGGTGGACAACCCCGACCAGCGTATCGAACTGGACATCAACGCCTTCGTCTCCGGCTCCGTGTCCCTGGCACTGGGGGCGGTGAGCGCGCTGGTCTCGCTGGTAGCCTTCACCGGAATTCTCTGGGGCCTGTCGGCGCCGTTGACGGTGGCCGGCATCGAAGTACCGCGGGCGATGGTGTTCGCCGTGTACGTCTATGTGCTGATCGCCACCTGGATTGCCTTTCGCCTCGGCAAGCCGCTGATTCGCCTGAACTTCCTCAACGAGAAGCTCACCGCCAACTTCCGTTACGCGCTGATGCGCCTGCGCGAGAACGCCGAGAACATCGCTTTCTATCAAGGTGGGCAGGTGGAGCGCGGCACCTTGCTGACGCGCTTCTTCGCCCTGATCGGCAATGCCTGGGCGCTGGTGTTCCGGAACCTGAAGTTCAGCGGCTTCAACCTGGGCATCAGCCAGGTCGCCGTGGTGTTCCCGTTCATTCTCCAGGCACCGCGGTTCTTCAGCGGCGCGATCAAGCTTGGCGACGTGATGCAGACCTCCCAGGCGTTCGGCCAGGTGCAGGATTCGCTGTCGTTCTTCCGAGAGTCCTACGACACCTTCGCCCAGTACCGCGCCACCCTCGACCGTCTGACCGGCTTCCTCGACGCCAACCAGCAGGCCAGTGCCTTGCCCCGGGTGTTCAGCGAGGACCAGCCGCGTGCCCTGGATATCAGCGGGTTGCAAGTGATGCGCCCTGATGGCCATGCCCTGATCGCCGACCTCGACCTGAGCCTGCAGGCCGGCCAGGCCTTGCTGATCAAAGGCCCGTCGGGCAGTGGCAAGACCACATTGCTGCGTGCCCTGGCGGGGCTGTGGCCCTATGCCGAGGGTGAGGTAAGGCGACCCATGGGCAAGCAGGCGTTGTTCCTGTCCCAGCGCCCGTACTTGCCGCTGGGTGACCTGCGTACTGCCATCGCCTACCCGGCGGATGCCACGCCCGAGGATGATGCGCGCATGCAGCAGGCCCTGCGCCAGGTCAACCTGGCGCACCTGGCCGAGCGCCTGGATACCCCCAACGACTGGGCGCATATCCTCTCGGTGGGCGAGCAGCAGCGCCTGGCGTTTGCCCGGGTGCTGTTCAACCAGCCGCAGGTGGTGTTCCTCGACGAGTCCACCTCGGCGATGGATGAGGGGTTGGAGCACGCGCTGTATTCACTGCTGCGCACGGAGATGCCGGCGACATTGCTGGTCAGTGTCGGGCATCGCAGTACGTTGTCCGGGTTCCATACGCACCGTCTGGATGTGGACGGGCAGGGGGGCTGGTCCCTGCTGGAGCAGCAACCTGCGGTTGGAACGCCTGCCTGATACCGCACACCTGCGCTATCGCCCCAGGGTGGCCCCCTGTAGGAGCGGCTTCAGCCGCGATCACCCGCGAAGCGGGTGCCAGGCACCGCGTTGCCTGCATCGCGGCTAAAGCCGCTCCTACAGCCGGGCGTATTGCCGCTGGCAAGGAAGCACTTCCCGATCCCCCATTCCCCCCAAGGTCAGCACACTGACTTCCTCGACAGCGCGGCCCGCATCGAGGCGGCCAACGACCTGAGCGTCAAGGCCGGGCGCGACGTCATCAACCGCGCCAGCGTGCTGCAGAGTGGCCGCGACCTGACCCTGGGCGTGGTCGAGCAGGTCGGCAGCCATGCCAGCACGACGACCCGCCACAACAGCTCGACGATCACCCAGCATGGCTCCACGGTCCTGGCCGGGCGCGACCTGTCGGCGGTCGCCGGCCGGGACCTGGCGGCGATCGCCAGCCAGATCGAAGCCAAGCGCGACGTGGCGATGTCGGCCGGTGCCGGCCTGAGCCTGATCTCGGCGGCCAACGAGCAGCATTCGGAGGTCAACACCAAGAAGGTCAAGGCGCGCGAAGACCACGTGCAGCAGGTGTCCACCACCGTCAAGGCCGGTGGCGACGTCGCCCTGATCGCTGGCCAGGACCTGGCGATGAGCGCCAGCCGGGTCGAGGCGGGGGACGAGGCCTACCTGGTCGCCGGCGGCCGGCTGGGCCTGCTGGCGGCCGAAGACAGCGACTACTCGCTGTATGACAAGAAAAAGAAGGGCAGCTTCGGCAGCAAGAAGACCCAGCGTGACGAAGTGACCAAGGTGACCCAGGTTGGCAGCGAGGTCACCAGCGGCGGCAACCAGACCCTGCAGAGCGGCGGCGACCAGCTGTACCAGGCGGCCAAGCTCGACAGCGGCCAGGACATCACCATCGCCAGCGGCGGCGCGGTCACCTTCGAAGCGGTCAAGGACCTGCACCAGGAGAGCCACCAGAAGAGCAAGAGCGACCTGGCGTGGACCAGTGCCAAAGGCAAAGGCCACACCGACGAGACCCTGCGCCAGACGCAGATGGTCGCCCAGGGCGAACTGGCGATCAGAGCGGTCGATGGCCTGAACATCGACATCAAGCAGATTGACCAGAAGTCGGTGCACCAGGCGATCGACGCCATGGTCCAGGCCGATCCCAAGCTGGCCTGGCTCAAGGACGCCGAGCAGCGTGGCGATGTGGACTGGCGCCAGGTCCAGGAGCTGCATGACAGCTTCAAGTACAGCAATTCCAGCCTCGGCCAAGGGGCCATGCTGGCGATCATCATTATCGTGACCGTGTTGACGGCCGGGGCCGCCAGTACGGCGGTAGGTTCTGCTGCGGGTGCCACGGCGGGGTCCGGTTCGGCAATGGCGGCGGCAGGCACCGCCACGGCTGCGACCACGACCACCGCCACGGCCGCCGCTGCGACCACGACCACCGCCACGGCCGCCGCTGCGACCACGGCCGCTGCGAGCACCGCAGCGACGGCTGCCGCGACCACGGCTGCCGCTACTACCGCTGCGACCACCGCCGCGACCACTACGGTGGCCGCTGGCTGGGGCAATGTCATGGCCTCCTCGGTGCTGACGGGGATGGCCAGCAACGGCGCGGTCAGCTTCATCAACAACGGCGGCAACCTGGGCGCGACGTTCAAGGATGTCACCTCGAGCCAGAGCCTGCGCGGCTATGCCTCGGGCGCGCTGACCGCAGGCTTTACTGCCGGCGTGCTGGACAACGCGTTCGGGGTCACGGGGGACAACGTCAACCGGGTGACCAAGGGCTTCGACCTCAGCAAGCTGTCCGATATCGGCAAGTTCACTGCCTATTCGGCTGCCCAGGGCGCTGCCCAGGCGTCGTTCAACACCGCACTGCAGGGTGGCAGCCTCACGGACAACCTGCGCAACTCCCTGGTCTCCCAGGCGCAAGGCGTGCTGCGTGGCGTCGCGTTCAATGCCGTGGGTGACTTTGCCAGAGATCAGAACTGGGCGAACGCCAGCATCGAGAAGACCGCGCTGCATGCGTTGGTTGGCGGCCTGCTCAGCGAGGCCGCGGGCAAGGGCTTTGCCACCGGCGCGCTGGCGGCCGGCGCCAACGAGGCGATGAGCGAAAGCTTGAGCAAGCTGGTCAAGGGTGACAAGCAACTGGAGTTGATGGCCTCGCAGTTGGTCGGTTTGACCTCGGCGGCGATGGTGGGTGGCGACCTGCAGACCGGGATCGACATCGCCAAGGATGCGACGGCGTACAACCGCCAGTTGCACCCTGAGGAGAAGCGCCTGATCAAGGAGAAGGCGGCTGAACTGACGCGTGAGCGTGGGCAGCCGAAGCTGGAGGGGTTCACCTGGGAGGAGTTGTTGACCCTGGCCAGCGACAGTCAGCTGGACAACAGTGCCGAGCGTAAATACAACGCCCTGCGCGCCCAACTGCAGGCCAGTTCGCAACAAGGCAACCCACTGACCGCGAAGTTCGAAAGCGACATGGACTTCGCCAATTCGGTCGTGCGGCAGATGAGCGAGCAGGGCACGCCGCTGCACTGGAAGGATGGCTCGGTCATCACCGCGCATGGCAAGGAGGTACGAGCGTTCCAGGCGACAGCCGAGCAGAAGGCGGACAGCCAGTTGTTTGCCAGCAATGGCAGCGGCAGTTTCGGGCCCATCAGTGGCAACCTGCAGGGCGATGCCGAGCGCTTCGGTGCGGGGACGGCGCTGAAGCGCCACTCCGAAATCGGCCTGTTCAATGGCTCCAGTGATGCATCCGATACGACGATGCAGCGTGTCCGGGACTCGACCATTGGCGGGTTGAAGGACTTCACCCTGCTGGATGTGGTGCCATTGGGCCGTGCGGCCAGTGTTGGCGGAAAAGCGGTTGCCGCCGTCGAAGCCAAGGTCGCGGAGCAGATGGGGGAGGCTGTCCTGAAGGGCGGTGCGACCTACGTTGAGAGCAAAGTCATCCAGGCCAATACCACGGTACAGCTGAGCGTGGCGGTGACGCTGGCGGGCGGGAAGGTGCTGCCCAAAGGCAGTGTGGTGACGGTGGCCGACGATACGATGAAGGTCGTTTACCCGAATGGGGTGAGTGAGATAGGGTCGTATGGTAAGGCGGTGGGGCAGCCGTTGGCGTTGCCGGGGGGGAAAGGTGCAAAAGCAACTGATGGTGTTGGGGGAAAGATAGATGATCTAGCCAATAGTGGCTTGAGTTCAGCGTCAAACCTTCCAAGTGGAGCAGGTCTTGGTGGTTTTAAGGTCGGCTTAAGTGCAGATGATATAACTGCTATAAATTCACGATTTGGCGGTTCGGTTTCATTCAGAGAGGTTGATACGGCTGTTGCAAATGCTGCCAATTACGATGGCTTTTATAATAAAGCCGGCTCAATGATTAGGGATATTGCTGGTGGGCATCTATTTGATAATGGGAACAAACGAACTGCCGTTGAAGTGGTTGAGCAATTGATTGTAAAAAACGGCGTGGATGGCCCGCCAAAACAAGTGATTTGGAATGTTGTTGATAAGGTTGCGACTGGGAAGCTAACTAGTGTTCAAGATATTTCAAAGGCGTTAAGAGGGGTGGACTGATGTCTTTTAATGAGCTTTCTGAGAAGTATGCGACCCGCATTGGTTTGCCAGATATGAATAGTGTGGGGCTGGAGGACTTTGTTCAAGCGCTAGAGTTGGTGGCTATGAAGAATAGGGGTTTTTTTATATTTAAGATAGATGGTGAGAGAGAGCGTGGTGTTTATACATTTATTTTGAATATGTTGACTGGCAGTGATCTTGTGATAAGGAAGGATACAGATAGCATAAGTGAAGGTATGGAGTTTATTTTTTCTGAGCTTGAACGGCTCGCTATATATCCGTAATTTGATGAGTGGTGCTCGGGGCGTGTTCAGCTTTTATGGTTCGGGTCAACCAAGGCATGTGTTCAATGTTGTGAATCTGGAAAAGGGGGACAGATTTGAATGGTACTTACTTAAGATGCTTCGAATGCCCATATTTTCTGATCTCAGCCCTTGCTGATCGACGTGGCTTGGTCAGCAAGCGGTAGGCCTGAGGCCTTCGTTTTATGGCCCGAGGCTCGACACGACCAGGCCGGTTGCCCACACGCCTTTGAGCAATCAGCATCAGCAAATCTGCCAACTGATCTTCCCTATCACCGTCGGAAAAGGGGCAGATTTACACATGTCTAAAATTTACCGTCCTGGCTGTAGGGGAAAACCGAGGATGAACATTGATTAGCGTTTTAGAATTGAATGAATTGCTCGTTGCTCACAACTGCCTGCATTCCATTAGTATCCACTTGAGTGAGGATGGTATGGCCTATGATTTATTCTTGTCGGTTTCGGCCTTTGGAAAGGCAGGAGCTGATGTCATATGTATCAGATTCATTGATGTCAGCCAATGTATGTTTCGAGATTTTGGTGGCGGATTGACTCAGTTAATGCACATGAGTGTGAATAAGCTAGATGATGGCCTTGACAGGGTGCGTTATCAACTCAGAGAGCTTGAGGATGAAAAGTTATCATTTTATTTTTCATCGTTTTTGGTTGATTAGATGGTGCAAAAAATAACATAGAGAAAAGGTGGCTAATTTTCCGCTCTAATTTTTTGCTCTTGTGGCTCAGGAAAAGGCGAGTGATTGTGCCGGGTCGTATACGAATTTTCGTGGGTCAAGGGCAGACGCATTGAGCGGAGGAAGCTGGGCAGGTCGAAATTAGAGTAGGTCAAATAAATCTGTCCCCATTTTCTGAGAGCTACCTAGGATGTGGGAAAAATTAATTGAGAAAGGTTCAAGCAATGCTCGAGTGTACAGTCAAGAGGAATTCTTGAGGGAGTTTGGACGATGATTTTTAACGAACTGCTATCTGAAGAGTTGTGGAATGGTGAAAAAGGTGTGTGTTTTCTTGTGTGTAAGGGGGTGTGCTATTGGGTTTTAGATTATAAATATAATTTCTCTCTTGATGCGGAGAAGGATTATTCTGCGTATTTGAAGAGGGGGCATATAACGCAGGAGCAGTATGAGCAAGCATGCAAAGAGTTCAGGGGGGTATTTTAAAACTTACCTCTGATAATTTTCGGGAGTATTTAGTTTGCTCGAGTGCAACCATTGTCTCTAAAGTGGAATTGGAGGATTATTTCAATTCGGCCGGGGAGGGAGGGTTGCTGAGAACTGTTGAGAAGTATTATTTGTCGGGAGGTGAGCTAGAGGCGGATGTAGTTTATTCTGTTGGAAGGGCTGTGTCTAAACTGCCAATGTTTTATATTAATTTTGATAGAAAAATATACATGCACATGGATTCTGGTAGGTCGCATGAAGAGCTGGCTTATCCTGATTGGTTTGCTAAGTGCTCAGATTTTGGCTTTCTGATTCCAGATGTAGAACGATATTGGGTAAAGGGTGGTGATTATTGGAAGCTTAGGTTTATTCATTAAGCATGCCAGGCTACGGAGAGGTGTGGAAGGAGTGGTTGTGCGGCTGCTCAGGGAAACGCGAGTGTTTGTGCTGGGTCGTATACAAGTTTGCGTGGGTCAACGGCAGACATATTGAGCGGAGAAGGCAGAGCAGGTCGAAATTAGAGTATATAAATAAATCCATCCTCATTTTCGGCTGATATGTTCGCGAGCGCAATGCAACGCCTCGGCAATGAAGGCATCCAGGTCAATCAAATCCGTGGGGCTTGGGAGGCGGGTACTGACAGCGTTAACACTGCTAGGTATCTGCAGAATATTGCCAATGGAATGTCAAAAGAAAATGCTGCTTTGAATACATGGACAGGCCAAATATCCCAAAGGTACGGATATACGAAGGTCGAAAAAATTGACACCATTGGCGGAGTTATTTATGTCACTTTCGGAAAATAGACATTTGCTAGTGCAAATACTGGATGGAAAATCGCCAAGCGTTGTGTTGAATGTGATGCTAGAGGTTGCTCCTGATTTGGATAAATATGCTTTAGCAGATATTTTTCTGGAAGAGCTTGACCGCTTGGATAGCAAAATCCTTCCTGTAATATGGAAATGGAAGAGCGTCAAATCGATTAGAGGTATATCTGATCAACAATTTGATGAGGCGGTGCTTGCGCAGATGAAGACTGCGGGTTATATGGTGTAAATGATTGTGCGAGACAAAGGGGCAGATTTGAATGGGACTTACTTAACATGCTTCGAATGCCCATGTTTTCTGATCTCGGCCCTTGCTGATCGACGTGGCTTGGTCAGCAAGCGGTAGGCCTGAGGCCTTCGTTTTATGGCCCGAGGCTCGACACGATCAGGCCGGTTGCCCACACGCCTTTGAGCAATCAGCATCAGCAAATCTGCCAACTGATCTTCCCCATCACCGTAGCTGCGTTGCCGTAGCGCCATCAACAACGGCGGCAACCTGGGCGCGGCGCTCAAGGATGTCACCTCGAGCCAGAGCCTGCGCGGCTATGCCTCGGGCGCGCTGACCGCAGGCTTTACCGCCGGCGTGCTGGACAATGAGGAGAAGGGGACGGACTTATTTTCTACTCTATTTTTTACTCTTGAAGCTCAGGAAAATGCAAGTGTTTGTGCTGGGTCGTATACAAATTTTCGTGGGTCAACGGCAGACGTATTGAGCGTGGGAAGCGGGGCGGGTCGAAATTAGAGTAGAAAAATGAATCTGCCCCATTTTTGCCAGGGACGTTGAATAATGTACTCAAGCGCTAAGGTATTTGCTGGTTTTGTGAGTTGGTTGCTCTCTTTGCGGTTTTTTTCTGAGGAGAAACTGCTTGAAATGCTTGAGGAGTTTGATGGTGTTCAAGGGGTTGTAAGAAATGATTTGTATATATCGGCGTACGAGGAAGTCGCTCGCTACCTTGCCCGTCTTCAATCCCTTGAGGAAATGATTTATTTTGTCGAGGCGAATGGTGAGATGTTGAGTGAGTTGCCAGGGGAGCAGTATTATTTTGTTGAGGCTGTAGTGGATTTGTATTCTGCCAATGGGCTAAATGTTGCAGGGTTGATTGGTGTTTCACCCGATAGATATAAGGAGTGCTTGATTAAGCGCTTTGGATAGTGTCGCAAAAGTAACTGCGGAAAAAATGGAAGAAAGGGGCGGATATGAATGGCACTTACTTAGCAATCAATCAGTAAGATGAAATGAAGAAGGGCTGGCCTTGGTCCCTGGTTTTGCCGATTTTTGCGAAGCTTCGAGGTGTACGACGGGAGTGGTGCAGCGCCTATCGAATCGAGCGCCGCCCGCGCGGCGCATCGCGGATGAATCCGCTCCTACATTTGTTGCAACGTGGCCATGACAGATAGGCCATGGTTGTTCGCCTTGTTGGCACGACGCAATTTATTGCCTGGCGCCGCCGCCGCCCCACCTATCTCATGCCTTGCGTCAGGGCTGGCAACCCTGGCCTCACAGGTGCGGCACGTTGCAATAGATGTAGGAGCGGATTCATCCGCGATGCGCCGCGCGGGCGGCGCTCGATCTTGAACTCGCTGCAAGGCCGACGGCGAGCACCTGGCCGCCAATACGCGGTCAAGGGGCAGGGTTCATACGGAAGCCGCCAAACGCCGACATGGTAGTGACACCGGCGCGAAGGCATAATGCGTGGCTCTGTACTAAGGACTGGAACGCGTGATGATGGAAGGCTCTGGGCCAGGCAAGGTGTTGTTGGTGGAAGACGACGAGAAGCTCTCGGGGCTGATCGCGCATTTCCTGTCGCAACATGGTTTCGAGGTGCGCGAGGTTCACCGCGGCGATCTGGCACGGCAGGCCTTTGTCGAGTTCCAGCCATCGATGGTCGTACTCGACCTGATGCTGCCCGGGCAGGATGGCTTGCAGGTATGCCGGGAAATCCGCGCGCTCAGCGATACACCGATCGTGATCCTCACGGCGCGCGAGGACGACCTGGACCATATCCTCGGCCTTGAATCGGGGGCCGACGACTACGTGATCAAACCGATCAAGCCACCGGTGTTGCTGGCCCGCCTACGTGCGTTGCAGCGGCGGCATGTGCCGCAGGCCAACCCGGGCGGCGCGCTGCTGTTCGGCGAGCTGAAGATCGACCCGGTGTGCCGCGAAGTGACGCTGGAGGGCGAGGTGCTCGAGTTCACCACCATGGAGTTCGACCTGCTCCAGCTGCTGGCCGACAACGCCGGGGTGATCCTGTCCCGCGATGACATCCTCAACAAGATGCGCGGCATCGACTTCGACGGCATGAACCGCAGCGTCGACGTGTATATCAGCAAGCTGCGCAACAAACTCAACGACACGCCGCGCGAGCCGGTGCGGATCAAGACCGTGTGGGGCAAGGGCTACCTGTTCAACCCGTTCGCCTGGGAGCGCTAGATGCTGCGCCTGTTCCTGGGCCTGTACCTGATACTGGCGGTGGGGCTGGTGCTGGCGTTGCAGACCGTCGAGCATACGCTCGACGCGCTGCTCGCCCCGCAGATGGAGGCCGCCAGCCGCGAAACCTTCCGTGGCACGGTGCACGCACTGGTCTCGCAGTTGCGCGACGTACAGGGCGAACAACGTGCCCAGCGCCTGGCACGCCTGCGCCCCGACTATGGCCTGGGCCTGGAGCTGGTGCGACGTGACCAGTTGGCGCTGAGCGAGCGTGAAAATGCGCAGTTGGCCCAAGGCCAGCTGGTGCTGCGCGAGCAGTACACGCAACTGTTCAGCCGCATCGATGACGGCGAGCAACTGCTGAGCATCAAGCTGCCACGCGAGCCCAATTTCATGCCGGTCTACATCGTCACGGCCTACCTGATGCTGGCGCTGCTGCTGGGGGTGGTGCTGTTCTTCTGGGTGCGCCCGCACTGGCGGGACCTGGAGAAACTGCGCATGGCCGCCCAGCGCTTCGGCGACAACGATCTGTCGGCGCGGGTGCGCATGTCGCGGCGTTCGAGCATCAGCGACGTGGCAGGGCATTTCGACCTGATGGCGGCGCGTATCGAGGGGTTGATCGCCAACCAGCGCGAGCTGACCAACGCGGTATCACATGAGTTGCGCACGCCCATCGCGCGCCTGAACTTCGAACTCGATCAACTCAGGAAACAACAGGACCCGGTCAAGGCACGCGAGTTGATCAGCGACATGTATGCCGACCTGGGCGAGTTGGAAGACATGGTGTCCGAGCTGCTCACCTACGCCAGCCTGGAGCATGGCGCGACCGCCATCAGCCTGCAACCGATCGAGGCCGGCAGCTGGCTGGACAGCGTGGTCGCCAGCGTGACCCTGGAGGCCGAGGCCAATGGCATTGAGATTCACCTGGCGCCGAGCCCGGTCGAGACGTTCAGTATCGAACCGCGGTTCATGGCCAGGGCGGTGATCAACTTGCTGCGCAACGCGATCCGCTACGCCGAAGGGCACATCCACGTTTCGCTGTCGTGCCGTGACGGCCAGTACCAGCTGCAGGTCGACGATGACGGGCCGGGGGTGCCGGTGGCGGGGCGTGAGCGGATCTTCGAGCCCTTTTCGCGGCTCGACAGCAGCCGCGACCGGCGCACCGGTGGCTTCGGCCTGGGGCTGGCCTTGGTGCGGCGGGTGGTGCAGTCCCATGGCGGGGAGGCACAGGTGGGGGATGCGGCGGGTGGGGGCGCGTCCTTGCGCATGATCTGGCCGGCCCGGGGCCAGGCAGCCCCGGGTGGTCGAAAGGGGTCAGAAGGTGTAGGTCATCTGGCTGACCACTGAAGTTTGCAGGCGCTTGTCGACCAGCGGGCTATCGCCAGCGTCGTTGCTCAGGTAGTCCGCCGCCAGCACCGTCGCCAAGCTCCAGTGCTCGCCGAACGGCATGCTCCAGGCCAGTTCGGCGCCGCGGCTGACCAGGCCGCCACTGGCTTTATGGGCGCGGAACTGGCTGCGCGAGGCCTGGGCCTGGCTCACGCCATACCAAGTGCGCACGTAGTCGCCGTCGCCGAACTGGCTGTTGATGCTGCCCGTCAGCTCGCCGAAACGGCCCTTGTACAGCGGCGTGCCCAGGCTCAGTTTCAGGTGGTTGTTGGCCGAACCGGTGTCGGGTTCGTCCTTGTCCTCTTCGAAGGCATGCTCGAAGTTGGCGGCCAGCGTCAGTGGGCCGAGGTGGTAGGCCGCGTCCAGCCCCACCAGCGGCCGTGACTTGATCGAACCCATGCCTTCGAGCTTGTCTGAACCTTTGAAGCCGGAGCGGTGGTCTTTGCGCGCGGCGCTGGCGCCCACATAAACGCCAAAGTCGAACGCGTCGCCGTCATGGGCCCAGCCCAGGCCTTTTTGGGTATCGATGAAAAAGCCACCGGGGCTGGTGATGCTGCCACCGAGCAGTGGCGCGGTGGTCCGTTCGCTGGCGCCGCTGTAGCGGGGTGCATTGGCAACACCCGCGTTCAGGCGGTACTGCCAGTCTTCGGCGCGCAGGTCGTTGGCGCTCAGCAGCAGGCAGGCGCAAGAGAGGGACAGCAAGCGGTACGGTACAGACATGATGACACCCGATGAGGATTGGATGTGCCCATGCTAGGGAGCGCGGCGGCGGCAATCCTTGGCAGCTTTGTCGGGAAACTGTCAAAGACTGTTAATGCGCACTTTTTAACAATCCTTTGCAAAGCTCATGAAGTTGTGGCCGGTGCTTCATTGCTAGGGTGCGCTCCCTTCAAGCCACCTCGAGATTGTTCATGAGATCCCTCTACCCGTTTGCCCTGTTCGCCTGTCTGGCTGTGAGCCAGGCCCAGGCCACCAGTTTCGTCATGACCACCGACATGACTGTCAGCCTGAGCATGAGCGCCAGCAAGGGCACGAGCAGTTCGTTCAAGGACGACAAGATCGTCCTGGCGGCCAAGGATGACGCGGCGGCGTTCGTCGCCAGCGACGGCGCCATTCGCGGGGCGCGCATGGAGGCGGCATTCGAGCGGATTCGCCAGGTGCTCGATGAACCCGGCTTGCCGGACCAGGCGCTGGCGCAGGCGATCCTGGCGCTTTGATCGCGAGTACGTCGGGAGAGGTGCAGCGCCTATCAGATCGAGCGCCGCCCGCGCGGCGTATCGCGGATGAATCCGCTCCTACATTCGTTGCAACGTGGCCATGACCGATAGGCCATGGTTGTTCGCCTTGTTGGTACGACGCAGTTTATCGGCTGGCGCTGCTGACGCCCCACCTGACTCACGCCATGCGCCAAGGCTGGCAACCATGGCCTCACAGGTGCGGCACGTTGCAACAAATGTAGGAGCGGATTCATCCGCGATGCGCCGCGCGGGCGGCGCTCGATCTCATAGGCGCTGCATGGCGGACGGCGAGCACCCGGCCGCCACCACGCGGTCAAAAGCCCCGCGTCCAAAGGCCTCGAACAAGCAAGCTGTAAGAATGCTCTTCAGACTTTCCTGATTCCATGTAGTCCATTTCCCATTCAAGCTTTCACGGCCTTTTCGCTGTTGTTCCGGCCTGCCGCATTCCTTAGTCTCGCCCAGTCGTTGCCAATTCAACGACCGGGTGTGCAAGCCCGTACAGGTACAGCGCGAAAGCGCCTTGTGAACCTGTCGCTATCTGCGACAAGGGTTCTTCAATGGCGGCTATGCGTTGGGAGACCTTCGGGTCTGCCGGGTTCCTGTATCCTCGGTCTTGCACCCCTGCGCATAGCTGCCACCTATTCGAGTGCAAGCGGATTTCGGCAGTTTTCCCATGACGGTACAGGAGTGCTGAACCATGCTGAAAATAGTGCCCGATCCACCCCAAGCCTTACCCCAGGAGGTTCACCCATGAGCCTCGCCCCCCGCAACAAAACCCACCCCCCACGCCCAACCACGGCCCACGCCCATTTCGGCACCTGCAACGACGCCCACCCCCCCATGTTCTCGGTACACGCCGGCATCGACGGCGAGGATGCGCTGGTGTGCGCCGTGGCCGCGCTGCGAGCGGCCTATGAAACCAATGCCATGGCCTTGGAAAGGGCGGGCGAGCCGTTGCGCAGCCTGCTGGTGGCGACGGAGAACTCCCTAGAGAAGGGCCTGGCGCTGTCGTCGGCGGTGCTCGACGGGATAGAGCGCGGCTAGTGCTGAAATCCGTTCGCCGGCTTTGCCGGCGAACGGGGCTCAGAGGCAACCCCGGTGATACCCGTGGTCTTGCCGGCAGCCAATCGACTCCGTAGCATCCGCAACCCCGCCCATGGCCTTTCGGGATTGAGGGCCGGCTATAGGACCACGGAAGAATGTTGCCGCTGTTTTCACGCCTGCTGTTGCACACCCTGGCCTGCGTGGCCTTTCCCTTTCTACTGCGGCTAGGCTTTGACCTTTACCGGGCGCACGTCGGCCCGCCGGTGGCGCGTGGCGTTGGTGTCGGCCTGGCCACGATGCTGGTGTTCTACACGTTCGTTTTCTTCAACCTGCTGATGGTGGCCATCCCGCGGGCGGCGGTCCGTTATGGGTTGGCGCTGTTGCTGGTGCTGGTGGTGCTGGTCTACTTCAATCCCTTGCACCCGATACGCGCGCTGGGGTTCGCCGCGTTGTGCGGGGGGCTGTGCCTGGTGGCGATCGTGTTGACGCCGTGGTGTACCCGGTTGCTGCGGTTGTTCGGCAGGCGCTTGGCGTGATCTTTACGCTGAATTGCCTTGAAGCGTGTGTCGTGGTGGGTGGCACCGGCTTTGCCGGTGTTCGCCGGCAAGGCCTGCTCCTACAGGGGGTGGTTCGGCTGCAGTAGCACGCCTTGTTGATCGAGCCACTGTTCGAAGCATTCGAAGGTGGTGATGGCGGCATCGACCGATTGGGCCTGGGTGGCAGCGCTTGCCTCGGCCAGCCGTTGCAGGAATGCCCGCCAGTTCGCGCCCGTCGCGGGGCCGTACACATCGAGGAAGGCGCCGCCGCTGTCGGCGTCGATGCCCAGGCGTTCGGCCATCGCACGCTTGAGTACCTGGCCGCCGAGGGTGGAGCCTTCGAGCACGTACATCACGCCCAGGGCGCTGGCCGCGCTGTCGATGCCGGGCAGGGCATGGCAGCGGGGCAGGGCGTCGATGTCGTGGGACGTGTGGTTCAAGGCGCGCAAGTCACGGGCCAGGGCCGGCGCCTTGCGTCGCTCGAGGGGCTGGTACCCGGCCAGCGCGGCATCCAGTGGCGCGTGGAAGCCATGGTAGGCCTCGACCAGGCGCCGGTAGGCCGGCAGGTCGAAACCTTCGCTGAAGAACGGCAGGCGCTGTTCCAGGCCTTTGTGGCAGGCACGGGTGCCTTCGCGCAGGGCGTGCAGCAGGGGGCTGGCGGTTTCGGGCATCGTCGCGCTTCTGGCCGTGGAGGTAGCCGTGATACTGCCAGAAACCCGTGGCCGGTCACCACTGCAGCCGCGCTTGTACTCTGCCGCGTATCTGCAATCATGGCGCCTTTCGAGACGAGCTGACTCAAGGACGCAGCATGGGACGTGCGACAAGATGGAACTGGTTGGCCCTGGCGCTGTTGCCGGGCCTGGTGGCGGCGGCCCCTGAGCCGGTGCCGCTGTACCGCGAGATCAAGGATTGGGCGGTGGGCTGCGACAACACCCGCGCCTGCACGGCCTTGCTGGCGATCGATGATGAACTGATGACCGGGCTGCACACCATCGTGCGCCGCGAGGCGGGGCCCAAGGGCAAGCTCGAACTGACCCTGCGCGTGGGGCCGACCTATGCGGACCAGGTGCTGCTCGATGGCCAGCCGCTGTCGGCCGGATGGCAACATATCCAGCGCCAGTACGATTACGACCTGCGCCTTGAAGGCGATGAGGCTCTGGCGTTGCTGCGTCAGCTGCGCAATGGCGAACGGCTGAGCGCGCTCACCGAAGATGGCGAACTGGTCGCTTCGTTGCAGGGGCTCAGTGCCGCGCTGCTGGTGGTCGATGCCGTGCAGGCGCGGGTCGGGCATGCCGATGCGTTGGTGCGGGTGGGGGATGCGCCCGCCGCCAGCGTGCCTGATGCACCGCCCGTGGCGCATTTGTCGCGCTACATCCCGGCACCTGCCTTGGATGATAACCACCGCCAGGAAATGGGCGACGCGGTGCTGCGCTGGGCGACCGAGCAGGGGGTGATGGAGGATAGCCGCTACAACAACCTGGAACTGCATCCGCTGGATGAAGCCCATGCCCTGGGGATCCTGAGCACCGGATGCAGTGGGGAGTTCTGCGCCAACTACCTGTACCGGGTTTCACGCACAGCGCCCTACCAGGTCAGCGAGTTGAGTGTCGAGGTGCCGGTCTCGCTACTGGCGCCCAACCTGAGCGGTTTCATGGCTTTCGACTCCCTCACGGGCCAGCTGTATGCCACCGACAAGAGCCTGCTCGAACGCGGCTGTGGCCTGGTGCAGCACTGGCGCTACGACGGGGCGCTCATGCGCCCGGAACGGGTGGCCAGGATGGACCGTTGCGGGTACGTGAAACCGGAATTTTGGCCGGTGCTGTGGCGAGCCGAGGGCTAGCCTCGGGACGCTGGGGCCGCTATGCGGCCCGTTCGCGGCAGCCCCGAATCAGAACGCCAGCTTGTAGCCGATCAGCAGCAGCATGGTCGCCAGGCACGGCCGCAGCACGCGGTCGGAGATGCGCCCGGTCAGGTGGCTGCCCAGGTAGATCCCCGGCAGCGACCCCAGCAGCAGGTAGCCCAGCAGCGACCAGTCCATGTTGCCCATGCCGGCATGGCCCAGGCCGGCGACCAGGGTCAGCGGCACGGCGTGGGCGATCTCGGTGCCGACCAGGCGACGGGTGACCAGGAATGGGTAGAGCAGGAACAGCGCCACGGTGCCCAGGGCGCCGGCACCGATGGAGGTCAGGGTGACCATCACCCCCAGCACCACGCCAGTGATCACGGTGAGAATGTTCAGGCTGCGGTCGCTGAGGTGGTAGTGGTCGCCCGCGTGCTTGCTGGCGAAGGCCTGCAGGCGCGACTTGAACAGGATCGCCAGGGCGGTGAGGATCAGCACCACCGCCAGGCCTTGCTTGATGATGGCGTTCAGCGCCGAGGTGTCGGTGTGCAGGGTGCTGAGGAACCACAGGGTGAGGGCGGCGGCGGGCACGCTGCCCAGGCTCAGCCAGCCGGTGATCTTCCAGTCGATGTTCTTGTTGCGCCCGTGCACCCAGACGCCACTGGCCTTGGTGATGGCGGCATAGAGCAGGTCGGTGCCCACGGCAGTGGCCGGGTTGATGCCGAACCACAGCAGGATCGGGGTCATCAGCGAACCGCCACCAACGCCGGTCATGCCGACGATGAAGCCCACTACCAGCCCAGCAATGGTGAAACCAAAAGAACCTACATCCATACGCTACTCGACTGCCCAGCTTGCCCGTGATCGGATGCTTGCCAGCATATAGATTTTTTTATAGCCAAATAGACTTGTTCGTTATTAGGTTATAACCGCCGGCCTTTTCAAAAGGGGCGACGGGCGTGTTGCAATGTCGATGAGTTCGAATGCTGTTCCCGGTACGTTCATCCCATCCTGAAAGGAGTGTTCCATGAGCAATGACATCCAGCGTTTTCCCAGCAGCCTGCCGTTTCCGTTTTCCCGCGCGGTGAAGGCTGGAGGGTTCCTGTTTCTCTCCGGGCAGATTCCGATGAATGCGGCCGGCGAGGTGGTCAAGGGCGATATTCAGGAACAGACCCGCGCGGCCTGCGAGCGGATCGGCGAGAGCCTGGCGGCATGCGGGGCGCGCTTCGACCAGGTGGTGAAGTGCACCGTATGGCTGTCGGACATGAGCCATTTCGCCGGTTTCAACGAGGTGTACAAGGCGTTCTTCGGCGCGGCGTTGCCGGTGCGCTCCACGGTGGCCTCGGCGTTGGCGCTGGGCGTGGATGTGGAGATCGAGGTGCAGGCGTTCGTCGGGCAGGAATGACAGCGACGCCGTCGTAGGGATGGTCAGGTGCGGCGGGTAAGGGATATCGCGGTGGCCTGAGCGGCCGGTTCGCCGGCAAGCCGGCTCCTGCAGTAGGAGCCGGCTTGCCGGCGAAGAGCACGACTTAGATACGGAAGCTGCCCACCAGCTGCTTCAGGCGCCCGGCCTGCTGGCTCAGGGCGTCGCAGTGGCGCAGGGTCTCGTTGAGGTTTTCCACGCCTTGCTGGTTGAGGGCGTTGATCTGGGTGATGTCCAGGTTCAGGCTCTCGACCACGGCGGTCTGCTCTTCGGTGGCGGTGGCCACCGACTGGTTCATGCCATCGATCTCGCCGATGCGCTGGGTGACGCTGGCCAGGCGCACGCCGGCCTGGTTGGCCACCTGCACGGTCTGCTCGCTCGAAACCTGGCTGGTGTTCATGGTGTGCACCGCTTCGCGCGAGCCTACCTGCAGGCTGGTGATCATGCGGTGGATCTCTTCCGCCGATTCCTGGGTGCGGTGGGCCAGGTTGCGCACTTCGTCGGCGACCACGGCGAAGCCACGGCCGGCTTCACCGGCACGGGCGGCCTCGATGGCGGCGTTGAGCGCCAGCAGGTTGGTCTGCTGGGAGATGCCCTTGATCACGTCGAGGATCTTGCCGATCTCGTCGGTGCTGGCGTTGAGGGTCTCGATCTGCTCGCAGGACTCGCTGATGCGCTGGGACAGCGCGGTCATGGCGCTGATGGCTTCTTCGACCACTTCGCGGCCACCGTTGGCCTGCTCGCTGGCGCCGCTGGCGTGCTGCGAGGCGTCGGCGGCATTGCGGGCGATTTCCTGGGTGGCGGCACCCAGTTCGTTGATCGCCGCGGCCACACTGTTGGTGCGCATGCTTTGCTCTTCGGAGCCGGTCAGCGAGGCGTTGGAGGCGCCCACCACTTTCTCCGACAGGTCATGCACCAGGCGGGTGGCCGACGACACTTCGCTGATCGAGGCGTGGATACGCTCGACGAAGCGGTTGAACGAGGTGGCCAGTTCACCAAACTCGTCCTTCTGCTCCACGACCAGGCGGCGGGTCAGGTCGCCTTCGCCTTCGGCGATGTCCTGCATGGCGCGGCCCATGGTGGTCAGCGGGCGCATCAGCACCGGGATCAGCAGGCCCAGCAGGCCGGCGATGACGGCCACGGCGATGAGCATGGCGATGATCGCCGAGGTGCGGAACTGGCTCAGGGGGGCGTAGGCTTTCTCTTTGTCGATCGACAGGCCGATGTACCACTGCGCCGACGGCAGGCCTTCCACCGGGGCGAAGGAGATGATGCGGTCCTTGCCGTCGAGGCTGACTTCCTGGATGCCGGGTTCGACACGCAGTGGGCTGCCTGGGTAGATGTCCTTCAGGTTCTTCATCACCCGGGTCTTGTCAGGGCTGACGATGACCTGGCCGTTGCGGTCGACCAGGAAGGCATGGCCGATGCCGCCGAAGTCCACGGCGTTGATGATGTCGACCAGGGTGTTCAGGCTCAGGTCGCCGCCGACCACGCCGATCAGCTCACCGCTGGACTTGGCCTTGACCGGCATGGCGATGGTTACCACCAGGCCACCCACCGCCGCCTGGTAGGGCGGGGTCAGCATGGTCTGGTTGGCGGCCACGGCCTGGCTGTACCAGGGGCGCTGACGCGGGTCGTAGCCGTCAGGCATCTTGGCGTCGGGGCGCTGGGTGAACAGGCCGGTGCTCTGGCCGAAATAGGTGAACTGGAAGTTGCTGGTGTAGGACGGCTGGTCGACCAGGCCTGGCACGTTGTTGCCGGCGCCTTGCTGGGCGATGTCCTGGGCGAGGTTTTCCAGCACCAGGATGCGCCCGCTCATCCAGTTCTGCACGCTGCTGGCGGTCTGCAGGCCGGCCTGGCGTACCGAGGACTCGATGTTCTGGCGGATGGTGTTGCGTTGCAGGTAGTCGTTGTAGAGCGTGAACAATGCAAATGCCAGGACGACGACGCCGCAGGCACTGAGCAGGATCTTGTGGCGGAATTTCAGGTTCATGTTTCGAGACCTTGATTCAGTGAAGGGAGGGCGCCGCATGCTTGTGGCACGAGTGACGGGGCCTGTTTCCACGGTATCGGCCGTTTGCGCAAAATGTTGAAATACTAAATGTCGCAGTGCTTGGCAGATCTGCCATCACTTGATGACAAATCATTTCGAGGCCAGCAGCGTCACCAACGTCCTGGCCGCTTGCCCGAGCGGTTGTTGTTTGAGCCAGAGGGCATGCACCGGCAATTCGAGGGCGTTGTGGGTGTTGCGAAAGTCCAGGCGTACCAGGCGCCCGGCGTCGATCAGCGGAGCCACCCGCGACAGCGGCAGGTCGCCCCAGCCAAGCCCGGCTTCGACCATCTGCAGGGCCAGGTCGAAGCTGTCGGTGCGCCAGTGCGAGGTGCCGATCAGCGAGCGCGGGTCGGTCAGCGGCAGGTCGCGGCTGCGCACCAGGATCTGGCGCAGGTTGACCAGGTCCTCAAGGTCGCGGATGCGGCCTTCGAGGTAGGCCGGGTGCCGGGGCGACAGGGTGGCCACCAGCGATTCCATGGCGATGTACTGGAAGCTGCGACGCGCATCCACCTGCAGCCCGGCGAAGGCCAGGCACAGGTTGACCCGGCCGCTGTCGAGCAGTTGCAGGGCTTCTTCCTGAGGCGCGGCGAGCAGTTCGATGTCGAGCAGCGGATGGCGTTCGCCCAGCCGGGCGATGGCATTGAGCAGTGGTTGTTGGTCGATGTCCGGCACCACGGCGATGGCCAGGCTGCTTTCCAGGCCTTGGGACAGTTCCAGGGCGTGTACCTCCAGCAACCCCAGCTGTTCGGCGATCAACCGGGCGTGAGGTTCCAGAGCCAGGGCCTGTGCGGTGGGCCTGGCTTCACGTGGGCCTCGGTCGAAGAGGGCGTAGCCCAGCTCCGCCTCGAGGTTGCCGATGGCCATGCTGACCGCCGACGGTACACGCCCCAATGCCCGGGCGGCAGCGGAAAACGAGCCGCGATCCAGCACGGCGAGGAACAGCTGGATAGTGTCGCTGGAGAAATTCACGGGTAATCCTGGAAGTGGCTGATATCAGAAAATCTGATGGCTGCTGACTTTTGCTGTCAGCTTCATTGAAGCATCATCGCCTGCTTTCGACGTAGCCGCAATCAAGGTAATACCGTGCAAGGACTTAAACGCAAACTGGTCTATGTGACCTTCTACGAACTCATCGGCCTGTGCATGTCGACCCTGGGGCTGGCCTACCTGTCCGACACCCAGGCCTCGCACACCGGCCCGCTGGCGGTGATGATCACCACCATCGCCATGGCCTGGAACCTCATCTACAACAGCCTGTTCGAGTGGTGGGAGAGCCGCCAGGCCAAGCGCGGGCGCAGCCTGGCGCGGCGGGTGGCGCATGCCATCGGCTTCCAGCTGACCCTGGTGGTGTACCTGATCCCGCTGATCGCCTGGTGGCTGGACATGACCCTGCTGGAGGCGCTGCTGGTGGACATGGCGTTCATCATCCTGGTGCCGTGCTACACCTTCGTCTACAACTGGGCGTTCGACCGCATCTTCGGCCTGCCGGCCGCGGCCATGGCCACTGCCTGAGCTTGACGATCGGATCTGCAGGAGCGGCTTCAGCCGCGATGCATTCGCCGCAGTGTGTGGCACCCGCTGTGCGGGTGATCGCGGCTGAAGCCGCTCCTACAGGAACCCGTCGAGTCAATTCGGCAGGCGAATCAGCAAAGGCTCCTGTGACCGACTTTCGAGCAAACTGTCCTCCACCTGCCCCGACAGGTAATACACCCCCGCCATGGCCCCGCTCTGGCGGTTCTCCATCAGCTCCTGCCATTCCTCGTTCAGCGCCACATTGAGGATCACCCGCAACTGCTCGACCATCTGCGGTTGTTCGCGGTCATGGGTGATGAGCCCATAGCCGGCGGCCGCCACCGAGATCAACGCCCCCGCCGCCTTGCCCACGGCCGCGGCGACGGCGCTGGCGGCCCCGCGCGGGGCGAGGGTGGCGCCGAGTTTTTCGCTGGCCCGGGTGGCTACCGACGACAGGCCAGCCTCGGTCTGCCCGGGCGCCTTTGCTGCCAGCTGGTGCAGTTGTTGACGAAGTGACTGCCAGGCCGGCTGCTGGTCCAGCGACTTGGCCCGGAGCAATTGGTAAAGCGTGGCATTGCGCGCCTCGGGCGGCCCCAGGGCGATGGCCTGGATATGGTTCAGGCGTTGGCTGAACTGCTCGGGCGGGGCGTTGTAGCGCTGGATGATCTCGGGCAGTTGCTGGCCGAGCAGTTGCAGGTACAGCTCGCTGGCGCGATCGCGGATGATCTCGGGGTTGATCTGTTCGGCCACCGGTTCGATCACCCGGTCGTGGTATTGCTCCTGCAGGTACAGGGCCAGGCGCTTTTCCGGTGGTTCGTTGCCGCTGTTCATCTTGTACCAGGCCACCTTGAGGGTGAGCCATTGCTGGGTCCAGTAGCCGGTGAACCAAGGGATGAAGTCGTTCTCGGTGCGTTGCTGCACCTGTTGTTTCCATACCCGCATGGAGCGCCGGGCATAGTCGTTGGCCGAGCCTGCGGCGGCGGCCGAAGCCTCGATGATGTCCTGGTCGATGCGTTGCCAGACGGCAGGGGGGAGGTTTTGCGGCGGGGGCGGGGCAGGTGGGCGTTTTCCGGCGCAGCCGGCGAGGGCCAGCAGCAGGCAGAGCGGGAATGCCACGAGGAGGGATTTCACGTGGATTGCCTCCTTGGTAAGAGGCCGCGGGTGATTTATCCGAAGTATAGGTTGGGCCTGAGGGCCTCATCGCGGGTAAACCCGCTCCTACAGGTACTGCGCAATACCCGCGATGGGCCGCGAAGCGGCCCCTTTGCAGGCTTGAATGACATGTTCAGCCCTCCAGTTCAAGGTGCAGCAGCGGATAGGGATCACCCTGCCCATCCACCTCGGATCGCCCGGCCTGGACAAACCCCTGTTTCAGATAGAACCCCACCGCCTGCGGGTTCTGTTCGTTGACATCGACCTCACGTACGTCCAGCTCACTGACCACGCTGCCCAGCAGCGCCTTGCCGATGCCCTGGCCGCGGCAGGCCGGATCGATGAACAGCATTTCCAGTTTGCCGTCGTGCACGCCGGCAAACCCTTGGATGCGTCCGTCGTGGTCACGCCAGGCGCGCAGTTCGACGAAGCCCAGGTATTGCTCCCTTACTAGCGGGCGCAGGCGTTCTATATAGCCTTCGGGCAAAAAGTCGTGGGTCGCCCGTACCGAGGCTTCCCAAAGCTCGGCGAGGCGGTCGTAGTGTTCCGTGCTCACTGGCACGATGCTGTGGTCCATATTGTCTCCAGATGAAAAGTGCTTCGAGGTGTTCGCACATTCACGCGACATGGTACTGATCTGACAAGCCACTGCGCTATGCTCGCACCCTCGGTCCTTCACTTCGGAGGCATGCGTGACAGCCACCCCGGTTCCCTACGCCGACGCCCTGCTGCTGGTGGATGTGCAATGCGCGTTCATGCAAGGCCCGGACGCCGTGCCAGGCCACCTGGCGCTGCAGTCGAGCATCGCCCGTCTATTGGCCCGGGCGCGCGCGGCCGGCGTACCGGTGATCTTCCTGCAGAACGACGGCGCCCCCGGTACGCCGGATGCTCCGCACAGCGCCGGTTGGTCGCTGTACTTTCCGCCAGCCCGAGGCGAGCACGTGCTGTTCAAGTGCGAGGATGATGGGTTCGCCGACACGCGGTTGGAAGCGCTGTTGCGTGAGTTGGGCGTCCACAGTCTGGCCCTTTGTGGCCTGCTCTCGGAAATGTGCCTGGCCGCCACCGCCCGCGCCGCGCTGCAGCGGGGTTTCCAGGTATCGTTGCCACACGACGCCCACGCCACCTACGACGTGCCGCCCGGTCCGGGTGGCTCGCCGGGTGTGCCCGCAGCCCTTGCGGCGCGGGCAGCAGAGTGGTCGCTGGGCGATGAAGTGCGGATCCTGCCGGGTGTGGACGCCGTGCTGTTCAGCTTGGCCAGCACGGCAGGCAGTTGATGTCGCAGTGACCGTACGCCGGCCGGTCTTCCCTGGACCTGGCCTTGAGGTGTTCAGACCATGACTTGATACGGGGTATAGGACCAGTCCTGCGCCAATGTGATCTTACCGGTCTGCGGCTCGAGGATCTTCAGGTGGCCATCCAGGTCGAGAAACAGGTTCACGACGTGTGCGTCGGTACCGCTCGAGCCCGCGATCCAGCCCACCGCGTAAGGGTGGCTCGCGTTGTTGTGGTAAGCGTCGAGCGAGGCCTGGCCCTTGTAGACGAAGGCGAAATCGTCGCAGTCGAAGCTCTCGCTGCGCCAACGGCAACGTCCCAGTCCCGAGTCCTTCCAGATCTGCCGGGCGTGGTGTGACGAGATGGCTTGGTAGGCAGTGTCGACTTCAAAGAGCGCGTCAGTTGGGAGGCAGGGCCAGGTAGCCTTGATGAGGTCGAACAGGCCATTGCCGGAAACATGGTAACGGTGCAGCGTGAAACGCGTTGGTCCCTTCCCAGGGTTTGCCAGGTACAGCCAGTCCCAGTTGCTGCCACCTGCCTTGAAGGCTTTGCGTTCACCGTCGATTTCAATTTCCAGTGTGAATTGATGAGCGGTACTCCCACTGGCGATGGGGCTCAAGGTGAGCCTGGGGTAGCCGGGCCAGCGTTGGCCGGAGGCGAAAAGCCATGGGTCGCCGCCGATGGGGCCATTGGCATAAAGGCTCCAGGATTGGTCTTTCGCATAGACATTCAAGGCGGGAGGGCTATCAGGCCCTGAGGATGATGCCGCGATATGAAGCACGTCCGAGTTGTACGTGTCGAAATCTCCCAGATAGGCCCAGCCCCACGATTCCTTCTGTTCGGCGCACAAGACACGACCGTACTCGTCAAAGAGCACATAGGACTCGTCGCTTGCC
Organism: Pseudomonas entomophila; assembly: GCF_018417595.1. NCBI lineage: Bacteria > Pseudomonadati > Pseudomonadota > Gammaproteobacteria > Pseudomonadales > Pseudomonadaceae > Pseudomonas > Pseudomonas entomophila. The sequence continues at coordinate 2,007,090 of NZ_CP070982.1, forward strand.
AGCGCGTCCAAGGGTATCGATACGCTGAGTTCACCGTCAGCCGGGCTCGGCTTTGGTGAGGGGACCGTTTCGGGTGGCCTCCCCGCGGGCAAGTGGGTATCTGCTTGTAGGGGTGGTTCGGTCGTGTTCATTGGGCGCGTGGGTCCGGCAAGCCCGACGGGATGTCGAGGTGGTGTGGAGTCTCGCCCGGATCACCGCGCCTTGATCATCCGGCACCGCTTCCCTCGGGCACATCCAGTTCAAGCTTGGCTTCCAGGCGGTCCAGGTGCTCATGCATCAGCGCCAGTGCTCCTGTGCCGTCGCCGCGCTCCACCGCGTCGATGATCGCCGCATGCTCCTGCCAGGCACAGTGCTCGCAACAGGGCGATTCGTAGCGGGCAATGATCAGCGAGGTCATCGGCACCAGGCCATTGAGAAAGCGCGCCAGCGGTACATTGGCGGCCATCTGCGCCAGCTTCAGGTGGAACTCGCCGCCCAGGCGGATTGCCGTGCAGCGCTGGCCCTGCTCATGATGCTGACGTTCGCGCTCCACCAACTGGCGCAACTGGCGGATCTGCGCTGGCCGGGCACGCTGGGTGGCCAACCCGATCAATGTGGTCTCGGCCAGGCGCCGGGCACTGAGCACCTGGCGCGCCTGCTGTGGATCGGGCGCCGCCAGTTGCGCGGTGTGGCTGGGACGCTGCACGATCACCTGCTGGTCGGACAGGCGCCCGAGCACCCGGCGGATCACCGTGCGGCTGACCCCGAAGGCATTGCCGAGGGCCTGCTCGGGCAGGGCGGTGCCCGGTGGCAGGCGCTGTTCGAGGATGGCGTCGAACAGGCGCGGGTAGATCTGCTCGGCCGACAGGCGGGTTTCACCTGCGCCGAGCAGGGCGGGCAGGCGGGGGGCGGCTTGGGCGCAGGCGGTCATGGTCGCTCTCCTTCTTCTTTATTCAGGTGCCCGGCTGGTCGTCCGGAATGTTCAGGGCGATGCCCATGCGCTGACCTTCGGCGAGAATGTGCAGGCGCATCTGCTGGCTGGCCTTGGCGCTGTTGCGCTCGCGGATGGCCCGCACCACGGCCTCGTTCTCGCTCAGGCGCGCGGCCAGGTGTTCGGGCGAGTTGCGCAGCATCTCGGCGCTTTGCTTGAGGGCATTGCCGGTCTGCTGCACCACGCTCTGGAAGATCGGGTTGGTGGTGAGGGCGAACAGCGCCTCGTGGAAGGCGATATAGGCATTGATGCCGGCTTCGCTGTCGCAGGCGTCGAGGGCCTCGCGCATGTCCATCAGGGTCAGGCGCAGTTGGCCGATGTCCTGGTTGCCCGCCGACTGCGCGACCAGCCCAGCGATGAAGGGTTCGAGGGTGTAGCGCAGTTCGAGCACGTCGGCCAGGCTGGCGGCGGCGATGGCCTCCGGCTCTTCGGCCTGGACGCTTTCTGTGTCCAGCACCAGCACGCCTTTGCCCGGCATCGAGCGCACCAGGCCCAGGGTTTCCAGCACGATGACCGCCTCGCGCAGGCTGGGGCGGCTGATGCCCAGTTGCTCGGCCAGCTCGCGCTGGCCGGGCAGCATGTCGCCGCTGCGCCATTGGCCGCGGGCCAGGGCCTGGCGGAGTTTCTCCACCACTGAATTGACTACCGTCGACGAGCTGATCACGTTTCGCTCCTTGGTTGACGCTGCATCTTCGCGTCTGGCGGGCCGGCGCCGGGCGCCGGCCTCGCGTGGCTCAGAATTCCTGTTGATGGGGTTGGCCCTGCTTGCGGGTTATCGGCGCGAAGCCTGGTTTGTTGGCCAGTACATTGTGCGCACGCTCCAGGTCGATATCTTTCTCCCAACGCGCGATGGCCACGGTGGCGACGCAGTTGCCGATCAGGTTGGTCAGCGCCCGGCCGATGCCCATGAACCAGTCCACCGCCAGCACCAGCACCAGGCCCACCACCGGGATCGCCGGCACGGCGGTCAGGGTGGCGGCGAGAATCACCAGGGCCGAGCCTGGGATGCCGTGGGCGCCCTTGGAAGTCACCAGCGACACCAGCAGGATGGTCAGCAGGTCGGTCATGGCCAGCGGTGTGCCGGTGGCGTTGGCGATGAACACGATGGCCAGGGTGAGGTAGATGGAGAAGCCATCGAGGTTGAACGAATAGCCGGTGGGGATCACCAGGCCGACGGTGGAGCTGCCGATGCCCAGGTGCTCGAGCTTGCGCATCACCTGGGGCAGCACGGCGTCGGACGAGGCGGTACCGAGCACGATGGTCAGCTCTTCGCGCAGGTATTTGATGAAGGGCAGCAGCTTGAGGCCGGAAATACGCATCACTGTACCGAGAACGATCAGCACGAAACCGGCGCAGGTCAGGTAGAACAGCGCCACCAGGCCTCCCAGGTGTTGCAGCGAGCTCAGGCCATATTTGCTGGTGGTGAAGGCAATGGCGCCGAACACGCCGATGGGGGCCAGGCGCACGATCATGCCCATGATGCGGAACACCACATGGCTCAGTTCGTTGATCAGCCGCGAGATGCCCGAGGCCGATTCACCGACCAGGTTCAGCGCGCTGCCGAACAGCACCGAGAACAGCAGCACCTGGAGGATGTTGTTGTCGGCGAAGGCGCCGACCACCGAAGTCGGGATCAGGTCCATCAGGAACGTGGCCGTGCCGTGGATGTGCTGGCCGCGCTCGGCGAGGGCTCCGGCATCGGCGCTGGACAGCTGCTCCAGGTGGATGTTGGCGCCGCTGCCGATGCCGCTGCTGAAGGCGAATACCAGGCCGATCACCAGCGCCAGGGTGGTCAGCACTTCGAAGTAGATCACTGACTTGAGGCCGATCCGCCCGACCTTCTTCAAGTCGCCGGCGCCGGAAATGCCGCTGACCACCACGCAGAACACGATCAGGCCGATGAGCATCTTGATCAGCTTGATGAAGCCGTCACCCAGGGGTTTGAGTTGTAGAGAAAGGTCGGGGAAGCTCAGGCCGCAGACGATGCCGAGGGCAAGGCCGAGCACTACCTGGAGGAAGATCGAACGCGAACACCATTTGAGCATGGGAGGAGTCTCTGGTCGGTGTCCTTGCCCCCCAGCCACACGGAGCGAAAGAGTGCAGGACTTAATTATTGTGGTCTTACCGGTTTGTTCACTGCGAGGGCCATGAAACGCCGAAATTTTCGACATTGCAAGGTTTTTTGGCCTGACCGGTATGACCAGTTGTGGTGCGTCGACGGAGAACCTGCTCTAGCGTGGTGCACGGGGGATTTCAGGGTTTGGACAGGGCCTGATCGACGGCAGCGATCAGCTTGCCAAGGTCCTTGGGCGGGGCGTTGTGGATGACGCCGAACAGGTAGGCGCGTTGCTCTTCTTCGTCGTCCGGCTCGGCGAAAAAGACTTTGGGTTTCACCCCCAGCGCTTCGGCGAAGTTCATCAGCGCCTCGATGCTGGGGGTGTACGTGCCGGTTTCGAAGCGGCTTATGGTCTTGGGGTCGAAGCCGGTGCGCTCGCCCAGTTGCGCCTGCGTGAGGCTCGCCAGCTTGCGGTAGCGGCGCAGGGCAGGGCCGAGGCCTGTTCTGGTCATCGCTTAATTCCCATTTAGAATCAAGCACTTAACGATATCTATCGATGCAGTGCAACGCCATGATTCATCACCTTTATTTGCAAAGTGTGATGGAATTCGTAGAATTCGCCGCTTTGATTGGTCAGCCATTCAAGCAATTGTCCAAGGTGATCCGGCCATCCGCCGGCTTGCGTGCGCCTGTTGTCGAACATTGGAACTGATCCGGGATGAACGGTTCCGGCGCCCCTGGCCACCGGCCAGGCCACCCGTCGGACCGCCTATGAAGGGAGTCTCATCGTGCGTCTGAACCTGCCGGTCAATCCGGTCGAGCAAAGCTTTCCCGAGCACCAGCGGCTCATCTCGGCGACCGACACGGCCAGCCTGATCACCTACTGCAACGCCGAGTTCGCCGCCATCAGCGGCTACAGCCAGGACGAGCTGATCGGCAGCCCGCACAACCTGGTGCGCCACCCGGACATGCCCGAGGCGGTGTTCGAGCTGATGTGGCAATACCTCAAGGCCGGTCGCAGCTGGATGGGGATCGTCAAGAACCGCTGCCGCAATGGCAATTTCTACTGGGTGAACGCCTACGTCACGCCGATCCTGGAGCAGGGCCGGGTGGTCGGCTACGAGTCGGTGCGCGTGCGCCCCAGCCGCGAGCAGATCACCCGGGCCGAAGCGTTGTATGCGCGATTGCGCGCGGGCAAGGCGGCGCTGTCACCGGCCCACCGCCTGGCCCTGCTGGCACGCGGCATGACCCTGCCGTTGCTCGGCGGCGCGCTGGCCATTGGCGTGAATCAGCTGTGGCCGGGCCTGGTGGCTCAAGGCCTGACCCTGGCACTGTTCGCCGCTGTCGGAGCCTGGGCGCAAAGCCGGATTGGCCGTCACCTGCGACGCATCGCGGATGGCGCGGGCAACACCTTCAGCGACCCGGTCGCGGCGCTGACCTACAGCGACCTGCCGGGCGCCGCCGGCCAGCTGGAGCTGATCCTGATCAGCGAGGAGGCGCGCCTGAAGACCGCGCTGACCCGCCTCAGCGACCTGGCCGCGCAGATGGCCGAGGCCGCCCTGGATGCCGGGCGCTTGTCCCGCGGTACCGAGTCAGCCTTGCTCGAGCAGCGCGCCGAGACCGACCTGACCGCTACCGCCATGACCGAAATGGCGGCCTCCATCGGCGAGGTCGCCGGCCACGTGCAACTGACGGCGCAGGAGGCGCACACCGCGCACCTGCTCGCCGAGCAGGGCAGCCAGGTCGCCGATGCCAGCGGCGCGGCGATCCGCGACCTGGCCGGCACGGTCGGGCAGATCAACCAGGCGGTCAACGACCTGGCCGGTCAGACCGGTGATATCGCCGAGGCTGCCGGGATGATCCGCGCCATTGCCGAGCAGACCAACCTGTTGGCGCTCAATGCCGCGATCGAGGCGGCGCGGGCCGGCGAGCAGGGGCGCGGTTTCGCCGTGGTCGCCGACGAGGTGCGCGCACTGGCGGACAAGACCCGCCAGTCCACCCTGCATATCCAGGCGATCATCGACAGCCTGCGCAGCGGCGCCGGGCAGGCGGTGAGCATCGCCAGCCAGGGCCTCGAAGGCGCGGAGCAGGGGGTCACCCAGGTGGCCCAGGCGCAGCAGGCGCTGCAAGGCATCCGCCAGGCCGTGTTGCGCATCAGCGACATGAGCCAGCAGATGGCGGCGGCTTCCCAGGAACAGTCGGCGGTGGCCGAGGATGTCTCGCGGCAGATCAACGGCGTGGCCGGTACGGTGCAGCAGAGCGCCCGGCGGGCCAACGCCGCCGCTTCCCGCGGGGCCGAGCTCGAGCAGGTCTGCGCCGGATTGCGCGCCCTGGTGGAGCGCTTCAACCGCTAGGGCGGGCAACTTATGGATGATATCTATCGCGCGGCCGTGGATGCGGCCGCGATCTTTTCCGAGACCGACCTGCGCGGGCGTATCACCTACGTCAACCAGCAGTTCTGCAGTATCTCCGGCTACAGCCGCGAGGAACTGCTGGGCGCCAACCACCGTATTCTCAACTCCGGGCTGCACGAGCCGGCGTTCTTCCTCGACATGTGGAGCGCCCTGGCGGCCGGTCGGGTGTGGAAGGGCGAGATCTGCAACCGCGCCAAGGATGGCTCGCTCTACTGGGTCGACAGCACCATGGTGCCGCTGGTCGACCCGCATACCGGCCAAGTGCGCAAGTACGTGTCGATCCGCTTCGATGTCACCGAGAAGCGCCAGCTGCTGCACACCTTGCAGTGGCGTGTCGGGCACGACGTGCTGACCGGGCTGCCCAACCGCGCGTACTTGTCCGACCTGCTCAACCAGGCCCTGGCATTTTCGCGCCGCGAGCGCATCCCGCTGGCGGTGTGCATGCTCGACCTGGATGGTTTCAAGGCGGTCAACGATGGCTATGGCCACGCCACCGGCGACCTGTTGCTGGTCGAAGTGGCGCAACGCCTGCAGGGCATCCTGCGCGGCGGTGACGCAGTGGCGCGGCTGTCGGGCGACGAGTTCGTGCTGATCCTGCGCCACATCGAGGGCCCCCGCCAGTTGCATGCCGCATTGCAACGGGTGCTGCTGTCGCTGGCGGCCCCCTACGTGGTCCGTGAACACGCCCTGACCCTCAGCGCGAGTATCGGCGTGACCCTGTTCCCCCAGGACGACGAGGACGCCGACACCCTGGTGCGTCACGCCGACCAGGCGATGTACGTGGCCAAGCAGCAAGGGCGCAACCGCTACCACCTGTTCGACGTGTCCCAGGAGCAGGAGCTCAAGGCCACGCACCAGACCGTGGCGCGCGTGCGCCAGGCCATGCGCCAGGGTGAACTGTGCCTGCACTACCAACCGAAAGTGAACATGCGCAGCGGGCAGGTGATCGGTTTCGAGGCGTTGTTGCGCTGGATGCACCCCACGAAAGGGCCGGTGCCACCGGGCGAGTTCCTGCCGTTGGTGGAGCAGACCGACCTGATCGTCGAATTGGGCGAGTGGGTTATCGAACAAGCGCTGGTGCAGCTGGGGCAATGGCGGGAGGAAGGGCGGGGATGGTCCCTGAGTGTCAACATCGCCGCCCGCCAGTTGCAGCGTGGCGACTTTTCCGAGCGTCTGGCGCAGCTCCTCGAGCGTCACCCTGGCGTGGACCCGGCGCAGCTGGACCTTGAGATCGTCGAGTCGGTGGCCATCGACAACCTGGCGCGGGTCGGCCACTGCCTGGATGCCTGCCGGGCACTCGGTGTGCGCTTCTCGCTGGACGACTTCGGCACGGGCTACTCATCGCTGAGCTACCTCAAGCGCTTGCCCGCGCAGACCATCAAGATCGACAAGTCGTTCGTGCGCGACATCCTGCACGACCATGACGACCTGGCCCTCACCGGTGCGGTGATCGGCCTGGCGCGTGCGTTCGGCCGGGAAGTGATCGCCGAAGGGGTGGAAACCATCGAGCACGGGCGGGTGTTGATGGGGTTGGGATGCGAGCTCGCCCAGGGCTATGGCATTGCGCGGCCTATGCCGGCAGGTGAGGTGGTCGAGTGGGTGGCAGGCTATCACCAGCCCTCGGAGTGGCTGGCCGGTTGAGGTGATGGGCGGCCATGCGCCCCTCCGCCAGCGTGTAGGTCAGCGTTGCCTGCAAAGCCGTCTCAGCGTTGCGCCGGGTGGCACCTGAGGCGTCGAGCAGCGAGCCTCGCGCTGCCCGCCCGGCATGGATAGCACCCGGCGGGCAGCGTGGAGGTTCAAGCCAGGGGCGCCGTACTTTTGACCGCCGCCAGCTCCGGATGGGCGACCAGCTTGTCGATGTGCAACTCGTCGTTGTTCATCCAGGTCTCGGTCAGTACCCGGTAATGCTCCATGTCGCGGCAGCGCATGCGCAGGCTGTAGTCGAAATGGCCACTGATCAGCTGGCATTCGTACACCTGCGGGCAGGCCCGCACGGTGGCTTCGAAGGCCTTCTGCGCGGAGCGTCCGCTCTGGTTGGACAGCGCCACCAGCACCAGCAACGACAGGCCGGGCGAGACCTGTTGCAGGTCGATGATCGCCCCATAGCCGCGGATAACGCCGCGCCGTTCCAGCTTGCGCACCCGTTCCAGGCAGGGCCTGGGCGTCAGGTGCACGAGGGTGGAGAGCTTTTCATAGGTGATCCTTCCCTGGTGGCGCAGCACGTCGATGATGGCTTCATCGATGCGATCCAGTGGTGCGACTGCGGTGCTAGTGGCCTTGGTATCCATATGCGGCGTGACTTCACTTGAGGCGGTTGGAGAGGAACTGCCGCAGGCGCTCGCTCTGTGGCCGGTCGAGGATCTCGGCGCTGCCGTGCTCTTCGACCAGGCCCTGGTGCAGGAACAGCACCTGGCTCGACACCTGGCGGGCGAACCCCATTTCATGGGTGACCATGAGCATGGTACGTCCTTCCTCGGCGAGCGTCTGTATCACCTTGAGCACTTCGCCGACCAGCTCCGGGTCGAGGGCCGAGGTGGGCTCGTCGAAGAGGATGATCTCCGGCTCCATGGCCAGCGCCCGGGCAATGGCCACGCGTTGTTGCTGGCCGCCGGAGAGGAATGCCGGGTACTGCTCGGCGGCGCGCGCCGGCAGGCCGACCTTGTCCAGGTACTTGCGGGCACGGGCCTCGGCTTCGCCGGCGCTGACGCCCAGCACCTTGCGCGGCGCCAGGCAGATGTTCTCCAGCACCGTGAGGTGGCTCCACAGGTTGAAGTGCTGGAACACCATGGCCAGGCGCGTGCGCAAGTTCTGCAACTGGGCTGGTGGCGGGGTGCGGGTGCCGGGGTGTATCTCCAGCGTCTGGCCGTCGAGGGTGATGCTGCCGGCGTCGGGCTGCTCGAGGAAGTTGATGCAGCGCAGGAAGGTGCTCTTGCCCGAGCCGCTGGCGCCGATCAGGCTGATCACGTCGCCCTTGCGTGCTTGTAGCGAGACGCCCTTGAGCACCTGGTGTTCGCCATAGTGCTTGTGCAGGCCCTCGACGCTGAGCTTGATGGCGCCGGCATGGGCGCGTTCTGCCGGGGCCTGTTCGAAGGTGTTGAGTGGCAGTGCGGTAGCAGTCATGAAATCAGCCTCGGGCAGGGACAAGGAAGCGCATCCAGCGGCGCTCGGCCAGTCGGAACAGGCCGACCAGGGCGAAGGACAGCAGCATGTAGAGCAGGGCGGCCACACCGAAGGCCTGGAAAGTCAGAAAGGTCGCGGCGTTGGCGTCGCGGGCCACCTTGAGGATGTCGGCGACGGTGGCGGTGAAGGCCAGCGAGGTGGCGTGCAGCATCAGGATCAGTTCGTTGCTGTAGGCCGGCAGCGAGCGGCGCAGGGCGGCGGGCAGCACCAGGAACAGGTTGAGCTTCCAGCCCTTCAGGCCATAGGCCAGGGCGGCTTCCAGCTCACCAGCCGGCAGGTTGCGGATGGCCCCGGCGAAGATCTCCACGGTGTAGGCGCAAGTGTTGAGCACGAATGCCAGCAGCGTGCAGTTGAGTGCGTTACGGAAGAACTGGTCGAGCAGGGCGTGCTCGCGTACCACCTGAAGGCTATAGAGGCCGGTGTAGCAGATCAGCAACTGGATATAGAGCGGTGTGCCGCGGAACACGAAGGTGTACAACTGCACCGGCAGGCGCAGCCAGGTGTTGCGCGACGCCCGGGCCAGGGAGAGGGGCAGCGAGAGTGCCAGGCCCAGGACCATGCTGGCGACGAACAGCCAGAGGGTCATGGCCAGCCCCGACAGGCCGTTGCCGTCGCTGTACAGGTAGGCCAGGCCATATTCCTGAAGGAGATCGATCATCGCGCCAGCTCCTTGATGCCGATGTTGTAGCGCCGCTCAAGGTAAGTGAGCAGGCGGTTGGAGAGGGTGGTGATGAGCAGGTAGACCAGCCCGGCCAGGCTCAGGAAGAACAGCACGTCGTTGGTGGTCTTGCCGGCGTTCTGCGCGGCCTTGACCAGGTCGGCAAGGCCGATGATCGACACCAGTGCGGTGGACTTGAGCAGCACCAGCCAGTTGTTGCCCAGCCCCGGCAGGGCGAAGCGCATCAGTTGCGGGAACAGCACCAGGCGAAAGCGCTGGGCGCGGCTCAGGCCATAGGCGGTGGCCGCCTCCAGCTGTCCGGCCGGCACGCTGAGGATGGCGCCGCGGAAGTTCTCGGTGAAGTAGGCGCCATAGATGAAACCAAGGGTGATCACCCCGGCGCCGAACGGGTCGATCTCCACGTAGTCCCAGCCCAGCACCTCGGTCAGATCGTTGAGCCAGATCTGCATGCTGTAGAAGATCAGCAGGATCAGTACCAGGTCGGGGACGCTGCGGATCAGCGTGGTGTAGAGGGTGGCCGGGAGGCGCAGCAGCGGTGAGCGGGACAACTTGGCGCTGGCGCCGAGCAGGCCGAGCAGCAGGCTCAGGGCCAGTGACAGCAGGGCCAGCTTGACGGTCATCCAGGTGCCTTGGGCCAGCAGCGGGCCGAAACCTTGCAGGCCGCTTGTGAGGAAGTCGTGCATGACGGGGTCTCGCGGTGGGTTCTTCGCGGGCAAGCCCGCTCCCACAGGATGTGTGCAGGCCAGAGGCTTTGATTACCTGTGGGAGCGGGCTCGCCCACGAAGAGGCCGGTGGGAACTCACTCGTTGTAGATGTCCAGTTCGCCGACGTACTTCTTCTGGATCTCGGCGTAGGTGCCATCGGCATGGATCAGGGCGATGCCCTTGTCGAGCAGGGCCTTGAGCTCCGGGTCGGTCTTGCGCAAGCCCATGGCGATGTCCAGCGGCAGGGTTGGGTCCTTGATTGCCGGGCCGCTCTTGAAGTCGGCACCTTCAGGCTTGGAGAGGAAGTTGAGCTGGGCCTCGAGCTTGTCGGTGACGGTAGCGTCGAGGCGCCCGTTCATCAGGTCTGCGTAGTTCTGGTCCTGGGCTTGATAGGCCTTTACCTGCGCGCCCAGCGGCGCCAGCACGGCGCGAGCGTAGGCTTCCTGCAGCGAGCCCTGCAGCACGCCGACCTGCTTGCCCTTGAGCGACTCGACCGTGTCGCCGAAATCGGCGGACTTGCGCACGATCACCGAGGTCGGGCTGAGGAACAGTTTGTGTGTGAAGTCGATCTGTTTCAGGCGCGCCGGGGTGACCGCCATCGACGACATGATGGCGTCGAACTTGCGCGCACGCAGGGCGGGGATCATGCCGTCGAATTCGTTGTGCACCCAGGTGCATTTGACCTGCAGTTTCAAGCAGATGGCGTTGCCCAGCTCGATGTCGAAGCCTTGCAGGCTGCCATCGGCGGCGACGGATTCGAAGGGGGGATATTCGGGGTAGACGCCGAAGCGGATCTCGGTCCACTCCTTGGCGTGGGAAACGGTGGTGGCGCACAACGAGAACAGCAGCACGCCGAGGCGTTTTCGCATGGAGAGCATGGTCTTGGGTCCCTGGGTGTTGTTATTGGTAGTAGGGCGATTACCGCGTGTAGGTCCGTCGGTGACTCATGGGTCGGGCTCAGGATGCGCGAGATAGACCGGTTTTTTGTGTCGTTTGCTAGCGCGCTGGGTGCCGGAATCGGCTGTTAGGTTCCTCGTGGCAGCAGAATCGGCTGTTCCGACAAAGATTTATGGAAGTGCGACAGCGGATTCCGCGTGTCACGCGCGCCCTGCCGACCACCGTATTAACTCATTGATCTGGCGCGACCTCCGTAGGAGCGGCTTTAGCCGCGATCACTCGCGAAGCGGGTGCCAGGCACCGCGTCGCCTGCATCGCGGCTAAAGCCGCTCCTACAGGGGGCAATCAGGCTGCGTTGGCTTTGGCTCGTGCCGAGACGGGCCGCAGCAAGGCGAACAGGTCTTTCGGGTTCTCAAGCGCTGGCACCAGCGCGATGTCATGCCCGATATCCAGCGCCCGGGCCACATCCAGCACATAGCGCAGCGCCGAATAGTCCTCAAGGGCGAAGCCGACCGAGTCGAACAGCGTGACCTGATCGGCGCTTTCACGTCCTGCGGCACGCCCTTCGACGACCTCCCAGAATTCGGTGGTCGGCGAGTCGCTTGGCATCTGCTGGATCTCGCCCTCGATACGGCTTTGTGGCTCGTACTCGACGATCACCCGTGCACGCTCGACGATGTCGCGGTGCAGCTCGGTCTTGCCCGGGCAGTCGCCGCCGACCGCATTGAGGTGCATGCCTGGCTCGATCATCCCCGGGGTGAGGATGGTGGCGTAGGCCTTGTCGGCGGTCACCGTGGTGACGATGTCGGCGCCGCGCACCGCTTCGGCGACGTCAGTGGCGATGGTCAACTTCAGTTGTGGATAGCCGGCCAGGTTGGCGGCCAGTTTCTCGCTCGCCGCACGGTCGATGTCGAACAGGCGGATCTCGTCGATGCCCAGCATCGTGTGGAAGGCAATCGCCTGGAATTCGCTTTGCGAGCCGTTGCCGATCAGTGCCATGCGCTTGCTGTCCGGGCGCGCCAGGTAGCGGGCGGCCAGGGCCGAGGTGGCGGCGGTGCGGATCGCGGTGGTCAGGGTCATCTCGCTGAGCAGCACCGGCGCGCCGGTGTCGACATCGCCCAGGGCACCGAAGGCCATTACCGTGAGCAGGCCGTTGTGGGTGTTCTTCGGATGCCCGTTGACGTACTTGAAGGCGTACAGGTTGGCATCGGACACCGGCATCAGCTCGATCACCCCGTCGGGCGAATGGTTGGCCAGGCGCGCGCACTTCTCGAAGTCGTGCCAGCGCAGGTAGTCCTGGCGGATGTACTCGGCCATTTCCTCGAGGCAGGTGGGCAGGCCCTTGCGGTTGACCAGGCGGGCGAGGTCTTGCACGTCGATATAGCGGGTCATGGTGAGGCTCCTTTTCAAGTCAGTGGCGCGAGGGCAGGTGGACTTCGGCGAGCATGCAGCGCGCGCTGCCGCCACCGATGCGTTCGATATGGTCGATATTCACCACCACGGGATGGCTGTGCTGTTCCACCTGGCGGCGTTGCCGCGGTTCCAGCGAACGCCAGGCGCTGCGTGACATCACCAGCAGCGACCGACCGTCGCGGTCGTGGACTTCGAGCATGTTGCCGGCGAAGTTCTCCAACTGCTCGAAGGTCAACGCCAGCACCTGCTTGCCGGTATCACGCAGCGAATGTTCGAGGGTGCGGCGTTCCGTGGCGTGGGGCAGGGCGTCGAGGCAGGCTACGGCCAGCTGGCGGCCGACGTTCATCATCACGTTGCTGTGGTAGATGGGGGCGTGCTGGCGGTCGACGGCGTGGAACAGGCACAGGCGGTAGTCGAGCTGTTCGGCGAACTGGCGCAGGGCATGTTCGTGGGTGCGCCCGGAGTGGCAGGCATAGCTGATGCGGTGCTCACGGTCGAGCACCATGCTGCCGGTGCCTTCGAGGAACAGATTCTGCTGTTCCAGCGGGCTCAGGTCGACGGTGCGCTGGATGGCAAAACGCTCCTCCAGTACGCGCAACGCACCCTTGTCGCGTTCCAGGCGGCGATTGCGGCCTTCCATCGGGTAGAGCACCAGGCTGCCGTCGGCGTGGCTGCTCCACCAGTTATTGGGGAAGATCGAATCCGGCGTGTGAGGCTCAGGCGTATCCTGCACCACCAGCACCTCGACACCGTGCTGGCGCAGGGTTTCGACGTAGCCGTCGAATTCCTCCAGGGCCTTCTCGCTTGCGGTCGCCGGGTCCAGTGGTGCTTGCTGGAAACGATTGTTGAGCGCGGTGTCCGGGTTGAAGGTGAACCGCGCGGGGCGAATCATGAGGACGGTATTTGTTGTTTGCATTGGGCACGCATCCACAGGTGGGCTGTGTGACCATTGTGGGTGGGTGAGCGGTGAAATCCCGGCTGAAGCGGGTGGGGTGGGCAGCGGGACCAGCTGAAATGGCTTGTTTGCCAGCCGAATCGGCTGAGGCCGCAGGAAATGCTTTCATCCTCGTGGGCAAATGAAAACGGCGCCTCGAAGGGCGCCGTTTCACTTCATTGCCGGAACAACTTACTTATGCAGCTCTTCGGCGGCATACAAGGTGTTCTCCAGCAGGCACGCGCGGGTCATCGGGCCCACGCCGCCCGGCACCGGGGTGATCCAGCCGGCGCGGGGCAGAGCCGTCTCGTAGACCACGTCGCCCACCAGCTTGCCGTCTTCCTGGCGGTTGATGCCGACGTCGATGACGATGGCGCCTTCCTTGATCCACTCGCCCTTGACCAGGCCCGGCTTGCCGGCAGCGACCACCACCAGGTCGGCACGGCCGACATGGCCGGCCAGGTCCTTGGTGAAGCGGTGGCAGACGGTCACGGTGCAGCCGGCCAGCAGCAGTTCCATGGCCATGGGGCGGCCGACGATGTTCGAAGCGCCGACGATCACCGCGTTCATCCCGTACAGATCCTGGCCGGTGCTTTCCAGCAGGGTCATGATGCCTTTCGGGGTGCAGGGGCGCAGCAGGGGGATGCGCTGGGCCAGGCGACCGATGTTGTACGGGTGGAAGCCGTCGACGTCTTTATCCGGGCGAATGCGCTCGAGCAGCAGCGAGGCATCCAGATGTGCCGGCAGCGGCAGTTGCAGCAGGATGCCATCAACGGCCGGGTCGTCGTTGAGGCGGTCGATCAGGTCGGTCAGGGCTTGCTGCGTGGTATCGCTGGGCAGGTCGAACGCTTGCGAGATGAAGCCGACTTCTTCGCAGTCCTTGCGCTTGTGCGAGACATAGACTTGGGAGGCCGGATCGGTACCGACCAGGATCACCGCCAGGCCTGGTGTGCGCAGGCCCTGCTGGCGGCGCTCGGCGACACGTTGGGCGATCTGCTGGCGCAGGTTGGCGGCGATCGCCTTGCCATCGATAAGGTGTGCAGTCATAGACGCGTGATTAACCATCGAGAAGGGAACATGAAGAAGGCGGCATTCTCTCACGAGACGGCCCGAGGGCAAAGGCGGATGGTCGGGCAAATTCCCTAAGCCCTTCAATAAATTATATTTTTTTGAGAAAACTGTTGACGCCCTGCGGGGCCGTCTATAAGATTCGCCGCACTTGTCGGGCACTGCCTGGCACGGGTTGGCAAGGTCGGGCAGAATAAGCAGTTGGTTTGTTCGGCTTGACTGTAAGCTTAAGCGCCCGTAGCTCAGCTGGATAGAGCATCCGCCTTCTAAGCGGATGGTCGCAGGTTCGAGTCCTGCCGGGTGCGCCATTAAGGCCTGGGCAAGTAAGCAGTACCGCAATATGGTGGGCGTAGCTCAGTTGGTAGAGCGCCGGATTGTGATTCCGGTTGTCGTGGGTTCGATTCCCATCGTCCACCCCAGATTCTGCAGGGGCGCCTTGATTGAATGATCCGGCGCCTTTGTTTTTGAGTTTCATGCGGACGTGGTGAAATTGGTAGACACACTGGATTTAGGTTCCAGCGGCGCAAGCTGTAAGAGTTCGAGTCTCTTCGTCCGCACCATGTTTCTCTAAGGCTGTACCGCAACATTGCACTATGGTGGGCGTAGCTCAGTTGGTAGAGCGCTGGATTGTGATTCCAGTTGTCGTGGGTTCGATTCCCATCGTCCACCCCATATTTTAAAAGGGCGCCTCGATTTTCTGATCGGGCGCCTTTTTTGTATTTGTCTTGTATGCAAAATGCCGCTAACGCGGCATTTTTCGTTTTTGCGGTGTTGGTTGGGTGGGGCGGATTTCTGGCGCGAGCGTCATTTCGCTGGCGTCGTGCATCTCGCATGACGATGCCGCCTGGGAGAGGTGCTGCCAGGAGCGCCTGAGTAATGTTGCCCATCTGCTCGATGTGACTGCCTTACGTTGAAATCCCTCATCAGTTGATCACGCCAGCGCGTGTGGTCTGCGGCGCGCAGCGTCACAGCGTCAGATTCGACTGATTCCTGTGCGGGGCGTTTCGTCGCTCTGGTGCTCTTTATGTGGGTCGGTAGTGTTTCCTCTGGTGGCGGCAGCCTGAAAGCTGATAGATTTCAGCCGGTTGAAATACCGGTCTGGAGCCGGCAGGGGAAATACCGATGATTGCCAAAGAAGCTCGCCAGGCCCTGGCATTGCAGCGTTTTGCCGAAGCCAATCCGCAATTGCTCGAGGAGATCCGCGAGCTGGATGCGCGCGAGCAGGCTCAGCAGGTCGAATGGGCGTTCGAAGATGCGGCGCAGGAGCAGGGTGTCGAGCCCTGGGAGTACGCGCTGCAACTGATCGCCGAGTCGCCGGAGCAGTTGCAGGCCATGCGCCTGGAGACCCATCGTGAGGTGGCCGAGGCGCTGGGAATGGAATGGGAAGAGTACTGCCAGTTCAATGAGATCGATCCGCAGTAGGGTCGCTTTATTGGGGGGGCGGCGCTTGATCTGAAGATCGCTGCAAGGTCTTCGGCGAGCACGTGCCAGCCTCCACGCAAATGCTCTTGAAATTCCGAAAATAGGCCGCATATCCGCTGGCTGTGGTTTGTTTGACAAGGTTTTACGGTCGCGCGGCCTCGAATGGCCGGTGCGACCCTGATAATGAACAGCTCGACGCCACGGCGGGCGGGCCTTTCAATGAATTCGACCGGCGTGGTGTGCCGACCCTTCAGGTGGCGTGACTTCTGCGGCATGAGTCACTAGAATGTTTGCCCTTGATTCTGGAGTCGGGCTATCGCCGGCTAACGTCTGTGCAACGAGGAATATCCATGCAAGTTTCTGTTGAAAACACTTCTGCTCTCGAGCGCCGCATGACCATCGCCGTTCCGGCCGAGCGCGTCGAGAACGAAGTCAACAAGCGTCTGCAGCAGACTGCCAAGCGCGCCAAGGTTGCCGGCTTCCGTCCGGGCAAGGTGCCGATGAGCGTGATCCGCCAGCGTTTCGAAGCCGACGCCCGTCAAGAGGCTTTCGGTGACCTGGTCCAGGCTTCCTTCTACGAAGCCATCGTCGAGCAGAAGCTGAACCCGGCTGGCGCCCCTGCCGTCGAGCCAAAATCGTTCGAGAAGGGCAAGGACCTGGAGTTCGTCGCCATCTTCGAAGTCTTCCCTGAATTCACCGTTGCCGGTTTCGAGTCGATCGCCGTCGAGCGCCTGAGCGCCGAAGTGGCTGACGCCGACCTGGACAACATGCTGGAAGTCCTGCGCAAGCAGAACACCCGTTTCGAGGCTGTCGAGCGCGCTGCTGCGAACGACGACCAGGTCAACATCGACTTCGTCGGCAAGATCGACGGTGAAGCCTTCGCCGGCGGTTCGGCCAAGGGCACTCAGCTGGTGCTGGGCTCCGGCCGCATGATCCCGGGCTTCGAAGACGGCCTGGTCGGCGCCAAGGCTGGCGAAGAGCGCGTGGTCAACGTGACCTTCCCAGAGGACTACCAGAACCTGGACCTGGCTGGCAAAGCCGCTGAGTTCACCATCACCGTGAACAGCGTTTCCGCGCCTGTGCTGCCTGAGCTGAACGAAGCCTTCTTCGCCCAGTTCGGCATCAAGGAATCTTCGCTGGAAGGCTTCCGCGCCGAAGTTCGCAAGAACATGGAGCGTGAGCTGCGCCAGGCCATCAAGGCCAAGGTCAAGAACCAGGTCATGGACGGTCTGCTGGCCGCCAACCCGATCGAAGTCCCGAAAGCCCTGCTGGAAAACGAAGTCAACCGTCTGCGCGTGCAGGCTGTTCAGCAGTTCGGTGGCAACATCAAGCCTGAGCAGCTGCCGGCCGAACTGTTCGAAGAGCAAGCCAAGCGCCGCGTCGTGCTGGGCCTGATCGTCGCCGAAGTGGTCAAGCAGTTCGAGCTGAAGCCTGATGAAGCCGAAGTTCGCAAGGTGATCGAGGAAATGGCCTCGGCTTATCAAGAGCCTGAGCAGGTCGTTGCCTGGTACTACAAGAACGACCAGCAACTGAACGAAGTCCGTTCGGTTGTACTGGAAGAACAAGTTGTAGATACTGTCCTGCAGAAAGCGACTGTGACCGACAAATCGGTCTCGTACGAAGAAGCTGTCAAGCCAGCACAGGCACCTGCCGCCGCTGAGTGATAAGGCTTCTCTCGTAGGAACCCCACAAGCCAGCCTTCGCGCTGGCTTGTGTGTATTCAAGCCATGACTATTTGGGAGTGAGTGCAGGACATGTCCCGCAATTCTTATATTCAGCAGAGCTCTGACATCCAGGCCGCAGGCGGCCTGGTCCCGATGGTTATCGAGCAGTCCGCCCGTGGCGAACGCGCCTATGACATCTACTCGCGCCTCCTGAAGGAGCGGGTGATCTTCCTGGTCGGCCCCGTAGAAGACTACATGGCCAACCTGGTGGTGGCGCAACTGCTGTTCCTTGAGGCGGAAAACCCGGACAAGGATATCCATCTGTACATCAACTCGCCGGGCGGTTCGGTGACTGCCGGCATGTCGATCTACGACACCATGCAGTTCATCAAGCCGGACGTCTCGACCATCTGCATCGGCCAGGCCTGCAGCATGGGCGCCTTCCTGCTGGCGGCCGGTGCCGCCGGCAAGCGCCACTGCCTGCCCAACTCGCGGGTGATGATTCACCAACCGCTGGGTGGCTTCCAGGGCCAGGCGACCGACATCGAGATCCACGCCCAGGAAATCCTCAACATCAAGGCGCGCCTGAACGAGCTGCTGGCCCACCACACCGGCCAATCGCTGGAGACCATCAAGCGCGACACCGAGCGTGACAACTTCATGAGCGCTGCGCGCGCGGCCGAGTATGGCCTGATCGACTCGGTCTACGACAAGCGGCAACTGGCATCCTGAAGCAATGCGCCAGAGCGGGCAGGCACGGATTGTGCCTGCCCGCGGACTTGAAAAAGCCAGCGATTGCCTTCATCTTGTGTTTCAAGCCTACCGGATTGGATCGATCGAATGACTGACACCCGTAATGGCGAGGACAACGGCAAATTGCTCTATTGCTCCTTCTGCGGCAAAAGCCAGCACGAAGTACGCAAGTTGATTGCCGGCCCCTCGGTATTTATCTGCGACGAGTGCGTCGACCTGTGCAACGACATCATCCGTGAGGAGGTGCAGGAAGCCCAGGCCGAGAGCAACGCGCATAAATTACCCTCGCCGAAAGAAATCAGCGGCATCCTGGACCAGTACGTCATTGGTCAGGAGCGCGCGAAAAAGGTCCTGGCCGTAGCGGTGTACAACCACTACAAGCGCCTGAACCAGCGTGACAAGAAGGGCGACGAAGTCGAACTTGGCAAAAGCAACATCCTGCTGATCGGGCCAACCGGCTCGGGCAAGACGCTGCTCGCCGAGACGCTCGCGCGCCTGCTGAACGTACCGTTCACCATTGCCGACGCCACGACACTGACCGAAGCCGGTTATGTGGGCGAGGACGTCGAGAACATCATTCAGAAACTGCTGCAAAAGTGCGACTACGACGTGGAAAAGGCCCAGATGGGCATTGTCTACATCGATGAGATCGACAAGATCTCGCGCAAGTCGGACAACCCGTCCATCACCCGTGACGTCTCGGGCGAGGGCGTGCAGCAGGCACTGCTGAAGCTGATCGAAGGCACCGTGGCTTCCGTACCACCACAAGGTGGCCGCAAGCACCCGCAACAGGAATTCCTGCAGGTCGATACCCGCAACATCCTGTTCATTTGCGGTGGCGCCTTCTCTGGCCTGGAAAAAGTCATCCAGAACCGTTCCACCAAAGGTGGCATCGGCTTCAGCGCTGAAGTGCGCAGCAAGGAAGAAGGCAAGAAGGTTGGCGAGTCGCTGCGTGAAGTCGAGCCGGACGATCTGGTCAAGTTCGGCCTGATCCCCGAGTTCGTCGGCCGTCTGCCGGTACTGGCCACGCTGGACGAGCTGGATGAGGCTGCGCTGATGCAGATCCTCACCGAGCCGAAGAACGCGCTGACGAAGCAATACGCCAAGCTGTTCGAGATGGAAAGCGTCGACCTCGAGTTCCGCAGCGATGCGCTCAAGGCCGTGGCGCGCAAGGCTCTGGAGCGCAAGACCGGCGCCCGTGGCCTGCGTTCCATCCTCGAAGGCGTGCTGCTCGACACCATGTACGAAATTCCTTCGCAGAAGGAAGTCAGCAAGGTGGTGATCGACGAAAGCGTCATCGAAGGGACTTCGCAGCCGCTGCTGATCTACGAGAACAGCGAGCCGCAAGCCAAGGCCGCCCCCGACGCCTGATCGGGCAGGGGTGCAGCAACCAGCAAAGGGGCCTTCGGGCCCCTTTCTGCATTTCATGGACGCTGCGCTTGTAATTTCCCAAGGCTGCCCCCACATTAGCCCCAAGCACCATTTCCAAAGGTTTCCGGCCACAAGGCCGCTGTAGAGGCGAAATCATGAAGACCACCCTCGACTTGCCTCTTTTGCCATTGCGGGACGTCGTCGTCTATCCGCACATGGTCATCCCGCTGTTCGTGGGGCGTGAGAAGTCCATCGAAGCCCTCGAGGCCGCGATGACGGGCGAAAAGCAGATCCTGCTGCTGGCCCAGAAGAATCCCGCCGACGATGATCCGGGCGAAGACGCCCTGTATCGCGTCGGTACTGTCGCAACCGTGCTGCAGCTGCTCAAGCTGCCTGATGGCACCGTCAAGGTGCTGGTCGAAGGCGAGCAGCGTGGCGCGGTCGAGCGCTTCACCGAAGTCGAAGGGCACATCCGTGCCGAAGTCAGCCTGATCGACGAAACCGAGACCGCCGAGCGCGAGTCCGAGGTGTTCGTGCGCACCCTGCTGTCGCAATTCGAGCAGTACGTGCAGTTGGGCAAGAAAGTCCCGGCCGAAGTACTGTCCTCGCTCAATAGCATCGAGGAGCCAGGGCGCCTGGTCGACACCATGTCCGCTCACATGGCGTTGAAGATCGAGCAGAAGCAGGAAATCCTCGAGATCGTCGACCTGCAGGCCCGTGTCGAGCACGTGCTGGCATTGCTGGATGCCGAGATCGACCTGCTGCAGGTCGAAAAGCGCATCCGTGGCCGCGTGAAGAAGCAGATGGAGCGCAGCCAGCGCGAGTACTACCTGAATGAGCAGATGAAGGCCATTCAGAAGGAGCTCGGTGATGGCGACGAAGGTCACAACGAAGTCGAGGAGCTGAAAAAGCGTATCGATGCCGCTGGCCTGCCCAAGGACGCCCTGGCCAAGGCCCAGGCCGAGCTGAACAAGCTCAAGCAGATGTCGCCGATGTCGGCTGAAGCCACCGTTGTGCGTTCGTACCTGGACTGGCTGGTGCAGGTTCCATGGAAAGCCCAGAGCAAGGTGCGTCTGGACCTGACCAAGGCCGAAGAGATTCTCGACTCCGACCATTACGGTCTGGAAGAGGTCAAGGAGCGCATCCTCGAATATCTCGCCGTACAGAAGCGCGTGAAGAAGATCCGTGGCCCGGTATTGTGCCTGGTCGGTCCGCCCGGTGTCGGCAAGACCTCGCTGGCCGAGTCGATCGCCGCCGCCACCAACCGCAAGTTCGTGCGCATGGCCCTGGGGGGCGTGCGTGACGAGGCCGAGATCCGTGGCCACCGCCGCACCTACATCGGGTCGATGCCTGGCCGTCTGATTCAGAAGATGACCAAGGTCGGTGTACGCAATCCGCTCTTCCTGCTCGACGAGATCGACAAGATGGGCAGCGACATGCGTGGCGACCCCGCTTCGGCGCTGCTGGAGGTGCTCGACCCGGAGCAGAACCACAACTTCAACGATCACTACCTGGAAGTCGACTACGACCTCTCGGACGTGATGTTCCTGTGCACCTCGAACTCGATGAACATCCCGCCGGCGCTGCTTGACCGCATGGAAGTCATCCGCCTGCCGGGTTACACCGAGGACGAGAAGATCAACATCGCGGTCAAGTACCTGGTGCCCAAGCAGGTCAAGGCCAACGGCCTGAAAAAGGATGAGCTGGAGGTCGATGTCTCGGCGATCCGCGACATCATCCGCTTCTACACCCGCGAAGCTGGCGTGCGTGGCCTGGAACGGCAGATCGCCAAGGTCTGCCGCAAGGTGGTCAAGGAGCACACCGGCAGCAAGCAGGTGAAGGTCAAGGTGACCGGTGAACAGCTCGAGCAACTGCTGGGCGTGCGCAAGTTCCGCTACGGCCTTGCTGAACAGCAAGACCAGATCGGCCAGGTCACGGGCCTGGCCTGGACTCAGGTGGGTGGCGAGCTGCTGACCATCGAGGCCGTGGTCATTCCGGGCAAGGGCCAGTTGATCAAGACCGGCTCGCTCGGTGACGTCATGGTCGAGTCGATCACCGCCGCGCAGACGGTCGTGCGTAGTCGTGCCCAGAGCCTGGGGATCGCTGCAGACTTCCATGAGAAGCGCGACGTTCACATCCACATGCCGGAAGGGGCCACCCCCAAGGATGGCCCGAGCGCCGGCATTGGCATGTGTACCGCGCTGGTGTCCGCATTGACTCAGATTCCTGTGCGTGCGGACGTTGCCATGACCGGTGAGATCACCCTGCGTGGTCAGGTCCTGGCCATTGGTGGTCTAAAGGAAAAACTGCTGGCGGCACACCGTGGCGGGATCAAGACGGTGATCATTCCCGAGGAAAACGTTCGCGACCTCAAGGAAATTCCGGAAAACATCAAGCAGGATCTTCAGATCAAACCGGTCAAATGGATTGACGAAGTCCTCCAAATTGCGCTGCAATACGCCCCGGAGCCCTTGCCGGATGTGGCTCCGGAGATTGTCGCGAAAGATGAAAAGCGCGACGGCGATGCTAAGGAAAGAATCAGCACGCACTAGTACGTATTTCGCTGGGGGGCTTGGTTGACAGCATTTTCGGGGCCTTGCTATAAAGCGGCACGCCAGTGTCAACAGGCCACTCAGCGCTCGTTTCATAAGCTTTTCATTACATACTTAGAAACAAACTCAATAGAGAAATAAGGGGACTTAGAGTGAACAAGTCGGAACTGATTGACGCTATCGCCGCATCTGCTGACATCCCGAAAGCTGTAGCCGGCCGTGCGCTGGACGCAGTCATCGAATCCGTCACCGGCGCCCTGAAGCAAGGTGACGATGTGGTACTGGTTGGTTTCGGTACCTTCTCGGTCAAGGAGCGCGCTGAGCGCACCGGCCGCAACCCGCAAACCGGCAAGGCGATCAAGATCGCTGCCGCCAAGGTTCCAGGCTTCAAGGCTGGCAAGGGCCTGAAAGACGCTGTCAACTAAGTCGTCTCTTCAGCCGGCTCGGGCTTCAACGAGCCGACCGCGTGACGGCGGGTCGCAAACGTTCCCGCTGGCACGCTCGCTTCGAAAAGGCGCATCCACTGGATGCGCCTTTCTTCTATCAGGATTCTACCCACGCTCCGCGGTTGTCGACGCAGTGGTACAGCCGTTTCTGGGGGACGCATGCTGCAGAATATCAGGGACAATTCACAAGGTTGGATTGCCAAGACCATCATTGGCCTCATCGTCGTGCTCATGGCGTTGACCGGTTTCGAAGCCATCTTCCAAGCCGCCACCCATAGCCAGGACGCCGCCAAGGTAAACGGCCAGACCATCAGCCAGAACGAGCTGAGCCAGGCCGTCGACATGCAGCGCCGCCAGCTGATGCAACAGCTGGGCAAGGATTTCGACCCTGCGCTGCTGGACGAAAAGATGCTGCGCGAAGCCGCGCTCAAGGGGCTGATCGATCGCAAGCTGCTGTTGCAGGGCGCCGAAGACGCCAAGTTCGCTTTCTCCGAGGCCGCGCTGGATCAACTGATCCTGCAGACGCCTGAATTCCAGGTCGATGGCAAGTTCAGCGCCGAGCGCTTCGACTCGGTCATCCGTCAGATGGGCTACGGGCGCATGCAGTTCCGCGAGATGCTCGCTCAGGAAATGCTCATCGGCCAACTGCGCACCGGCCTGGCCGGCAGCAGCTTCGTTACCGACAAGCAGGTCGAAGCCTTCGCCCGTCTGGAGAAGCAGACCCGTGACTTCGCCGCGCTGACCTTCAAGGCCGACCCGGCCGCGGTCAAGGTGAGCGACGAGGAAGTCAAGGCGCACTATGACCAGCACGCCAAGGAGTTCATGACCCCGGACCAGGTGGTCATCGACTACATCGAGCTGAAGAAGTCGGCCTTCTTCGACCAGGTCAAGGTCAACGACGACGAGCTCAAGGCGCTGTACGAGAAGGAAATCGCCAACCTTGGCGAGCAGCGCCATGCTGCGCACATCCTGATCGAGGTCAACGACAAGACCACCGATGCCCAGGCCAAGGCCCGCATCGAGGAAATCCAGCAACGCCTGGAAAAAGGCGAGGACTTCGCCAAGCTGGCCAAGGAGTTCTCCCAGGACCCGGGCTCCGCCAATGCAGGCGGTGACCTCGGCTTTGCTGGCCCAGGTGTGTACGACCCGACCTTCGAGGAGGCGCTGTACAAGCTGAACAAGGATCAGGTGTCCGCTCCGGTGCGCACCCAGTTCGGCTATCACCTGGTCAAGCTGCTGGGCGTCCAGGCACCTGACGTACCGAGCTTTGCCAGCCTGAAGGACAAGCTGACCCATGAACTGAAGACCCAGCAAGTGGAGCAGCGCTTCGTCGAGGCGACCAAGCAACTCGAGGATGCGGCATTCGAGGCATCCGACCTGGTTCAGCCTGCCCAGGACCTGGGCCTGAAAGTGCAGACCTCCGCGGCGTTCGGCCGAGAAGGCGGCGAAGGTATCACCGCCAACCGTGCGGTGATCCAGGCAGCCTTCAGCGAGCAGGTGCTGGAGGAGAGCGCCAACAGCAACGGCATCGAGCTGGATCCGGAGACCGTGGTGGTATTGCGAGTCAAGGAGCACCGCAAGCCTGAACAGTTGCCGCTGGAGGCCGTGGCCAAGAACATCAGCCAGCACCTGGCCAAGGAGAAGGCGACCGCCGAACTCAAGGCCAAGGCCGACAAGCTGATTGCCGGCCTGCGTGATGGCTCGGTCAAGGCTGCCAGCCAGAGCTGGAAGGTCCAGGAAGCGGCGACCCGCGGTCAGGACGCCATCGACCCGGCCGAGCTGCAGGCGGTGTTCCGCATGGCCAAGCCCGAGTCCAAGGACAAACCCGTGTATGGCAGTGTAGTGCTGGGCGATGGCAGCCTGGTTGTGCTGCAGCTCAAGGGTGTCAACGAAGGCGCCGCCGCCACCGACGAGGAGAAGGCACAGATTCGTCGCTACCTCGCTTCGCGTGCCGGTTCGCAGGACTTCGCGGCCTACCGCAAGTTGCTTGAAGGCAGTGCTGATATCACGCGCTACTGAGTGGTGCGCTGATCACGAAACAGGCCGCCTATGCGGCCTGTTTCGTTTCCGGGTAATCATCGGGGCGCGTCATGCCCCTGTAGGAGCGGCTTTAGCCGCGATGCGGTCGACGCAGTATCTGGCACCGGCTGCGCCGGTGTTCGCAGCTGAAGCCGCTCCTGCACCTATGTGACTAGCGTCGCTGCCCTTCATGGGCATCCAGCGTATCCCGCGCAATTTCCCGCCCCAGGGCAATCAACTCCGGCGCCTTGTAGAACTCGAAAAACCGGCAGACCCGCTTGGGCACGTTGATCAGCACATCGGGTGGGTAACCCGCGATCTTGTACTGCGCCAACGACGTCTGCATCACCTCGAAACTCTGGTTGATCAGGTCGAGCAGGGAGGCCGGGCCAACGTTGTCGATAATGAAAGAGCCCGTGGCTGACTTCGGGGCGCCCTCGCTCTCCGGTGCCGCTGCCGGCTGCTGGCCTTCGGGCTCGGCGCTCTCGCCCAGCCAAGGGTTGGGGGGCGCGAGGCTCTCCACGGTGATCTCCTGTTCGATGCGCATCAATTGCTCGGCCGGCTTGCGGCGGAACGGCAGGCGCGAGCCGAGCGAGCTGATCAACGAGTCGAAACGCATCTTGAACGCTGCCGGGCGTTCGATCACTGGCAACTGGTACTGCTTCTGGTTAGTCGCATTGAGGTTGACCGCGATGATCAGGTCACAGTGGCTGGACACCACCGGAACGATCGGCAACGGGTTGAGAATGCCGCCGTCGACCAGCATCCGATTGCCCTGCACCACAGGGGTGAACAGGCTGGGGATCGCCGCCGAGGCGCGCATCGCCTGATGCAGGCACCCCTCCTGGAACCAGATTTCCTGTTGATTGGTCAGGTCGGTGGCCACCGCTGTGTAGGGAATGCGCAATTGTTCGATGTTGATTTCACCAACGATCTTGCGGATCTGCCCGAACACTTTGTCGCCCCTTATGGCGCCCAGGCGAAAGCTCACATCGACCAGGCGCAGCACGTCGAGGTAGTCCAGGCTCTCGATCCAGCTGCGGTACTCATCGAGCTTGCCGGCGGCATAGATACCGCCGATAACGGCGCCCATCGAGCAGCCGGCGATACAGCCGATTTCATAGCCGCGCCGCTCGATTTCCTCGATCACGCCGATGTGCGCGTACCCCCGTGCGCCGCCCGAGCCAAGTACCAGTGCCACGCGTTTGCTCATGATTTTCCCCCCGGGCTTGTGCCACCATGGTCCTACAATGCACCCACTGCCGCCTGTGCTTCAATGTAGCCCGCGCTGGACTACGCTGAGCAGGGCACTTTTCGTTTGCTTTGCCGTCGAACGGCCACCTATGTCTTACAGCCTTGAGGTATCACCGATGAAAGCTTGGATCACCCTTCCTCTGATTGCCCTGGCCCTGGTGGGCTGCGCGGGCAAGACGGCCTACCGTGACAGCTGCGCGACACAGCTCGATGCCGCCTGGAAGGAGTTGGACCTGGCCAAGGCCGAAGGCTTCGCCGGCACCGTCAGTTACTCCAAGGCGCTGTCATTGTTGACCGGGGCGAAGACCCAGCAGCAGTTCGAAGGCTTCGAGGGCTGCACCCGCAAAGCCGAGAAGGCACGGTTCTACATTCGTGAGTCTCGCGCCGGACGTTGATCCGAGGAGGGCGCCATGCTCGACCATGTGGTTTCCCAGGTGCTTGCCCTCAACGTACGCCTGCTGGCCTGCCGCGAGCGTCTGGCTGCGGATACCGACAGCGAGGCGCTGCACGACCTGCGCATCGCCTTGCGCCGCCTGCGCAGCTTGCTGCGGCCCTTGCGTGAACTTCCGGGTGTCGAGCAACTGGAAAGCGCCACGGCGTCGCTGGGTACGCTCACGACACCGCTACGGGATCGCGAGGTGCTGGCGGCGCAACTGATCGAGCATGGCCACCTGCAGGCGGGGCAACGTCGCCTGGAGGGCAGGGCCCGTACTTTCGCCAGTGTCGCGACAAGCCCTCAGCTCATGCGGGTGCTGGCTATCCTGGATGCGTTTCCACTGTTTCTTCGGGCGGCGGACCGTGAAGGGTTGGTGAAGAACCTCCAACGTCGCATCGACAAGCGCCTGGAAAAGCAGTGGCGCACGCTTGGCAAGGCGCTGGAGGACCCAACCCGCGATCGCCACCGCCTGCGCCTGCTGATCAAACGGGTGCGCTACGGTGACGAAGCCTACCCGCAACTCGAACATGCCCGCAGGCCCCTGCAGCGGTTGCTCAAGCGTGCGCAGGGCGACCTGGGCGACTGGCACGACCGTGTGCAGTGGTTGTTGCAGGTTCGCGAACACAGCGACCTGGTCGGCTGCAAGGTGGCCTGGGAACGCGAGCTGCATGCGGCCGAGCGCCGCTCGGACGTCACCCTCGAAGCGCTGCGCGACGCCCTGGCGCGCCGATAGTCGCTGCAAATGACCGATATGCGGGCTGTCGCCGAGGCGGCTGCTGGTTAAGATCGAGACTTTTGCGCGGGAGCCTGGGGCATGAACTTCACTGATTTGATGGCGGCGGCGCGCGCTCACCCCGAGGCGGTCAGCGTGCCGGCCAGCTGGGCGCAGGGGCGGGCGGTATTCGGAGGGCTGATGGCGGCGATGGTGCAAGAGGCGATGCGCCAGAAGCTGGTGGATGAGCGCCCGGTGCGCTCGCTGGCCATCACCTTCGTCGGCCCCGCAGCACCGGATGTGCCGATCAGTCTCGAGGTCGAAGTGCTGCGCGAGGGCAAGGCCGTCAGTACGCTGCTTGGGCGCGCGGTGCAGGATGGCCAGGTCGTGACTTTGGTGCAGGGCAGCTTCGGTGCCGGGCGCCCGTCGGCGGTGGCGGTCGAGGCGCAGACGGCCATGGCCATCAAACCGCTGGAGCAATCGGCGCCCGAGCTGCCCTATATCAAGGGTGTGACCCCCGAGTTCATGCGCCATGTGGCATTGCGCTGGGCGATTGGAGGCCTGCCGTTCAGTGGCAATGCTTCGCGGCACATGGGCGGCTGGGTACGCTTGCGCGATGTGGCCGAGGGGCCGGTGGAGGTGACGCATTTGCTCGCACTGGTCGATGCCTGGCCGCCAAGCCTGATGCCGTTCCTCAAGCAGCCTGCTGCCGGCAGTACCCTGACCTGGACCATCGAATTCATTCAGCCCATGCCCAGGCTGTCGACCCTGGACTGGTGCCGCTACGTCGTCGAGACCGAGCATGCGCGCGATGGCTACGGGCATGCCGCGGCGGCGTTGTGGACGGCGGAAGGGGAATTGCTGGCGTTGAGTCGGCAGACGGTGACCGTTTTTGCTTGAGCGCTGGTGCTCACGTCCTCAGTAGGAGCGGCTTCAGCCGCGATGCCGGCAACGCGGTGGCTGGTACCCGCTTCGCGGGTGATCGCGGCTGAAGTCGCTCCTACAGGCTTTGGCGTATCAATGCCGGTGCTTGTGCCGTTCACGCCATGCTCGCCACCAGGCTCCGCTGAGAACGAACCGCGGGAAGGTGATGAACTGCTCGGTCAACAGTCGTTGCATGGCGTCCTTGCGGTTGGCGAACGGTTCGGGCTGCTCGGCCTCCAGGCGGTGCCCCTGGCGTTGCAGGCCCAGGCCGGCAATCAGGGCGATGACACCCACGGCAATCTGCGACAGCTCCAGGGCAAATAGCCCCGACAGCACCAGCAGCGCCCCCAGGATGAACAGCGGCACGGCGATCAGGTGCAGGACCAGGTTGGTCGGGTGGCGGTGATTGTGGTGGTAGCCACGCCATTGCCAGGCGGGCAGGTTGGGCAGTCGTTTGCTCATGGACAGGTTCCTCACAAGGATGTCCAAAGCTTAGTGCGGCCCCCGGGCGGGGGCCAATCGAGGCTGGCTATGGTGGCTATAGCATGGCCTAGAGCTTGAGCTGGCCGATCGCCTTGTTCAGCTCGCCGGCCAGGGTGGCGAGTTCGCTGCTGGTGGTGGCCGAGCCCACGGTCTGCTGCACGGTTTCTTCGGTGACATCGCGGATGCTCACCACCGCACGGTTCATCTCCTCGGCGACCTGGCTCTGCTGCTCGGCCGCCACGGCGATCTGGGTATTGCTCTCACGCATCTGCGCCACCGCGCTGGTGATCTCGGCCAGGGCTTCGCCAGCCTCGCGGGCCTGCTTGACGCAATCGTCGGCCTTGTACGAACTCTCCTGCATGAAATCCACTGCGTCACGGGTGCCGGCCTGCAGGTCGGCGACCATGGTGGTGATCTCATCGGTGGAGGTTTGCACCCGTTTGGCCAGGTTGCGCACTTCGTCGGCGACCACGGCGAAACCACGGCCCAGGTCACCGGCCCGGGCCGCCTCGATGGCGGCGTTGAGGGCGAGCAGGTTGGTCTGTTCGGCGATGCTGTGGATCACCCCGACCACGCCGTTGATCTTCTGGCTGTCGTCGGCCAGCTGACGGATCATCTCGGCGGTCTGCTGCACGCCGCTGGACAGGCCGGCGATCGAGTCCTGCACGCGGCTGACCACGGCCTGGCCGCTGCCGGCGAGGGTGTCTGCGGTCTGCGACAGGTCGCGGGTGGCGCCGGCATGCTGGGCGATGTGGTGCACCGTGGCGGTCATTTCGTTGATGGCCGTGGCGGCCTGGTCGGTCTCGCTTTGCTGGCCGATCATGCCGTGGCGCACTTCGCTCATGCTGCCGGCCAGGCGCGCGGCGCCGGAGTCGAGCTGGGCGGCGGTGCGCGCCACGGTGCTGACCACGCGGTGGTAGGTGGCTTGCATGGCGTTGAACGCGCCAGCCATCTGGCCAACCTCGTCGCCGCAGGCCAGGGGTACGCGGGCCGACAGGTCGCCAGTCTTCTCGACGTGGAGCATTACGTCCTTGAGCGTATTGAGCTGGCTGAGCAGGAAGCGAATCAGCAACTGCGAGGCGCACAGCATTGCCAGCATCAGAATCAGGACGCACACCGCATAGTTGCTGAAGCGATCGAAATAGACCTGGCGCAGGCTCGGCGATTGGGCGAGGACGGCCAGGTGCTGGTCGCCCTGGCGAATCACCTGGGCGCCGAACAGAGGATTGTCGCCGAGGATCCAGGCGGAGGGCAGGGCGACCCAGCCTTGAGCGTCGCGCAGGGCCTCCAGTGGTTCGCCGGCAAAGGTGGGGGTCTGGCCGGTGCGCCAGGTGATCAGGTTGCCTTGGGCGGGCAGGGGCTGCCCGGCTGGCCAGGCGGCCAGCAGTTGGGCCTGGCTCTGCACCTGGGCCTCGACGCCGCTGGCGCGGGCCTGTTGCTCCAGATATACGGCGTAGAGCACCAGCATCAGGGTGGTGACAAACGCCACCGCGTTGACGGCCCAGAACTTGTACTTCAGGGAAATATTGCTAAGCCAGGCACCCATGGTAGGTCTTCTCTGAGTTGGCGGAAACATTATTGGCAAGGTGCCATCATTGTGCCCGCCAAGGCCAGGATCCTTCTTGATATGCGTCAAGAAACCTCAGGCAGAACAAAGAAGGCACGTGCGCAGGCCGTGGTGTGTGCCGCGGTGTGTTCGACCGTTTCACCGCGATGCAGCGCCACCTCACGCAGCACTTCGGGCAGGAAGGACGGTTCGTTGCGGCCGTTCTTCGGTTTCGGGCGCAGGCTGCGTGGCAGCAGGTACGGTGCGTCGCTTTCCAGCATCAGGCGGCCTGCCGGGATGTTGCCCACCAGCGGATGCAGGTGAGTACCGCGACGCTCATCGCAGATCCAGCCGGTGATGCCGATATGCAGGTCCAGGTCCAGGTAGGCGAACAGCGCCTGGCGCTCACCGGTAAAACAGTGCACCACGGCGGCGGGTAGTTGGTCGCGGTAGCCCTTGAGCATGGCCAGCAGGCGTTCGCTGGCGTCGCGCTCATGGAGGAATACCGGCAGGCGCAGTTCGACGGCCAAGGCCAGTTGAGCTTCCAGCGCTTTCTCCTGCTGGGGGCGAGGGGAGAAGTCGCGGTTGAAGTCCAGGCCGCATTCGCCCACGGCCCTGACCCTGGGTTGCGCGAGCAGGTCGCGCAGCTGCCGTTCGCTGTCGGCGTTCCAGTGGCTGGCGTCGTGGGGGTGCACGCCGGCGGTGCTGAACAGGCGTTGGCCGGTCTCATCCAGCTGCTGGCACAGTTCGAGTGCCGCATGGCTCACGTCCAGGCTGGTGCCGGTGAGGACCATCTGCGCCACGCCGGCCTGCACGGCGCGTTCGACGATCGCTGCTTGCTGGTCGTGAAAACTGCTGTTGGTCAGGTTGACGCCGATATCGATCAGTTGCATGTTGCTACCTCGTGCCGCGGGGCGGCCAGCATAGCAAAAACCGGAAAAACGCGGAAAATTCAAGAACTTCAAACGTTTGCCGTTGTCTTTTGCAGCCATTTATCAAGGATCGATCACAGCACATGGTGCTCGCCAACCCCTTTCGGACCCTTTCCCCCATGCTGCGAACCTTGCTGATCACGTTTCTGGTGTCCGGGGCGATCACGGTCGGGCCAGCCCATGCCGCTCAGCCGGGGCCTCAGCAGCATGTGCCGGCCAGCCAGGTGCGCGACTTGGAGCAGGTGCGCTCAAGCAAGGTGCTGCGGGTGCTGGTCAACCAGAGCCGTAACAGCTCCGGCGAGGTCAAGGGCGAGCCGGTGGGCGTCGAATACTATCGGTTGAGGTCGCTGGAGCACGCCCTCAATGCTCGCGCTGCCGATGGGCAGGATATCCGGCTGAAGATCATTCCGCGGGCCAAGGAGCAATTGATCGGCGCCTTGCAGCGAGGCGAGGGGGATCTGGCAGCTCCCGGCGAACTGCTCGATCCGACCCAGGTACTGGGCGTCGAAGCCAGTGCGCCGGTGGTGGACCAGGTGCCCTTGCTGCTGGTCGGGCGCAAAGGCGACCGTAGCTTCAGCCATGTCGAGCAGTTGTCCGGACGTACCATCGCCTTGACCAGCGCCAGTGCCGCAGGTGCGGCGATCCAGGTCATCAACCAGCAGCTGCAATTGCGCAAGCGGGCGCCGATCAAGGTGGAGTGGGTCGACCCGACCCTGGCGGTGGAAGACGTGCTGGAAATGGTTCAGGCCGGCATCTACCCGCTGACCGTGGTCGAGCGGCCGATCGCCCAGCGCTGGGCGCGGGTGATGCCGCGCCTGCGTCTGGACAGCAAGGTGGCGCTGGCGCAACCCGGGGCCATGCGCTGGTATGTCCGGCGTGACGCGCCCCAACTGAAGGCCGCAGTCGATCGCTTCCTGGCCGGCTACCGGGCGCCGGAGAACCAGGATGCCGCGTTCGAACGCATCTACCGGCGCCAGTATCGGGTGCACAACCCGCTGGCCAGCAAGGACCGCCAGCGCCTGGCGTCTTTGCGCCCGGTGCTGCAGAAGCATGGTGGCGACCTGCAGATCGACTGGCTCAACCTGGCGGCCCTGGCCTACAAGGAATCGACGCTGGATCCTGCCGCAAGGGGCATGGGGGGAGCCCATGGGCTGATGCAGATCACCCCGTCGGCAGCCAAGCGTGTCGGGGTCGGCAACACCGCCACGGTCGACGGCAATGTCCAGGCCAGTGCGCGCTACCTGGCCATGATCCGCCGTCGCTTTTTCGCCAGCCCTCAGCTCAACGAGCGGGAGCGCATGGCGTTCGTCCTGGCGGCCTACAATCTCGGCCCGGAGCGGGTTCAGGCCATGCGCGCCGAGGCGCGGCGGCGCGGCCTCAACGGCAACCAATGGTTCTTCCAGACCGAGCGTGTCGCGATGGAGCAGGTCGGTATGGGGCCGGTGAACTTCGTCAACAGCGTGAACAAGTACTTCCTGGCGTTCAATCGCGAGCGAGCGTCGCTCGAGCGGGTGGCGAAGCGCTAATTAATCGAATTAGTCGATTTTAAAGTCGCATTATTTGCGATTTTCTTATCTGTTGATTTGATTAAGATGGCGCTCATCCAACACACACCTGCTCACCCAAGGAAGCAAGAAATGAACAACTCCCTCAAAGCCCTGTTTGCCACCCGCGCCGGTTACGGCCTGAGCGTCGTGCGTATCCTGGTCGGTGTCATCTTCATGGCCCACGGCGCCCAGAAACTGTTCGGCCTGTTCGGTGGCTACGGCCTGGAAGGCACCGGCCAGTGGATGGAGAGCATCGGCCTGGCGCCGGGCTACTTCATGGCCCTGCTGTCCGGTAGCGCCGAGTTCTTCGGCGGCCTGGCCCTGGTGATCGGCCTGCTGGCCCGCCCGGCGGCGCTGGCCCTGACCGTCACCTTGGTCGTGGCGATTTTCTCGGTGCATATCGGTAACGGCCTGTTCATGTCCAACAACGGTTACGAGTTCGCCCTGGCCTTGCTGGCCGGTACCGTGGCGGTGCTGATCGAGGGCGCGGGCCGCCTGTCGCTGGACCGACTGATCGCTCGCTGAGTGACCTGAAAAGCGCACGGGGCCTGACGGCCCCGCGCGCTTTTCATTTCCAGCTTGTAACTTGAAGCTTCAGCCTCTAGCATACGGACTGCGCCGATTTAAACAGCTACTTGCGGGGCGCGGGAGAAGCCCCCGGTGGGTCATCCGAAATACCGCTAAAGCGCTGGTTCGGTGACGCCTCCCACCGCTGCCCAGCGGGTTCAGCGAGGCGGAGAGAGACTCCATGAGTTGCCCACGTACCAGTGTCTGTTTGACCCCCCTGGCCAAGAATCAGGCCTCCCGCACCCCGCGCATCCTGCTCGGCGGTCAGCATCAACCCACGCTTTTGCGCAATCTCGACGGTTTCTCCCGCCGCAAAGGCCAGGCCTGTGCCTTCCTCATTCAGTTCTCCGATACCTGTGATCAGCTCGATCAGTACGGCAACGACCGCTTCGACCTGGCCGTGATCCCGGCCCCTGCGGCCGAAGATGCCGCCGAAGTCATCGGCCAACTGACCCGCATCGCTCGCCAAGGCCTGATCACACGCCCTTGAACAGCATGTCGGCGCAATGCGTTTTTCGCTAAGCTCAGTCACTCGGTGGGCGCCCTGGCGCCTGCCGCGGATGCACTGAGGAGACAGTCGTTGAGCACCAACATCATCACAACGGAAGGTCATGAAGCCCTGAAGAAGGAGCTCGACCATCTGTGGCGGGTCTATCGCCCGGAAATCACCCAGAAGGTGACCTGGGCGGCATCGCTTGGCGATCGCAGCGAGAACGCCGACTGGAAGGTAGAACCCCATGATCGTGTACTATTCCGTCTTACACCTTGATTTTTCAGGTTTTTCGGAATAGTACTATACTCTTGCCCCATACTATTTAACACTGGTCATCATTGCAGTCTGGTCTTGACATAGTAGGGGCCGATTCGGAAGCACCTCAGGGTTTAATGAACCGAGGTGCGACTTCCGCGGCGATGTACTCAATTTCGGTGACTTCCCAATAGGCATCGCCAGTTGGAGTCCGTACAACAATCTCTTCCCCTACACGCTTGCCAATGCACGCTCGTGCCATCGGCGAGTCGATAGAGATGAAGTCTTTCCTATCGTAGATTTCATCAGCACCTACAATGCGGAATCTCTTGCTCATATCTTCTTCGTTGACAATGGTTACCCAAGCTCCGAAAAATACCTTACCTTCCTGAGTAGGGGAATATGGAACTACGCGAAGATCTTCGATCCGCTTACGAAGGTATCTTACACGGCGATCTATTTCCCTCAGCCTTTTTTTGTTGTATTGGTAGTCAGCATTTTCACTTCTGTCGCCCAAAGACGCAGCCCAGGTTACCTTTCTGGTGATCTCTGGTCGCTCTTCGCGCCAGAGCCAATCTAGTTCATCTTTCAAGGACTGATAGCCAGCTTCAGTAATAAGATTGGTAGCCATTTTTTGCCTGTTATTGATTCAAAGACCGGTCACAATGCCTTGAGAGCTTTCTGTATTGCATCAAGGGTTCCTGGGCGAAAAACTTTTGCTCCCTTTTGGTCAATCAAGTCCCCGTGCTTGCCCAGTGAGCAGCCCCATTGTAGCCTGAACTCTTCGGACATTAAATACAGTAGAGCTCTGCGTTCTATATTCGTTAACTTATTTTCGACCGAAAATGGAGTGCGATCATCTACCCTGATTTCCAGGTTGGGTGGCATAATTTCTCTAAGGAGACTTCGGAGGCGATGGTTCTCAGCCTCTTGCGCGCGCGCTAGAAATTTAGTCTTACCATCTTTTATCGCATCTATCCAATCTGGCGCTGCTCGTTCTTGATGAATTGGACCGGCTGCCTCTTTGAATGCCAGTATTAGCTCGCGATATTCTCGGCCGGAACTATTTCGCATGCTTTGGGCGTTTGGTACTCCGTTATTAACTCCAGTGCGTGCAATAGTCGAAAATGAAAAGTCTTTTTCATTATTCGATAACAGCTCGGTGCATACTTTGTATACTGCGTCTAACGTACGCTGTTTTCTTAAGCTGCAGTTCTGCTTCAGTTTATCCAAAGTTTCCGATGGTGACATGATTTTAAACCTGAGGTAAACTATTGCCTTTGTTCATGAAGACTTCACTAATCTCTTTAAGTGAAATGCTCTCAAGGCCAACCAGTTCAGCAAGCCTAAATCTTCCTTCGATTAGTGAGTCAATTCGTTCCCAGCTTCTGAGTCTGGATATCAATAATCTTGCGATTTGATTGCCAACCAAAAGTTGCTGATCTTTGTTCAGTCTGAACATTCGCTGCGGAGATTCATTGTTTTCTAGCATTTTGTCCAATAGTTGCGATCTTGCCGTCAATGCGGAGTTGGCCGAGGCGCATTCATATATCTCGGCATTTTCGCAAACCTCGCTTAACTGATGAAAGTGAGTGGTTTCCTCAAGCGCGAGCCTAAGTTCGTGACCCTCCTGTACAATAAGCATGAGTGAGTCTTGTGGGGTCGATTCGGATTTTATAATAGTCACCTGCTCGATCTGTTTTATAAGGCTAGCGCTAGCCTGTACATCACAAATCAAGACGTCAAGCTTTTTAGCTGCGCTTTCCGCTTCGGCAAGCACTTTTCGATGTTTGACTTCTAGTCCTAGGTCTCGACCCTCAAAGTGCCCTCCCGACTTGATTAATTCATATTCCAGTTCGTCATGGTTGTCAATTTCAGATCTCAGCTCTTCAGCTTTATTTTGAAGTTCATCATATCTTGCAAATTGAAGATTTACTTCCAGTGATATTTCATTGCCCAAAGCTAATAGGCCACCTATGAATGCAGGTCCGGTTACGAAGTGGCGACACCTTATGCAATTCTGACTACCTAGGTATCCGGCCGGTACTGGGTGCCAGATATCACCTTTTCCGAGCGAACCTCCGTCATCGCACCTAGCCCCAGCATATGGACAAAAACCGTAATCACGAAACAAATAGCTGCCAGGAGACTTTTGTCTGTATATTAATTCAAGGGCATCTTTGCTGTTTGCTACTAACTGCCCTTTGATTTGGTCGATCCTACCTTGCTCAATCATACTCTGCGCAACAAAGGCTTGATTTTGTAGTGCGTGTTTCTCACCCTCAGTAAATCGACGCTGCAGTTCAACGCTACCGATCTTTACATAGTACAAATTCATGACGACTGAAGAGTGGCCAGCAATCTTCATTGTGATCTCAATTGGTAGCCCGAATTCATGGACGTAGGCTGTGATAAGGCTTACCCTCATGCTGTGCGGAGTGTATATAGAAGAATAGCAGGTTAGTTTTTCTTTTGGCCCTGACAGCGTAGCTAAAGGTAAATCCCGAGGCTGCGAGTGATACAATGCGGCTGCAAGCCGTGGGGTTAGTAAATTTGTCGGCGATCCTGGCTCTTCAGCACCAAAGAGCCGAAACAAGAAGCAGTTGGCACCTTTTGCAATGCGCTGGCTTTCATTTAAGTTAGTTCGAGTGCATTCAATCCACGGCATCGGACGCGATATTGGATTATATTTTTCCTGCCACCGACGGAGTTTAATTATCCACGGAATCAGATGAGGGGGAAACCATGGCACGCTATAACCCCTGTATCCAATGCTAGTCTTATTGCTCGTGACGAACATGCCGCAATGGTCGCCAGGGTAACGTTTTATGAAGCCCTGATCTTTTGTTATTCCTGCAAGCGGGGCTTCGTTTTCAGTCCAGACGACCTTGCCATCATGACAGACGGGAATGTAAGCGTCGCCTTCGCCTGAATCGCAATATGCAATTTGCCTACCTCTGGACGGGACTGAAACGAGGGTAAGTACTTGCATCCAATACATCGGGAACCAAGCTTTAAACTTCCCGCCAATCCATCGTGTGACTAGATCGGGATCATTACGATCTAAGGGGAAAGCATCAACATCAATCTCGACCCAGTCGGCATCGAAACTATGAAGGTGGGTTAAATCAGAGAAGCTGGTTGCAGTGTCTGGAGCTATCCATTTTTGCACGGCTGCAACATATTGATAAGCCAAAGCTAGTTTGGCCGTTTCACCAGGACTACTGTTATTGGCCGAGGCTGAGTATTCGATTTCACTACCACGTAATGGATTGCTTATGCCTTCTGCAATTATTAGCTCGCCGGTTTCGTCATCTTCAAGCGTAAAATCCTCACGTATGATAAAGCGCAGGAATTCGTTGATTGCCATGACGAAGCTACGTCTATTGGGTTCTTGAATTGTAGCGGTAACATAGTTTTTAAAGTGTTGTAGGTCTGTGTGTTTGTTTGAAAGAAACTCTCCGGGCGTTGTTCCCAATCCATTTGCTTGTATATAGGTTGCCAAAAAGCGGCAAATTGATATCTGTTTTATTCGGCCCCCGCGAGCCTCTTTTTTGAAGCGATTTAGATCTTCAAGCCACTTCGAATGGTCAGGGTCTACAGAGCTTTCTGAAAAAGGTTCCGCCTTTCCGAGAAAAGCATATGAGGTGGTCCATTCTCTATGGTACACCTTATCTGGAGTGCCTGGTAATCTATTGTCTCCTGAAGACTTTACATATTTTTGATACTCTTTTATAGATGTGAGATTAAGAGGGTGAATGATATTTATTGTTTCATCGTAAGTGTAAAATGTCCTGATCGAGCATAGATCGTACCAGCTTTTCCATTCGTCTTTAAATACCCGTTCAGGGTGAGCGGGCAGAGGTGGATATTCTTTATAGCGATTCCGATAATCCTGACTGTCTTTTATGTCAAGTTTAATTACCGCTACCCTAATGTCATCAAGGCAATTGTAGTTGAGGGGCAATAAGAAATGGATCCACGATTTCCATTCGCCCTTGAATTGTTCTGGGTTGCTTGGAAGTCGTGGGTCTTTGTGGTAATTGAATTCGTACTGCCGTTTTGTGCTAATGCCCAACCTTTGTGCTGCTTCGCGAACCTCATATAAAGTGTCATACTGTTCAGTTAGATCTAGATAGTCCTTCCATGATGTCCATTGATCCGGATAAACACAAGTTGGATCTCTTCGCAGGCGCCAGTCATGTTTAAATCTATTGTAATAGTCTTTTCGTGAGTGACATTTCATGTTGCGGGCTGCAGATCTCGCTTCATCAAATGTATCATATGCATTTCTTGTTTTACCTGGGTGGAGAAATTGGACCCATCCCTCCCATTGGTCTTTGTATTTGTATTTGGGGTCAATAGGTAGTTTCGGGTCCTCTTCGCGGCGATTGAAATATTCAGTTGAGTATTTAATGCCCAGGGAAACAGCCGCTGCAGAAGCTAACTCATAACTTTCATAAGGTGGGGTAGAGTGACTTGTTCCCAAGAAGTGATTCCAGTTCTGCCACTCGGGGTAAATAGTGCTAGGGTTTGCAGGAAGTTTTGGGTCTTCCTTATACCTTTTTAGCGTCGTGTATTGGTGGTAGTTATTAATGCCGAGCGCCAACGCAGCTCTGCTTGCTGCGCTGAGCGTTTGGTAGAAATCTTTAGATCTACTTCTGCCGATGAATGCTGACCAGCCCATGAAATCTGGATAGAAGCGCATGTCGCTCGGGAGTTTTGGGTCTTTAAAGTGGTCGGTCTGATATTGGGCTATAGTCCAAATGCCGAGGCGAACTACGGCCTCGCGTGCTTCTTCAAGTGTTAGATATTTCTCTACAGGCCGTTCACTCCCACAAAAATCGTACCATGAGAGCCATTCGCTGGCGTAATCAATATAAGGATTGGCCGGTAGCATGGGATCTTCTTGCCAGCGAAGTCTGTAGGCTCTGCTGTTTTTGATTCCGAGCTGTCTGACGGCAGCTTTGGCCTGTATCAATGTTTGATATTTTTTCGATGGCTTTCGTGTGCCGCACAAGTCGTACCATGAGCTCCACTCATGCGCATATTCTAGTTCGGGATTGGATGGTAGTTTCGGATCTTTCTTGTAGAGACGATGATATTCAACGTTGCTTTTTATGGAGAGCTGTATAACTGCGATTCTAGCCTCTGCTAGTGTTGGGTATTTCTCAATTGGTTTTTTATTTCCGCATAACTCGTACCATGAAATCCATTCGCTAGCATAAACTTCATTTGGGCATGCCGGGAGCTTCGAATCCTCTTTTCGACGAAGCCTATAGTCCGTGCTATTTTTAATGCCGAGTTTCTCAATTGCGACTCTAACTTCGGCTAAGGTTTGATATTTGTCCGCTCTCGGCATTTGATCTCGCCTCAAATGGAAGTATGTGTCTATTCAGCATAGACTGCTTTGTGGCTTGCTGACATTTTTTCTCGTATTTCTTCATGTGTTGGTTGAATATACACCAAGCAAGAATCTGGACTTTTATGGTGCATTGCTTTCTGGATTTCAATTTGATTAAATCCGTGTTCTCGTAACCTGTACCCATAGCTGTGTCGATGCCCGTGCTCACTTGTGCCAACTATTTTTCTGTGCAGTAAGCCAATTCGCTCGACAGCAGATTTGTGCAGGCGTTGAGCATTTTTTAGCGTTTCAGGCTCTCCCTGTGAGTTTGTGAATGCATATGGGTGGTCTTGGGCCGGATTTGGGTCAACGCGCTGATGTTTTAAGTATTGGACCCATATATCCAAGAACTCTGCCGCTTTATGGGTAGGGAAGAATTGAACAGAGAAGTAGCCATCCTTGTTGTCAAGTACTGGGTTCTTCCATCCCAAATGCAGTCGTTCTGATTTCAGGTATTCAGTTCGAGGCAATAGTCCGTAGTGTACTGCCAGAAATTGCTTTCTGTTAAGATATTGCTCGTCAGGTGACTTCCCACTGGATGGATGATAAACCCTTACAATGGCATCGTTATTTTTTGTGTCTAGAATAATATCTGACAAGTAAAGGTGCAGTGCTTCAGACTTACGTAACCCTCCATAGTGCATCAGCAGCGTTAAAGCCTGGCCCTTGTAGTCAGGGATCGGCATGTCGAAGTTTTTGGCGTTTGGAACAATAAATCCCTGCTTCAGCAAGAGATCAATTTTGTCTTCAGGAAATCTTTTTGCAGGTGCAATGTTTTCAGGATGGCGCTGTGGTCCTTGTACTTCGCGAATGGTGCTTAACGCTTCGGCGTGTTTGCCCGGATCCACAAGATGATTCAAAAAGATTCTATTTCGTTTGTGATGAAAGGCGCACCAGTTCATTCGCTGTTCCGTAGAGGTGGCTTGCCTGAAAGGATTTGCGGTTTTTATTTTGAAGTCGCTTTGGCGCGTAAGCCAATCCGTGTAGTCTGTAACTAGGAACAGGAGGTCTGAACAGTGTTCGCTAGATCTTGGTAGCCAAAAAAGGTGGGAGGGATCTTTTAGGGTTTTTGGATCTACTGTGCCTTCTACTAGCGCCCTTACAAATGATGCGAGAAGCTTTGTTGTTTGCCTGAATAAACCCTTGTTAGCATTAATGTACTCTATTAGTAGCTTGATGGCTTGCGTGGACTTCTCTTTCCAGGACGAACTCTTCTTGCTGTGATGAGCGAGGTAGCGAAGGTGTGATATTAATATTCCGCTTTCGGTCAATAATGCAGGGAGCTTTATGGTTCGGCCGGTTTGGTCGTTTTGGTAAAGTGCTTTAATTTTTATGACGTAAGCCATTGCAAATACCTGGCAACTATCGTTTGGGTGATGTGCAGGTTCGCTTCGCGGTTTTCTGAAACCCATTGAGAGCGAGTGTGCACACAGCAGTACTCATAGTCTAGTATAAGTCGTGGTATACGCAATTGAATCGGTTTGTTGGTTCTATAGGTTCGCTCTCGTCTATTTTTATAATATCTCTAATAGCTCTGATCGAAACTGTGACGATACGCCCAATTCGTATGTCGTGGGCGAGAGCAAGCGTGGAACAGTTACAAGGTAATCCACCTTGGACGGCAGATCATTATCGGATTTGAAAGTCGACCAATTATCGATGTTATTGTTTTCCCAGCCTATTAAAGCTTTTTGCTCCTCAAATCGGGGTGCTGTCTTCCTGCTAACAACAGCTAAGTCTTGAGGCAGATCCTCGGAGATGCGGCGCGAGTAATCTATAAGTGAAGGTTCAGCTATCACAAACAACCATGCTTGATCATCATTGATCCCCGTTCGCCTAAGAATTCTACCTAGGACCTGGCGGTAATGCAGTTCAGTCCGAATGCGACTAAGATAACAGCATACTTGCAACCGTGGAATGTCAGTGCCTTCGCTAATCATGCCGACCGCAATAATCCAGCAGCCAATACCGGATCTGAACTCGTTAATGTTATCTTGCGCGCTACCAGTTTTTGTCGTAGCTACGCGGCAGTTTTCGCCACGGCTTAGGAGCTTGCTCTCGATTAACTTCGCGTGATTAGTGTCTGTTGCAACGATAAGCCCAGCAGCAGATGGGATTCTTTTCCTCAGTTGGGCTAACTTTCTACAGCCTAGATCGAGCATGTGATCTATTATATCTTCATTCCAGAGGATGTCTTCGAAGCAAAGGGGTGAGCTGTCAAGCAAATGAGCAAAATTATCAAAATTAGATACTTGTCGATTTTGTTGTTTTTTTTGGATCAACTGCAGATTATGATTGTCAATCAAGGTTATTCTGGGGGATCTGCAAACACTGTCGACAATGGCTTGCTGAAGTCCATAGCGATAATTGCAGGTCAACGTTCTTGTCGGCGCTGAATACCGCCCTAGTGCAATAGCCTTATCATCTGTTCTCCAGGGCGTGCCTGAAAGTGACAAAGTGAATGTCGCTTGATTTTGTATTTTGGATATGATCGTCGATCCCCAGGTGTTGCTGGTTTTAAGATCATAACCTGCACAGTGATGAATTTCGTCAAATATAGCAAGAACCCGATACTGTTGGAATAGTTCCCAAAACTCTTCACCTTTCGCATCCATGCCTTGGTAAGTACAAGCATCACCAATTGCTCCAACATATCCATCCATTCGACGCCCAAGTATTTTTGAGAGCGTATTCCGGAAGCCATCGACTACTTGGCAGGAAGGTGCGAAGCACAGCACGAGATCGATAGCGTTTTTGTTGAGCAGCTCTTTTGCCAACTCACCAGCCATTCTCGTCTTGCCTGCTCCTGGCGTTGCTTGGCAAAAGAAATGTTTATTTACCAGGAAGTGCCTTAGTGCTCTTTCGATACATAATTTCTGCCACTCTCTTAGAATGCTGCTCATTCAATTCCTAGTATTTTCAGGGTTTTTTCAACCGCTTTAAGATGACCTAGCAGGCGGGAGCTACGATCTCTCGCTTCCACATAATCGTTTTCCAGCTTCGAGTGAAGGTGTGGCAGGTCATCCAACAGTTGCTTGTATCTTTCCGCTTCGCCCATTGAGGTGAGGAAGTCCAAACGAGTTTCTTTGACCATTGCCTGGAGTCGTCGAGCTGTGTGCTCGTTGGTCGACACACCTTTTTCGGTGTCGATCGCAGGTACTGCAGTGCGAGGGGCGACGGATTGATACCCCTCGTCAATCAAGCGGAGGGTGATTGACGCCGGCAGATTCTGGAGGTGATAGAGCTGGTCGCGGCCGCGCTTTTCTGGGTCTCGTACTACCCATTCGATCCTTTCGAGGCGGAGGATCTGCCTGAAAATATAGCGCCGGAGATCAGAGGTATGCTCGCGAGCTACGCCAAATGACTGGGCATAGGCGTCTCGAAGGCCGCGACAGGTGAAGCTGTCTAGCTCGCCGCTTTGCAAGAGCTCGTAGACGTGCCTGTCGAGAGCGAATGAAGCCGGTTTCATACAGGCACCTAGCTAGCAGAAATACATCAAATGCGGATTATAATCCGTCGCCGATCAACTCGCAAACGCTGATAGTCCCGCCTTATGTACACCGAGGCGGATATGCAAAAGTTGGCGAGGGCTCTAGGACGCAAAGTCCGAGAGCAGAGAATGATGGTCGGCATTTCGCAAGACGCTTTAGCTTTCGCGTGCCAGATGGATCGGAGCTACATAGGGCGGATAGAGAGAGGGGAAGTGAATCTGACTATTGAGAAGCTCTACAGAATTGCGACTGAGCTGAAATGCACCCCGCAATCGCTTCTGCCCACAGGCCTATGCGACTAGGTTGCATTCGGGTTGGGTGGAGTCGAGCGGCTGACGTCTTCCTCCATCTGCATGCCTCCTTGCCCGTTGAGAAACACCGTCAAGGTGACGCTCGCTCCAAGCTTCTGGCTCCGGTCCTATCTGAGTTAACATGCTGCTTCTAGGGCTTTTTAATCTGGCCTTGAGGAGCTTTGGCAATGATAACGACTCGACTCATCGGCCCTCGCGAGGATGCTCAATTCGGATGTTGGGGCGTAGGTCAGCGCTATTACGAATGGCGAAAAGCATGGATCTTGTCCGAGGCTCAACGAGTGCTTGGACGGCGAACGCTTGCGACGCGCTGGATGTGTGAAGAATCGTTGGGCCTTGGCCGGATTTCACCTTGTACGTTGCTTGTTAGTCCTTCCGGATTTGAGCAAGTACAAGATTTTTTACTGCGAATCGAATACGGCGTTTACTGCTAAGTTTTTGTACTATTTGGATAGCTTAGGTTGACAGGATTCAGCGATAATTTCGCTTGATATTGAATGGAATTCAATCGACTTTCACCCTAGAGCGGAAGCCTAAAAAGTATCAATTTTGACTGTATCGATATTCGTCGGGCGAGAATCGTCCATTAGGGCCGAATAGCAGATGAGTCGTAAGTTGCTCCAAATACGTTATGGCTTCCGCCCGAACACAGCGTTCGTAGTAGTGGCGCTTGGCAAGCGGGATTATCGCTCGATTCTTTAGGCACAGCTTCACAAGTTCCGACAGCAAATAGCCTCGTACGTCATACCGCGCATCAACTGCCCTGATCAATGTCGAGTAGCAATCGCGGAAGAGAGGTCGTTGGATGTTGGGGCTTGGGAGTGCATATTCACTTCTCATCTTATATTCCTTGAGGCGCCATTCGGCTGTTGCGTAGGGCTGCAGGCGTCGAACGTCTCGTACGCATATGGCGGAGCGCATTCAAAAATCCGTTGGCCAGGGGCACCAGGTCTAGAATCGCCCTAAGTCCTTGCGCAGGATCTGGATACGATTATCTGCTGACACGATTCCGCCGAGGTTTTACCTTCGCTGCGGCCAGCACCTTGTCTTGTGCAGACGCTAGCAGTGCTTTCGGTGCGACACCGCCAAGATAGGGATTTTCGGACTGGAACCATGCTGCGATTGACCAGTCATCCATCCGAGCAGATAGCACCGACAACACATCGCAAAGCCCGTGAATCGGTTGGTATCCATTGCTACCGTCTAAGCCATATGTAGGGAAAAAATCAACCTTGCCCGGTCGCAGAGAAAAGATCTTCCCATTAGCCAGCAACTCATCAGGGTCTATCTCGACGCCAGGGTTGGAAGACAAGGCCAGATGAATCCACTGCTTGGCTGATATCAAATCTCCGCTTTGGAAAAGCCTAGAGCGGATTATGCCTG
This sequence comes from Pseudomonas entomophila, assembly GCF_018417595.1. Classification (NCBI taxonomy): domain Bacteria; kingdom Pseudomonadati; phylum Pseudomonadota; class Gammaproteobacteria; order Pseudomonadales; family Pseudomonadaceae; genus Pseudomonas; species Pseudomonas entomophila. Next base: position 2,051,370 of record NZ_CP070982.1, read on the forward strand.
CAGAAACGCCTTCCGCCAAAATCGAATGGGGTACCGATTCTGCGGGGAGGAAGCAGTCGATAATGAGGTCTAGCGCTTTTTGGGGATACTCGCTCAGCCTCCACTCGAATAGGTCGTTGTACATCTGCAGCCCGCCGAGGTACGCGTCGATCGTCCTGTCTGAATTGGCCTCAATCGACAAGGTGGCAATCAAGCCCATCTTGTTTTCAGGCATGTCCGATCCAGCGGCAGGCTCGTACCTAGTTTGGATGCGCGCAAAGGGAGTACTCATAAGCACCTCCAGCTAAGGGGCTAAAGATCGCTGCATCAGAGGGCTGAAATCCACCGGGGATTCTCGCAGCGCAGATAGCAGTATGCGGCACTCAGCTTTCGAAGCTTGTTTTTCCGATCAATCGCGACTGCTTGGCTCGGTTGCGGTGGCGCAATGCCTCTATCGGCAGGTGAAGGTCTCACGAGCCCTCCCTGCGACGTTATCTAAGGTTTCGCTGGCTCGAATACGACAGCTGCTCTGTCAGGTGGACACTGTGGTCAAGATAACGATGTAACCCAAATGCTAGTACTCAAGCTTGAGCCGGATCACTCAGGTCCGCTCCATCTCCACTGGCCCATACCAGCCCTTGGCGGGCATGGTGACGCAGACGGTAAGTGACCGGCGGTGGCTGCTCGCTGACTCGTTTGCTATCCCACACCGTCACAGAAACAAAAGAGTCTTTCGGCCAAGCGCGCCAGTCGCCTTGGTCGGGACCATCGATCACTAGTAGGGGCTTGCTTAAATCGCGAGTGGTACTCAAGTTGTTCCTCCTGCCCTGGTGCATCACCATGGGGGCATCAAATGATGCTCAATGACGTGGAAAAAGCGTTCTTCCCAGCTTGGCTGCAGCCCCGACACCGTTCTGGGCCTCATTAAGAATGTCACGAGAGAAGTAGTCTGCGAGCCGTGCGCGGCTCTCTATCTCCTGCCGGATATCTTCTGGATCAATGTTTGGAAGATCCACACGATAGGCCGCGTGATGAACCAATGCGGCAGCCTGGAAAAGCGCGTCGGAAAGTCGGTATCGATCAAGTCCCAGTGCTGCGCATGCTTCGAGGATGGTCACCGCATCGCTTTCGGTTCCGCCAGTGATACGCTGGTCTGGCAAGGTGGAGTGTCTACGAAGATGCTCCACGTACTGACGTAGCGAAGGAATCGAGAGACCTATGGAGTAATGCTTAATGTACCAAGGACCGATAATGTCGATTTCGTCCAGAGTGATGGCCATTTCCTGGAAGTACCCGGCCCATGCTTCTTGCATGTCCTCATCTATGCGCTCCTGACCAAGGCTGGCTAGATGTTCGTTGAGGCGTTTGACTAAGCGGAAATAGTCGAGTCGTACAGGCGGGTCGCGATGCTCATCCATAATCAGCTCCAAGGTTGAAGTCGCCGATGAGTTTCCGCCGGTACGGTGATGGTGGTCAAGATCGCCATCAGGTGAGGCCTCCAGCACAGGCTGGCTGAGCGGCTAAAAGTCCGACCCTTCTCGCTTTCACACCTACAATCTGTCAACTGTATGCGCTCAACCGATACCACTAAGCAAGGCGGTGTATTTCTATGGATTTGATGGCACTGATTCAGCAGGCGCTTGAAGCGTCAGGGAAGCTGCGAGACCTCTCGAAAAAGCTCGAAGATGCGGACTTCAAAATGATACTGGCGGATCTTCACAGCGCCTTGGCTGATGCGAAGCTTGAGTCTGGGGAATTGAAGATGAAATTAGCATTGGCGCAAGAGGAGATAGTCAGGCTCAAGCAGGTGATTGAGCAGCGAGACAAAGGTAAGCCCACCTACAATTCTGAGGGGGTTTATACCTTTGAAGGCGAAGTCGGTCGCTTCTGCACTGCTTGCTGGGACAGCGATGAGCGCAAGATGCGCTTGACCGACCTAGCCAGCGAATTTCGATTTGTCGGTCAGTGGGAATGCCCCAAATGCCATGCAGGATATGGCGCAAAGGACGCATGAGGGCGCTGATCGGGCCAATGGTTCATCCGTTCGTTCATCCGTTGTTTTGGCAAAGCTGTGCGTAATGAGCTAACGAGCGTCGAGGTCGACAGTCTTTGCGAGGACCTGTAGGTGCTGGATATCTGAGCGAGGTTGCCAAGCGCTTTTCTGATTCTTCTGTGTTGGCTATTGGCTCTGCATCCATTCTGTGGGATCGACCAGGTGCCATGATTGTGCTTCACGATCAAAGTCCGTCCATATCTCCTGCAGCTTGGCGCGGTCACCTTGAAAAAGAGGGCTGTCCAAATGAGCGAACTGATCGAACTCGGCGATGGGTAAAACAGTGCCAGCGCCGCTGTAGCAGAACCAGGAGCCCACCACCTGAGCAATTTCTGCAATTTCACGCAAAGCTTGCTTGGCATCTGCAAGGCCCCACCGCTCTAACATGCGCCCTTGCCGACTAGCCTCAGTTGCAGCGTGTGCGATGTCCACGTTCACATGTTCAATGACGGAAGATAGTCGACCTAGGCGGGACTCCAACATGTCGAATACCTCGATCCGTATCAGATCATCCGGTCTGGATGCACCTGCGCTCACCCCGCTTAGCCAGTCAAATTCCTCGTGCCGCTTAACCGCGAGCTCATAGTGGTATTTCGTGGGCACCCAGTACGATCGCTTTCCCTGCTGGAGTTGCTCAGTGGCAAATTTGTCATAAGCGGCGTGTGTGCTGCGGTAATTGTAATTCAGTTCAGCGATATCCCTGACGTATACCAGGCGCGTGAGCTTTCCACGCGAGGCGCGGATGTCGGCGATTAAGCTACCTAATGAGCACACGCTCCTCGGGCCGCGAATAGGTTCGACCTCTACGAGTCTGCGGATACCCTGCATGGTTCCTGCCCAGAATCCGCTAGCTAGCATGTCCATGATCAAAACGTTCAGCTGTTTTTCGCCGCAGACCGTGGGAGCTTGGCGTACCATTTCTACGACACATGAATACGCCGCGATGTCCCACGCCATTTGATTCAACGCCTTAGTGATGGCGTTCTCTTCGGCCTCAAAAACCCGCTTCCATTCCGCGATCCGATCTAGCATCGATGACTCCTTGGTTTTCATTTTGTAAGCCACCCGTATCGTGCTGGATCGCGACAGCAGCGGTCCAAGCACTGCGATGGCAATCGGACATCATTCCTGTCTATGATGTTCCTTTGAACGGAGGCAGGGTACAGCGGTGATAGGGAATATTTTCAACGTTTTTTCGCGACGTAAAGGAAACCAGAGCCAGCCGAAAAAGCAGCTTACAGAACAATTTCGGCAACGGACGTTCATGCTCATCCGAGACATGGGCCCCGGAATGGGCGAAACTCTTGAGTTTCTACACGATAAGCTCTCCTATCTCACGGGGCGCCATAACCTGTCCGGAAACAAGAACCTTTCTTACGCCGATGACGCATTCAACTTTCTGCGCACCTGCAGTGACCCTCATTTTCTTGATGCCATTGAGTATCTTGTCCATCAGGAAGGATGGAATTACATCGGGGGTTACCATGAGCCTGTGATTGACCGCTTGAACGAGTTCTTGAACATTGACGATCTTCCCTATTTCGTTACGAAACCGGTGTGGCAAACCACTGAGGAAATGTATAGGGGAGAACTCACTAGGTTCACCGGAATCCGTGAGCACGCGAAGGTTATTCCAAGGGAAAACCAGGCTGTTCACGAGACGGCTATTGAGCCCGCCCTGAAGCTTTTACGTCAGCCAGCTTTCCTCAATGCCAATTCCGAGTTCATGGCAGCTCTTGAGGATTTTCGGCACGGAAAATTCGGCGACTGCGTTACCAAGTGCAACAGCAGCTATGAGAGTGTTATGAAAGTGATCTGTGGCCAGAAGGGTTTCGGGTATTCCCAGGGAGACACAACCTCCAAGCTCATTCGTACCATCATGGAGAAGACTGCGATGGAATCTTTCTGGGAGCAGCCACTGATGACCGTCGGCACGCTCCGCAACAAATTGAGCACGTCGCATGGTGCCGGGGAGTTGCAAAAAGTAGTGCCGGAGCACGTGGCGAAGTACACGCTGAACATGACTGCATCTGCGATCATCTTTTTGCACGATCAGGCTTACCGATCAAAAACCTGAAATCATCAACTAGCTTGCGGGAGTGGGCATGCGTCGTTTTGATACCAAACCCCTGATTGCTTTGGCGACGACTCCGAAGGATCAAGACGATCCCTGGTATGTAAATGCCGAGCAGGCTGTGCATTACATGACAGCAAACTCGGATTCAGACGAGATTGTGATTTACGCGAGCGCACCGTTCCTGCTTATCGTGGGGGCGCTCGCCCCAACTGAAAATGTCACGCCGCCAGATGGGGAGGCGCTACAAAATCTTACGCTATTTACCAATGCAACCTGGTGCATTCAAAGGTCCTGGAGCTCAGGTGAAGGACATCGTGTCTACATTGAGCCCGCTTTCCCTGAGGACAGCGGATCTCCCTTAGCTGGGGGGGAACCACTTGTCATCCGTCGGCGTCTTGAGGGGGTTCATACCGGACCCACGCCGATCGAAATTAACCAAAAGCTCGTACATTGTCTCGACATCCATTATGTAGAAGAGCGGAAGGCGTACTGTCGGCTCAATGGCGATGGCGACATCGAAGATGTCATCAGGATTCTGACTTTGGCAATTCCCGATCAGATAGAGGGTCGCGAGGTTGTCACAATTCTTCGTAAAGACTTGGACAACTACATGGCTCTGGCGGACTTGGCGCTGGTCTTGAAATTTGATTTCACCAGATACGTGCCGGGCAGTTTCGACAGCTGGCATGGCGCAACTCGATATCACCGAGACGAGTCGGATCTTTTTTTTCATGGTGGATCGATAAGCAGAGCGAGCTTCGCGCATGGAGCCATGGTGGTCAGGCCAAAGATTACGGTTGAAGAGCAAGAAGAGGTGTGGCGCAAGGATTTTGATGGTGATCCGGATCGTGAGTATGCAGTCTTTAAAATCTATGATCGCAAGAACGACCGTCAAGTCGAGACCTCTTGCAGCCCCGATCACATTGTCAGTTATTTTGAGGATAGTGATCTTCCCTGGCAGATATCGCCTGCTTTTTTCAGGGCAGAGGTGCTTAACCGCTTTAAAGGAGATCCGGAGAAATACACGCTGGAAGACCGGAGCATTTCTTGCAGAGGAGCTTGGACCCTCAAGTCTTACGATATCAATGAGGCCGGGCAAGTTCATGCATGGATCTGGGATTTGTCGAAACTTCCCTTCGATGAACAGCTGTACTGGAAGGCCTTCAACGAATGGCCAAAGGCGCCAATCTCTCAGCGGGCAAATCGAACGGATATTGAAGGCGATTGGTACACCGAATATCAGCCACTGGATGCGCTCAAGCGAAAGGTGCGTGAACTAGACAAACGTAAGCCAGCATGGTGGAACCCCCGAGGTGAGGAGTTGATCGACAGCGTGCTAGCCCCCGCCACAGACTCACCTAAGGAATGGGGTGATGAAATCATGGCTCTTGATCAATGCCTGGTAGAAGGTTTTCTCGACAAGCCATTGCGCAAAGTTGCTGAAGGAAAAGGGTGCGTACTGGAGTCAACCTGGCGCTCGCTTAAGTTGCTGTACGAAATCTTAGTGGCAAGTTCAATCAGCGCGGAGGAGGCCAGGGAGATTCTGGCGCCCATGAGAAGGCTTCATGAGCTTCGCAATGAGATTCGGGGTCATGCGACCCATGAAAAGAAAGCGATTGCCATTCGAGAAGCCCGCACCACCCATGGCAATTTTCGAGCCCAGTTTTTTCACCTTGCCGAGGGTTGTGATAAAGCCCTTGTCGCTGTGTTGGGGGCTATGGACTTTGAACTAGGGGAGTGAAGGCGCAGGAGTTGTCATCACCAGCTCGCGCCTGTGAGGTGGTTTGGTGAATCTTCTCGTTTTCACGGCTCTGCAATCTAAGGTGACCCCGCGGGAGTTTTCACGCGGGGCTGTATGCATCAATCCTCGCCTGGCCCTTTGGGTTCGCTATCGATCTTGCGCTTGATGATCCGCACTGCCTCATCGACCGACTTGCCCTCATCGATCAGTCGAACAAGGTCAGTGTGCAGGTCAGAGCGTAGTTTTGGGAGACGTTTGAGGGCTGCCGCGACATCCCGCTCCTTGGAGTCAAAAGAGAAGTTGGGGTTGATCACCGTCAACCCAGGCGTCGGGAGCGAGTCGTCTTTTTTGTCAGGGGTGTTGCTTTCGTTGCTGGAGGACATCAGGTTTCTCCGTTGAGGGAACCCGTAGGCTACAAACTATCTTGCCCTGCCGGCAAGGCGCGTTGAGCGCGGCCGATTTGCGCGAGCTGGCCACCTACATGCGGGAGGAAGGCCGGAGGGTAGTTGCGGTCATTTGACCATCTGTTTGCATTCGACTCGACCACACAGTTGCATTCGGCTTGATCAGTCGGTTGCGATCATTACCACTTAGTGCGCCTGAGCTGGGTATGGCTTTGGTTAGAATTCAGCTCCGCTTTCTGAAATGATGTTCCTCATCACTGTTACGAAGGGGGTTTGAATGACGGCTTATGGAGGGCGGGTGTGGGATGTAGTTATCATTGGCGGTGGGCAAGCGGCTTTGGCAACTGCCTACTTCCTTCGCCGTACGGGGCTTTCGTTCATCATGCTCGATGCTGAGGAAGCAGCCGGCGGAGCTTGGCGACACGGTTGGAATTCCCTGCGGCTGTTCTCGCCGGCCACGTGGAGCTCCATTCCCGGTTGGATGATGCCACCTGTCCAGGATGGCTATCCGTCTCGCGAGCATGTCATCGACTACCTCACTCAGTATGAGGCGCGCTATCAGTTTCCAATCGAACGGCCAGTGCGCGTCACTTCAATCGAGCGCGTTATCGGCGCGTTACGTGTTCATTCAGAGTCTGGCCATTGGGATGCCAAAGCAGTGGTCAGTGCCACAGGCACTTGGAGCAATCCGAACATACCTGCCTACCCTGGCGCTGAGCTGTTCCGTGGCCAACAGCTGCATTCGGCTGACTACGTTGAACCGCAGTCCTTCTCTGGCAAGCACGTGCTGGTCGTTGGCGGCGGCAACTCCGGCGCGCAAATTCTCGCAGAGGTTTCCAAAGTAGCGGATGCGACCTGGGTAACTCCCACAGATCCACTCTTCCTACCTGATGATGTCGATGGCCGAGTGCTGTTCGAGCGGGCCACGGAGCGCTGGAAAGCGCAGATGGAGGGGCGTGTCATTGAGCAGCCGGTCGGCGGGTTGGGCGACGTGGTCATGGTCCCGCCTGTGGTGGAGGCGCGTGAGCGAGACGTTCTGCACGCGGTGAGACCCTTCGTTCGTTTCACCCCTGACGGTGTGGTCTGGGCAGACGGGTCGGAAACCGCAGTGGATGCAGTGATCTGGTGCACCGGGTTCAAACCCGCCCTGGGACACCTCGCCAGCCTTGGGGTTGTTACTGAGCAAGGACGTGTAGAAGTCGAAGGGACCCGATCTGTGAGTGAGCCCAGACTGTGGTTGGTGGGCTATGGCGAGTGGACAGGCTCTGCCTCGGCGACCTTGATCGGAGTGACCCGCACGGCCCGAAGTACCGCAGCAGAAATTGAGCAATTTGTGGTGAGAGCGGAGGCCTGATGGCCTCCGCTTTTTCCTCACGGATCAGTGCGTCTGCTGTGCCATTACACTGTGCCTGGGCAGCGCAATCGAGATGAGCGCGGCGGCCAATACGAAGATGCTGGAAACCCACAAGCAAGCCTCCAATCCATAGGCCTGAAACACCCAACCTGACAGCAGCGTGCCGACCAAGCGACCCAGGGCGTTGGACATGTAGTAGAAGCCCACATCCAGGGAGACGCCGTCTTCCTTGGCATAGCTGACGATGAGGTAGCTGTGCAGCGATGAGTTCACGGCGAACAGCACGCCGAACAGCATCAACCCACCGAGCAAGACTACCTGCGCCGACCAGCCTGTCGACAGGCCCACGGCAATGAGCGCAGGCAGCCCGGCCAGGGCGATTGCCCAGATGAAGGCTGCTCGGCCGTCGGGCACATGACCACGTTTCTTGCCGGTGATGTGGGGGGCAAACGACTGGACGATGCCGTAGCCGATTACCCACGCGGCCAAGAAGCCACCGACCAGCCAGAAGTCCCAGCCAAACGCAGAGCTCAGGTACACCGGCAGAGCCACCACGAACCAGACATCCCGTGCACCGAACAAAAACAGCCGTGCGGCCGAGAGGATGTTGATGGCCCGGCTCTTGGACAGCATGTCGCGGAAATTCGGCTTGGCCTTGGCCTTGCCCAAGTCTTTTTTCAGGAGGATCAGACTAGCGATCCAGATCAGGGCCAGCACCGCCGCCATGGCCAGTACCGCCTGGCTGAAACCGAGCAGCGCAAGCAGTGCTCCCCCGAGGAAGAAACCCACGCCTTTGAGCGCGTTTTTCGAGCCTGTCAGGATGGCCACCCATTTGTAGAGGGTGCCTTGTTGGCTGTCCGGTACCAGGAGCTTGATGGAGCTCTTGGCGCTCATCTTGTTCAAGTCCTTGGCAATGCCGGACAGCGCCTGGGCGGCCATCACCCAAGGTACCGTCAACGAGGCTGCTGGTACCGTGAGCATCAGCAGGGCAACGACCTGCATGCCAAGGCCGATATTCATGGTGCGGTTGAGTCCCAGGCGGGCGCCGAGGTAACCGCCCACCAGGTTGGTGATCACGCCGAACACTTCGTAGAACAGGAACAGCGCCGCGATCTGAAGCGGCGTGTAGCCCAGCGAATGGAAGTGCAGTACCACCAGCATGCGCAATGCGCCGTCGGTGAGGGTGAAGGCCCAGTAGTTGCCGGTAACCAGCAGGTACTGACGCACTTCCGCAGACAGGGCTGACAACGCCTTCATGATCGCCGTTTACTCCGCTGCGCCGACCAAACGTGCCAGTTCCGCGGCACGGTTGGCGTAGCCCCACTCGTTGTCGTACCAGGCGTAGATCTTCACCTGGGTGCCGCTGACTACCATGGTCGACAACGCATCGATGATTGAGGACCGTGGATCGGTGCGGTAGTCGATGGACACCAAGGGACGTTCTTCGTAGCCCAGGATGTCTTTCAGCGGCCCTTCGGCAGCGGCTTTTAGCAGCGCGTTGACCTCTTCAGCCGTCGTCTCACGTTGCACTTCGAACACGCAGTCGGTCAGCGAGGCGTTGGCCAGTGGTACACGCACGGCGTGACCATTCAGCTTTCCGCGCAGTTCGGGGAAGATCTCCGCGATTGCTGTGGCCGACCCTGTAGTGGTCGGGATCAGGCTCATGCCTGAGGCACGGGCGCGACGCAGGTCCTTGTGCGGTGTATCGAGGATGCTCTGGGTATTGGTGAGGTCGTGAATGGTGGTGATAGAGCCGTGGCGGATGCCAAGGTTCTCGTGAATCACCTTGACCACCGGGGCCAGGCAGTTGGTGGTGCAGGAGGCGGCGGTGACGATACGGTGTTGCGCCGGGTCGAACAGGTGTTGGTTGACGCCCATCACCACGTTCAGTGCGCCTTTCTCCTTCACTGGAGCACAGACGACCACACGTTTGACGCCCTGATCCAGATAGGCCTGGAGCACGGCTACCGACTTCATCTTGCCGCTGGCCTCGATAACCAGGTCGCAGCCCGACCAGTCGGTGTCTGCGATGGTCTTGTTCGCGGTGACCTTGATGCGCTTGCCCCCGATCACTACCGAATCGCCTTCTGCGCGGGCTTCACGGTGCCAGCGTCCGTGGATCGAATCGAAGTTGATCAGATGGGCATGGGTCTCGGCGTCACCGGCCGGGTCATTGATCTGCACAAACTCGAATTCCGCCCAGTCCCAGGATGCGCGAAGCGCCAAGCGACCAATACGGCCAAACCCATTGATACCTACTTTGATAGCCATGTTCTTGTTCTCGAATCGCGATTAGCGAAAGGTCAGAGGGTGTCGCTGAACTGGTTGATGTACCCAACGTGTGCAGGGTTCTGGATCGCACGTGGGCGCAGGGCCTGGACCTGGGCAACAGCTTCCTGCACAGGAATGCCGCACTCGATCATCAGGCGGGCCGCAAACAAGCCGGTGCGACCAGAGCCGCCCTTGCAGTGAATGGCGATCGTCTTACCGCTCTTCACCAGCTCTTTCAGGCGTTCCCGGTGAGTTTCCCAGGCAGCCGCAAACGGCTCACCGGGTGCTTCGTCGTCCTCGACCGGCAGGTGGAACCATTCGAGGCCCAGCAGTTGGCACTCCTCGGGAAGCAGATCGATCTCGTTCTGCAGCAGTTCTTCACTCGGCATCAGGGTTACCAGCGCGCTCGCGCCGGCATCGTGCAACGTTGCTAGAGCCTGAGATACCGATGTCTCCTTGGTACCTGGGCACGGAGTGAAGATCAGCTGGCCGACCAGATCGGAATTAGCCAACACGGAATACGGGTGCAATTGCATGCTCACAAAGCCTCAAATGGATCGTTGATTGACACGCTGGGATAGTTCTTCAGCCGACTCTTTACGTTCGGAGTAGCGATCGACCAGATAGTCAGAGCGATCACGAAGCAGCAGGGTGAACTTCACCAGCTCCTCCATCACGTCGACGACACGGTCGTAGTACGAAGAGGGTTTCATGCGGCCCGCCTCGTCGAATTCCAGGTAGGCCTTCGGCACGGACGACTGGTTAGGGATGGTGAACATGCGCATCCAGCGGCCGAGGACGCGCAGCTGGTTGACCACGTTGAACGACTGCGAGCCGCCGCAGACCTGCATCACCGCGAGGGTTTTGCCTTGAGTGGGGCGCACGGCGCCCATGCTCAGTGGAATCCAGTCGATCTGCGACTTGAACACACCGGTCATTGCACCGTGGCGTTCCGGCGAGCACCAGACCATGCCTTCGGACCACAACACCAGATCGCGCAACTCCTTGACCATGGGGTGGTCATCGGGCACGTCATCTGCCAGTGGCAGCCCGGTCGGATTGAAGATGCGCGTCTCGGCACCGAAGTGCTCCAGCAGGCGTGCCGCTTCTTCCGTCAGCAGGCGGCTGAAGGAGCGTTCGCGGGTCGATCCGTACAGCAGCAGAATGCGTGGCTTGTGGGTGGACTTTTGCTCGACTGCCAGCTTGTCTGCTGTCGGCAGGTCGACCAGATCGTTGTCGATATTGGGGATGTGGTGTTCGGTCATGATTTACTCCTGAGACAAGGCGCCAGATGGCTGATCGAACCAGCGGCGCTTGAGCCACAAGGCCACGCCCACCAGGGAGATCAGTACCGGCACTTCCACCAAGGGCCCGATGACGGTGGCAAACGCGACCGGCGAGGCAAGACCGAAGGTGGCGATGGCCACGGCAATGGCCAGTTCGAAATTGTTGCTCGCTGCGGTGAACGCCAGCGCAGTGGTACGTGGGTAGTCAGCTTCCAGCAGCTTGCCCATCCAGAAGCTGATGAAGAACATCACCACGAAGTAGATGGTCAGCGGGATAGCGATGCGCAGCACATCCAGCGGCAGTTGCAGCACCATGTCGCCCTTCAGGCTGAACATGGCGACGATGGTCAGCAGCAACGCCACGAGGGTCAGCGGGCTGATCTTCGGGATGAAGCGCTCCTGGTACCAGGTCTCGCCCTTGCTGCTGATCAGGATCTGGCGGGTCAGAAAACCAGCCAGGAACGGGATGCCCAGATAGATCAGCACCGATTGGGCGATATCGAGGAAGCTGGTCTCGATGACGCTACCTTCAAGACCAAACAGTGGCGGCAACAGGCCCAGGAAGATCCAGGCGTACACGCTGAAGAACAGGATCTGGAAAATGCTGTTGAAGGCGACCAGACCCGCCACGTATTGGTTGTTGCCTCCGGCGATCTGGTTCCACACCAGCACCATGGCGATGCAGCGCGCCAGGCCGATGAGGATCAGGCCTGTCATGTACTCAGGCTTGTCGGAAAGGAAGACAACGGCCAGCCCGAACATCAGGACCGGGCCGATCACCCAGTTCTGGATCAGCGACAGGGCAAGGATGCGCTTGTCCTTGAATACCTGTGGTAACTCCTCGTATTTCACCTTCGCCAGAGGTGGGTACATCATGACGATGAGGCCAATGGCGATGGGGATGTTTGTCGAGCCTACCGACAGGCTGTTCAGCCACGCAGGCAATCCCTGGAACAGGCTGCCCAGACTAATGCCCAGGCCCATGGCCAGAAAGATCCAGACCGTCAGGTAGCGGTCCAGGAATGAAAGTCGGCTTTTGCTCATGGTGGATCTCCCTAAACGTCAGAGCGTTCCGATGCGGGCCAGCTCGACCTTGAGCTGGGCGGCATCCAGTTTTTCGAAAGGCAGCCCGAGGAATGCCTTGAGGCGTCGTTTGATCTGCTCAAGCGTGACGTCGAACGCTGCGTCCAATTCGGCGGTGTTGCCCTGCAGGTCCGAAGGGTCAGAGAGCCCCCAGTGGGCTTTCACTGCTGGTCCGAAGAACACGGGGCAGGCTTCGCCAGCGGCCTTGTCGCAGACGGTGATGACAAAGTCCGGTGCCAGCTCGGCATGCGCGTCACTGGACTTGCTGCTGAGACCCTCGGTGGAAATACCGGCACGCTGCAGCGCGGTGATGGACAGCGGGTGCACCTCCCCCTTTGGCTGGCTGCCGGCGCTGTAGGCCTTCATGCCGGCCGGAGCCAGGTGGTTGAAAACGGCCTCGGAGAGGATGCTGCGGCAGCTATTGGCGGTGCAGAGGAACAGAACTTTCATCGGTTTTTCTCGGCAATGATCAGCAGCAGGAGGCGACGCGTTGAGGGCGGTCACCCATGGTGTCCAGTCGTTTGGTGCTAGTACTTAGCCATTCGCGGTTGGCCTCCAGCGTCGTCGCCAGGACCTCACGTACCCAGGCAGGAAGCGAAGGATGCAGCCGGTAATAAACCCACTGGCCCTGACGGCGGTCTTCCAGCAGGTCACACGTGCGCAGCTGCGCCAGGTGGCGGGAAACCTTGGGTTGGCTTTCTTCCAGTGCGCAGGTCAGTTCACAGACGCAGAGTTCTTCCTCGCGAGCGATCAGCAGCATCATCCGAATGCGGTTTTCGTCGGCGAGGCATTTGAAGACTTTGGTGGGAGTCAGCGAGTCAGTCATTGGGTTACTCGTTTGGTTTTCACAAGGACGAACATCTTGATGCGTTCATGGATCTCGTGAAGGGTGTGTCGGAAAGCATCGTGTTTGTCACTGGTCACAGGGTCTTCGAAGTTCCACGCGAGGATCTCGCCGAAGGCAGGCAAGGTAAGGCACTCATGGGCTGCCTTGTCGCAGAGCGTAATCACGTAGTCGAACCGTTCGCCTGCGAACTCGTCGATGGACTTGCTGCGTAGAGTCTTGGTATCGATATCGAGATATTCGAGGGCGTCATAGGTGCGGGGATCGACTTGGCCAGGCTGGGTACCTGCGCTGAAAGCTTCGAAATGCACAGGGTCTGTGTGCCGGAGCAAAGCTTCGGCGAGCTGGGATCGAGCAGCGTTTGCAGTACAAACAAACAGGACGCGGATCTTGCCAGTCATCACTTGATACCCTGCATGTATGCGGTTTTTCGAATATACGCTTTTTCGAATGTATCGCAACCCCTCGATGATGGGTGGCTTTACATGTGCGCGTTCATGCACATATATTGAGCGCATGACGACCAACCATAATCTCCGCGCTCAAGCCATCGATGCCGCCATCGAGTCGCTGGATGAGGCCTTCTTCAAAGCGCTTTGCGAGCCATCCAGAGTCGCGGTTTTCAAGCGCGTGCTTTTGCTGGGCCGGGCGGATGTCGGCGAAATCGCCAAGGAGCTCCCACAGGAGCGCTCGGTGATCTCCAGGCACCTGCAGGTATTGCATGACGCCCAGATCGTGAAGGCCGCCAAGGTGGGCAGGCAGGTGTTCTATGAAGTGAATGGTGGGGCGATCGTCGAGCGTCTGGAAGGCCTGCTCCAGCGAACCAAAGGTCTAGTTTCGATCTGCTGTCCGTAGCCCGGCCTTTTTTTGCCCTTATATATGCATGAGTGCGCACATATGAATGATTCGAGTCGCGTTCTGGATGTGGTCGTCATCGGTGGTGGGCAAGCAGGTTTGGCGACTGGCTGGCAATTGCAGCAGCAAGGATTGGAATACCTCATCTTGGATGAGCAGACATCCCCTGGCGGGAACTGGCGTAACTACTACGAAAGCCTGCAGCTGTTCTCACCAGCTGAGTACTCTGCGCTGCCGGGGCGGGCGTTTCCTGGCGATCCCAAGGGCTACCCGCTGCGAGACGATGTGGTGCAGTACCTGGAGGCATACGCCGCCGAGTTTCAGCTGCCTTTTCAGGGCGCTACCCGTGTGGTGGCGGTCGTACAGAAGGACAAGGCATTTGAGGTTCGCACCGTCAACGGAGCGACTTTCACTGCGCGTGCTGTGGTAGTGGCATCAGGGGGCTTCAGCCGTCCTTTCATGCCTGACATTCCTGGGCTGCAGGACTTTTCAGGACACTGTCTGCATAGCTCGGCTTATCGAATACCTGAGGCCTTTGTCGGCCAGCGGGTTGTCGTTGTGGGAGCAGCGAACTCGGCTGTTCAGATTGCCTATGAGCTTGCCGGCGTCGCACAGGTGGTGCTGGCGACCCGCGAGAAGATCCGCTTCTTCCCTCAGCGGATTCTGGGACTCGATTTTCATGCCTGGCTGAAATTCACCGGGCTGGAGCAAACACGTTGGTTGAGTGATCAGAGCACTCCGGTGCTCGACACCGGCAAGTACCGAAAGGCCCTTAGCACCGGCAGAATTCAGCGCAGCCCCATGTTCCAGCGGGTACTACCCGATGGTGTGGTTTGGCCAGGCGGAAGCAGCAGCCAGGTCGATACGCTGATATTCGCAACGGGATTCCGCCCTAACCAGGAGTTTCTGGCGCAGCTCCCAGTCGTTGACCGGCATGGGCGTACGCTACAGCGAAACGGCGTGGCAACTCAGGTGCCTGGCTTGTACTTCGTGGGTCTCCCCAAGCAAAGAAATTTCGCCTCGGCAACGCTGAGGGGCGTGGGGGCCGACGCGAGATATCTGATGCCTCTAATGCTTCAACACCTGGGAGAGGTTGCCTGATGGCACCCCTTGCATTCTGATTTAGATACCTGGCAGACCCTTTTCACCGCGATGTTTGCTTGGACAGAGCCTGCTACATCGGAGCTAACTGAAAAGCGCCCAGAAACGGCTGAAGTTGACAGTAGCAATGGCAAGGCCGCTGAGCACGATCACTGTTGTGTAGATCGGGTGGTCTTTGACGATCTCAACCAAAACTACAGGGTGCACCCCGTTCCGCTCGTACCATTTGGATTTGGTCTTCAGAGACTTGTCATGCGTCCTTTCGAAGAAATTCGCAAACATATCGAGCTTTCTTAGGGTCGATTGATGCATTTTTATGTACTCAGCATTCACGAAGGCTGCTGCTTCGTCAGCGCCCGGCAGCGCATCTTGGTCGCTGGCATTATTGAGCTCAGCTAACGCCATAATCCTGCCTTTCCTTCCTTTACTATCGGCATGCGGAGCGTAGCTTCTTCCGTATAGGGCGACCAGCTCACGTGCAAGATCTACTTTTTTGTCATCCGATAGCTCTACAGGCTTGCCGCCGAGCACCCGAAATCGATGCTCGAGTGCAAAGAACCCGAAATTTTCGTCCCGCATGTTCCAATGCAGGAACCGGCAATCCTTGTGCTTATCAAGCCACTGGAAAAAACCCTTCAGCATCGACTTTTCGAATTTGTTGAGCTCGGCTTGCATGCTAGACAGCTGTTTGCTGAGCTCTGCTTCCTTATGGATCGACCACGATTTCGTCTGACCCGTTTTTAGGTTTCGTGTGGCGATGGATGTCACACGTTTCGACTCCCCGGTATCGTTCTCGTAGAACGATTCGCAGGAATAGTGGATTACGTAGACACGGTTTGCGTCGAGGTAGAGATCCTCGATTAACGCCCTGCTTCTTTTACGATCCTTTACCCGATCCAGCTCTGCTCCCACACGTTCCCCCTCAACCCAATGCAATGTAGGCAAAGCTGGTGATTCTGCTCCCAAATTTTCGTCCCCGCTAGATCCACTTCCGGCGTCGGACTGGTGGGCCGCTCTCAGTCGCCAGAGACTAAAGCGCCCCGCCAGATCTGAGCTCTGGCAGGGCCTAGTTGCCCCCTAACTGCAGCCTCAGGTGTTGCCCACCTGTGTACAGCAGCTAGCTTTCTCAACAGAAGGAATGGTCGAAGGTCCAGGTGAATCGCAGCAACTGGCCTGAGGCGCGGGCTCGGGCGCGCAGCAGTTGGAAGCATCACCTTGGTCCTCGAACTGAAGGCTGCAGACACCGGTTTCGGGCAGTTCGAGCTCGACACGCCGTGCAGCTTCCCAGTCTCCTGCAAGCCCGGCCATGATTGAGCGCACCTGCTCATACCCGGTAATCATCAGGAATGTCGGAGCACGGCCGTAGCTTTTCATGCCCACGATAAAGATGCCTGCGTCAGGATGAGAGAGCTCATCGATGCCATGGGGGCGAACGGTACCGCAGCTGTGCTCATTTGGGTCGATCAACGGGGCCAACTGAACAGGGCTCTGTGTAGCGGGGTCGATGGCCAGTCGTAGCTCGCCCAGAAGCTGCAGGTTTGGGCGGAAGCCCGTGGCGACGATGATCTCATCCACCTCTGGCAGAGCTTGGCCATTGCTGTGCACGACCAGCCCCTGCTCGGTCGTGTCGACCTGGCTGATGGAGATGTCCTGGTGTAGCGAGATCTTTCCTTGTTCGAGCAATGCACGGATTCGCAGACCCAGGCTGCCGCGTTCGGCCAATTTGTCATTGGCACCACCTCCCAGAATTTTACCTAGCGAGTGTCCGCGAATAGCCCACGAAACCTGGGTGCCGGGCAGTTGGACCAGATCCTGAAGAGCGTTGAATGCCGAGTGTCCGCCACCTACAACCAGCACTCGGCGCCCGAGATAACGATCGCGCGCATTGTCGCTGACATCGGGAATCCCATAGGCAATATGCGCTTTGGCGTTCAACTCTCCCAATGCCGGAATGCCGGAGGCGCCCATCCAGTTTGGGGTCTCGTACGTGCCCGACGCATCGATGACTGCCCGAGCCTGGATGTCTTGCTCACCCTTTGGCCCTTTAACACGCACCAGGAACGCGGCAGATTCGCGGCCTTTGGTTTTCTGCACATCAGCGCCGACTTTCGTCACAGCAGTGACGCGAGAGTTCAGATGAAGTCGTTCCTTGATGACTGGCAGCTCAGCTAGCGGGAGCAAGTAGTGATCCAGCAGTTCACGACCTGTGGGGTACGCGTCGGAATCAGGCGCTTGCCAGCCCGTTGCCGACAGTAACTTTTCAGCCTCCTTGTCTACGTTGTATTCCCAGGGCGAGAACATGCTGACGTGGCCCCATTGGCTGATGCTTTCTCCAGCCTGGCTGCCTGCTTCAAAAATGAGTGGGTTCATACCCCGGGCCAGTGCGTGCGCAGCAGTCGCCAGCCCCACGGGGCCGGCGCCGATGATTACGATGGGAAGATCAGATTGGCTCATGCTCGTTCTCCTGTGTCAGGTTGGTTGGAGGGGAAGACTCGTTCAACGATGGCGCAATCAAGCCAGCGTCCTTCAAGGCATGCGTGTTTCTCATAGACTCCGACCTTTCTGAAACCGCAGGACTGGCAGAGCGCGAGGCTCGCTTCGTTGAAGGTGAAAATGCGGGAAAGGACTTTCCAGAAGCCCCGTGCTTCTGCTTCGCTCAACAGTGCGTTCAGCAGTGCCTTGCCGATGCCACGCCCACGGACATCTCGCCGCAGGTAAATCGAGAAATCAGCGATGCCGGCATAGCAGGAGCGCGCCCGGTAGCTGCTTAGGTTTGCCCACGCCACTACTGCGCCGTCCAGCTCGACGACCAGCACCGGGAAGCGAGACATATCGGCAACCCAGGGCTGTACATCCATAGCGGTTCGAGGCTGGGTCTCAAACGTAGAGCTACGGTCATCGATCCCTTGGTTGTAAATCTCGGCGATGGCCTGAACATCACCGAGCTGAGCGGGGCGAATGTGCATCTGGCTTCCTTTTAAGTTGGTAGTGACAACAATTCGGATAAAAAAGGGGGATTTCCCCCTCATTTTTCTTGCGACTGAGCTGAGCAACTCTCGTTTGCCAAGCCACAACGAACCTCAGCAGCGCGGGTCAACTGCCGCAGGAGCGTAAGGGCTCCCTGGCGTACCTCCGGTGCCATGCAACTGATCATCGCCTTTTCTTCATTGATGAGATCATCGCGGATGCGCTCATACAGGACGGCACCGGCTTCGGTAGCCTGGACCCGCACGGCACGGCGGTCTTCCGGATCTTCCACACGGGAGACATACCCTTTGCGCTCCAGAGTATCGACGACACGGCTGGCCGTGCTCTTGTCCAGGAACATTTCCTCGGCCAGGGCCTGCAGACGTAGTGGTCCCTGTTTCACCAAGGTCTCGATGGCGTAGCACTGGGTGACGGATACGTCATAGCAGCAGATGCGATCGCGATCCCTGAACTGGTAGACGCGCACCAGCTGGTTTAGAGCTTCGTAGAGGTCTTCAGCATCACGGCTAAGGTCGTCGTTGTGCTTGGTGAGCATGTCATTTCCAGTTAGTTGTTACCTGCAACAATATGGGCGATGAGCGCACTCGTCAACTGACCGGTCATCAGATTGACCTTTCAAAGCTCCGTCGACTACATTGGTTGTTACTAACAACCATAACAAGGACTGCCGTGACTCGACATGAACAGCTCCTGCCAGCCAGCGTGGGCCGCACTCGGTTGGTGTTCACCTTGGGCATCACCCAGATCTTGGCTTGGGCGTCGACGTTCTACCTGCCGGCAGTCCTGGCAGGTCCAATTGCTCGCGATATGGGCTGGTCTCTATCGTTTGTCGTGGGCGGACTGTCCTGGGGCATGCTGGTTGCTGGGCTTTTCTCTCCACTGGCTGGCCGATTGATTGATCGCCGCGGCGGGCGCTTGGTCCTTGTCTTCAGCTCGTTGATGCTGGGTGCAGGGCTCATGGTGATGTCGATCGCCAGCTCTCTGTGGCTCTATTACATGGCTTGGTCGCTCCTCGGCGTAGCCATGGCCACGGGTTTGTACGACGCGGCATTTGCCACTCTGGGGACGTTGCTGGGAGAGCGTGCTCGGGGTGCAATAACGGGACTGACCTTAATTGGCGGCTTTGCCAGCACTGTCGGATGGCCCGCGCTGGCAGCGTTGGAGTCTTGGATCGGCTGGCGGGATACCTGCTTGGTGCTTGCTGCGATTCATGTTGTGGTTGGCTTGCCTGTTCATTGGCTGGCGGTGCCGAAACCGCTCGGCTCAGGAGAAGAATCAACCTCGAAAAAAGGGGTAGCAGTGACGCTCGATGAAGGTAGCCGCCGCCTTTTCTGGCTTGTTGCAGGACTGCTGACGGTAGTCGCTTTCGTCATGGCCAGCCTCTCGGTTCACCTGCTCGCGGCGCTCAAGCAACTGGGCCTGCCAACGGTCACGGTATTGGCGGTCGGGATGGTCATTGGACCGGCCCAGGTGGTTGCCAGGGTGTTGGAGTTTTCGATTGCCCGGCATCTTCATCCGAGCTGGTCGGCTCGTGTCGGTGTGATGGTAAGCCTCATCGGCATCTGCCTGTTTATCCCTGGTGTGCCTTGGCTGGCATTTCCTGGAGCGGCACTTTATGGCGCGGGTATGGGAATTCTGACTATCGCCAGAGGCACATTACCGTTGGTGCTTTTTGGTCCTCAGGGCTACGGCGCCCGGATGGGAGCACTTGCGCGGCCCATGCTTCTCGCACAGGCCGCAGGTCCATTTGCTGCGGCCATTGTGTTGAGCGCTCAGGGCGCTCCTGCAATGCTTTTGCTGATGGCGATGATGATCGCGGTGGCACTCTGGGGAAGCATCAAGCTGCCCACAGAAACTCATTTATGACCAGCAATAAGGGGCTTACAAATTGGCTGCTTACGGTCCAAAAACAGAGGGGGCCGTACTGATCGCCTCCAACCCACGGCTGCCGCTAAGCCGGCGTAACCGCACCGAAGCTAGGTAGCTTCTGCTTTGATCTACGACGAAGCGAACCGAAGATGATCTGGAGCGTTTGTATCGTCCGGCCATCCTACGAGGAACTAGCCCTGTGAATAGTATGTTTCGATCTGGGGCCCTAATACCAGTACAACAAGAAGCTGTTGCGCGAGATCGATCGTCGCGTGCGCTATCTGCGCAAGCGCCTGGAGGACGTCAAGGTCGTCACCTATTCACCGCAGCAGGAAGGCAAGGTGTTCTTCGGGGCCTGGGTCGAGATCGAGAACGACGAGGGCGAGCAACTGAAGTTTCGTATCGTCGGTTATGACGAGATTCATGGGCGTAACGACTACATCTCCATCGATTCGCCCATGGCCCGTGCCCTGCTCAAGAAAGAGGAGGGCGACGAGGTGGTGGTGCACACGCCCACGGGCGAGGCTACTTGGTATGTCAATACCATCAGTTACAACCCATAGCGCTTGGCGCGACCTTTGTGGGAGCGGCTTCAGCCGCGATCACCCGCGAAGCGGGTGCCAGGTACGCGGCGCTCCCATCGCGGCTGAAGCCGCTCCTACAGAGGTGAACCTCAGCTTTCCCGCAACACCGCCAGCGGGCTGGCATTGAGTGCCCGACGTGTTCCGATTACACCGGCACCGCCGACCAAAATTGCGCCTGCCAGTGGCAGCAGCAGTAACCATGGGTGCGGTGCCCAGTGCAGGTCGAAGGCATAGCGATACAGTGCCCAGGTGATCAGTTCGCAACCCAGTGCGGCCAGCACGCCGCTGGCCGCCCCGAGCAGGCCGAACTCGATGCGCCGCGCCTTGACCAGCAGCGGTCGCGTAGCCCCCAGCGCACGCAGCAGCGCCCCCTGGCGGATACGCTCGTCGAGTGTCGCCTGCAGTCCGGCGAACAACACCGCCAGTCCGGCCGCCAGCACGAACAACAGCACATACTCCACCGCCAGGGTGACCTGGGCGAGGATGCTGCGCAGTTGGGCGAGCAGGGCATCGACCTGGAGGATGGTCACCGCCGGGAAGGCGCGTGACAGGGCCACCACTTCCTGGTCATGCCCTGGCGCCAGGTAGAAGCTGGTCAGGTAGGTGGTGGGCAGCCCCTGCAAGGTGCCGGGTTGGAAGATCATGTAGAAGTTCGGCTGGAAGCTGTCCCAGTGCACCGTGCGCAGGCTGCTGACGCGGGCCTGGCGTTGCTGGCCGCCGATGTCGAAGGTCAGCAGGTCGCCCAATTGCAGCTTGAGGCTCTGGGCCAGTTCTGCCTCCACGGAGACGCCGGGCACCTGGTCGCTGGAAGGTGCCTGTTGCCACCAGGTGCCGGCACTCAGGGCATTGCCCTGGGGCAACTCGGCCGCCCAGGTGAGGCTGAGGTCGCGCTGGATGGCGCGCTCGCCGGTGGACTCCTTGCTCACCAACTGACGGACCGGTTGATCGCCGATGTGCGTGAGGCGCCCGGGTATCACCGGGTACAGCGGCGCGGAAGTGGCATTGATCTGTGCCAGGCGCTCGGCGAAGGGCTGGCGATCGTCGGCGAGAATGTTCAGGGCGAAATGGTTGGGGGCATCCTTGGGCAACTGTGCCTGCCAGGTGTCGAGCAGTTCCGCGCGCAGCAAGGCGACCAGCCCCATGGCCAGCAGGATCAGGCCGAAGGCCAAGGTCTGGCCGGCGGCGGCCAGCGGGTGACGCAGCAACTGCCCCAGTCCCAGGCGCCAGGGGAGTGGGGCGTCGGCCAGAAGGCGGCGCAGGTTACGTAGCCCGAGCAGCAGCAGGCCGCCGAGCAGCAGGGCGGCGATCAACCCGCCACCGAGCAAGGCGAAGGTGAGCAGCAAGTCCAGGCTCAGGCGCCACATGATCAGGCCTAGGGCAAGCAGGGCGGCGCCATACACCAGCCAACTGCTGGGAGGGATCGGTAGCAAGTCGCGACGCAGTACACGCAAGGGCGGTACCCGGCCCAAGGCAGCCAGTGGGGGCAGGGCGAAACCGGCCAGTGCCACCAGGCCGGTACCGATCCCGGCCAGCGCTGGCGTGAGGCCGCCGGGTGGTACCTGGCTGGGCAGCAGGCCGGCAAGCAGGTGGAACAGCCCCAGTTGCGCCAGCCAGCCAAGCAGGGCGCCAGCGAGTGCCGCGGCCACGCCGAGCATGGCCAGTTGCAGGCAATAAAGGCCCAGAGCCTGGTGCCGGGACAATCCGAGGCAGCGCAACAACGCGCTGGCATCCAGACGCCGCGCGGCATAGCGCGAAGCCGACAGGGCCACGGCGACGCCAGCCAGCAGCACGGCTACCAGGCTGGCCATGTTCAGGTAGCGTTCGGCCTTGCCCAGGGCGCCGCCGATCTGCCGGTTGCCGTCACGGGTATCAAGCAAGCGCTGGTTGGCTGCCAAGTTGCTCTCGGTGATCTGGCGATACTGCGCCAGGGACTCGACATCGCCGCGCCAGAGGTCGCGGTAGCTGACCCGGCTGCCTGGCTGGACGACACCGGTGGCGTCAAGATCGGCGAGGTTCATCAGCACCCGTGGGGTGAGGCTGTAGAAGTTGTTGGCGCGGTCCGGCTCGTAGGTGAGCACGCGGCTCATGCGCAAGGTCTTCATGCCCACATCGATACTGTCGCCAATCGCCAGCCCGAGGGCCGCCAGCAGGCGTGGCTCGACCCAGGCCTCGCCCGGCGCCGGCCCGCCACCGACTGCCTCCTGCGCATAGGGTGCTGGTGCGCTGCGCAGTTGGCCGCGTAGCGGGTAAGCGGGGTCGGTGGCCTTGATGCTCGACAGCTGGATGCCGCTGTCACCACCGACCACGCTGGTGAACTCCACCACCCGCGCATGGCTCAGGCCCAGTGAGGCACCGCTGGCAATCTGTTGTTCGGTCGGCGGGGCGCTACCCTGCAGGACAAGGTCGGCACCGAGGAACTCGCTGGCACGCAGTTGCATGGCGCCATTGAGCCGCGCGCCGAAATAGCCGATGGCGGTGCTGGCGGCCACTGCCACGAACAAGGCGAAGAACAGCACCCGCACCTCGCTGGCGCGAGCATCACGCAGCAGTTGACGCAGGGCCAGGACGCAAAGGCGCGGTAAAGACAGTCGGGTCATCATGGCTCCAGGGGCGCCACCAGGCGACCGGCGTCCAGGCGGATCCGGCGCCGGCAGCGGGTGGCCAGGCGCTCGTCGTGGGTGACCAGCACCAGCGTGGTGCCACGCTCCTGGTTCAGCTCGAACAACAGGTCGCTGATGCGCTCGCCGGTGTGGCTGTCGAGGTTGCCGGTGGGCTCGTCGGCGAACAGCACCGCCGGTTGCGCAGCGAAGGCACGGGCGATCGCCACCCGTTGCTGCTCGCCGCCGGAGAGCTGGCGTGGCGTGTGGCTCAGGCGCTGGCCCAGGCCGACCCGCTCAAGCAGGCTGCGGGCGTGTTCGCGGGCGTCACGACGGCCATCCAGCTCCAGCGGCAGCATGACGTTCTCCAGGGCATTGAGGCTGTCGAGCAGCTGGAACGACTGGAACACGAAACCGACATGCTCGGCGCGCACCCGGGCGCGCTGGTCTTCGTCCAGCGGTCCAAGGTCGTGGCCGGCCAGTACGACCTTGCCGGCGCTGGGGCGGTCGAGGCCGGCGAGCAGGCCGAGCAGCGTCGACTTGCCCGAGCCCGACGCGCCGACGATGGCCAGGCTGTCGCCCTGGGCGAGGTCGAGGGAGAGGGCGTGGAGGATGGTCAGGTCGCCTTCCGCGCTGGGGACCACTTTGCTAAGGTGCTGCGCAACGAGAATGCTGGGGCCCATGGAGAATCCGATGCGAATATGGTGGTTGAGTGCCGGGCTTGCCCTGTATTGCCTGGCCCAGGGCGCGGTGGCCGGAACCGTGCTGGTCGTTGGCGATAGTATCAGCGCCGGTTTTGGCCTGGATACCCGCGAGGGATGGGTTGAGCTGTTGCAGCAGCGCCTGAAGAACGAGGGTTTCGACGACCAGGTGGTCAATGCCTCGATCAGTGGCGACACCAGCGCGGGTGGTCGGGCGCGGCTGCCGGCGCTGCTTGTAGCGCACAAGCCGGATCTAGTGGTGTTGGAGTTGGGGGGCAATGATGGCCTGCGCGGGCAGCCGCCACAGCAATTGCAACAAAATCTTGCCCTGATGATCGATCGTGCCCGTGAGGCCGGGGCCAGGGTCGTGCTGCTGGGCATGCGCCTGCCACCCAACTACGGCGTGCGTTACACCAGCGCCTTCGCCCAGGTGTACGAACAGCTGGCCACAGACAAGCAGGTACCGTTGGTACCGTTTTTCCTGGAGGGTGTGGGCGGGGTGCCGGCGATGATGCAGGCCGATGGTATCCACCCGGCGCCGGTCGCCCAGCAGCGCTTGCTGGAAAATGCCTGGCCGACGATAAAACCCTTGTTGTGACGCTTTAATCGGGGGCCGCTTTCAGATACTGTTGCGCCCCCCGTTTCGAGTGCCCCCGATGCCGCGTCCCGCCTGGTCCCTGTACGCTTATCAACTGATCGAGCCCGACGAGCAGCTGGACCTGTTCGCCTGCCAGGAAGTGCGCATTCACCTGGCGGCCCGCCAGTTCGAGCTGGGCGTGCCGGTCGACCGGACCCTGTGCGGCGGCCTGCTGCCTGCGCAGCCGCGCTGGTCGGGGGTGGAGCGCACGATCTATCGCGACGATCGCCTGTGCCTGCTGTGCAAGGCGATCCTCGATGCCCAGCGGCGCGGCATGCGCCCGGTGTGGCCGGAACTCTGAGCGCCTTTCATCATCTGAAACGCTTGCAGGGCGCCTGTGCCTCCCGCTTGTTTCCGCGCGGGTGTACAATCGATCTCTTGACTGAACTTTCGAAGGATTTACCGGATGTTGCCGCGCTTTCCCGCCGTCACCCGTAGCCTCTCGCTTGCCGCCTTGCTGGTGGCGGGCCCCGCTGTTGCGCTGGAACTGCCGTTGCCACCTCCCGGTGAGGACGTCGTCGGCCAGGTCCAGACCATCAAGGCCAAGTACGAAGACACCTTCGCCGATATCGGTACCGCCAACGACCTTGGCTACCTCGAGATGATCGCCGCCAACCCGGGTGTCGACCCGTGGCTGCCGGGTGCCGGCACCGAAATCGTCCTGCCCACCCGCTACGTCCTGCCGCCAGGGCCACGCGAAGGCATCGTGATCAACCTCGCCGAGTACCGCCTGTACTACTACCCGAAAGGGCAGAGCGTGGTGCACACCTTCCCCCTGGGTATCGGCCGTGAGGGGTGGGGCTCGCCAATCGCCAACACCAAGATCACCGCCAAGACCCCGAACCCGACCTGGACCCCGCCAGCCTCGATCCGTGCCGAGCATGCCGCCGATGGCGATATCCTGCCTGCGGTGGTGCCGGCGGGCCCCGACAACCCGCTGGGCCCGTTCAAGTTCACCCTGGGGGTGCCGGGCTACCTGATCCATGGTTCGAACAAGAAGTTCGGCATCGGCATGCGCACCAGCCACGGCTGCTTCCGCATGCTCAACAACAATGTGCTGGAGCTGTCGAAGATGGTGCCGGTGGGTACGCCGGTGCGAATCATCAACGAGCCCTACAAGTTCGGTATCAGTGGCGGCAAGGTCTATCTCGAGGCGCACACACCGCTGGACGACCATGGCAACCCGTCGGTGGTCGACAAGCACACCGCTGTCATCAACGCCTTGCTCAAGCGTGAAGACCTGGCCAACAACTTGCGCATGAACTGGGACATGGTGCGTGACGTGGTTGCCGCTGAAGATGGCATGCCCGTTGAAATCGCCGTGCCGGTCGGTAGCGCTGCCGGTGCGCCGATCGTGTCGAGCATTCCGCTCGAACTGCAGTAAGCCATTTCGTACTACTCTCGAGGGCCTGCCTTAGTGCAGGCCCTTTTTTGTTTGTGTGGCCTGGCGTTCTTCGGGCAATAAAAAAAGCCGACCCACAAGTGGGTCGGCTCCATAACAATCCGTGAGGATTATTACTTGCGGCTGGCTTTGTCCAGCATACGCAGAGCGCGCTCGTTGGCTTCGTCAGCGGTCTGCTGAGCCTTCTGAGCAGCTGCCAGAGCGTCATCAGCTTTGCGGTAGGCTTCGTCTGCACGAGCCTGGGCGCGAGCTGCTGCGTCTTCGGTAGCAGTCAGGCGAGCTTCGGTTTCTTTGGATACGCTGCTGCAACCGGTAGCCAGAACTGCGGCCAGAGCCAGAGCAGAGAATTTCAGAACGTTGTTCATCGTGTTCCCCTTCAAGGACTTTCTATTAAAGAGCCATCTCTCGGAAAAGAGAAACTGGCCGGCGTACATAGTACCCATTACTTGTAGTAAGTAAACTGACTGAGCGCAAGAACTGCAAAAAAAATGTCGCGATGGGGGGCGCGCGACGGGGTTTGTGAGCAAAGTGTGAAAATCTTGCACGGCGTTCGCAAGCGATTGTAGTACGGGAACTTTTTTGTTGAACTAACGGTGACTTTAACTGTCGGTTGACGTCTTAGCCCTAGAACATCCGGTTGCTGTTGTCTGGCCAGGGCATGATCGGGGAGGTTGCTGTCAGCATTTTCATACGTGATGCCTTGAGCAATCTTGCAGGCGCCGCCTACTATTTGAGGGTGCCATGCACGGCAGAACGATGCAGATCGTCCCGCTGTCCAACGGCCAACAGGTGGCGTAGAGGTTCCTCCGCCGGATAACCCCCATCGGTAAGGTAAGGGTCTGCCGACAAGACCTGCGAGGAGTAGTGATGAGCGAGACGCTGACCATCCACCATGACCAGGCGGGTCATCAGTTCGAGACCACCGTGGACGGTCACCGGGCCTACCTGACGTATATGGACCTGGGCAAGCAGACGCTGGATATCTATCGCACCTTCGTGCCCAATGCCTTGCGTGGCCGCGGGATCGCCGCCGCGCTGACCGAAGAGGCCCTGGCCTATGCCGAGCAGATGGGCTATACGGTGATTCCGTCCTGCTCCTACGTCGAGCGCTACATGGAGCGCCAGCAGCGCCACTCGAGCAAGGTCTGATCAGGTCTCACGCATGAAAACGCCGGGCATTGCCCGGCGTTTTCGTTTGCGTGGCGGTCAGCCGCGCTGGCGCTTGGGGAGTACGTCCTTGAGCTTGGCGTGCATGCTGCGCAAGGTTTTCTCGGTGGCCGCCCAGTCGATGCAGGCGTCGGTCACCGACACGCCGTACTGCAGCTCGTCGAGGTTCTTCGGAATGGCCTGGCAGCCCCAGTTCAGGTGGCTCTCGACCATCAGGCCGATGATCGACTGGTTGCCTTCGAGGATCTGGTTGGCGACGTTTTCCATCACCAGCGGCTGCAGGGCCGGATCCTTGTTGGAGTTGGCGTGGCTGCAGTCGACCATGATGTTGGGTTTGATCTTGGCCTTGGCCAGGTCTTGTTCGCACAGGGCGACGCTGACCGAGTCGTAGTTGGGCTTGCCGTTGCCGCCGCGCAGCACCACGTGGCCGTAGGCGTTGCCTTTGGTGGTGACGATCGATACGCCGCCTTCCTGGTTGATACCGAGGAAACGGTGCGGCTTGGAGACCGATTGCAGGGCGTTGATCGCCACGGTCAGGCCGCCGTCGGTACCGTTCTTGAAGCCGACCGCCGACGACAGGCCCGAGGCCATTTCGCGGTGGGTTTGCGATTCGGTGGTGCGGGCACCGATGGCCGACCAGCTGATCAGGTCCTGGAGGTACTGCGGGGAAATCGGGTCGAGCGCTTCGGTGGCGGTGGGCAGGCCCTTTTCCGCGAGATCCAGCAGCAACTGGCGACCGATGTGCAGGCCGTCCTGGATCTTGAACGAGTCATCCAGGTACGGGTCGTTGATCAGGCCTTTCCAGCCCACCGTGGTGCGCGGTTTCTCGAAGTAGACGCGCATTACCAGATAGAGGGTGTCGGAGACTTCTTCGGCCAGCACCTTGAGGCGCTCGGCATATTCGTGGGCGGCCTTGATGTCATGGATCGAGCAGGGGCCGACCACGACGAACAGGCGATGATCCTTGCCGTCGAGGATATTGCGCACCACTTCGCGGCCGGCAGTCACGGTCTGCAGGGCCTTGGCGCTGAGGGGGATTTCCTTCTTGAGCTGATCAGGGGTGATCAAGGTCTCGTTGGAGGCAACGTTCAAGTCATCGATCGGTAAATCAGCCATCGTGTTACTCGTCAGGTCACGGGTGCCGGCCGCCAGCAATCCCCGTGCGGCCCAGCAGCAGTTTGTTCGCAGCGGGGAGCCCCGAACCTTAACGCGTTAGCGGGGGCACGACAATGGCCTGGGCCCGTAATCACGGGGTTTTTACAGGCGAAGCGGGCTCAGGTGGGTGAGGGCGTGTGCAGGCTGGCCTCGGAGAAGGCATCGGCGTGCTGGTCGACCCACTGCGCGGCCAGGCGCTGGGTGGTGTCGCTGTCCAGCTCGCCGGGTACTTGCTGCTGGCAATAGTGATGGATCTGGCATACCTGTTCGCTCATGCGCGCGGCGAACAGCGCCTGGCTGTCGGTGAAGGCCACGCCCACCCGATAGCCCGCGTCGAGCTTCTGGCACCAGGCGACATAGCCGGGGTAGCGTGCATCCAGCCCCAGCGAGGGCATCAGCACCTCCACCGCAGTACCGCGCCGGTAAGCACGAGGCTGGTTGCAGGCTATGCCGCCGAGGCCTTGGGTGTAGAGGTGGCGACGAAAGAGGCTGGATGATGGACGCAGGGCCAGTTCGACAGGAATATCATCGGGATGGGGCAGGTAGACGCACATGCTCGACTCCGTGTCGATTATTTGACCTTCATTGCCCCAGTATAGTGAGGGATCGAAAAACGGCTGGTTTGCGTGTAGAAAAACCGGACAAACAACAACGACACCCGACCAGGAGTGCAGCATGGTCCCTCGCAATATCCGTATCGGTATCATTGGCAGCGGCGCCATCGGTGGCTTCTATGGGCTGATGCTCGCCCGCGCCGGGTTCGATGTGCATTTTCTTTTGCGCAGCGAGTATGACGTGGTGCGCACCCAGGGCCTGAAACTCGACAGTGCTGTGCATGGCCAGCTACGGCTGGACAACGTGCAGGCCTATGCCTCGGCCACCGACATGCCCCCCTGCGACTGGTTGCTGGTCGCAGCGAAGGCCACCAGCAATGCCGAGTTGGCGCCACTGATCGTCCAGGTGGCGGCGCCGGGTGCAAAGGTGGTGCTGCTGCAGAACGGCCTGGGGATGGAGGATCAGTTGCGGCCTGCCCTGCGTTCGGACATGCATCTGCTCGGCGGGCTCTGCTTTATCTGCGTGAACCGGGAGCGTCCCGGGGAAATCCGCCACCAGGCATTGGGTGCGGTCAACCTGGGTTATCACAGCGGGCCGGGTGGCCTTGCGGTGGTGGAAGAGGGGGCCGCACTGTTCCATGCCGCAGGGATCGACTCCCAGGCCATGACCGATCTCAACCAGGCGCGCTGGCAGAAGCTGGTCTGGAACGTCCCCTACAACGGTCTTTCGGTGCTGCTGGAAGCCAGCACCACGCCCTTGATGAATGACCCCGACAGTCGTGCGCTGATCCAGGCGTTGATGGCCGAAGTGGTCGAGGGGGCCAAGGCGTGCGGGCATGAATTGCCGCAGGGGTACGCCGCCCATTTGTTCCGCGTCACCGAGCAGATGCCGGACTACTGGCCGAGCATGTACCACGACCATGTCCAGCAGCGGCCGCTGGAACTGCTGGCGATCTATGGCGAACCCCTGGCCCGCGCGAGGGCGGCCGGATGCAACCTGTCGCGCATGGAAGCGCTGTACCAGGCGCTGGCGTTCGTCGACCGGCGCAATCGCATGCCTTGACCCTCCCGCAGCCCGCGTCGGCAGCGCGCTGGACGGCAAGGCGCCAGTCCAGCGCGCTGCTAAGCTGAACCTTGCTCTGCCGCAGCGGCAGTCGAGGAGGTCGAATGATCCGTTCCATGCTGTACGCCACTGACCTCGGTGTGTACGCGCCTTTTGTCATGCAGCACGCGCTGGCGCTGGCGCGGACCTTCAACGCGGAGCTGTATGTCATCCACGCGGTCGAACCCATGGGGCAGTTCGCCGAATCCCTCCTGCAGAGCTACCTTGACGAACAGACCCTCGACACGTTGCACAGCGAGGGGGTCAACACGGTAATGGCCAATATCGAGCAGCGGGTGCTGGACAACTTCCGCGAAGAGTTGGGGGAGGCGGCCGATCTTGCGCTGATTCGTGCGGTACGGGTGCGTCAGGGCGACCCGGCACAGGTGATCCTCGAACAGGCGCAGCGCCTGTCGGTCGACTTGCTGATTTTCGGCAGCCACAGCGCGGGCGCGGGGGTGGACGTCCCCATTGGTCGCACGGCGGTGCGGCTGCTGCAACTGTCCCCGGTGCCGGTCTACATGGTGCCGCTCGCCCAGCATCTTGGGCGTAGGAAAGGGTGAAAGTGGTGGTAGGTAATTTCCGGCGATCGTAACAAAATAGTTCTAGATTTATTTCTCAAGCCACTAATATAGTTATAACTCGTCGCTGCCGGCGCGCCGGTGACCTACCGCCTTTGAGGGATATCTATGAAGCTTCAGCAACTGCGCTACATCTGGGAAGTGGCGCACCATGACCTCAACGTTTCCGCGACGGCGCAGAGCCTGTACACCTCCCAGCCCGGCATCAGCAAACAGATCCGCCTGCTCGAGGACGAACTGGGCGTCGAAGTCTTCGCCCGCAGCGGCAAGCACCTGACCCGCGTCACCCCGGCCGGCGAGCGCATCATCAATACCGCCGGCGAGATCCTGCGCAAGGTCGAGAGCATCAAGCAGATCGCCCAGGAATTCTCCAACGAGAAGAAGGGCACGCTGTCCATCGCCACCACTCACACGCAAGCGCGCTATGCCTTGCCGCCGGTGATCAGCAACTTCATCAAGCAATACCCGGAAGTCGCCCTGCACATGCACCAGGGCTCGCCCATGCAGATCGCCGAAATGGCAGCCGATGGCACCGTCGATTTCGCCATTGCCACCGAAGCGCTGGAGCTGTTCGGCGACCTGATCATGATGCCTTGCTACAAGTGGAACCGTTGCGTGGTGGTGCCCCAGGGGCACCCGCTGACCAAGCTGCCGAAGCTGACGCTCGAAGCGGTGGCTGAATACCCGATCGTCACCTACGTGTTCGGCTTCACTGGCCGTTCCAAGCTGGACGAGGCCTTCAATCACCGCGGCCTGACCCCGAAGGTGGTATTCACCGCCGCCGACGCCGACGTGATCAAGACTTATGTACGCCTGGGGTTGGGCGTGGGCATCGTGGCCAAGATGGCGGTCGACCCCAAGCTCGACAGCGACCTGGTGTGCCTGGATGCCAGTGAGCTGTTCGAGGCCAGCATCACCAAGATCGGCTTCCGCCGTGGCACCTTCCTGCGTGGCTTCATGTGCGACTTCATCGAGAAGTTCGCCCCGCACCTGACCCGCGAGGTGATGGCCAAGGCGATCCAGTGCCACAACAAGCAGGAGCTGGAAGAGCTGTTCGAGGGCGTCGAGCTGCCGGTGCACTGATTTCAGATCGTATGGGGCCGCTTTGCGGCCCATCGCGGCACAAGGCCGCTCCTACAGGTACAGCGCCGCCTGCAAATGCGCTGCAATACCTGTAGGAGCGGCCTTGAGCCGCGATGGGCCGTGAAACGGCCCCGACTACTTATGCCTTGGTAATCAGGTTGCCGGCATGCAGCCCGCATTCCTTCTGCGTCGACTCTTCCCACCACCAGCGCCCCTCGCGCTCATGCTGGTTCGGCAGCACCGGCCGGGTGCACGGCTCGCAACCAATGCTGATGAAGCCACGCTCATGCAGGCTGTTGTACGGCAGCTCGAGCATGCGGATGTAACCCCAGACTTCCTCGCTGGTCATCTGCGCCAGCGGGTTGAATTTGTACAGAGGGCGCTCGGGGGTGGAAAAGGCGCTGTCGATCTCCAGCGCCGCTACCTGGCTGCGGGTGCCGGGGCTCTGGTCGCGGCGCTGGCCGGTGGCCCAGGCGCTCACGGTGGCCAGCTTGCGGCGCAGCGGTTCGATCTTGCGGATGCCGCAGCACTCACCGTGTCCGTCCTTGTAGAAGCTGAACAGCCCCTTCTCCTTGACGAACGGGTCGAGTTTGTCGCGGTCGGGGCTGAGGATCTCGATGGGCAGGTTGTACTGCTCGCGCACCTGGTCGATGAAACGATAGGTTTCCGGGTGCAGGCGCCCGGTGTCGAGGCTGAACACCTTGACCTGCTTGTTCAGCTTCCAGGCCATGTCCACCAGCACCACATCCTCGGCGCCACTGAAGGAGATCCACAGATCGTCGCCGAAGTGTTCGAAGGCGAGCTTGAGGATCTCCTGCGGGGACTTGCTGGCGTAGGTCGCGGCCAGGGCGGCGACGTCGAAGGGTTGGCTCATCAGGCGGTTTCCATCAGGTGAGTGGCGCTGTGCGCTCGTAGTGTCCAGATGGTAACAAAAAATGGCAGGGTAGACGGCCAGGATCGATGTTGCTCTTTTCGCGGGCAAGCCCGCTCCCACAGGGTTGTCACCGGCCCGAGGCTCGCTGCCGTGCCTGTGGCGCGAGCTAGCCCGCTAAGTAGACGCCGCCGTTCACAGGCCCTGTAGTGTCTCCATCAATACCCGCACCTTGGCGATCGACTCTTCGTATTCGGCCTGCCAGTGCGAGTCGGCCACCACCGCGCCGCCGCCCCAGCAACTGACCTGGCCATCCTTGACCAGCAGGCTGCGGATGGCGATGGAACTGTCCATCTCGCCGCGAACATCGAGGTACAGCAGCGAGCCGCAGTACAGCGCCCGGCGGGTGGGCTCCAGCTCGTCGATGATCTGCATGGCGCGGATCTTCGGCGCGCCGGTGATCGAGCCGCCCGGGAAGCTGCCGCCGATCAGGTCCAGCGCGTCGCGGCCAGCGGCCAGGCGCCCGGTGACGCTGCTGACCAGGTGGTGGACGTTGGGGTAGCTCTCCAGGCTGAACAGTTCCGGCACCTTCACCGAACCAATCTCACAGGTGCGGCCGATGTCGTTGCGCAGCAGGTCGACGATCATCAGGTTTTCTGAGCGATCCTTCGTGCTGTTCAGCAGCTCGTCGGCGTTGCGTGCATCCTCGATGGGGTCGCTGGCGCGTGGACGGGTGCCCTTGATCGGGCGGGTCTCGACTTCGCCTTGGCTGACGCGGATGAAGCGTTCGGGAGAAAAGCTGAGCAGGGCGGTACTGGCATCCAACTGCTGGTACCCGGAAAACGGCGTCGGGCACGCCGCACGCAGGGCTTGGTAGGCGTGCCACGGATCGCCCTGGCAGGGCGCGCGGAAGCGCTGGGTCAGGTTGATCTGGTAGCAGTCGCCGGCCTGGATGTACTGCTGGACCTTGTCGAAGGCGTTGCGGTATTGCTCGGGGCTCAGGTCGCCGGCCATGGGGGCGAGTAGCTGGAACTCACCAGGCTTGGTGGCGGCGGGCGCTGCAAACAGCTGAACCAGGCGGTGCCGCTCGGTCGTCTCGAGGCTTGGGTGGAACACCAGCTGGCTGCGCTGCAAATGATGGTCGGTCACCAGTGCCCAGGTATAGAGGCCCAAGTGGGCGTCGGGTAGTGTGAGGTCGTCCCGGGCTTCGGCTGGCAGATGCTCCAGGCGGCGCCCGAAGTCGTAGCTCAGGTAGCCGATCAGCCCGCCGACAAATGGCAGTTCCACGCCTGGAGGCAGTCGTGCCGTGCCCAGGTCGGCCAGGGCTTGGCGCAGGCGTTGCAGGTAGCCCTGGCCGGTTTCGCCAGGCTGCGCCTGCAGCTGTTGCCGTGGCCAGGCGCTGAGCAGGTCGAAGCGGCCGCGCTCGGCGTGGGGGCGGGCACTGTCGAGCAGGATCGCGCCTGGCGCTGTGCGCAGGCGTGCGAAATAGAACGCGGGGTCGGGCTGGTAGGGCAGGGGGTGGAGCGTACAGGTCGGCATCAGAATGGACGGCGATGAAAAAAGCGAGGGGGCGATTGTAGACCTGTGTAGGAAATGCGCCTAGCGTTGGCAACGACATTCACGTGTCATGGTGAGTCTAGGGGCCCTGTCGCGGGGCAAGCCCGCTCCCACAATCGATTCGTGGGAGCGGGTTTGCCCCGCGATGGGGTCACAGCTGCTGAACGTGCCCGAACAGCCCTTGCGACACCCGTACGCGTTGCGCGGCATCCTCGGTGCGGCCTTCCTTCGCCAGCATCTCCAGGTGCGCCTCGATGGCGTGGGTACGCTGGGTGAGCCCGCAGTCGTTGGCGATCTGGATATTCAGGCCGGGGCGGGCGTTGAGCTCGAGGATCAGCGGCCCTTTGTCCTGGTCCAGCACCATGTCCACGCCGATGTAGCCTAGGCCGCACAGTTCGTAGCAACTGGCGGCGAGCTTCATGAAGCCGTCCCAGTTGGGCAACTGCACGCCGTCCACCGCGTTGGTGGTGTCCGGGTGCTTGCTGATGATCTTGTTCAGCCAGGTGCCGCGCAGCGTCAGGCCCGTGGCCAGGTCCACCCCCACGCCGATGGCGCCCTGGTGCAGGTTGGCCTTGCCGCCGGACTGGCGGGTGGGCAGGCGCAGCATGGCCATCACCGGGTAGCCCATCAGCACGATGATGCGGATGTCCGGCACGCCTTCGTAACTGATGCTCTTGAAGATCTGGTCCGGGGTGACCCGGTACTCGATCAGCGCACGGTCGCGGTGCCCGCCCAGCGAGTACAGGCCGGTGAGGATGCTGGAGATCTGATGCTCGATCTCTTCGTGGCTGATGATCTTGCCCGATACCGTGCGGTAGCGGTCCTCGAAGCGGTCGGCGATCACCAGGATGCCGTCACCGCCAGCCCCTTGGGCCGGCTTGATGACGAAGTCGTTGCGCTCGCCGATGATCTCGTCGAGCTTCTCGATCTGCTTCTCGGTCTCGATGATGCCGTACATCTCCGGCACATGGATGCCGGCCGCCAGTGCGCGCTCCTTGGTGATGATCTTGTCGTCGACGATCGGGTACAGGTGGCGCTTGTTGTACTTCAACACGTAGTCCGCGTTGCGCCGGTTGATACCCATGATGCCCCGGGCCTCCAGGGCTTTCCATGTCTTGAGCAGGCCGAACATCAGGCGTCAGCCTTTTTCAGGAAGGCCTTGAAGCGTACGAGCTCGGTCAGGCGGTAGCCGCGGTAGCGACCCATCGCCAGCATGAAGCCCACCAGGACCAGCAGCACCGCCGGGAAGGTGAAGACGAAGTAGGTCAGCTCCGGCACGGTCATCAGCAGGTGCGCGATGGACGCGGCGAACAGGGTGCCGATGGCCACTTTCATGGCATGGCCGCCACCGCGCTCTTCCCAGGTGATCGACAGGCGTTCGATGGTCATGGTCAGGATCACCATCGGGAACAGCGCCACCGACAGGCCGCGTTCAAGGCCCAGCTTGTGGCTGAACAGGCTGATGGCGGCGATCAGCACCACGACGAAGGTCAGCACCACCGACAGGCGCGGCAGCATCTGCAGCTTCAGGTGCTCGAGATACGAACGCAGCGACAGGCCCAGCGCGGTGATCACCGTGAACAGCACGATGCCGAAGCCCAGTTGTGTTTCGCGGAAGGCCAGGGCGATCAGCACCGGGGTGAAGGTGCCCAGGGTCTGGATGCCGATCAGGTTGCGCAGCACCAGGATCACCAGCACACCGATCGGGATCATCACCATGATCATGAAGGTCTGTTGCGTTTGCAGCGGCAGGCCGTACAGCGAGTACTCGAGGAAGTCGGCGTCGGTGTTCTCGTCGGTCAGCTTGGCCAGGCGGATGGCGTTCATCTCGCTGTTGTTCATGCTGAAGGTGACGTTGGCCTTCTTGCCGCCATCGACGCTGATCAGGTTCTCGTCGCCGGTCCACCACAGCAGGCGGTCGGCGGGCAGGCCTTGTTCGCCGGTGTCCGGGTTGAAGTACAGCCAGTCGTTGCCGTTGAAGCTGCGCAGCCACAGTTCAGGGGTTTGCGGGGTGTCGGCAATCAGGCGGATGGTGTGGACTTTCTCCAGCGGCACGTGGGCGATGGACAGCAGCAGGTCGATGACCTGGGCTTTCTTCATCGACGAGGTGTCGCCAGCCAGCAGCAGCTTGACGTTGTCGTCGTTGAGATTGTTGACACGCTTGATCGTTTCGCTGACGAAAGTCTCGACGTCGGCCGAGTGTTGACGGATCGGTGCCATCAGCGCTTCGGCGGCGATCTTCTCCGGGCCCTCGAGGGCCAGGCTGTCGCGGAAGGTCGGGCCCTTGATCTTGGTCTTTTCGTTGCTGTAGCGCTTGGTGAGCACCAGGCGGTAGTAGAGGGTCTGGTTGCCACTGGCGCGGCGCGCCGACCAGGTGACCTTGCGGTTGCCGTCGACGCGGTTGACGCTCACCCCATAGTTGTTGGAGATGAAGCTCTCGTTGAGGCTCACATAGTCACGGTTCAGCGGCGGCACGAACATCTGCACCTTGACCGGGTCCTTGGCGCTGGCGACGAACTCGACCTTGGCGTCGATGTTCCACAGGTCGTCGGTTTCATCTTCGGTCACCGGGATACCAAGGGCGAAGATCTGATAGGCCGTGATCGCCACGCCCAGCAACACCAGGACGGTGATCAAGACTTTCAGGTGGAGGGTAAGAGAGCGCATCGGAATTACTCTGCTTTGGGAGCTTCGGTGGCACAGGCAGGTTTGCCGGCCGCGTATTTTAGGCTTGGGTCGACCAGCGCACCAAAGTGCTTGAGGGCCTCGGAGCCGATCAGCAGCGGGAACTGGAAGGCACTGCGGTCGGTGAGGTTGACCTCGATGGTGCGGCGTGTCTGGCCCATGCAGATATCGAGCTCGATGACCGGACGGGCGGTGTAGGCCTTGCCGGATTCGGCGTCATAGTCCCCGGCACGGCGCTTGATCTTGCTGACCCGGGCCAGGGGGCGTTCGATGGGGTGTTTGTGGGCGGCGTCGATGGCCAGGTAGAAGCGTACCCAGCTCTCGCCGTCGCGCTTGAAGCGCTTGATGTCGCGGGCACTGAGCGAGGCGGTCTTGGCGCCGGTGTCGAGCTTGGCCGCCACTTCCAGGTCGAGATCGCCCAGGCGGGCGTATTCGTTCAGACCGTACACGGTCTTTTCCGCCGCGGGCGCGATGGCCGGCAGCAGGGTCAGGCAGAGCAGCAGTGAAGCGGGTGTGAGTCTCATAATCCTGGCGCGGTGCTGTGCGGGGTTCAGGGCAAGGCGACTGGCCAAGCGTCCTCATGAGTGTGTCGGCAGCATGAAAAGATGACAGGTTCATGCTCCATGCTCCGAAAGAAGCGCGGCATTCTATCACGCCGAGGTCTTGACGCCAGCGCGCCCGCGATCAGACCGCGTAGAGGCGGGGTAAGTTCGTTATTAGACGATTGTCGACAATATTCTTTTTGTCTTTGACTCTCAGCCTTGGTTTGGCTAGTTTTGCCGTCATTGATTTTGAAGGTGTCGACAATCATGCTGGACACAGCCCAGGCCGCGACGATCACCCAGGACGAAACCGAGACCCTGTCGGAGAACGTCTTCCGGCGCATCCAGGCGGCCATCGTCAAGGGCGAGATCGCCCCCGGCAGCAAGATCTCCGAGCCGGAGCTGGCGCGCACCTACGGCATCAGCCGCGGCCCGCTGCGCGAGGCGATCCACCGTCTTGAGGGCCAGCGCTTGCTGGTGCGTGTGCCCCATGTCGGCGCGCGGGTGGTGTCGCTGAGCCATGCCGAGCTGATCGAGCTGTACGAGATCCGCGAATCGCTGGAAGGCATGGCTTGCCGCCTGGCCGCCGAGCGCATGAGCCAGGCCGCCATCGACGAGCTGCGCCATGTGCTCGACACCCACGAGCGCGACGCCGCGTTCCAGGCCGGGCAGGGCTACTACCAGCAGGAAGGCGACTACGACTTCCACTACCGGATCATCCAGGGCAGCGGTAACCAGACCCTCTACAAGATGCTCTGCGGCGAGCTGTACCAGCTGGTGCGCATGTACCGCATCCAGTTCTCCACCACGCCCAACCGGCCACGCCAGGCCTTCGCCGAACACCACCGCATCCTCGACGCCATCGAGGCCCGCGACGGCGAACTCGCAGAACTCCTGATGCGCCGCCACATCGGCGCGTCCAAGCGCAATATCGAGCGCCACTACCAGGGCGCCGACAACAATAGCCCACGAGGTGAGTCATGACAGTGAAGAGCACCCCCGGCCAGCGTTTCCGTGACGCGGTTGCCGCCGAACATCCGCTGCAGGTGGTCGGGACCATCAACGCCAACCACGCCCTGCTGGCCAAGCGCGCCGGGTTCAAGGCCATCTACCTGTCCGGCGGCGGTGTCGCCGCCGGTTCCCTGGGGCTGCCGGACCTGGGTATCAGTGGCCTGGACGATGTGCTCACCGACGTGCGCCGTATCACCGACGTGTGCGACCTGCCGCTGCTGGTGGATGTCGACACCGGCTTCGGTGCCTCGGCCTTCAACGTCGCCCGCACCGTCAAGTCGATGAGCAAGTTCGGTGCCGCGGCGATCCATATCGAGGACCAGGTCGGCGCCAAGCGCTGTGGCCACCGCCCGAACAAGGAGATCGTCAGCCAGCAGGAGATGGTCGACCGTATCAAGGCCGCCGTTGACGCCCGCAGCGATGACAGCTTCGTGATCATGGCGCGCACCGACGCGCTGGCGGTGGAGGGGCTGAACGCCGCGCTGGACCGTGCCGCGGCTTGTGTCGAAGCCGGCGCCGACATGATCTTCCCGGAAGCGATCACCGAACTTTCGATGTACAAGACCTTCGCCGACCGGGTGAAGGCGCCGATCCTGGCCAACATCACCGAGTTTGGCGCCACGCCGTTGTACACCACCGAGGAGCTGGCCTCGGTCGACGTGTCGCTGGTGCTCTACCCGCTGTCGGCGTTCCGTGCCATGAACAAGGCCGCCGAGAATGTCTACACCGCGCTGCGCCGCGACGGTACGCAGAAGAACGTGATCGACACCATGCAGACCCGCATGGAGCTCTACGACGCCATTGGCTACCACGCCTTCGAGCAGAGTCTGGATGCGTTGTTTGCGCAGAAGAAAGGTTAAACCTGTAAGGGCCCTTCGCGGATAAATCCGCTCCTACAGGTAGAGCACAACCGTTTGTAGGAGCGGATTCATCCGCGATGAACCAAACACCGATCCAACAGCATTAGCCAGATAGCGTCCATAACAAATTCAAGAAAGGAGAAACACCATGGCCGAAGCAAAAGTACTCAGTGGCGCAGGCCTGCGCGGCCAGGTGGCCGGGCAGACCGCGCTGTCGACCGTCGGCCAGGCCGGTGCCGGCCTGACCTACCGCGGCTATGACGTGCGCGACCTGGCCGCCGGCGCCGAGTTCGAGGAAGTCGCCTACCTGCTGCTCTACGGCGAGCTGCCGAGCAAGGCCGAGCTCGCCGACTACAAGCGCAAGCTCAAGGGCCTGCGCGACCTGCCGCAAGCGCTGAAGGAAGTCCTCGAGCGCATCCCGCGCGACGCCCATCCGATGGACGTGATGCGCACCGGCTGCTCGGTGCTCGGCACCCTGGAGCCGGAACTGACCTTCGACGCCCAGCGCGACAAGACCGACCGCCTGCTGGCGCTGTTCCCGGCGGTGATGTGCTACTGGTACCGCTTCACTCACCACGGTGTGCGCATCGATTGCACCAGCGATGAAGAAACGATTGGCGGCCACTTCCTGCATCTGTTGCATGGCAAGAAACCAAGTGACCTGCACGTCAAGGTGATGAACGTCTCGCTGATCCTGTACGCGGAGCACGAGTTCAACGCCTCGACCTTCACCGCCCGGGTCTGCGCCTCGACCCTGTCCGACCTGTACTCCTGCGTGACTGCCGCCATCGGTTCGCTGCGTGGCCCGCTGCACGGTGGCGCCAATGAGGCGGCGATGGAGCTGATCGAGCGGTTCCAGACGCCGCAGGAAGCCACCGCCGAGCTGCTGCGCATGCTTGAGCGCAAGGATAAGATCATGGGCTTTGGCCATGCCATCTACAAAGAGTCCGATCCGCGCAACGAGGTGATCAAGGGCTGGTCGAAAAAGCTTGCCGACGAAGTGGGCGACAGCGTGCTGTATCCGGTCTCCGAAGCCATCGACAAGACCATGTGGGAGCAGAAGCGCCTGTTCCCCAACGCCGACTTCTACCATGCCTCGGCGTACCACTTCATGGGCATCCCGACCAAGCTGTTCACCCCGATCTTCGTCTGCTCGCGCCTGACCGGCTGGGCCGCGCACGTGTTCGAGCAGCGTGCCAACAACCGCATCATCCGCCCGAGCGCCGAGTACGTTGGCGTCGAGCAGCGCCAGTTCGTGCCGATCGAGCAACGCTGAGTCATAGATCGCTGGGGCTGCTGCGCAGCCCTTTCGCGGCACAAGGCCGCTCCTACAAGGGCGGCGCAATATCTGTAGGAGCGGCCTTGTGCCGCGAAAGGGGCGCGCAGCGCCCCCCGTGGCCTGACCTGCAATCCGCATACCGTGACCGAGCCTGATAACGATATGAACACCGCATTCCGCAAGCCCCTGCCAGGCACCGCCCTGGACTATTTCGACGCCCGCGCCGCAGTCGAGGCAATCAAGCCCGGCGCTTATGACGGCCTGCCATACACCTCCCGCGTGCTCGCTGAAAACCTGGTACGCCGCTGCGATCCAGCCACCCTCAACGCCTCGCTCGAGCAGTTGATCGAGCGCAAGCGCGACCTCGACTTCCCCTGGTTCCCGGCCCGCGTCGTGTGCCACGACATTCTCGGCCAGACCGCGCTGGTGGACCTGGCCGGCTTGCGCGACGCCATCGCCGACAAGGGCGGCGACCCGGCCCAGGTCAACCCGGTGGTGCCGGTGCAACTGATCGTCGACCACTCGCTGGCCGTCGAGTGCGGCGGCTTCGACCCGCAGGCGTTCGAGAAGAACCGCGCCATCGAGGATCGTCGCAACGAGGACCGTTTCCACTTCATCAACTGGACCAAGAAGGCGTTCAAGAACGTCGACGTGATCCAGCCGGGCAACGGCATCATGCACCAGATCAACCTGGAGAAGATGTCGCCGGTGATCCACAACGACCACGGCGTCGCCTACCCGGACACCTGCGTCGGCACCGACAGCCACACCCCGCACGTCGATGCCCTGGGCGTGATCGCCATCGGCGTCGGCGGCCTGGAGGCCGAGAACGTGATGCTGGGGCGCGCTTCGTGGATGCGCCTGCCGGAAATCGTCGGCGTCGAGCTGACGGGGCGTCTGGCCCCGAACATCACTGCCACCGACCTGGTGCTGGCACTCACCGAGTTCCTGCGCAAACAGAAGGTGGTCGGCGCCTACCTCGAGTTCCACGGTGCAGGCGCCAGCGCGCTGACCCTGGGCGACCGCGCCACCATCTCCAACATGGCCCCGGAATACGGCGCCACTGCGGCGATGTTCGCCATCGACCAGCAGACCATCGACTACCTCAAGCTCACCGGCCGCGACGAGCAGCAGGTGCAGTTGGTGGAGACCTACGCCAAGGTTGCGGGCCTGTGGGCCGACAGCCTGGCCAAGGCCGAGTACGAGCGCACCCTGAGCTTCGACCTGTCGGGTGTGGTGCGCAACATGGCCGGCCCGTCGAACCCGCACGCCCGGGTGTCCACCAGCGACCTGGCGGCCAAGGGCATTGCCGGCCAGTGGGACGAAGTGCCGGGGCAGATGCCGGATGGCGCGGTGATCATCGCCGCCATCACCAGTTGCACCAACACCAGCAACCCGCGCAACGTGATCGCCGCAGGCCTGCTGGCGCGCAATGCCAACAAGCTCGGGCTTGCCCGCAAACCCTGGGTGAAATCGTCGCTGGCGCCCGGCTCCAAGACCGTGCAGTTGTACCTGAAGGAAGCGGGGCTGGAGCAGGAGCTGGAGCAGTTGGGCTTTGGCATCGTCGCCTTTGCCTGCACCACCTGCAACGGCATGTCCGGCGCGCTGGACCCGGCGATCCAGCAGGAGATCATCGACCGCGACCTGTACGCCACCGCCGTGTTGTCGGGCAACCGCAATTTCGACGGGCGCATCCACCCCTACGCCAAGCAGGCCTTCCTGGCCTCGCCGCCGCTGGTGGTGGCCTACGCTATCGCTGGCACTATCCGCTTCGACATCGAGAAGGATGTGTTAGGCGTGGTCGACGGCAAGGAGATCCGCCTGAAGGATATCTGGCCGAGCGATGAAGAAATCGACGCCGTGGTGCGTGCGTCGGTGAAGCCTGAGCAATTCCGCCAGGTGTACATCCCGATGTTCGCCATCGAAGAGGACAGGGGGCCGAAGGTTGCGCCGCTGTACGAATGGCGTCCGATGAGCACCTATATTCGCCGCCCGCCTTACTGGGAAGGCGCCCTGGCCGGCGAGCGCACCTTGCGTGGCATGCGCCCGCTGGCCGTGCTGCCGGACAACATCACCACCGACCACCTGTCGCCGTCCAACGCCATCATGCTCGACAGCGCCGCCGGCGAGTACCTGGCGAAGATGGGCCTGCCGGAGGAGGACTTCAACTCCTACGCCACCCACCGCGGCGATCACCTGACCGCGCAGCGCGCCACCTTCGCCAACCCCAAGCTGTTCAACGAGATGGTGCGCAAGGACGACGGCAGCGTGAAGCAGGGTTCGCTGGCGCGCATCGAGCCGGAAGGCAAGGTGACCCGGATGTGGGAAGCCATCGAAACCTACATGCAGCGCAAGCAACCGCTGATCATCGTCGCCGGTGCCGACTACGGCCAGGGCTCGTCCCGCGACTGGGCGGCCAAGGGTGTGCGTCTGGCGGGGGTCGAGGCGATCGTCGCCGAAGGCTTCGAGCGCATCCACCGTACCAACCTGGTGGGCATGGGTGTGTTGCCGCTGGAGTTCAAGGCGGGCACCGACCGCAAGACCCTGGGGCTGGACGGTAGCGAGACCTACGACGTGCTCGGTGAGCGTACGCCGCGCGCGACGCTGACCCTGGTAGTGACGCGGCGCGATGGCGAACGTGTCGAGGTGCCGGTGACCTGCCGCCTGGATACCGCCGAAGAGGTGTCGATCTACGAGGCGGGCGGGGTATTGCAGCGCTTTGCCCAGG
Organism: Pseudomonas entomophila; assembly: GCF_018417595.1. Lineage (NCBI taxonomy): Bacteria > Pseudomonadati > Pseudomonadota > Gammaproteobacteria > Pseudomonadales > Pseudomonadaceae > Pseudomonas > Pseudomonas entomophila. Next base: position 2,094,371 of record NZ_CP070982.1, read on the forward strand.
ACTTCCTGGAAGGCGCAGCCTGAGTGAGCGGGGGCCGCTTCGCGGCCCTTTCGCGGCACAAGGCCGCCCCTACAGGCGATCGTGTGTCTCTGTAGGAGCGGCCTTGAGCCGCGAAAGGGCTGCAAAGCAGCCCCAGGGATGTTCGCCGAAACGAAAAGATCAGGAATCACAACAATGGCACACGTACCTCAAATCAAAATCCCCGCCACCTACATCCGTGGCGGCACCAGCAAAGGCGTGTTCTTCCGCCTCCAGGACCTGCCCGAGCAGGCCCAGGTCCCCGGCCCGGCCCGCGATGCCCTGCTGTTGCGGGTGATTGGCAGCCCCGACCCGTACGGCAAGCAGATCGATGGCATGGGCGGCGCCACCTCCAGCACCAGCAAGACGGTGATCCTGTCGAAAAGCATCAAGGCCGATCACGACGTCGACTACCTGTTCGGCCAGGTGTCGATCGACAAGGCTTTCGTCGACTGGAGCGGCAACTGCGGCAACCTCTCCGCTGCGGTCGGCTCGTTCGCCATCGCCAGTGGCCTGGTCGATGCTGCGCGTCTTCCACGCAACGGCATCGCCACCGTGCGCATCTGGCAGGCCAATATCGGCAAGACCATCATCGCCCATGTGCCGATCACCGACGGTGAGGTGCAGGAAACCGGTGATTTCGAGCTCGACGGCGTGACCTTCCCGGCCGCCGAGGTGCAGCTGGAGTTCCTCGACCCGGCCGCCGACGAGGACGGCGATGGTGGGGCGATGTTCCCCACCGGCAATCTGGTGGACGACCTCGAGGTGCCAGGTGTCGGCACCTTCAAGGCAACGTTGATCAACGCCGGTATCCCGACCATCTTCGTCAACGCCGCCGACCTCGGCTATTCCGGTACCGAGCTGCAGGAGGCCATCAACGGCGATGTCGCCGCGTTGCAGCGTTTCGAGACCATCCGCGCCCATGGCGCGGTGCGCATGGGCTTGATTGAACACGTCGATCAGGCTGCCGGGCGTCAGCACACACCCAAGGTGGCCTTCGTCGCGGCGCCGACCACCTACACTGCTTCCAGTGGCAAGACGGTCAATGCCGAAGAAGTCGACTTGCTGGTGCGCGCGCTGTCCATGGGCAAGTTGCACCACGCGATGATGGGTACCGCTGCGGTGGCCATTGGTACGGCGGCGGCGATTCCCGGAACGCTGGTCAATCTCGCGGCCGGAGGAGGTGAGCGCAGTGCCGTGCGCTTCGGGCACCCATCCGGCACGTTGCGGGTCGGTGCCGAGGCGCGTCAGGTGGGCGGGCAGTGGACCGTGACCAAAGCCATCATGAGCCGTAGCGCTCGGGTGCTGATGGAGGGCTGGGTGCGCGTGCCTGGCGACAGCTTCTAACGCACCAATGGCGCACGGCTTTCGTTGAGCGGGGCCGCTGTGCGGCCCCCGTTTTCAAGGAGCCGCCAATGAGCGCCAACGTCGACGTCAACACTCGCCCCGACTACGACCAGATCCTGCAGGCTATCGCCGACTACGTCTTGGACTATCAGGTCGACTCCGCCGAAGCCCTCGACACCGCCCGCAACTGCCTGATGGACACTCTGGGCTGCGGCCTGCTGGCCCTACGCTTCCCCGAGTGCACCAAGCTGCTGGGCCCACTGGTCGAGGGCACCGTGGTCCCCCATGGCGCGCGGGTCCCCGGGACCAGCTACCGCCTCGACCCGGTCAAGGCTGCCTGGGACATCGGCTGTGCTGTCCGCTGGCTGGACTACAACGATACCTGGCTGGCCGCGGAGTGGGCTCATCCTTCGGACAACCTCGGCGGTATCCTCGCCATCGCCGACCACCTCTCGCAAAGGCGTGTGGCCGCTGGCGAGGCGCCGCTGACCATGCGCACCGTGCTCGATGCAATGGTCATGGCCCATGAGATCCAGGGTGTGCTGGCGTTGGAGAACGCGTTCAACCGGGTCGGCCTGGATCATGTACTGCTGGTCAAGGTGGCCTCCACCGCAGTCTGCGCCAAGCTCATGGGCGCCAACCGCGAACAACTGCTGTCGGCGCTGTCCCATGCCTTCGTCGACGGCCAGGCCTTGCGCACCTACCGTCATGCGCCCAATGCCGGCTCGCGCAAGTCGTGGGCGGCGGGGGACGCCTCCAGTCGCGGGGTGCGCCTGGCCGATATCGCCATGCGTGGCGAAATGGGCGTGCCCGGCGTGCTGACGGCGGCGCAGTGGGGCTTCTACGACGTGTCGTTCAGCCACACCAACAAGGACCTGGCGCTCAAGCCTGAAGAGCAGCAGGTACTGCGCCTGCCCCAGGCCTTCGGCAGTTATGTCATGGAGAACGTGCTGTTCAAGGTCAGCTTTCCCGCCGAGTTCCATGCGCAGACCGCCTGCGAGGCCGCGTTGGCCCTCCACCCACAGGTGCGCAACCGCCTGCATGAAGTCACGCGAATCGTCATCACCACCCAGGAGTCGGCGATCCGCATCATCTCCAAGGAAGGCCCGCTGGCCAACGCCGCCGACCGCGATCATTGCCTGCAGTACATGACGGCCGTACCGCTGATCTTCGGCAGCCTGGTGGCCGAGCATTACGAAGATGCTTTCCACGCCGCGCACCCGAGCATCGACCGCCTGCGCGAGAAGATGGAGGTCGTCGAGGTGCCGCGTTTCAGCCGCGAATACCTGGAGCCTGACAAACGTTCGATCGCCAACGGTCTGCAGGTGTTCTTCAAGGATGGCAGTCATACGCGGGAAGTGGTGGTGGAGTACCCGGTCGGTCATCGTCGGCGCAGGGCAGAGGGGATACCGTTGCTGGAAGCCAAGTTCAGGGAGAACCTGGCGACGCGGTTTGCGCGGCAGCGCTGTGAGGCGATCCTGGACGTGTGCAAGGATCAGCAGGCGCTGGAGGCCATGCCGGTGCACAGGTTCGTTGATCTCTTCGTTATCTGAGGCTGCCTGTTCCGGCCTCTTCGCGGGCAAGCAAAAACAACAAAAAAGCCCCGGCATTTCTGCCAGGGCTTCTTCTTGTAGCTTGCAGCTTACAACTTGCCGCTCAACTTACGCCTGGACCACCGGGATCTTGGCGTTGGCCGCGGCTTCGCGGAACTCGGCGATCTGGTCGAAGCTCAGGTAGCGGTAGACGTCGGCAGCCATGCTGTCGATGTCTTTCGCGTACTGCATGTACTCCTCGACGGTCGGCAGCTTGCCGATGATCGAAGCGACTGCGGCCAGTTCGGCCGAGGCCAGGTACACGTTGGTCGCGTCGCCCAGGCGGTTCGGGAAGTTGCGGGTCGAGGTCGACACCACGGTCGAGCCGGTCTGCACACGTGCCTGGTTACCCATGCACAGCGAGCAGCCTGGCATTTCCATGCGCGCGCCAGCCTTGCCGTAGATGCCGTAGTAGCCTTCCTCGGTCAGCTGGTGGGCGTCCATCTTGGTTGGCGGTGCCAGCCACAGGCGGGTCGGGATGCCGCCCTTGACCTTGTCCAGCAGCTTGCCGGCGGCACGGAAGTGACCGATGTTGGTCATGCACGAACCGATGAACACTTCGTCGATCTTCTCGCCCTGTACCGAAGACAGCAGGCGGGCGTCGTCCGGGTCGTTAGGTGCGCAGAGCACAGGCTCTTTCACGTCGGCCAGGTCGATCTCGATGATCTCGGCGTATTCGGCGTCGGCGTCGGCCGACAGCAGCTCAGGTTTGGCCAGCCAGGCTTCCATCGCTTGCGCGCGGCGCTCCAGGGTGCGGGCATCGCCGTAGCCTTCGCCGATCATCCAGCGCAGCAGGGTGATGTTGGACTGCAGGTACTCGGCGATGGCCTTCTCTGGCAGCTTGATGGTGCAACCGGCGGCAGAACGTTCGGCCGAGGCGTCGGACAGCTCGAAGGCTTGCTCGACGGTCAGGTCGTTGAGGCCTTCGATCTCCAGGATGCGGCCGGAGAAGGCGTTCTTCTTGCCTTTCTTCTCGACGGTCAGCAGGCCTTTCTGGATGGCGTAGTAAGGGATCGCATGGACCAGGTCACGAAGAGTGATGCCGGGCTGCAGTTTGCCCTTGAAACGCACCAGGATCGACTCTGGCATGTCCAGCGGCATGACGCCGGTGGCGGCGGCGAAGGCCACCAGGCCGGAACCGGCCGGGAACGAGATGCCGATCGGGAAGCGGGTGTGCGAGTCGCCACCGGTACCGACGGTGTCAGGCATCAGCATGCGGTTCAGCCAGCTGTGGATGATGCCGTCGCCTGGGCGCAGCGACACGCCGCCACGGGTGCGGATGAAGTCTGGCAGGGTGTGGTGGGTGGTGACGTCGATCGGCTTCGGATAGGCCGCGGTGTGGCAGAACGACTGCATCACCAGGTCAGCGGAGAAGCCCAGGCACGCCAGGTCTTTCAGCTCGTCGCGGGTCATCGGGCCAGTGGTGTCCTGGGAGCCGACGGTGGTCATCTTCGGTTCGCAGTAGGCACCTGGGCGCACGCCCTGGCCTTCCGGCAGGCCGCAGGCGCGGCCGACCATCTTCTGCGCCAGGGTGAAGCCCTTGGTCGAAGCGGCAGGCTGCTCGGGCTTCTTGAACAGGTCCGAAGGGGCCTGGCCCAGCTCGGCGCGGGCTTTCTCGGTCAGGCCACGGCCGACGATCAGCGGGATACGGCCGCCGGCGCGGACTTCGTCCAGCAGTACTTCGGTTTTCAGCTCGAAGTTGGTGACCAGTTCGTCGCTGCCGTGGCGGCGCACTTCACCCTTGAACGGGTAGACGTCGATGACATCGCCCATGGCCAGGTTGGTGCAGTCGAACTCGATCGGCAGGGCGCCGGCGTCTTCCATGGTGTTGTAGAAGATCGGGGCGATCTTGGTGCCGAAGCAGAAGCCACCGGCGCGCTTGTTGGGGACGTACGGAATGTCGTCGCCGAAGAACCACAGCACCGAGTTGGTGGCGGATTTACGCGAGGAACCGGTACCGACCACGTCGCCGACGTAGGCGACCGGGAAGCCTTTGGCTTTCACGGCTTCGATCTGGGCCAGCGGGCCGACCGAACCTGGCTGCTGCGGCTCGATGCCGTCGCGGGCCATCTTCAGCATGGCCAGGGCGTGCAGCGGGATGTCAGGGCGCGACCAGGCGTCCGGGGCAGGGGACAGGTCGTCGGTGTTGGTTTCGCCAGGCACCTTGAACACGGTCAGGGTGTACTTGTCGGCGATGGCCGGACGCGAAGTGAACCACTCGCCGGCAGCCCAGGATTCCAGCACGGCCTTGGCGTGGACGTTGCCGGCCTTGGCTTTTTCAGCCACGTCGTGGAAGGCATCGAACATCAGCAGGGTGTGCTTGAGCTGTTCGGCCGCGATGGCGCCCAGTTCGGCGTCATCCAGCAGCGCGACCAGCGTTTCAATGTTGTAGCCGCCCTGCATGGTGCCGAGCAGCTCGGTGGCGTGCTTGCGGTCGATCAGCGGCGACTTGGCTTCGCCCTTGGCGACGGCGGAGAGGAACGCGGCCTTGACGTAGGCGGCTTCGTCCACCCCTGGCGGAACGCGGTTGGTGATCAGGTCTACGAGGAAGGCTTCTTCGCCGGCCGGCGGGTTTTTCAGCAGCTCGACCAGGCCTGCAGTTTGTTCGGCGTTCAGCGGCTGGGGCACGATACCCAGAGCGGCACGCTCTTCGATGTGTTTGCGGTAGGCTTCAAGCACAGTTATTACCCTCATCAGTGGTCCCTAAAGGGAGTCCGGGACGCTCATCCAGCATTCCATGCACCCATGCGCAGCGACGACTTTTTGAGTCGCCCAGCCAGGGTCGCAGAGAATCCTTACAGAAGCTGCTTTCAAAGTTTTACGCCTGCAGAACGGGAGCTGATGAGGGCTGGCGCGGGCATGCGAGGGGTGCATGGCCCGGGCCAACGCCGTTCTGCCGGATCAACTGTGCTCGTGACGCTTTGAAAACAGCTTCCAACGGACATTGGTGCCTTGAAAAGGCGGTGTGATTCTACGGCAAAAAAAAGCCGAAGGTAAGGCGCCGATCATGACTTTAACGGGTGACCCTGGTTAGACAAAGGGCTAACATGACCCGGTGTTCCCCCGCCAAGCCGTTGTTTTTCCATGTCCAACCAGTCCATCAAGACCCCTTGCGTCGGCCTCTGCTCCACGGTGTACGGAGACCTGGTGTGCCGCGGCTGCAAGCGTTTCCACCACGAAGTGATCCACTGGAACGGCTACGACGATGCGCAGAAACGCGCCGTGTGGCTGCGCCTGGAGCAACTGCTGGTGCAGGTGATGATGGCCAAGCTGGAAGTGTTCGACAAAGGCTTGCTGCGCCAGCAACTGGAACAGCGCTCGATCCGCTTCGTGGCGCAGCAGTCGGAGTATTGCTGGGCGTATCAGCTGATCGCCCGAGGGGCGCGGATGATCCGTGACCTGGAGGCTTACGGGATGGCGTTGCTGCCGGAGTTCCGCGACTGGGAACTGCCGCAGTTGCGCGATGCCATCGACCGCGAGTTCTTCCTGTTGTCCGAAGCGCATTACCAGCGCTACATCGCACCGCGCTTTCTCACGGATGCGTTGGAGTAGCCTGTTTCCCTCTGCCGCCAATTGCTGTGCCCAAATACCGTGATCACTCCTGAAACAATGCGCGGAGTGGCAGGCAGATGGCGTTCTATTTCAAGTATCAACCACAGCTTTCATTCATTGCCCGTTGGTGGTGGCAAGAGGATGGCAAGCGTATCGATCCTCTCGAGTGGCGAGCCTCCCGCCATCTGCTCAAGCCCATCTGGGTGGGGTTTGAGCGTGGCGACGGCGAAGATGAGTACTTGCGTACCGAAAGCCGCGAAGGCTCGCTGCAGCCTTGGTCGCCATTGAAGGGCCACGGCGGGGGGACGCTGCATGATCTGTTCTGGTTCGGCGCCTATGAACGCAATGGGCACTACTATTACCAGATTCGCCCGGTAAGCGGTGATGTCGATGGCAGCCCCAGCATCGACACCAGCTACCTGGATACGGATGCTGTTGGCTACATGGGGATGTACCCGGGCCACCACAAGGTGCCGGAGTGGGTGATCTACATCGGCGAAGACATGTGGCAGCTCAGGGGGGTGGACCCGCAGGACCTGATTGAAGGCGAGCGCTGTGTCAACGTGGCAATGCTGGATGTCGATGACAACCCGGTGACCCGGCGCCTGCAAAGCCGGCAGCCTTACCTGTACACCGGTTCTGTTGCCTACCAGGGGCGTGTCAGCCTGCATGTGCTGAAGCGGCCCTTTCCGGCGCTCGAGTCTTACACCAAGCGTAATTGACTGTCCGCTCAGTCGCCGCTGTACTCGCAACCGCTGGTGCAGGTTTCGTGGATACGCACCTTGGACAGTTCCGGCAGCAGCGGCTTGACCTGGTCCCAGATCCACTTGGCGATCACTTCGCTGGTGGGGTTTTCCAGGCCGGGGATGTCGTTGAGGTAGTTGTGGTCCAACTGCTCGTAGATCGGTTTGAACACCGCCTTGATCTCGGCGAAGTCGCGGATCCAGCCGGTGTGCGGGTCGAGCGGGCCGGTCAGGTGCAGGGCGACCTTGAACGAGTGGCCATGCAGGCGGCCACACTTGTGGCCGGCCGGGACATTGGGCAGGCGGTGAGCCGATTCGAAGGTGAACTCTTTGAAAATTTCCACGCTGGCATAACTCTGTGTGAATCGATGATGCGCGCAGTCTACCAGCATGGCCGCTACAAGGCTTGCAAGCGATCCTGCAATCGCCCGGTGGCGATCAGCTCGAGCAACTCGTCGCCCAGGCGCCGGCTTTCGGCGATGGCCTGGTACCAGTAGCGCTTGCGGCCGGGGGCGTCGCCCATGAAGCGCTTGAAGTCGTTGCGGTCGGGCAGCTTGCCATAAGGCAGGGCGGCCAGGTACTGCGCCGAGGGGGTCATCAGCAGTACGTTGCGCAGGCGCGTGGCGTCGCCCTTGCGCCAGGGCAGGGCCTTGTCGAACCAGCCGGGCACCACCTTGTCGGTGAAGTGCGGGTAGAGCACCAGGTCGTCGCCGCGGTAGGGCAGGTCGAGGTGGTAGTCGAGCAAGCCGCCGTCGCGGTAGGTGCCCGCACCCGCGCCGGGGATGTCGCGCACGCCTTCCATGACCATCGGGATCGAGCCCGAGGCGAGCAGGGCGTGGCGCAGGTTGGCCAGGTCCAGCGGCAGGTTGCGCGAGGGGAAGTCGGTGAGCGCCTCCAAGGGCGGCGCCTCGCGCACATCATGCAGGATGACCCTCTCGAAGTGCCGCCCAAGGCGCTCGCGCCCCAGCAGGTTGCTGGCGATCACCGAGCCCAGGCCCATGCCGAGGCGGCCGCGGTGGTCGTGGGCCAGCTGGCCATGGCTCTTCACCACCAGGATGTTCAGGCGGTAGTGCGGGTTGGCGAGGATCTGCCCGTCGCGGCCTTGCAACAGGTCGTCGAGCATGCGCTGGCTGCTCTGGCTGATCTCTTTGGGTGTCACGCCCTTGGCGAAGTCCTGTTCGGTGTACAGCTCGCCGAGGCGGCGCAGGCCGGCGACCGGGTCGTCGAGGCAGGCGCTGGCGAAGCGCCAGGAGCCGATCGAGGCACCGATCAGCGCGCGCTGGCGTGGCGCCGACGGCAGCCATTCACCGAACAGCGCCAGGTCCAGGCCCTGGATGCCCAGTGGCTTGGGGCCGCCGGCCGCGCCCGGTAGCACACCGACATCGGCTGCCTGCAGGCCGCGCTCACGGATCTGCCGCAGGGCGCGGTGGCCGGCCTTGAAGGTCAGGGCGGGGTACTTGATGTGGATGGCGCTCATGGCAGGATCTCGAGCAATGCAGGCGGCTCATTATAGGGGCAGATGGCCCATCGCGGATGAACACGCCCCGTAGGAGCGGATTCATCCGCGATGAGGCCGGTACAGGCCCGCCAGCCAACTGCGCTATCATGCGGCCAGCTGTTTTCAGGTTGAGTTAAGGACTCCCGGTTAGTCTTGATCCCGTAGACAACTTGCACACCCCGATGGAGTGACCCCATGAAAACTTTGACTGCCCTGTTCACCGCCGCCACTCTCGCTTTCGCTGCCAACGCCGCCTTCGCCAAGGACGTACAGCCCGATGAGGTGGTCAAGCTGGTCAACGCCAAGACCATCAAGTCGCTGGACGAGCTGAAGGCCGTCGCCGTGGCCAAGCACCCGGGCTCCACCGTCACCGACAGCGAACTCGAGGACGAATACGGCCGCTACATCTACAAGGTCGAACTGCGCGACGCACAGAACGTCGAGTGGGACGTCGACCTGGACGCCAAGACTGGTGAAGTACTGAAGGATGCGCGAGACAACTGATGCGTGAGTTACCGCGAACGGCGCGCTACCTGGCCCTGGCTCTGATGGCCGTCTGTTCGCTGGCCGCCGCCCGCGACCTGGACCAGGACGAGGCGCTGGCGCTGCGCCAGCAAGGTATCATCCTGCCACTCGAGCAACTGCTCGAGGCCGCCCTGGGGCGTTACCCCGGGGCGCGCCTGCTGGAGGCGGAGCTGGAAGAGAAGCACGAGCGCTACGAATACGAAGTCGAGCTGCTGACCCCAGAGGGCGTGGTGCGCGAGATCAAGCTGGACGCGCGCACCGGCGCGCTGCTCAAAGACGAGGAAGACGACTGAATGCGCCTGTTGCTGGTCGAAGACAATGTGCCCCTGGCCGATGAGCTGACTACCACGCTGCAGCGCCAGGGCTATGCCGTGGACTGGCTGGCTGATGGCCGCGATGCGGTGTACCAGGGCCAGAGCGAGCCCTATGACCTGATCGTGCTCGACCTCGGCCTGCCGGGCCTGCCGGGGCTCGAGGTGCTGGCGCAATGGCGCGCGGCGAACCTGGTCACGCCTGTGCTGATCCTCACCGCCCGTGGCTCCTGGGCCGAGCGCATCGAAGGGCTCAAGGCCGGGGCCGACGACTACCTGACCAAACCCTTCCACCCGGAAGAGCTGCAACTGCGCATCCAGGCACTGTTGCGCCGCGCCAAGGGGCTGGCCAACCAGCCCACGCTGGAGGCCGCCGGCCTGCACCTGGACGAGTCGCGCCAGTGCGTCAGCCGCGAGGGTGTCGATATCCAGCTGACTGCCGCCGAGTTCCGCCTGTTGCGCTACTTCATGCTGCACCCGGGCCAGGTGCTGTCCAAGAGCCACCTGGCCGAGCACCTCTACGATGGCGAGACCGAGCGTGATTCCAACGTGCTCGAAGTGCACGTCAACCACCTGCGGCGCAAGCTTGGGCGCAGTGTGATCGAGACCCGTCGCGGCCAAGGCTATGTGTACGCCGGGAGTGCTGCGTGAAGTCGATCCAGGCGCGCCTGAGCCTGGGGCTGGTGGCGGTGCTGGTGGTGGTCGGCCTGGCGTTGGCGCAACTGACCCTGTGGCTGTTCGAGGCCGGGCTGCAGCGTTACCTGGAAACCGGCCTGCGCCAGGAAAGCGAAAACCTGCTGGTGGCGCTGGTGCGCGGGCCGTCCGGTTTGCAGTTGGACGAGCGGCGCATCTCCTCGGCGTACCAGCGGCCGTTCTCGGGTTATTACTTCCGCATCGATTTCGACCAGGGCACCTGGCGCTCACGCTCGTTGTGGGACCTGGACATGCCCAAGCCTGGCAAGCCGGGTTTGGACGATGGCCATGAACTGGGCCCGGAGGGTCAGCATTTGCTGGCCTATCGCGGTGATTACCGACGCCTGGGGCAGGATATTTCCATCAGCGTCGCCCAGGATTATTCCCCCGTCCGCGAAGGCTTCCGGCGCATGCAGCAGATCGGCCTGGGCATGGGCCTGGTGGCGCTGGTGCTGGTGCTGGTGCTGCAACGCATCACCGTGACCCGCTCGCTGCGCCCGCTGGAGCGGGCGCGCCGGCAGATCGCCCAGTTGCAGCAGGGGCAGCGTTCGCAACTCGACGCCGAGGTGCCCAGCGAGCTGCAGCCGCTGGTCGACCAGATCAACCATTTGCTGGCGCACACCGAAGACAGCCTGCGCCGTTCGCGCAATGCCCTGGGCAACCTGGGGCATGCGCTGAAAACGCCGCTGGCGGTGCTGCTCAGTTTGGCGTCCAGTGAGCGTTTGCAGGCGCTGCCCGAGGTGCGCGCGCAGATGCGTGAGCAGTTGGAACAGATCCAGCAGCGTCTGGCCCGCGAGCTCAACCGCGCACGCCTGGCCGGGGATGCGTTGCCCGGCGCGCAGTTCGATTGCGACGCCGAACTGCCGGGGTTGCTGGCCACCTTGGGCATGATCCATGGCGAAGGCTTGTTGCTCGAGCGCGACGTGGCGCCGGGCCTGCTGTTGCCCTGGGATCGCGAAGACCTGCTGGAACTGCTCGGCAATTTGCTGGACAACGCCTGCAAGTGGGCCGACAGCGAGGTGCGGTTGGGCATTGCAGCGACGAAAGCGGGCTACCGGTTGTGGGTCGATGACGATGGTCCGGGCATCCCCGAGGCGCAGCGCCTGCAAGTGCTCGAGCGGGGTTCGCGGTTGGACGAGCAGGTTGACGGTCATGGCCTTGGCCTGGGCATAGTGCGCGATATTGTCGAGGCCTGGGACGGGCGAATCGCGTTGCTGGAAAGCCCGCAGGGCGGTTTGCGGGTCAGTATCGAGTTGCCCCGCAAGGGGGCATTGTAGGAGCGGGGGGGGGGGGGGGGGGGGGCCCCCCCCCCCCCCGCGGGGGGGGGGGGGCGGGGGGCCGCGGGGGGGGGGGGGGGGGGGGCGCGGGCCGGGGGGGGCGGGGGGGGGGGGGGGGGGGGCGGGCCCGGCCCGGGGGGGCGGGGGTGATCGCGGCTGAAGCCGCTCCTACAGGGGTACGGATCAACCCTGCAAAAAAATTGCAGTACAGCCGCAGTTTTTTGAATTGGCCGTCCCGACACCCGCCGGGCAAAATCCGCTGCCATGAAACCCTTCGGTTTCCATCTCTCCATGGACGGAGCCCCTTGCGCCACCGCATTGCGCAACACAGGGCCCAGGCCGGTCGCGCTGGGCTTTCTTTTTGATCAGAAGAACACGACCCGAAAATCCCGATGCTTGCCTCGCGTCCCGACACCCGCTTGCAACGCCTGCTCCCGGCGCCCTTGAACATCCCACCCAAAGAATGGTTGCGCGCCGGTGTCGGCGCGCTGCTCGGCCTGTTCCTCGCCGGTTACCTGTGCAGCCTCGTCTATGGTCCATCCATCGCCTTGCACCTGCTCGGCCCGCTGGCGGCCTCGGCGGTGCTGGTGTTCGCCGTGCACTCCGGGCCCTTGGCCCAGCCCTGGCCGGTACTTGGCAGTTACGTCCTGGCCGGGGTCGTGGGGCTGGCCATGCGCCAGGGTTTCGGTGATGGGCTGTGGGTCGCGGCGGCTGCGCTGGGCATCGCGATCCTGTTGATGTGCCTGTTGCGCTGCCTGCACCCGCCCGGTGGTGGCGTTGCCGTGAGCGCGGTGCTGGCCGACCCGGGGCTGGTGGCGCTGGGCGATCATCTGCTTGAGCCGGTGCTGCTCAATGCCATGGTGTTGGTTGCCGTGGCGGTGCTGTACAACCGCCTCACCGGTGTGCGCTACCCAAAGGGCGCAGTGCCGCGCAAGGACCTTCACCACACTCGCGATCCACTGCCCAGCGAACGGGTTGGGATCAGCAGCGCCGACCTTGACCTGGCCCTGGCGGACATCGGCGAGTTCGTCGACGTCACCCGCGACGAGCTCGAACGCATTGTCCTGGCCACCGAACAGCATGCCTTGCAGCGCAGCCTGGGCGGCATCGATGCCGGGGCGGTGATGTCCCGCGATGTGCAGCTGGCAACGCCCGGCATGACTCTTGAGCAGGCCTGGAAGCTGCTGGCCAGCCACCACCTGCAGACTTTGCCGGTGCTGGACGAGGGGCGCCTGGTAGGCCTCGTCGGCGTCGCCGATCTGCTCGAGGCGGCCATGGCGCGTGGATGCATCCGCTGGCGCAACCTGTTGCGACGCCAGCCCGTGCGCCTGGAGCAGGTGATGAACCGCCAGGTGGTCAGCGTTACCCCCCTGCACCCGCTGGAACGCCTGTTGCCCTTGCTCGGTGAACAGGGCCGGCACTGCCTGCCAGTGCTGGACGGCGAGCGTCTGGTCGGCGTGATCACCCAGACCGACCTGATCGCCGCCCTCAAGCGGCACCTGCTGACCGCCGCCGCGCAGGGCTCAGATCAGCGGGTCCCAGCGTTGTGACCAGTCGCTCTCGCCGGCCGCGACCAGCCGGCGCAGGATGGCGAAGGCCTGTTGCAGGGCCGCGCTGTCACGCTCGCGGGCATAGACCAGATAGGTCGGGTAGGTGAACTCCGGCGCCTGGGGCACCCGCTCGAACACCCCGTTCTGCAAGTAAGCCTGCACCACGCGGGTACGGAAGTAGCCACTGCCGCCACGGTCGAGGATGAACTGCAGCGCCAGCGGCCCGAGGTTGAAGCTCAGCGGCGCGCGGGCCAGGTCGGGCAGGGCGGCGTCGTGGCGGCGGCGAAAGGCGGCGCCCCAGTCGATGTAGACATAGGGCTCGGGCTGGTCGACCCGGCGGATGCGGATCAGCTTTTCCTCCATCAACTGTTCCACCTGCAGGCCCGGGCCGTACGTTGGCTGGTAGACCAGCGCGGCGTCCAGCAGCCCCATCTCCACCTTGCGCAACAGCGACTCACCGTCGCTGACTTCGCTGCGGATGGCATGGTTGGGCATCTCCTGGTGCAGGGCGCCGACCCAGTCGAGCATCATCGGGTTGCCCAGGCTCACTTCGCCGCCCACATGCAGCACTTGCTGGCAGCCTTGTGGCAGCGGCAGGTCCCGGCGTGCGGCTTCCCAGGTCTGCACCAGCTGGTTGGCGTAGCTGACGAACGCCTCGCCGTCGGCGGTCAGGCTGGCGCCGCTGCGGCTGCGCACGAACAACTGGCAGCCCAGTTGCTGCTCCAGGCGCTGCACGCGGGCAGTGATGGCGGTCTGCGACACGAACAGGCGCTCGGCGGCGGCCACAAGGCTGCCGCAGCGGACGATTTCCAGGAAAGTACGGGCCTGATCGATGTCCATGGCGGGCTCTAGGGGGGAGGGGCATCCATTCTAGAGCCTTTGCCCCGAAATGGGGCAGGCAATCAGTCCGACAGCCTGTCCAGCAGTTCGCTGAACAGCGGCCGATGCGTCACGTCGGGGTGCTGGCAACGCCGGGCCAAGACGTGCAGCACCTTGTCGTTTTCAGGGCAATGCGCCAGCAGCTCTTCCAGCAGGATGCCAAAGGCGCGGACTTCCAGGCGCTCGAGGGCCCGCGCCTGGGGGTGGAACGACGCCGCGCCGAAGTCGCCCAGCAGACACTGGCCGTCGTCGTCGAACAGTATGTTGTGGGCATACAGGTCGCCATGGCTCAGGCCGCGCCCGTGCAGGTGCGCGCACACCGAGGCGATGCCGCTGGCCAGTCGACGCACACCGGCCAGGGGCAGCGTGATCGTTTCGGCATAGCGGTCGCGGGTGCAGCTGTCGAGGCTGGGGGGGCCGGCAAGGTTGCGCCAGTGCGGGGCGATCAGGTGCATCACCAGGGCCGGCAGCTGTTGTGGATGATCATCGATGCGGCCGGCCAGGCGCACCAGGTTCGGATGATCGCCGGCAGCGATGCAGGCGCTCATTTCCGCCAGGGGGGAGCCATCGCTGGTGAGCGCGCCCTTGTACAGCTTGACCGCCATCGGCGCATCCTGGCACATGGCACGGTGGATCACGCCGGAGGCGCCTTGGCCCAACACCTGTTCGAGGTGAACATCCCGCCAGGCGATCCGTGGGCAGTGGCCCTCGTCGGCGGGTGCGACGAAACCCTCCGGCATCGGGTTGTCGGCATAGGCCAGCCAGGCCAGGCTGGGCATGCGCAGCAACCAATCAGGCAAGGCCGACAAGCGATTGCTGGCGATGCGCAGCAGTTCGAGCCGTTCGCAGCGGGCGAGGCCCTCGGGCAGGGCGGCGAGGCGGTTGCCGGCGAGCATCAGCTTTTGCAGCCAGGCGCAGTCGCCCAAGGCATCCGGCAGTGTCTCCAGTGCGTTTTCGGTGAGGATCAGTGCCCGCAGGTTGGCAGGCAGCGCCTGCGCGGTGACGAGCTGGATCTGGTTGTCGCGAAAACCCACCGTTTCGAGGTTCGCGCAACGTCCCAGCGCCGATGGCAGCTCGGTGAAGCGATTGCCGGAGCAAAACAGCACCTTCAGCCGCGTCAGGCGATGCAGGTCGTCGGGCAATTCGCTCAGGGCGTTATTGCTGAGGTTGAGCACCTCCAGGCTGTCGGCCAGCGTGAAGATTTCGCGGGGGAATTCGCTCAGGCCCAACTCAAGGTCAAGGCGGGTGATGCCGCGCAGGCGGCCGGCGCGGAGGTCGTCGAGGTTGTGCATGGAACGGGTCTTGAATCGGCGGGCGGCCATTTTAGCCAGATGACCACTGCAAATCTGCATATGGGTTGCGACTTAAGTCAAATGGCAGGCTGCAGGCACCGGTCCATACTCGAAGTTCGCCCTTCTATAACAACAAGTACCGGGTTGCGAACCAATGACCTACCAGCACAGCTACGCCCACTCCATCAGCGATCCCGCCGCCTTCTGGCAAGCCCAGGCCGAACAGCTGGCCTGGCAGCGCAAGCCCTCGCTCACCTTGCAGGAAAACCCCGACGGTACCCACCGCTGGTTTGCCGACGGCCGGCTGAACAGCTGTTACCTGGCCCTCGACCATCAGATCGAGCAGGGCCGTGGTGAGCAGTTGGCGCTGATCTATGACTCGCCCGTGACCGGCGTGCAGCAGGCCTTCACCTACAACCAGCTGCGGGGCGAAGTCGCGCGCCTGGCGGGCCTGCTGCGCTCGCTGGGTGTGAACAAGGGTGACGGGGTGATCATCTACATGCCCATGGTGCCCCAGGCGGCGATGGCCATGCTCGCCTGCGCGCGGATCGGCGCGGTGCACTCGGTGGTGTTTGGTGGCTTTGCCGCCAACGAACTGGCCCTGCGCATCGACGATGCGCGGCCGACGTTGTTGCTCACGGCCTCGTGCGGGCTGGAGTTCGACCGGGTCATCGAATACAAGCCGCTGGTCGATCGCGCCCTGCAACTGGCCCGGCACCAGCCCCGGCATGTGCTGGTGCTGCAGCGGCCCCAGGCGCAGGCCGAGCTGCAACCCGGTCGTGACCTGGACTGGGAACAGGCATTGTCGGGCGCCGCGCCGGTTGCTCCAGTGGAGCTGGACGCGGGCGACCCGCTGTACATCATGTATACCTCCGGCACCACCGGCAAACCCAAGGGCATCGTGCGCGAGAATGGCGGCAACGCGGTGGCCCTGTGCTACGCCATGCGCCACGTCTATGGCATGCAGGCGGGCGATGTGTGGTGGGGGATTTCCGATGTGGGCTGGGTGGTCGGCCATTCGCTGATCGTCTACGGGCCGCTGATGAGTGGCTGCACCACGGTGTTCTACGAAGGCAAGCCGATCCGCACCCCGGACGCCTCGGCCTATTGGCGGGTGGTGGAGCAGTACAAGGTCAATGGCTTGTTCTGCGCGCCCACCGCGATGCGTGCGATCCGCAAGGAAGACCCGGACGGTGAGCTCATTCGCCGTCACGACCTGGGGTCATTGCGCCAGTTGTTCCTGGCGGGCGAGAAGCTCGATTCCAGCACCCATGAATGGCTGGAGCGGGTCAGCGGCAAGCCGGTGCACGACCATTGGTGGCAGACCGAGACCGGTTGGCCGGTGACCGCGCCCTGCGTGGGGCTGGAGGGCAGCGCCGCCCGACCGGGGTCCAGCAACCGTGCGGTGCCGGGTTACAACGTGCAGGTGCTGGATGACGAGGGCACGCTTTTAGGGCCCGGTCAGCAGGGCGCCATCGTGATCGCCTTGCCACTGCCGCCCGGTTGCAGCCAGACACTCTGGGGCGATCATCAGCGCTATCTGGAAGCTTACCTGCGCAGCTATCCGGGCTATTACCACACCGGTGACGGTGGCTACCTGGACGACGACGGCTTCGTCTACATCATGGGCCGTACCGACGACGTGATAAACGTTTCCGGCCATCGCTTGTCCACGGGCGAGATGGAGGACCTGGTGGCGCGTCATCCGGCGGTGGCCGAATGCGCGGTGATCGGCGTGCATGACGAAATCAAGGGGCAGGTGCCACTGGCGTTGGTGGTGTTGAAGGACGGGCAGGGCATCAGTGAGGCACAGTTGCAGGGCGAGCTGGTGGCCAGCGTGCGTGAGCAGATCGGCGCGCTGGCCTGCTTCAACCGCGTGCGGCTGGTCAAGCGCCTGCCCAAGACCCGCTCGGGCAAGATTCTGCGGGCGGTGCTGCGCAAGATTGCCGACGGGCAGGACTATGTTGCGCCCTCGACCCTGGACGACCCGGCGGTACTGGGGGAGATCGAAGGGGTGCTGGCGGATTTGCCCAGGGCGGGTTGAACCCATTGACCTGATACGGCCTCTGTAGGAGCGGCTTCAGCCGCGATCACCCGCGAAGCGGGTGCCGGGCACCGCGATGCCTGCATCGCGGCTAAAGCCGCTCCTACAGGGGCCAATCCGATGCAGCTGCCCCAATCGGCTGCGGGTGCGCATCAAGTCGGCAAGCGACCCGTTCAGGCTCTGCTCCAATGACCGTTTGCCAATCACTGTCACCTGACGATCCTGGTCATACAACACATCCACCAGATTGACGAACCGCTGCTGCGCGGCGAGCGAGCACTCGGCCAGGTCGTCCAGGCCATCGATGATCCAGTGCTCGTAACGTTCGGCCAGTGCCAGGTAGTCGATCACTGCGGTGGGCTGCTCGCACAGGTCGTCGAAGGCGAACATCACCTGCCGATCTTCGCAGGCCAAGGCGCGCAGCGGCCGCTTGTTGATGTCCAGCACGCATGGCGAAGTTGCCGGCAGCGCCAGCGCCTGGCGCTGTTCCGCGGTGCCAGGCCAGACGTAATGCCCCCGGGTGAAGCGCTGGTGTTCACGGTTGGCCGGCAGGCTGCGAAAATCCGTGTCGCCCCCGACTTCCAGTACCTGCATGCGGCTGTTGATCAGGCGGATCACCGGCAGGAAGCGCTCGTGGTACAGCGGGTTGGGCAGCAGCCCTTCGGGGGCGTAGTTGGAGGTCACCAGCAGGAGCACACCGCGCTGGAACAGGGCGCCGAACAGCCGGGTGAGGAGCATGGCATCGCCGATGTCGTGCACATGGAACTCGTCGAAGCACAGCACCTGGCAATCGCCCAGCAGCGCATCGAGGGTCGCCCCCAATGCATCGTCCAGTGCCCGGTGGCGGTGCATGCCCTGGTGCAGGCGGGCGAAGAAGTCATGGAAATGCAGGCGTCGCTTGGCGGGCGTGGGCACTGCCTGGAAGAAACCGTCGAGCAGCCAGCTCTTGCCGCGCCCCACCGCGCCATGCAGGTACAGGCTGCGCGGCTGATCCGTGTCGAGCGTGGCCAGTGTGCGGGCCATGGCCTCGATCACCCGGTTCTGGCTGTCGCTCAGGGTGTAGCCGCGCTCGATCGCTTTTTGCCGGAAGTGGCCCGGCAGATCGCTGTTCACGGCGGTTTCGCTGCGCAGGCGCTGGCTGAGTTGGCGCAGTGGAGGGGGCAACCAAGTGGACAAGGGGCAGGTTCCTAGTACAGGTAGGGGCAGGGCGCAGCTTGCGCGAGCGCAGGTGTTTTGACCAATCGAGAATGTGCCGGGCAATGATCGTGAAATGCGATAGGTAGGCGGTGCGTTTCAGTCTTTGCGCCAAAACCCAACCGCTGAAAGCCGAAGCCATTACGGCTCATTGCGTTGCCTGCGATACGCGCCCGGCTGCACCCCCACCGCCTTGGCAAACGCCCGCGTAAATGCAGCCACCGATTGATACCCCACCTGCGCGCCCACCTGCTCGACGGTATTGCCCGCCTTGAGCAACTGGCAGGCATGGCGCATGCGCAGCGCCAGCAGCACTTGCCCCGGTGACTGCCCGGCCAGCTCGTTGAAGCGCTTGAAGAACGCCGAGCGCGAAAGCCCCGCGCAGGCCGCCATGCTCTCCAGCGTCCAGGCCTGCCCAGGCTGCTCGATCATTTGCTCCAGCAACCCGGCGAAGGCCGGCTGGCGGGCGAGGGCGACCAGGCCGCCGAGCGACAGCCCTTCATGCACTTGCTGGCGCAGCACGTAGAGGAACAACAGGTGAGTCAGCCGTTCGAGCAACGTGGCCGACGGTTGAGGCGCGCGTCGACACTCCTCCAGGATCAGCTCGAACAGCGCCCGTGCCGCGCTCCCGGCCGGGTCCCCGGCACGCAGCAGGATCCAGCCCGGCAGCCCCTCGACGATCAGCGTCGAAAGCCCCGTCTGGAAGTGGAAGAACCCGCACACCAGCCCCACGCCATCACCCGCTTCCAGATCCAGCCCCTGCATCGCCTGGCGTGGTTGTGCGCAGGCATCCATTGCGTCGCGGTCACTTGACAGTCGATAGCCCAAGTCACGCAGCAGGAACACCGCGTCGCCGCTTTCCAGCCGCAGCGCCTCGGGCTGGCCATCGATATGCAGCCAGCAATGCCCCTGCACCAGCAGATGGAAACTGGCCCGGCCCATGCCCTGGGTGCTGGCATGCCAGCCACCACAGTAGCGGCCGACATGGAACAGGCTGGCGTCGAGCTCCAGGCCTTCTAATAACCAATCGACGAGGTGGCTGGATGAAATCATCTAATGCAAGGACTCTGGAGCAAGGAAAGGCGACTGATGAATATGGATGCTACTTCTTATAACCAACAGACTGTAGCGACCTACATCAAAGGAGACCACTCCATGTCCGCGCGCATCACTTTACACAGCCTGCAGACCGCCCCGGAAGCCGCGCGTCCGTTCCTCGAGAACGCACAGAAGAACTCAGGCTTCATCCCCAACCTGCTGGGCATCCTGGCCAACGCCCCGGCCGCTCTGGAAACCTACGTCACGGTGTCGGCGCTCAATGGCAAGTCGGAACTGACCCTGGCCGAGCGTGAAGTGGTGCAGCTGATCGCCGCCACCAAGCACGGCTGCGACTTCTGCGTGGCCGGCCACACCGCCGTGGCGCTGAACAAGGCCAAGCTGCCGCAAGAGGTAGTCGATGCGCTGCGCGCCCGTGGTGAATTGCCGGATGCCCGCTTCGAGACCCTGGCCGAATTTGCCCGCGAAGTGATAGCCACCCGTGGCAATGTCAGCGATGCCACCTACCAGGCCTTCCGCGACGCCGGCTTCACCGAGGGCAATGCCCTGGAAGTGATCCTTGGCGTGAGCCTCGCAACCCTGTGCAACTTTGCTAATGTGTTCGCCCAGACGCCGCTCAACGACGAGCTGGGCAAGTACCGCTGGCAGCCTTCGGCGTAAACCACGCCCGGTGCCGGCGTGGCCGGCGTTTCAAAGGAGTAGGGACATGCTTGATTCCGCATTTCGCCACTGGCTGGATGCCAATGCCGAAGCCATCGACCAGGGCCGGTGCGACCCGCACCTGGTCCTGGCGCACATCGCCGAGTCGCAACTGTTGCGCGTCGGTGTCGACCCAGCCCTTGGCGGCTCGGGCGGCGACGTCACCGAAGCGGTGGAAGCTATCGCCGCCATCGCCAGCCGCTCGCTGGCCGCGGCTTTCGTCTGCTGGGGGCAACGCGCCTTCATCGAATACCTGCTGCAAAGCCCCAACCAGCTTCTACGCGAGCGCTTGATCCCCGACCTGCTCAAGGGCGAGCTGGCTGGCGCCACGGGGTTGTCCAATGCCATGAAGTTCCTGTCCGGCATCGAGGCCCTGCAAGTGCGCGGTCGGCCCGAGGCGCACGGCTGGACCCTGGAAGGCCGCCTGCACTGGGTGACCAACCTGCGCAAATGCGGCTTCGTGGTGGCCGCGGCCATCGAGGATGATGCCGGTGGCGCGCCGTTCGTGGTCGCGATTCCGTCCACCGCCCAAGGCCTGGAACGTTCCGACGATCTGCAACTGATGGGGCTGCAGTCGAGCAACACCGCCGCCCTGGCCTTCCACCAGGTGGAATTGGCCCGTGACTGGCTGTTGCATGACAATGCCCGCGAGTTCCTGCCCACGGTGCGCCCGGCGTTCCTCGCGTTGCAGTGCGGCATGGCCATCGGCCTGGCCCGGCGCGCACTGGACGAGGTGCAGGAGCACCTGCAGGGCCGTGGCTCGTTCCTCGAAGAGGCCCGCCTGGTGCTCAAGGAGCGCCTGGAGAACACGGTCGGTGAACTCAAGCAGGGCTTGCTCGACGGCCGCTTCCTCAAGCAGCCGGCCGCCCTGTTCAAGCTGCGCATCACCCTCGCCGAAAGCGCCGCCGACGCCGTGCAGCTGGAACTGCAGGCCAGCGGTGGCAAGGCCTACCTGACCGCCTACGGCGAAGGGTTCGCCCGCCGCTGGCGTGAGTCGGCATTCGTGCCGATCGTCACCCCGAGCCTGGTGCAACTGCGCGCCGAGTTGCAGCGCCAGGCGGCCACGGCATGAGCGATGCGTTGCTCGAAGCCCGGGACATCAGCCTGGGCTACCCCCGCGAGGGTGGCTGGCAGGCGGTGCTGGCGCAGTTCGACCTGACGCTCGCCGCTGGCGAAGTGGTCACCCTCCTAGGCCCCAGCGGGGTGGGCAAGTCCAGCCTGCTGCGGGTGCTGGCGGGTTTGCAGCAACCGCGTGGCGGCGTCGTCACGTTGCATGGCGAGGCGTTGCAAGGGCCACACCCGCGCCTGGCGGTGGCGTTCCAGGACCCGAGCCTGCTGCCGTGGCTCAGCCTGGAGAAGAACGTCGCCTTTGGTCTGGATTTCGCCCGCCAGCCCAAGCTTTCGAGCAACGAGCGCCACGCGCGGATCGACCATGCCATCGACGCCGTCGGCCTGGCCCATGCGCGCGGCCAGTACCCGGCCCAGCTCTCCGGTGGCATGGCCCAGCGCACTGCGCTGGCCCGCTGCCTGGCCCGCCAACCTGAAGTACTGCTGCTCGATGAGCCGTTCGGCGCACTGGACGAAGTGACCCGCGCCGACATGCAGCAACTGCTGCTGCAACTGATCGCCACCCACAACACCGCCGCCGTGCTGATCACCCACGACATCGACGAAGCCCTGCTGTTGTCCGATCGCGTGCTGCTACTGGGCGACCACCCGGCGCGCACCCTCGGCCAGTGGCGTATCGACCTGCCGCAGCCGCGCGCACAGCGGGTCGAGGAACTGGGCGCCCTACGTATCGACATCCTGAAAACCCTACGGCGGGCAAGCCGCACAGCCGAACCCACCCCATCCCCCTTGCCCTCGGAGGCTGTCCATGTGCATGGATGACTGCTGTTCCTCGACGTCCCGTCGCGATTTTCTCAAGTTGAGCGCCATGCTCACCGCCGCCGGTGCCGTGCCGCTGCTGTCCAGCCTGCAGGCCCGCGCCGCCGCCGAACCGGACGCGCCAGTGCGCATCGGCTACCTGCCGATCACCGACGCCACGCCGCTGCTGGTGGCGCATAACAACGGCCTGTTCGAGGCCGAAGGCATCAAGGCCGAGCGCCCGGTGCTGCTGCGCAGCTGGGCCCAGGTGATTGAGGCGTTCATCTCCGGCCAGGTCAACGTCATCCACCTGCTGTCGCCAATGACCGTCTGGGCACGCTACGGCAGCAAGGTGCCGGCCAAGGTCGTGGCCTGGAACCACGTCGGTGGCTCGGGCCTGACCGTGGCGCCGGACATTACCGACATGAAGCAGCTCGGTGGCAGGACCGTGGCCATCCCGTTCTGGTATTCGATCCACAACGTGGTGCTGCAACAGATGCTCGCCGACAACGGCCTCAAGGCGGTGTCCAAGCCCGCTACCGCGCCGTTGGCCGCCAACGAAGTCAACCTGCTGGTGCTGCCGCCCTCGGACATGCCACCGGCCCTGGCCAGCAAGCGCATCGCCGGCTACATCGTCGCCGAGCCGTTCAATGCGTTGGCCGAGAACCTCAAGGTCGGCCGTGTGCAGCGCTTTACCGGCGATGTCTGGCGCAACCATGCCTGCTGCGTGGTGTTCATGCACGAACACGACCTGAACAACCGCCCGGAGTGGTCGCAGAAGGTGGTCAACGCCATCGTCAAGGCCCAGCAATGGACCCGCGAGCACCGCGCCGAGGCGGCCGCGCTGCTGTCCAAGGCCGGCCCCAACAAGTACACCCCGCACGAACCGGCGGTGCTCACCCGGGTGCTGGCACCGTCTGCCGACGACCGCGCCGGCTATATCGCCAGCGGCGCCATCCAGCACCAGCAATGGGATGAAAAGCGCATCGACTTCCAGCCGTACCCGTACCCCAGCTACACAGAGGAACTGGTCAAGCGGCTGAAGAACACCCTGATCGAAGGCGAGAACGGTTTCCTCGCCGATCTCGACCCGGCCCATGCCGCCCGCGACCTGGTCGACGACCGCTTCGTGCGCAACGCTATCGCGGCTGTCGGTGGCCCGGCGACCTTCGGTATCGCCGAGAGCTTCCAGCGTAGCGAGGAGTTCGCGGTCTGATGCGCAAGCACGTCGTACATGGCGCCCTGGGCCTTGCCGGTCTGGCGGCGCTGCTGTTGCTGTGGTGGCTGGGGGTGCGGGTGTTCGGCCAAGCCGATGGGTTGTCCGCGCGCTTCTCGCCCCAGGCCACGCTGCAGAGTCTGGTGGAGCTGCTGGGGCAGGGCGAGGTGTACGGGCATGTCTGGGTGAGCCTCAAGCGCATCCTGGTCGGCCTGGTGCTGGCGCTGCTGATCGGTGTGCCGCTGGGGTTGCTGGTGGGCAGCTACCGGCACCTGGAGGCGGCGACCACACCGGCGTTCCAGTTCCTGCGCATGATCTCGCCGCTTTCGTGGATGCCGGTGGTGGTGATGTTGATGGGGGTGGGCGACCAGCCGATCTATTTCCTGCTGGCCTTTGCCGCGCTGTGGCCGATCCTGCTCAACACGGCGGCGGGCGTGCGCCAGCTCGACCCGCGCTGGCTGCAACTGAGCCGCAGCCTGAGTGCCACGCGCTGGGAGACCTTGTGCAAGGTGATCGTTCCCGGGGTGATCGGCCATGTGCTGACCGGGGTGCGCCTGGCCATCGGCATCCTGTGGATCGTGCTGGTGCCGTGCGAGATGCTCGGGGTGAGCGCGGGGCTGGGTTACTTCATTCTCGATACCCGGGACCGGCTGGCGTACTCCGAGCTGATGGCGATGGTGCTGTTGATCGGTGTGCTTGGCTTCA
The DNA here is from genome assembly GCF_018417595.1 of Pseudomonas entomophila. Classification (NCBI taxonomy): domain Bacteria; kingdom Pseudomonadati; phylum Pseudomonadota; class Gammaproteobacteria; order Pseudomonadales; family Pseudomonadaceae; genus Pseudomonas; species Pseudomonas entomophila. Next base: position 2,118,428 of record NZ_CP070982.1, read on the forward strand.
TGCTCGATGCGTTGGCGCGCGGGCTGCACCGGCGTTGGGTGCATGCCTGACCGACCTGTTCGCTGTAGGAGCGGCTTCAGCCGCGATGCAGGCGCTGCGGTGTCTGGCACCCGCTTCGCGGGTGATCGCGGCTAAAGCCGCTCCTACAGAGGCTGCGGCAAACCTGCCGGCGAGCGTCAATGCCGGGTAAGCCGTTGCTTCACGCAAGCCCTGGCCTGCTCGGCCAACTCATCCAGTCGCTCGTCGCGCAGCCGCTCCGCCTCCACCATCGCCTCCTCACCCTGCTGCTTGAGCAGGTACGCATGGATCTGCCGCACTTCGACAGTCTGGTAGATCGGCGCGATATCCAGCCGCCCGATCAACGCCCCGCTGGCATGCCCGGTGCTGCTCATCAGCACCTGCGGCCCGGCGCTGGCCACCACTTGCAGCCCCATGGCTTCGAACCACGGTACCTGTGCGGCGAAGGCGCTCAGCTCGACACAGCCGTAACGCGCGCGCAGGTCGTCCAGCAGACCGCGAGCGATGCCTTGGCGGCGATGGCCTGAGTCCACGGCAAGGTAGGCCAGGGCACAGGCTTGCGGGTTGTCTTGTGCCGGTAGCGCCAGGGCGAAGCCCAGCAGTTGCTCCGGGGCCTCGGCGTCCAACGCCAAGGTCAGTTCCACGGCCAGGCCACGGGTGCCGTCCAGGGCCATCAGGTATTGGTGCACCTCCAGGCCCACGCCGTACTGGTACAGCGGGTAGAGCGGATTGTCCGCGTTGATGGCGACACTGCTGAGCTGGCCGACATGGTCGATCACCAGTTGGCGGATCTGGTTCTGGAAGGATTCGGGCGGCACGCCGTCGAGGCGGCGGAGGATGAACATCGCGGGCAGGGCTCCGGTTGGAACATGACGAAGCGGCCATTCTAACGCTATGCAGCCAGGTGCAGGAGCCGGCTTTGCCGGCGATGCAAGGCGCAGCCTTGCCCGCTGGCAAAGCGATTCGCCAGCAAGGCGGGCTCCTACAGGGCGGCGAGCATCAGGTCGAGGTTCTGTACCGCAGCACCCGAGGCGCCCTTGCCCAGGTTGTCGAACACGGCGGTCAGCAGCACCTGGCCATACTCGGGGTTGGCGTACAGGGCCAGGCGCAGGTCGTTGCTGTCGTTCAGCACCTGCGGGTCCAGTGCGGTGGCCGGGCCGTGCTGGTGCAGCGGCATCACCTGCACATGGCGGGCGCCCTGGTAGTGCTGCTCCAGGCAGGCCTGCAACTGTTCGACGGCAACACCCGGAAGCAGGCGCAACTGCAGCGGGATGCTCAGCACGATGCCCTGGCGGTAGGCGCCGTAACCTGGCACGAACACCGGGCGCGCGCTGAGCCCGGCATGCTGCTGGATTTCCGGCACATGCTTGTGCGCCAGCTCCAGGCCATACAGCTGCAGCGTCGGCAGGTAGCCTTCGCTGGGCTGCTCATGGCGCTCGACTGCGGCGCGGCCGCCACCGGAATAACCGGAAATGGCGTGGATGCTCAGCGGGTAGTCCGCAGGCAGCAATCCGGCCTCGACCAGCGGGTGCAGCAAGGCGATGGCGCCGGTGGGGTAGCAGCCAGGGTTGCTCACCCGCTTGGCCTGGGCGATGCGCTCGGCCTGCTGATCGTTCAGCTCCGGCAGGCCGTAGACCCAGCCCGGGCTGGTGCGATGGGCGGAGCTGGCGTCGATCACCCGCACCGCCGGGTTGTGAACCGTTGCCACGGCATCGCGGGCCGCGTCATCGGGCAGGCAGAGCAGGGCGATGTCGGCGCTGTTGATGGCCTCGGCGCGGCGCGCCGGGTCCTTGCGCTCGGCGTCGGGCAGGGTCAACAGGCGCAGATCCTGGCGGCCGTTGAGGCGGGTATGGATCTGCAGGCCGGTGGTGCCTTGGTCGCCGTCGATGAATACGAGGGGCTGGTGCATGGCGGGTGTCCGTAGGTGAGGGGAGTAGGGATATCCTCGCCTGCAGCTGGACGAAAGAAAATTTGAATATCATGATGTTCAAGTTCAGGAAAAATGAATAATTTTGAAGCCGCCTCCTCTGGGAGTGGGTTGACCCGCGAATCAGGCAACACGGTGCATGGCACCGGCTTCGCCGGTGTTCGCGGGTAAACCCGCTCCTACAGAGGGCGGTGTCATCCGCAATGCTTGAGACCCCATGCGAGAAATCAGCCTCGACCGCTTGCGCACCTTGGTGGTGATCGCCGACCTCGGCTCGTTCGCCGACGCCGCCCGCCAGCTCAACCTGGCACCGCCGACCATCAGCCTGCATGTTGCCGAACTGGAGGCTCGGATCGGCGCGCCCTTGCTTTCCCGTACCCGCGGCCAGGTGCGGCCCACTGCCGTCGGCGAGACGTTGTTGGCCCGTGCCCGGCGCTTGCTGGCTGACGCCGACCAGGCGCTGGACGAGGTGCGCCGGCAGGTCGAAGGCCTGACCGGCCGGGTGCGCCTGGGCGCTTCGACCGGCGCCATCGCCCACTTGCTGCCCCAGGCTCTGGAAGCCTTGCGCGTGGATCACCCAGGGATCGACGTGCAGGTCCAGGTACTCACCTCGCAAGCTTCCCTGGCGCGCCTGCGCGAGGGCACCCTGGACATCGGCCTGGTGGCGTTGCCGCAGGTGGCGGGCAAAGGGCTGAAGGTCACCCCCTGGCGACGCGACCCGATCATGGCCTACGTGCCCGCCGACTGGCGGCCGCCGGCGCGGGTCACGCCGGGCTGGCTGGCCGGGCGGGCGTTGATCCTCAACGACAGCACCACACAGTTGTCGCGGGTGACGTCGGAGTGGTTTGCGGCTGCCGGGCTGTACCCCGAGCCGCGCATCGAACTGAACTACAACGATGCGATCAAGAGCCTGGTGGCGGCGGGTTACGGGGCGACGCTGCTGCCCCAGGAGGGCGAGGTGCAACAGCACAACCCGCGGATCGCACAGCGGCCGTTGCGGCCGGGGTTGTGGCGGCAGTTGGGGATCGCCTGCCGCTAGGGCGAGCTGGAAAGGGCGACGGGCCATGTGCTGGCCGCACTGGAAACGCTCCGCCAGTAACCTTGCAGGAGCCTGCGTTGCTGGCGAAAGGCATCACCCGCAACCACGGCGCGGCGTCGCCCCGGTTCGCCGGCAAGGCCGGCTCCTACTTCTTGCGCAGCGCCGTCACCGTCTCGCCGCCCACCCCCCAGTTATCGGTGGGCACCTCTTCGATCACCACGAAGGTGCTGGCCGGTGGCTTGTTCAGCACCTGTTCCAGCAACTGCGTCGTGCCTTCGATCAGCAGGCGTTTGTGCTCGGCGCTGACGCCTTCATCGGTCACGCGGATATGGACATAAGGCATGGTCGTATCCTCCTTCGCTCAGTGCCAGGTGCCAGCGGTGCTGCCGCCGTCCACAGGCAGGATGACGCCGCTGACGAAGCGTGCGTCGGTCAGGTACAGCACGGCGTCCACCACATCCTCGGGCTTGCCGACCCGGCCGCTGGGTGACAGCGCCCCAAGCCCTTCGACCTGGCCACCGTGCAGCGGGGTCTCGATGATCCCCGGTGCCACGGCATTGACCTGCACGCCGCTGGCGGCCAGTTCCAGGGCCAGGCCCTTGACCGCTTGGTTGAGGCCGCCCTTGATCAGCACCGGCAGCAGCGCCGGGACGCGGGTATCCGGTTGCAGGGCCACCGATGCTGTGATGGCGATGATGTGCCCGTGCCCTTGTTGCTTCATGACCCGTGCCGCCGCTTGAGCCGGGTAGAAGAAGCCTTTGAGGTTGGTGCCGACCAGTGCATCGACATCGGCCTCGGTGTAGTCGGTCACCGGCTTGGGAATGAAGATGCCGGCGTTGTTGACCAGAATGTCGACCCGGCCAAAGGCCTCAAGGGCCGTGGCGAACAGGTGCTCGGCAGTGGCCTTTTCGGCGATGTCGCCCGCCACGCCGACGAAGTTCGCTGGGTTGCCAAGGCGGGCGGCGGCTTCGTTCAGGCGCGCCTCGGTGCGGGCGTTGCCGACCACGTTGTCGCCGCGCTCGAGGAAGGCCTGGGCGAGGGCGAAGCCCAGGCCGCTGGAAGCGCCGGTGATGATGACGGTGCGTGGGGTGCTCATGAGGGTGATCTCCTGGTAGGTGAGCCGCAAGCTCGGTGTGGGATCACTTTAAGTTGCAACGCAGGCTTGAAAAATGAGGCGCATGGTATTTCAATCGATACACCATGTAATCAATAGGGCTGCCATGACCCGCCATTTCGATGACCTGCAACTAGGCAGCCTGGAGCTGTTCTGCCTTGCCGCCGACGCCGGCAGTTTCACCGAAGCGGCCATGCAGGCAGGTGTCACGCCCGCAGCGGTGAGCCGTTCCGTAGCGCGCCTGGAGGAGCGCCTGGGCGTGCGCCTGTTCGTCCGCACCACGCGCCAGATGCGCCTGAGCGAGGTCGGGCAGGCGTACTACCAGCAATGCCGCCAGGCCCTGGGGCAACTGGTCGAGGCCGAGCGCCAGGTGGCGGGCGGGCAGCTCGAGCCCAGCGGTCGCCTGCGTATCAGCGCGCCGACCCCCTATGCCCATCATCGTCTGCTGCCGTTGCTGCCGCGTTTTCGCGAGCGCTTTGCCCAGGTCCAGGTGGATGTGCACGTCAGCAACCGCAACGTCGATTTCGCCGAGGAGCCGTTCGACCTGGCTATCCGGGGGCGTGCCCCAGCGGATTCGCGTCTGGTGGCCCGGTGTCTGGAGGACGCTGAGCTGGTGGTTGTCGGCACCCCGGGCTACCTGGCGCGCAAGGGCGTGCCCCGCACACCTGCCGACCTGGCCGCTCACGACTGCATCCAGTTCGAAATGCCCAGCAGCGGCCGCCGGCCCCCTTGGAGCTTTCGTCAGGACGGGCAAGTGGTGGAGATCGACACCCAGGGCGGGCTCACCTGCCTGGGCGACTTTCTCGCCACCAGCACCTTGGCCAGGCACGGCGGCGGCCTGATGCAGGCCTACCGCTTCACCGTGCAGGACGCCCTGGCCAGCGGTGAACTGGTGGAGGTGCTGGGCGACTACGGTGGGACGTCGCGGCCGTTCATGCTGATCTATCCCCAGGCCCGGCACATGCCTCTGAAAGTGCGGGTGTTCATCGACTTCCTGGTGGCCGCGGTGGCCTGACCGTTGGGCTGAAGCCGCGTCGGCCGTGCCCTGGCTGACTATTCTTGTTGCTGCGTCGGCGACCCGGCCGGCGCTCATCCCGGCAGTCCGGTCATTTCCCAGGAGAACGCTCCATGAAATCCATGACACTGCTTGTGATCGCGTCCGTGCTCAGTTTCGCCGCCCATGCCGAAGACAGCGCGGCAACCAACTGCGACGCCAAGATCAAGGACCTCGAGTACATCAGCAAGAGCGATGGCCAGGCGCTGCATGGCGGCATGGCCCACGACTACCACGAGTTGCTCAAGCAGGCCAAGGGCGATATGGCGACTTGCATGAGCCAGGCCGACCGCGCCAAGACCATCTACAACAAGGCGCGCGGCAAGTAGCCGGCGGTAATTTCCGAAGGCGGCCAGGTCTCGTGTAAGCTCGCGCCCGACATTCCACGAGACCGCCGCATGAACCCGACCCATCCGCGCCTCGACAGCCTGCTCACCGGCAGCGCCCGGCCGTTTACCCGCCCAGGCTCGCACAGCGCCATCGACAAGCAGCCCCGCGAGGGCACTCTGCAGGTGACCTTCCTCGGTATCGCCGGGGATGAACAGGGCGACCTGCGTGTCCACGGTGGGGTCGAGAAGGCCATCCATCACTATCCCCGCGACCACTATCCGGACTGGGCCGCCGAACTCGGCGATCACCCGTTGCTGGCCAAGCCAGGCGCGTTCGGTGAGAACTTCAGCAGCCATGGCTGGCGCGAAGCCGACGTCTGCCTGGGTGACCGCATCCGTGTCGGCACGGCGCTGCTGGAGATCTCCCAGGGCCGCATGCCGTGCTGGAAGCTCAATGACCGCTTCGACGTGGCGCAGATGGCGCTGCGGGTGCAGCAGAGCGGGCGCACCGGCTGGTACTACCGGGTGCTGGAAGAAGGTGTGGTGACGGCGGGCGATACACTGGAGCTGGTCGACCGACCCCATGGCCAGTGGTCGGTGGCGCGCTTGTCGGCGGTACTGTTCGACAAACGCCTGGAGCCCGAGCTGCTGCGCGAATGCCTCGAGCTGCCGCTGGTGCCGAACTGGCGCCGCACCCTGGAAAAGCGCCTGGAGCAGCACCAGGTCGAAGACTGGACGTCGCGCCTGCAAGGCCGTACCGACGCCTGAGCCCAGGCGCTTTCAACCGTTTTCAAGACAAGGATTGCCCCATGCCTTTCGAACTGGATGACCGCCTGGTGATCGGAGTCGCTTCCAGCGCGGTGTTCGACCTGAGCGAGTCCGACGCAGTGTTTCGCCGCGACGGCGAGGCCCAGTACCGCAAGTACCAGGAGCAGCACCTCGACGTGCCCCTGGGCAAAGGCATTGCCTACCCGTTCATCAAGCGCTTGCTGGCCCTCAACGACTTGCGCGATGACCCGGAAGACCCGCTGGTGGAAGTAGTGCTGTTGTCGCAGAACGACCCGGACACCGGGTTGCGGGTGATGAAGACCATCGGCCATTACGGGCTGAACATGACCCGGGCCATCTTCACCCAGGGCCGCTCGCCCTACGCATACATCCCGGCGCTGAACATCGCGCTGTTCCTGTCCGCCGACAAGCAGCACGTCGACGCGGCAATCAAGGCCGGTTACCCGGCGGGGCAGGTGCTGGATTCGAAGTTCGATGATGACGAGAGCGACGACAACCTGCGCATCGCCTTCGACTTCGACGGCGTGCTGGCCGGGGACGAATCGGAGGCGGTGATGCAATCGGGTGGGCTGGACAGCTTCCACGCCCATGAAGTGATGAACGTCGCCCAGCCGCACAATCCGGGGCCACTGAAGGAGTTCTTCGTGCGTATCGCGCGGATCCAGGCGGCGGAGGAGCAATACAAGCTTGAGCACCCCGGTTACGAGAACCGCCTGCGGGTGTCGATCGTCACCGCGCGCAACGCGCCATCCCACGAGCGTGCGCTCAACACCCTGAAAAGCTGGGGGGTGATGGCCAATGACGCATTCTTCCTTGGGGGGATCGAAAAGCGCCGGGTGTTGCGGGTGCTCAAGCCGCACATCTTCTTCGACGACCAGTCGGGGCACCTGAAGAGCACCAGCACCGTGGTGCCCTCGGTGCACATTCCCTTCGGTGTGACCAATCGCTCGGCCTGATCCGGCAAAGCTGTGACGCAGCTTTTCTTGAGGCGGGCGCGGTCACTGTGGGGGCGGGTTTACCCGCGAATGCGGTGGTGAATCTTCCATTGCATTCGCGGGTAAACCCGCTCCCACAGGATGGACCACGCTGAGTTTGTAACTGGCGCGCGGACCGTCAGAACCAGCGATCATTGCGCTTGCGGCCACGGGTCAGCGCCGGCAGGATCAACCCCACCAGCAGCCCGGCACCGGCGATGCTGCCGCCATAGACCATGTAGCGCATCATCACCTGCTTGTTCTCGTCGCCCAGGCGCGCCTGGGTGTCGCGCAGGGTCGACTGGCTCTGCGCCAACTGCTCGTTGAGCGCCTTGTTGCGGGTTTCCAGCTCGTCGATCAGCGCCTTGCGCGAATCAAGGGTTTCGTGCATGCCCTGCACACGGCTCTTCCAACTGTCATCGATGGTCTTGAGCTGGCCGGACAAGTCCGCCACCTGGGCGTCGAGCTGCGGCAGGCGCTCGTTCTGCCCCGGCACCGCCTGCAGGTCGCTGGTGAGGATCCACACCAGGTCGCCGCTTTGCCCACGCACCTGGCTGTAGTTGCCCTGGGTGGTCTGCAGCGTGACCTTCTGCCCGGACTTGAGCGTGCCGACGATTCGGTGGCCATCGGTGGGGCCGCTGCGTACATAGGTGCTCAGGCTGTCACTGACCCAGCGCGCATCGCTGGCCGGTTCTTCGGCGTGGGCGGGTGCGGCCAGGGCGATCAGGGCGGCGATCAGGCCGCCGCGCAGGGCGGGCAGGGCGGAGGAGGCAGGCTGGTTTTCTGGCATGGTGATCTTCGCTGCAACAGGACAAATAAGGGCCCGATGACTGGGCCGGCGATCCGGTCGGGTGGATTGACCGTCAGCGAAAGACCGCTTTTTTGTAGGCAGGTTCACTGCTTGATATGGGAATTGTCTGCAGAATGTTGCTTGATGCGAAGCATGCGGGGGCGAGGTGGGCGCCAGCGAGCACCCACGGCGGGGATCAGCGGGTGGCGCCCTTGCCGTCCAGGCGGGCCTGCTCCAGCAGCAGGTTCAGCTGGGCGACCTGCTGGCGCAGTTGGTCACGTTCGTCCTTCAACTGGCGCAGTTCGTCACGGCGCACGGTCACGTAGAGGGTCTGGGTGGGAGTGGCAGGCATCAAGGTACCCATTGGCACACCTCGCTTGGCTGGTGACATTCAAAAGCGTAGACGCTTCAGGCGGCGCGCATTCTGAATTCTTTGCAGGCCCTTGGGAACTTTTTTGTTTATCGTTGTCACCCCGTTCGTCGGTGAACCCTCGAGCGGATCGCTGGACTAATCTGAAATCTTCAAATGTTGTCATCCAAATCCAAGGGGAGCGTCGGCACATGCAACTGGGAATCATCGGGCTGGGCCGCATGGGCGGCAATATCGCAAGGCGCCTGATGCGCGATGGCCATCGCACCGTGGTCCATGATCGCAGCCGCGAGGCCATCACCGCGCTGGAGGGTGAGGGCGCGCAAGGGGCCCACGACCTCGGCGCGCTGGTGCAGAAGCTCAAGGCACCGCGCGCGGTGTGGGTGATGCTGCCGGCAGGCGAGCCCACCGAACAGACCATCGCTCAACTGGCCGAGCTGCTCGAGCCGGGCGATGCGATCATCGACGGCGGCAACACCTTCTACAAGGATGACGTGCGCCGCGCCGCCGAGCTTGCCAAGCGCGGCCTGCACTACCTCGACGTCGGCACCTCCGGTGGCGTCTGGGGCCTGGACCGCGGCTACTGCATGATGATCGGTGGCGAAAAGGCGGTGTTCGAGCGCCTGGAGCCCCTGTTCAAGACCCTGGCCCCCGGCGTCGGTGACATCCCGCGCACCCAGGGCCGCACGGGCGAGCATGACCGCGCCGAGCACGGCTACATCCACGCCGGCCCACCGGGCGCCGGCCACTACGTGAAAATGGTCCACAACGGTATCGAGTACGGCCTGATGCAGGCCTACGCCGAAGGCTTCGACCTGCTGCGCAGCAAGGGCGGCAATGAGCTGCCGGAAGACCAGCGCTTCGACCTCAACGTGGCGGAAATCGCCGAGGTGTGGCGCCGTGGCAGCGTGGTCACCTCCTGGCTGCTGGATCTGACCGCCGACGCGCTGGTCGCCGACCCGCAGCTCAGCGAATTCAGCGGTTCGGTCTCCGACAGCGGCGAAGGGCGCTGGACCATCGATGCCGCAGTCGAGCAGGCGGTGCCGGTGCCGGTGCTGTCCAGCGCGCTGTTCGCCCGCTTCCGCTCGCGCCAGCAGCAGGGCACCTACGGCGACAAGATCCTCTCCGCCATGCGCCTGGGCTTTGGCGGCCATGTCGAGAAGAAGGGCGAATGACCAAGCAGACGATCCCTGCCGCGCCGCCTTGCACATTGTTCCTGTTCGGCGCCAATGGCGACCTGGTCAAGCGCCTGCTGATGCCGGCGCTGTACAACCTGGCCCGCGATGGCCTGCTCGATCGCAACCTGCGTATCGTCGGCGTCGACCACAACCCGGCCACCGCCGAAGCCTTCGCCGAGCGCCTGCATGCCTTCATGCAGGAGCGCGACAAGGGGCGTGAAGGCGATGAGCGTTGCCTGGACGACGCGCTCTGGCAGCGCCTGGCCAAGTGCATCGACTACCAGACCGGTGATTTTCTCGACCCCGAGACTTACAAGGCCTTGGCGGCGCGCATCGATGCGACCCGCCACGGCAACGCCATCTTCTACCTGGCCACTTCGCCACGTTTCTTCCCAGAGGTGGCCCAGCGCCTGGGCGCGGCCGGCCTGCTCGACGAGTCCGCCGGCGGTTTTCGCCGGGTGGTGGTGGAGAAACCCTTCGGCACCGACCTGGCCAGCGCCGAGGCGCTAAATACCTGCCTGCTCAAGGTGATGAGCGAACGGCAGATCTACCGTATCGACCATTACCTCGGTAAAGAGACAGTGCAGAACATTCTGGTCAGCCGTTTCTCCAACGGCTTGTTCGAGGCGTTCTGGAACAACCACTACATCGATCACGTGCAGATCACCGCCGCCGAGACCGTCGGCGTCGAGACCCGCGGCGCCTTCTACGACAGCACCGGCGCCCTGCGCGACATGGTGCCCAACCACCTGTTCCAGTTGCTGGCGATGGTGGCGATGGAGCCGCCCGCAGCGTTCGGCGCCGACGCCGTGCGCGGCGAGAAGGCCAAGGTGATCGGTGCCATTCGCCCCTGGTCGGCGAAGATGGCCCTGAAGAACTCCGTGCGTGGCCAGTACACCGCGGGCAAGCAACTGCCGGGTTACCGTGAAGAGCCTAACGTAGACAAGGACAGCCAGACCGAAACCTATGTCGCGCTCAAGGTGATGATCGACAACTGGCGCTGGGCGGGGGTGCCGTTCTACCTGCGCACCGGCAAGCGCATGAGCGTGCGCGACACCGAGATCGCCATCTGCTTCAAGCCCGCGCCCTATGCCCAGTTCCGCGAAAGCGAGCTGGCGCGGCCCAAGCCCAACTACCTGAAGATCCAGATCCAGCCCAACGAGGGCATGTGGTTCGACCTGCAGGCCAAGCGCCCGGGGCCGGAGCTGGTGATGGAGAACGTCGAGCTGGGGTTCGCCTACAAGGACTTCTTCAAGATGACCCCGGCGACTGGGTACGAAACGCTGATCTACGACTGCCTCACCGGCGACCAGACCCTGTTCCAGCGGGCAGACAATATCGAGAACGGCTGGCGTGCCGTGCAGCCGTTCCTCGATGCCTGGGCTGGCGAGGGAAGCGAGGTGCATGGTTACCCGGCAGGCGAGGATGGCCCGGAGGCTGGCAACGAACTGCTGGCGCGTGACAAGCGCGAGTGGCATACGTTGGGTTGATCTGTCCGACCCCGTCTCATCGCGGGGCAAGCCCGCTCCCACGCCCACCCTCGCTGTGATGGCTTGTGGGAGCGGGCTTGCCCCGCGATGGGGTTTAGGCCATTTTCTGCATTTGTGTTGGAACACCCACCCTCACCCTGGCATCCAAACTCAGCTCACACTTGACTGAGGCCACCAGATGCCCGCCCCGATCGAAGACTACGCCCTCATCGGCAACTGCCGCAGCGCCGCCCTGATCAACCGCGACGGCGCCCTCGACTGGCTGTGCCTGCCACGCTTCGATGCCCCGGCCGTGTTCGCCGCGTTGCTGGGCAACGAAGAAAACGGCCGCTGGCGCCTGGCCCCCAGCGACCCTGTCGAGCAGACCACGCGTCAATACCTCGAAGACACCCTGGTACTGGAAACCACCTGGACCACCGCCAGCGGCCGTGCCCGCGTGCTTGAATGCATGCCGCTGGGCGACAGCAATGCGGTGTTGCGCATCGTCAAAGGCATCACAGGCGAAACTGCCTTCGAGATGGACCTGGTGCTGCGCTTCGATTATGGGCGCAGCGTCCCCTGGGTGGAAAAGCTCGACCCGCTGACCCTAAGCGCCGTTGCCGGCCCCGACCGCCTAGTCCTGCGCAGCACCACCGAAACCCACGGTCGCGATCACCACAGCGTCGCGCGCTTTCGTGTCCGCGCCGGCGAGCGGCAAGTCTTCAGCCTCTGTCACCAACCCTCACACCTGCCCGTGCAACCTGGCTTCGATGCCGACCAGGCCCTGGCGCAGACCGTCGACCAATGGCGGGCCTTTGCCGCCCGATGCCCCGACGTGGGCCCTTACAGCGCCTTGGTGCGCCGCTCGCTGCTGACCCTCAAGGGCATGACCTACGCCCCCACTGGCGGGATGGTCGCTGCCGTCACCACCTCGTTGCCCGAGCGCGTCGGTGGCGAGCGCAACTGGGACTACCGCTACTGCTGGCTGCGCGACGCCACCATGACCTTGCTGGCGTTCATGAACCTTGGCTACTTCGACGAGGCCCAGGCCTGGCGCGAATGGCTGCTGCGCTCGGTGGCTGGCAATCCCGAGCAGATGCAGATCATGTACGGCCTGGCGGGGGAGCGTGACCTGCCCGAGTTCACCTTGCCCTGGCTGGCGGGCTACGAGCGTTCGCAGCCGGTGCGCGTGGGCAACGCCGCCTCCGAGCAACGCCAGCTCGACATCTACGGTGAACTTGCCGACGCCATGGCCCAGGCGATCAAGGGCGGCCTGCCACGGCACCCGCGCAGCGCCGCCATCGCCCGGGCGATCCTGCCCTATGTCGAGCGCATCTGGCGCGAGCCCGACGAAGGTCTCTGGGAGGTGCGCGGAGGCCGCCAGCACTTCGTTCACTCCAAGGTCATGGCCTGGGTAGCGTTCGACCGCGCGGCGGGCCTGGCTGACACCACTGAGGAAGGCCGCGAGCGCAGCAGCCATTACCGCCAGGTGGCCGACGAGATCCATCGTGAGGTCTGTACTCGCGGGCTGGATGCCCAGGGGCAGTTCTTCGTGCAGGCCTACGGTTCGACTGAACTCGACGCCAGCCTGCTGCAGATCGCCCTGACCGGATTCCTGCCGGCCGACGACCCTCGTTTCCTGCGCACTCTCGAACAGATCGAGGGGCGGTTACTGCGCAATGGATTGCTGCTGCGCTATGACAGCGACAGTTGCAGCGACGGCCTGACGCCGGGGGAGGGGACGTTCCTGGTGTGTTCGTTCTGGCTGGCGGACGTGTACGTGCTGTTGGGGCGGCGGGAGGAGGCGCAGGCGTTGTATGCGCGGTTGACGGGGTTGTGCAACGACGTCGGGTTGCTGGCCGAGCAGTACGATCCGGTGGGCAAGCGCATGCTGGGGAATTTTCCGCAGGCCTTCAGCCATATCGGGATCATTAACACGGCGTTGAACCTGCACCGGGCGCAGTGCCCGGTGCGGGATCGGGCAAAGTGTGATTAAGCGTTGCCACGTGTCCAGCGTGTTGGCTGGACACTTGTTAAATTTGCAGCATGCAGTTCAAGCCAGAGCCTCACGTGAGACTGTCCGGGATGGCTTCGATATCACTGATTTCCAGAACGGCTTTGGCGTGCTTTAGTCGCCCAGTAACGCTGATGTTCACTTCACTCGCAAAGTGTTCGACGACATCGTCGTACAAGGTGTCGTTGAATGCGCATTTGAGTTCAGGTTCTGCGTTGGGGCGACTGCGCAGAATGAACGTCAGATTGTCTTTGTCCAGCTCCCGAATTTTGCCGCTGGTCTTCATGAGCTGATGCTTCAGCGTTTGATGTCCTGCCAGGGTTTCACTGATGCGCTTGCGGTGGGCGCGGGTGAGCCGAAACACATGGTTGTTGCTGATCAACTGACCGCGAAGTTCGGCAGATTCCACTTGGCCATGGGTGGGGGGGGTCAGGTCTTTCAGGGCTTCCAGCACGGACAGTTCGGGTTCGCCACCTGATTGATCGACGAGCCAGCGTAGCCCTTTTTCGAGTACCTGTGCACTTTGGGCGTAAGCGCCGATGCCAGGGTCTGGCAAGTCCAATTGCTCAAGGCAGGGAGTAGAGAAGGAAACTTCGAAACTGTTGTAGGCAAATCGCGTTGCCGGGAGGTCATACGATTTCCTGAAGCTTTCTTCCGGCCTTCCTTGGGCGATGCTCTGGGTGATCGTTTCCAGAATTTTCTTCAGCGCATTTGCAGGGCTGTTGACTGCGCGCGCAATGACACTGGCGGGGACGGTACCCTCTTTCAACCCTTGCCCCAACAAGCGATAGGATAGTAAAGGCATATGTTCAGGGTACAGCGTGGCATGGGGCTCTGGTTTGAATTTGGCGGGTACTTCATCAAGGCTTGCGATATTCCAGGCCTTTGACGGCGACATGTCATAGCGAAGGTCGACAGCCCAAAGCCAACTTTGCTTGAGCAGGTCATGCACCGATTTGTGTCCAGACTTCAACTGCTGGATCAGTAAGGCGCTACTTGGGGTGACCAGGTAGCGGATCAATTTATTGTCCCGGTCTTCCTTGCTTTCGTACCAGAAGCGCAGAAGGCCATCGTGGCCAAGGGTGGTGAAAATCTTGGGGCCATCGAACTCGTAGAGAACTTCTTCGATTTGCAGGTTTTCAAAGGGTTGGGTGCTGATGTCGGGTGAGATGATGGGCCACGGCATGTTCAAGCCTCCACTACCTTGAAGAGTACGCTGCGCTCAAGGTCTTTGCGCGGCCACCAGGTCATGTGCCGGGGGTTGTGTTTAGTGGGGGTTTCCATCGTTTTGCCGTGGCTGGGATCAAGCTGGGCGGCAACAATGTGTTCTCCAAGCGAGGGAAACAAGGATTGTTGATGGCTGCAACTGGCGAAGTCGGGAAATACGGAGAGTCCATGGCGTGTGCATGCAAGATCGCCAGTTGCATTGACGGCACGGCCACGCTCCGCCTGTGAAAGGCAATCCTGTTGGTTCACGGGGTTGTTGGGCGAAACCATGTAAATCGTTCCAGAGCAGCTCACGGCATTGGGCAGCGGGCAGTTGGCGGGCAACCCATCGGGGAAAACCATTATTGCGTCCTTTCGTGTCTGGCATTTTAGGTCTGTAGCAGCGGAGCGTCCATGCGGTACGACTTGACAGTTGGAAGCGTTGCGCAGGGCTTGCCGTGAAGCCATTATCGTAGATGTGAATGGATGAGCTTGGGAACTGCATTCAAACCTGTTTTTTGCTGTGCTTTCTGTGATCCGTTTCCGAAATGCTGCGTGCTGAGGTATTCGCGGTAAGGGTTCCAAGGGGCAGCAACAGCCGAGACAGGTATGTCATCATGCTTGGTCAACGCGTTTGGCGCATGTATCGAGAAGGACCCGTCAATGACCTCGACCCCACCCAACGGCCTGCCGGTCTACCGCCTGATCACCGGCAAGGACGACGCCAGCTTCTGCAAGCGCATTTCCGAGATCCTGGCCATGGGCTACCAGCTGTATGGCTCGCCCAGCGTGACCTTCGACGCCGCCCAGGGGCACGTGGTTGCCGCCCAGGCGGTGCTGTGGCCGGGGCATGGCGGGACCGCACGGGATTGAGCGTCATTCGGGCCGCCATCACCTTGCGCCCGGCCGTGGCCGCCGAGGCCGATGAGATTGCAGCGTTGGTCGCCGAAGCCTATGCCCCCTACATTGCCAGGATCGGCCGCAAGCCGGCACCGATGCTGGATGACTACGCGCAGGTGGTGCGTGACGACGAGGTGTTCGTTGCCGTTCAGGGGGCACGTATCGTCGGCGTGCTTGTGCTGCGATGCGAGGGCCGCGAATTACTGCTGGTGAACGTTGCCGTACTGGCCGCCAGCAAGGGGCAGGGTATTGGCCGTTTACTGATGGATTTCAGTGAAACCCATGCACTCGCCGCAGGCTGCGAGGCCGTTCGGCTCTACACCCACGAGCGGATGCTCGAAAACATCGAGATCTACGGCAAGCTGGGTTACCAGGAGACCCGGAGGGCAGTCGAAGATGGCTTCGCGGGGATGTTCATGCGCAAGTCGCTGGTCGGCCCAAGGCAGCCATGAGCGCTCAGGCCGGTTCGCCGATGCACCACCAGTGCTGTGTCTCGCCTTCCTCGCCGATGACGGGGTGCCCATGCGCGATGAAGCCGTCGGGCAGGTCCAGGGCGAGCGGCGGCAATTTTTTGTGAGTGAATGTTGTGACGCATAGGGTCACATATGTTACTTTGCGATCTGTGACGCATAGGGTCACACTCACCCGTCCGCACTGAGCGGATACGGTGTGCTCCACATGATCATCAGCTTTCGTCACAAAGGATTGCGGCTGTTCCACGAAACGGGCAATGCCCGTGGCATCCAGGCTGCCCATACTCGACGCCTGAGGCGGCAATTGCAGTTTCTCGACAGCGCCATGGTTGCCGATGATTTGGCCGTTCCGGGCTGGCAGTTGCACCCGCTAAAGGGCAGGCTCTCGGGCTTCTGGTCGATCAGCGTGTCAGGCAACTGGCGGTTGGTTTTCAGTAGTGCGGGGGGCGACGTCGAACTGGTCGACTATCTCGACTATCACTGATCAGGAGGCCCTTCATGGCCATGCACAACCCGCCACATCCCGGCGAAACCCTGCGAGAGGATGTCCTGCCCGCACTGGGCCTGACGGTAAAAGCCTTCGCCGCGCACCTGGGCTTCTCGCGCGAGGCACTGTCCCGCGTCTTGCACGGCCGCGCGGCGGTCTCTCCCGACCTGGCGGTGCGCCTGGAAATGGCCGGCATCAGCACCGCGCGGCTGTGGCTGACGATCCAGGTCGACTACGACATCTGGCAAGCCCGGCAGCGGCAGCAGCCCGCCATCACGCGGCTGTTCCAGGCCGCCTGAAAACACAAAGCCCGGGGCGAAACCCCGG
The DNA here is from genome assembly GCF_018417595.1 of Pseudomonas entomophila. Taxonomy (NCBI): domain Bacteria; kingdom Pseudomonadati; phylum Pseudomonadota; class Gammaproteobacteria; order Pseudomonadales; family Pseudomonadaceae; genus Pseudomonas; species Pseudomonas entomophila. The sequence continues at coordinate 2,134,886 of NZ_CP070982.1, forward strand.
GCTTTGTCATTTACACCTGCCTCACGCGTCAGGCCAGCGCTTCACGCCCGCTGCTGGCGACCTTGGTATGGCGCAAGGTCGGAATCAGGAAGGCAATGGCCAGCACGCACGCGCTCACCAGCATCACGAAGCCGCCATCCCAGCCGAAGTGGTCGACGGTGTAGCCCATCGCCGCGCTGGCCGCGACCGAGCCGCCCAGGTAGCCGAACAGGCCGGTGAAGCCCGCCGCGGTACCAGCGGCTTTCTTCGGCGCCAGCTCCAGCGCCTGCAAGCCAACCAGCATCACCGGCCCGTAGATCAGGAAGCCGATGGAGAATAGCGCGATCATATCGATGGTCGGGTTGCCTGGCGGGTTGAGCCAGTACACCAGGGTGGCGACGGTCACCAGTGCCATGAACACGATGCCGGTCAGGCCACGGTTTCCTCGGAAGATCTTGTCGGACATCCAGCCGCACAGCAGGGTGCCGGGGATGCCGGCCCACTCGTAGAAGAAGTACGCCCATGAAGTGGTGTCGACGCTGAAGTGCTTGGCCTCTTTCAGGTAGGTCGGCGCCCAGTCCAGCACGCCATAGCGCAGCAGGTAGACGAACACGTTGGCCAGGGCGATGTACCACAGCAGTTTGTTGCGCAGCACGTACTCGACGAAGATCTGCCTGGCGCTGAACTCCTGCTCGTGGCTTTCGTCGTAGCCTTCGGGGTAGTCGTTCTTGTATTGCTCGACCGGCGGCAAGCCCACCGATTGCGGGGTGTCACGCATGGTGGCGAAGGCGAATACGGCCACCAGCACCGCCACGGCGGCAGGCACGTAGAAGGCCGCGTGCCAGTCGTTGGTCCAGCCCAGGCCCAGCAGGAACAGCGGGCCGATCAGGCCGCCGCCGACGTTGTGGGCGACGTTCCACACCGACACCACGCCGCCGCGCTCTTTCTGCGACCACCAGTGCACCATGGTCCGCCCGCTCGGCGGCCAGCCCATGCCCTGGGCCCAGCCATTGATGAACAGCAGCGTGAACATGATCGCCACACTGGAGGTGGCCCAATGCGCGAAACCGAAAATGAACATCACCCCGGCCGAGATCAACAGGCCGAAGGGCAGGAAGTAGCGCGGGTTGGAACGGTCCGAGACCAGGCCCATGAGGAACTTGGACAGGCCGTAGGCAATGGCGATGGCCGAGATGGCCAGGCCCAGTTGGCCACGGGTGTAGCCCTCTTCCTCGATGAGGTAGGGCATGGCCAGGGAGAAGTTCTTGCGCAGCAGGTAGTAGCCGGCATAACCAAAGAAGATCCCGGCGAAGATCTGCCAGCGCAGGCGGCGGTACGTGCTGTCGACGTGCTCGTCGGGCAGCGGCGCCCGGTGCGGGGCAGGGCGGAAGAAGGCAAGCATCTGAAGCTCCAAGCTTGTTATAGGTATGCGAATGCGAATATTACATTTTCGTTACAGAAAAAATATCGGTTTTATTGCGCAGGCCTGTTGGTTTGTGAACCTTTTTCTGTGCCGAATACGCATCGCAGGGGTGAGCTGGCATAACTGTCGCAGTCGTCAGGACGCGACTATGCTGTCAAGGGCGGGGGTTGAGAGGGGGACCACTTCATGGCGACGCTGCAGCGGGCCATTGCTATGGCCATCAAGGCTCATGAAGGGCAGTTCGACAAAGGCGGTGCGGCATACATCCTTCACCCATTGCGGGTGATGGAGCGGGTGATCACCCCGGAGCAGCGCATCGTCGCAGTGCTGCATGACGTGCTGGAAGACACCCCGCTCACGCTGTCCGATCTCGCCCGCGAAGGTTTCCCGTTGAAGATCCTCGCCGCGCTGCTGGCCTTGAGCCGCCGTGAAGGCGAAAGCTACGAGGCATTCGTCATCCGCCTGGGTGTCGATCCGCTAGCCCGCCAGGTCAAGCTGGCAGACCTGGCCGACAACAGCGATCTTTCGCGCATCGCCTGCCCAGGCCCGGCGGACCTGGCGCGGCTGTACCGCTACCAACAGGCCAGCGCCTACCTGCAGACGCTGGCTTGATTGTGTTCAGCCGCAGGCCTTCAGGTTGACCGGCCCGACGAACTCGTTGCCACGGCCCATCACGCACGCCACCTGCTGGTTGCGCTGCAGCTCCCACGCCTGCGGCGGGTAGGTCTTGTTCCAGGCTTCGAACAGTTGCCGGTCCTGCTTGGACAGGCGTAGGTCGTACTGCTTGCTCATATAGAAGTAGGTGCGCGCGATCATCCCGCGGATCGACGGGCGCGGCATGACCTTCTTGGCCTTGAAATCGACCTGGGTCAGGCAACTGCCGTACTGGCCATGCTGCTCGGGCAGCCAGCCGAAGCTGAAGTTGCTGCGGTCGCCGTTGACTTCGCCGATGCTCGGCACCAGGTTGTGCAGGTCGGCCTCGGCGCGCTGGTAGACCTTGTCATTGCGCGAGCAGTTCTTGCGCCCGCCGTCCTGCCAGCACTGGCGTTGGTGGCCGATCTGCCAGGCCGGGACGATGTGTTCCCATTCGATGCGCGAGGCGCGGTTCAGGTTCTTGCGCGGCTCATAGCCACAGGAGGCCAGGTCGACCTTGTTGCCTTTGTACTTGCAGCCGCAGTAGAACTCGGTGGACTGCGGTGCATACAGCTTCCAGGCGACCTTCTTGGCCTCCTGGAAGGTGCGCGGGGCGTCGGCGTGGGCAAAAGGGGTGATCAACAGCAGGCAGGTGGCAAAAAGCGAAACTCTCATGCGCGGTCAGTCTTCCTTCGGCACGGTCCAGAAAATCTGCACGCCGCCATCGTCGCGGTGGGCGAGGGTGACGTTGTCGTTCTCGGCGATTTCCCCGAGCAAGGTTTCCCAGTCGTCGGGTGACTCGTGCTCCAGGCGGAAGATCAACGCGGCGCGGCTGCGCTGGGCGATCGGGCTGTTGATGATCTTCTGGATGCGCTGACCCAGTTGCTCATAACTGCTTGGCGAGGCGGAAGAGGGGTTGGCCACGGGGCTGTTCCTTGTTTTGCTGTATGTGCATACAGTATTTGACTGTAGGCCATTTCGCAACATCAGGTAGGGCGAAAGCCCTATAAGACCGTGGTAGAGGGATTGGTTCCATTACTGGGCCTTCTGTATTGGCCCTTTCGCGGGTAAACCCGCTCCCACAGGATTTGTGCTGGGCCTGTGGGAGCGGGTTTACCCGCGAAGAGGCCGGTGCAGGCAACACACCGGCTTGTTTCAAGCGCCGATCAATATTCCCAGAAGATCCGCTGCAGCTCCTTGCTGTCCTGGGTCTTGGTCATCGCCACCATGGCCAGGATCCGCGCCTTCTGCGGGTTCAGGTCATGGGCCACGACCCAGTCGTTCTTGTCGTCAGGCTGCTCGGCGTTGCGCAGTACGAAACCACCCTGGTTGACGTGGGAGGAGCGAATGATCTGCACGCCGTCCTTGCGCAGCTCCTGCAGTGCCGGCACCACGCGCGACGACACCGAACCATTGCCGGTACCCGCGTGGATGATCGCCTTGGCGCCACCCTGGGCCAGGGCCTTGTAGGCGGTGTCGGTGACATTGCCGTAGCCATAGGCGATATCCACGGCCGGCAGGCTGCTGATGGTCTTGATGTCGAACTCGGAGTTCAGCGTGTGGCGCTTGGCTGGCAGGCGGAAGAAGTACGACTTGCCTTCCACGACCATGCCCAGCGGGCCCCATTGGCTCTTGAAGGCTTCGGTCTTGATGTTGACCGCCTTGCTCACGTCGCGACCCGACTGGATCTCGTCGTTCATCGTCACCAGCACGCCCTTGCCGCGGGCATCCTTGCTGCTGGCCACGGCCACGGCGTTGTACAGGTTGAGCATGCCGTCGGCGGACATGGCGGTGCCCGGGCGCATGGAGCCGACCACGATGATCGGCTTGTCGGTCTTCTCTACCAGGTTGAGGAAGTAGGCGGTCTCTTCCAGGGTGTCGGTGCCGTGGGTGATGACGATGCCATCGACATCCTTGCTGTCGGCCAGCTCGGCGACGCGCTTGCCCAGTTTCAGCAGGTCTTCGTTGCCGATGCTCTCGGAGGCGATCTGCATCACTTGCTCGCCGCGCACGTTGGCCAGGTCCTGCAGCTCCGGCACGCCGGCGATCAGTTTGTCGATGCCCAGCTTGGCGGCCTGGTAGGTGGCACTGTTGGCAGCGCTGGCGCCAGCGCCGGCGATGGTGCCGCCGGTGGCCAGGATCACCACGTTGGCGAGCTTCTGTTGTTGCGCGGCTTCCTTGGCGGAAACCGAGGTCGGCAGGACCAGCAGCAGGGCCAGGGCGCCCGGTGCGAAGGTCTGGAATGCGGATTTCATCATTTCTGCTTCTCTCTTCCTGGGTGAGATGTGCGTTATGTCGCACTTCTGCAAAGGCAGATTTCGTACCAGCAACTACCGTTCGTCGTATTTCATCTTCATATCCCCTGAAAAGACTGGGGATATCAGGAGCTGACCGCAAAGTCATAAAGGCCGCCCGCGTTCGGCTTTCCGAACATTTGCAGGAAAAGGTGTTCGGTTTTTCGGATAAATTGCGGATAATCCGACCGGCGCAGCCTGGGGCGGCCTGCGCGGGGGTTTGACAAAAGCGGCGTCTGTTTCCATAGTTGGGTACCGCAAACGTTTGCGATCCGATAAAAATCACAAGATTCGGAGTCATTTCCATGAAGCTGCCGTTCTCTGGCCGTCCGTTGGCCCTCGCCGTACTGTCTTCGCTGCTCTTCTCCATGTCCGCCGCCCACGCCGAGGACGCCCCCAAGGTCGCCCTGGTGATGAAATCCCTCGCCAACGAGTTCTTCCGCACCATGGAAGACGGCGCCAAGGCCTACCAGAAAGACCACCCGAACGACTTCGAACTGGTGGCCAATGGCATCAAGGATGAGACCGACACCGGCAACCAGATCCGCATCGTCGAACAGATGATCGCCACCGGCGCCAAGGCCCTGGTCATCGCCCCGGCCGACTCCAAGGCGCTGGTGCCAGTGATCAAGAAGGCCATGGACGCCGGCATCACCGTGGTCAACATCGACAACCGCCTCGACCCGGATGTGCTCAAGAGCAAGGGCATCAGCGTGCCGTTCGTAGGCCCGGACAACCGCAAGGGCGCGCGCCTGGTCGGCGATTACCTGGCCCGGCAGAAGCTCAAGGCCGGCGACCAGGTCGGCATCATCGAAGGCGTACCAACCACCACCAACGCCCAGCAGCGCACCGCCGGCTTCAAGGACGCCATGGAGGCCGCGCAGATGAAGATCGTCTCGGTGCAGTCCGGCAACTGGGAGATCGACAAGGGCAACGCGGTGGCCGCCTCGATGCTCAACGAATACCCCGAATTGAAGGCGCTGCTGGCCGGCAACGACAGCATGGCCCTGGGCGCCGTCTCGGCCGTGCGTGCCGCCGGCAAGACCGGCCAGGTGCAGGTGGTCGGCTACGACAACATCAATGCCATCAAGCCGATGCTCAAGGACGGCCGCGTGCTCGCCACCCTCGACCAGGCGGCCAGCCAGCAGGCGGTGTTCGGCATCCAGGCGGCGTTGAAGATGCTCAAAGGCGAGAAGCCCGGCGTGGATGCCGACAACGTCATCCAGACCCCGGTCGAGCTGATCACCCAGTGACTGTAGGAGCGGCTTCAGCCGCGATGCGGGCAATGCGCTGCCTGGCACCCGCTTCACGGGTGATCGCGGCTGAAGCCGCTCCTGCAGGGGTGGTATGTCTATCTAGGAGAAATGGCCATGTCAGTACCGGCCAATGAAACCATGCTAGCCGTCAGCGGCCTGGGCAAGACCTACGCCCAGCCCGTGCTCGGCGACGTCACTCTCGAACTGCGCGGCGGTGAAGTGCTGGCCCTGACCGGTGAGAACGGCGCGGGCAAGTCGACCCTGTCCAAGTTGATCAGTGGCCTGGAAGTCCCCACCACCGGGCAGATGACCTATCGCGGGCAGCCTTACAGCCCCGCCAGCCGGGCTGAGGCCGAGCGCCTGGGCGTGCGCATGGTGATGCAGGAGCTCAACCTGCTGCCCACCCTGACCGTGGCCGAGAACCTGTTCCTCGACAACCTGCCCAGCCGTCTCGGCTGGGTCAACCAGAAGCGCCTGCGCCAGTTGGCAATCGCGGCCATGGCCCAGGTCGGCCTGGACGCCATCGACCCAGACACGCCCGTTGGCGAGCTTGGCATTGGCCACCAGCAAATGGTCGAGATCGCCCGCAACCTGATCGGCGACTGCCATGTGCTGATCTTCGATGAACCCACGGCCATGCTCACCGCCCGCGAGGTGGAGTTGCTGTTCACCCAGATCGAACGCCTGCGCCAGCGCGGCGTGGCCATCGTCTATATCTCCCACCGTCTCGAGGAGCTGCAGCGCGTGGCCCAGCGCATCGCTGTGCTGCGCGACGGCAAGCTGGTGTGCGCCGAGCCGATCCAGCGCTACAACAGCGAGCAACTGGTCAACCTGATGGTCGGCCGCGAGCTGGGCGAACATATCGACCTGGGCCTGCGCACCATCGGCGCGCCGTTGCTCAAGGTCGACAAGCTCAGCCGTGGCGACAAGGTGCGCGAGGTGTCGTTCGAGGTCAGGGCAGGGGAGATCTTCGGTATCTCCGGACTGATCGGTGCCGGGCGCACCGAGCTGCTGCGCCTGATCTACGGCGCCGACCGCGCCGACAGCGGCCAGGTCGCCCTTGGCCAACCGCCACAACCGGTGGCTATCGACTCGCCCAAGGCCGCGGTCAAGGCGGGCATTGCCCTGATCACCGAGGACCGCAAGGGCGAAGGCCTGCTGCTGACCCAGTCGATCAGCGCCAACATCGCCTTGGGCAACCTGGGTGCCGTATCTCGCGCCGGGGTGCTCGACAGCAATGCCGAACGTGAACTGGCCGAGCGTCAGATCGGTGCCATGCGCATCCGCAGCGCCAGCCCCGCGCAAGCGGTGGGCGAGCTGTCCGGTGGCAACCAGCAGAAGGTGGTGATCGGCCGCTGGTTGGAGCGCGACTGCCAGGTGCTGCTGTTCGACGAACCCACCCGCGGCATCGACGTCGGCGCCAAGTTCGACATCTATGGCCTGCTCGCCGAGCTCGCCCGCCAAGGCAAGGCCATCGTCGTGGTGTCCAGCGACCTGCGCGAGCTGATGCTGATCTGCGACCGCATCGCCGTGCTCTCGGCCGGGCGCCTGATCGACACCTTCGATCGCGACCACTGGAGCCAGGACCAGCTGCTCGCCGCCGCCTTCGCCGGCTACCAGAAACGTGATGCCCTGCTGCACGACGCAGCCCCCAGGATGGATGCATGAAAACCACACTCGACACCCCGGGCGCAGCGCCCGCCCGCCGCAGCGGCAACTACTATGGCCTGGGTACCTACCTGGGCCTGGCCGGCGCCTTGCTGGCGATGATCGTGCTGTTCTCGATGCTGAGCAGCCACTTCCTCTCCTATGCCACCTTCAGCACCCTGGCCAACCAGATACCCGACCTGATGGTGCTGGCGGTGGGCATGACCTTCGTGCTGATCATCGGCGGCATCGACCTGTCGGTGGGCTCGGTGCTGGCCCTGGCCGCCTCGACGGTCAGCGTGGCCATTCTCGGCTGGGGCTGGAGCGTGCTGCCCGCCGCCTTGCTCGGCATGGCCGTGGCGGCGCTGGCCGGCAGCATCACCGGCAGCATCACCGTGGCCTGGCGCATCCCCTCGTTCATCGTCTCGTTGGGCGTGCTGGAGATGGCCCGAGGCCTGGCCTACCAATTCACCGACTCGCGCACCGCCTACATCGGCGATGCCTTCGCCTGGTTCTCCAACCCCATCGCCTTCGGCATCTCGCCGGCCTTCATCATCGCCTTGCTGGTGATCGTGTTGGCCCAGCTGGTGCTGACCCGCACCGTGTTCGGCCGCTACCTGATCGGCATCGGCACCAACGAAGAGGCCGTGCGCCTGGCCGGCATCGACCCGCGCCCGTACAAGATCCTGGTGTTCACCTTGATGGGCGTGCTCGCCGGCCTGGCCGCGCTGTTCCAGATCTCGCGCCTGGAGGCCGCCGACCCGAATGCCGGCGCCGGCCTCGAGCTGCAGGTGATCGCCGCCGTGGTGATCGGCGGCACCAGCCTGATGGGCGGGCGCGGCTCGGTCATCAGCACCTTCTTCGGTGTGCTGATCATCTCGGTGCTGGCCGCGGGCCTGGCCCAGATCGGCGCTTCGGAACCCACCAAACGCATCATCACCGGGGCGGTCATCGTCATCGCCGTGGTGCTCGACACTTACCGCAGCCGGCGCGCGAACCGGCGGAACTGAAACCATGGCAACCATCAAAGATGTCGCGGCACTGGCGGGTATCTCCTACACCACCGTGTCCCATGTACTGAACAAGACCCGCCCGGTCAGCGAGCCCGTGCGGCTCAAGGTCGAGGCGGCGATCGCCGAGCTCGACTACGTGCCCAGCGCCGTGGCCCGCTCGCTCAAGGCCCGCAGCACCGCCACCATTGGGTTGCTGGTGCCCAACAGCGTCAACCCGTACTTCGCCGAGCTGGCCCGGGGTATCGAGGACGCCTGCGAGCGCAATGGCTACTGCGTGATCCTGTGCAACTCCGACGACAACCCGCAGAAGCAGCGCAGCTACCTGCGCGTGCTGCTGGAAAAGCGCATCGACGGCTTGATCGTCGCCTCGGTGGGCGAAGACCAGGACCTGCTCGACAGCCTCGGCGGCGTGCGCACGCCCATGGTCATCGTCGACCGCGCCCTGGACGGCGTGGCCGCCGACCTGGTGCGCATCGACCACGAGCACGGCGCCTACCTGGCCACCCGCCACCTGCTGGAGCTGGGCCATCGCGAGATCGCCACCATCGCCGGCCCCGCCGACACCGGCGTGAGCCAGCTGCGCCTGGCGGGCTTTCGCCGCGCCATGGACGAAGCCGGCGTCAAAGTGGCCAAGGGGCATGTGCTGCACAGCGACTTCACCAGCCCGGGTGGCCATGCGGCGGCGGCGCGGTTGCTCGACGGCGAGCGCCCCACGGCGATCTTCGCCGCCAACGACATGATCGGCTTCGGCGTGCTGCGCGCCGCCGCCGAGCGCAACATCGACGTGCCGGGCGAGCTGTCGGTGATCGGCTTCGACGATATCGAGCTCAGCCGCTACGTGTACCCGGCGCTGACCACGGTCGGCCAGTCGATCCGCGAGCTCGGCGAAAGCGCCGCGGGCCTGCTGCTGTCGCGCATCGGCGCGCGCCAGCACGAGGGCGCCGAGCAGCGCATCGTCGCCCCGCGCATTGTCCTGCGCGAATCCACCGGGCCGCGCCCGGACCTGTTCAACGATTACCGTTAAGGAATACCCATGGATGCCAAGGTGGTAGTGGTCGGCAGCCTCAACATGGACCTGGTGGCCCGCGCCCAGCGCCTGCCCCGAGGGGGCGAGACCCTGGCCGGCGAGAGTTTCTTCACCGCCCCCGGTGGCAAGGGCGCCAACCAGGCCGTGGCCGTGGCCCGGCTGGGCGCCAGCGTGGCGATGGTCGGCAATGTGGGTGACGACGCCTACGGCCAGCAGCTGCGCCAGGCCCTGCAGACCGAGGGCGTCGATTGCCAGGGCGTGAGCGTGTGCGAGGGCGTGTCCAGCGGCGTGGCGCTGATCGTGGTGGACGCCGCCAGCCAGAACGCCATCGTCATCATCCCGGGCGGCAACGGCCTGCTCGGGCCTGAGTCGGTGCGCCGCTTCGACACCCTGCTGCAACAGGCCGAAGTGATCATCTGCCAGCTGGAAGTGCCCAGCGCCACCGTGGCCTGGACCCTGGCCCGTGGTCGCGAGCTGGGCAAGACGGTGATCCTCAACCCGGCGCCGGCCAGCGGCCCGCTGCCGTCGGAGTGGTTCGCCCATATCGACTACCTGGTCCCCAACGAGAGCGAGGCCGAGGCCCTGGCCGGCGTGCCGGTCAGCGACCAGGACAGCGCCCGTCGCGCCGCCGAGCGCCTGCGCCAGCTGGGGGCGGGCAAGGTGATCGTCACCCTGGGCGCCGACGGCGCGCTGCTGGTCGATGCTGCCGGCAGTCGGCACTTCCCGGCGCCTCGTGTGCAGCCAGTGGACACCACGGCGGCGGGCGACACCTTCGTCGGTGGCTTTGCCGCAGGCCTGGCGCGCGGCTTGTTGGAAGAGGAGGCGATCGTCTTTGGTCAGCGTGCCGCCGCGTTGTCGGTGACCCGTGCCGGCGCGCAGCCATCGATACCCTACCTGAAGGAGTTGGCGCCATGAAAAAGACGCCGCTGTTGAATATCGCCCTGTCGCGGACCATCGCCGGCCTGGGGCATGGCGACATCCTGGTGATTGGCGATGCCGGTTTGCCGGTGCCGCCCGGCGTGGAGCTTATCGACCTGGCGCTGACCCCTGGCATCCCGGACTTCGCCAGCGTGCTGCGCGTGGTGTTGAGCGAGATGCAGGTGGAGCGGCATGTGCTGGCCGAGGAAATGTTCCAGGCCGCGCCGCTGGGCCTGATCGAGGTTGAACAGCTGCATGCCCGTGGCGAGATCGGCCAGCGGGAAGTGATGAACCATGCCGATTTCAAGGCGCTGTGCCGGCAGGCGCGGGCCGTGGTTCGTACCGGTGAGTGCCGCCCCTACAGCAATATCGCGCTGGTGGCTGGCGTTACCTTCTGAGATCGAATGCGAGGGCTGCGCCCTCGATCGCGGCACAAGGCCGCTCCTGCAGGGGCGATGCGATTCCTGTAGGCGCGGCCTTGTGCCGCGAAAGGGCCGCAAAGCGGCCCCTGTTGAAACCATCCCTAGCAACAAGGAGTGCTGAATGTCCCTCAAACGCCTGCTCCAAGGAGCCGTCCTCATGTCCGCGCTAGCCGCCACCGCCCTGCAGGCCGCCCCCCGCGACCTGATCATCGACACCGACCCCGGCGCCGACGACGTGGTGGCACTGCTGTTGGCCATGGCGTCCCCCGAAGAGCTGAAGATCCGCGCCATCACCACCGTCGCAGGCAACGTGCGCCTGGAAAAAACCTCGCGCAACGCCCGCCTGGCCCGTGAGTGGGGTGGTCGCGAAGAAATTCCGGTGTACGCCGGGGCAGGGCGCCCGCTGGTGCGCACGCCCATCTACGCCGCCAACGTCCACGGCGAGGAAGGCCTCACCGGCGTGCAGGTCCACGAACCGAAAAAGCCCCTGGCCAAGGGCAACGCCGTGCAGTACCTGATCGACACCCTGAGCGCCGCCGAGCCCCACAGCATCACCATCGCCATGCTCGGCCCGCAGACCAACCTGGCCCTGGCGCTGATCCAGAAGCCCGAGATCGTCAACGGCATCAAGGAAGTGGTGGTGATGGGCGGGGCTCATTTCAACGGCGGCAATATCACCCCGGCCGCCGAGTTCAACCTGTTCGCCGACCCTCACGCTGCCGAAGTGGTGCTGGCCAGCGGCGTCAAGCTCACCTACCTGCCGCTGGACGTCACCCACAAGGTGCTCACCAGCGACGCGCGTCTCAAGCAACTGGCTGCGGTGAACAACCATGCCAGCAAGCTGGTGGTGGACATCCTCGACGCCTACATCAAGTACGACATGGACACCTACGGCATCCCCGGCGGCCCGGTGCACGATGCCAGCGTCATTGCCTACCTGCTCAAGCCCGACCTGTTCAAGGGCCGCCAGGTGTACCTGGCCGTCGACAGCCGTGAAGGCCCGACCTTCGGCCAGACCGTCGCCGACTGGTACGGCGTGCTCAAGCGGCCGGCCAATGTGATGTGGGTGAAGGAGGGCGATGCCCAGGGCTTCTTCGACCTGCTCAGCGCACGGCTGGCTCGATTGAAATAGCCCCCTGCGGCGCGTGGTGTTCGAGCACTTGCTCGATGAAGCTGCGCGCCGCCTCGCCGCCCAGGTCGCGTACCAGCAGGTCGATGGCGATCAGGACCAGTTCCTCAGGTGTGCCCGGGCTGTAGGCGCTCTGGCCTTCGTCCCACTTGACCTTGATGTCGGCATCGATGCTGTGGCTGCTCATGGGGCGGTTCTCATGGTGGCCTGGGTGATAGGTCGAATACCGCGTCCTGGCGTTCGAAGGGGAGGCGTGTCGCGCTCCACTTCTTGCAGTTAATCATGCCTTTGCGTCAAGCGGCCTGCGACTTAGGTATAAGCGGCGCATCTGGCCGAACCTACGGTTTGATGCAAAATCCAGTCACGATTGCCCTTCGCGTCAAATGGCGAGTTCGGGCAGAATCGTGCAGTTTTGCAACAAACATTCCGCGGTACTGTCGGATAAGGCAGTACCCAGATCGATCTAGGAGGATTCATGTTCCGTACCCGCGCTTCCCTGGCGACCCTGCTGCTGGCCACTGTAATGGCAGGTTGCAGCACTGGCGGCTCCTCGGGCGGCGGCAGCGCCCCGAGCGCCCCGGTCGGCAACGACGGCCGCTGCGAGGCCAGCGGCGCTGACTTCGCTGTCGGCAAGCAAGCCACTCCAGCGCTGCTGGATCAGGCGCGCAAGGCCAGCGGTTCGCAGATGGCGCGCGTCCTCACCCCGCACGACGTGATCACCCTGGAATACCGCTCCGAGCGGCTGAACCTGAATGTCGACGAAAAGGGCGTGGTAACCCGCGTCAACTGCGGCTGACCTGAGGCCCGGCGCTACCTCTGTTACCTCTGTAGGAGCGGCTTCAGCCGCGATCACCCGCAACGCGGGTGCCATTCGCACTGTATCGCCTGCATCGCGGCTGAAGCCGCTCCTACAGACAGAGGGCCGTTTCGCAAAAAACCGAAACGCGCCCCATAAAAAAACCCGCCACAAGTGGCGGGTTTTTTTACAGCTATCCGAATTACTCCGGACGAACCTGTGCAGCCTGCATGCCCTTCTGGCCTTTCTCGGCAACGAAGGAAACAGCCTGGCCTTCTTTCAGGCTCTTGAAGCCGTCGGATTCGATGGCCTTGAAGTGTACGAACAGGTCGTCGCCGCCGCCTGCTGGGGTGATGAAGCCGTAGCCTTTTTCATCATTGAACCATTTGACGGTGCCGTTTTGGCGATTGGACATGAGGTGAATCTCCAGAAACATGATTTTTATCGAAGTGCGATGTTGCCGAGGCTACAGGTGCACCGGCGACATCATAGTCCATTTCTGCGCATCTAGCGCCTTTTACCTTCGCAGGATGTTGATCTGGCGCAAAAGATGCGCCGAATCGTCCCGCGACCCCTCTATTTCGACTTGCAGGCTGCCTGCACGGCCATCTGGGCCTCCTGCATCAGCTTGGCATCCACGCCGTCCTGGCTGTCGAGGTCCTCGATCTCCTTGTCGTTGAAATTCTTTTTGATGGTTTGGGCGCCGCACTCGCAGTGCTTCTTCGCCTTTGCCGTGTCCAGGCCCCGGCCCATGGCCACTTGCTGGCATTGGGTCATGTAGGCCGCTTCCTTGCCTGCTGGGAAATTGCCTGCATGGGCGGCCAGAGGCAGCAGCAGGGTACTCGCGGCGCAGGCAGCCAGAAGGGACTGAAGTCGCATAACCAGACACTCCTTAGGTTAAGGTCTCATCAAGAGTAGGTTGCTTCAGAAGGTCTGATAGAAAATTTTCCGTACAAGTTCACCCCAAGGCCGTAATTTCCAAATATTTCTGCTTTCCGGTGCAACCTGCGTGCTAGCATGCTCGGCTTGCGGCTCGCCACTGGCGGCTTGCAACTTTTACCTTCCAGTCACTCTGGTTCGTCCCTGGCAGACCGAACAGGTCTCTGCCACTGTGAGGCAGGCTTTCCCCCGGGAAAGGCAGGGCGGATCTTGTACTGGCTCATCCCAACCCACGTGACCTTTGGTAGGGGTCACCACTAGGAGAGGAGGCGCCATGCCCGTTATTACTCTTCCCGATGGCAGTCAACGCACGTTCGACCAGCCGGTATCCGTAGCCGAAGTCGCCGCCTCGATCGGTGCAGGCCTGGCCAAGGCGACGCTCGCCGGCAAGGTCGACGGCAAACTCGTCGATGCCTGCGACAAGATCGACCACGACGCCACCCTGCAGATCATCACCCCCAAAGATGAAGAGGGACTGGAGATCATCCGTCACTCGTGCGCCCACCTGATCGGCCACGCGGTGAAACAGCTGTACCCGACCGCCAAGATGGTGATCGGCCCGGTGATCGACGAAGGCTTCTACTACGACATCGCCTACGAGCGTCCCTTCACCCCGGACGACCTCGCCGCCATCGAAAAGCGCATGCAGCAGCTGATCGACACGGACTACGACGTCGTCAAGAAGATGACCCCGCGCGCCGAAGTCATCGACGTGTTCACCAGCCGTGGCGAGGACTACAAGCTGCGCCTGGTCGAGGACATGCCGGATGAACAGGCCATGGGCCTGTACTACCACGAAGAATACGTCGACATGTGCCGCGGCCCGCACGTGCCGAACACCCGTTTCCTCAAAGCGTTCAAGCTGACCAAGCTGAGCGGCGCCTACTGGCGCGGCGATGCCAAGAACGAGCAGCTGCAACGCGTGTACGGCACCGCCTGGGCCGACAAGAAGCAGCTGGCCGCCTACATCCAGCGCATCGAAGAAGCCGAAAAACGCGACCACCGCAAGATCGGCAAGCAGCTCGACCTGTTCCACCTGCAGGAAGAAGCGCCTGGCATGGTGTTCTGGCACGCCAACGGCTGGACCGTGTACCAGGTGCTCGAGCAGTACATGCGCCAGGTCCAGCGTGAAAACGGCTATCAAGAGATCAAGACCCCGCAGGTCGTCGACCGCATCCTCTGGGAGCGTTCCGGCCACTGGTCCAACTACGCCGAGAACATGTTCACCACTTCGTCGGAAAACCGCGACTACGCGGTAAAACCGATGAACTGCCCGTGCCACGTGCAGGTGTTCAACCAGGGCCTCAAATCCTACCGCGACCTGCCGCTGCGCCTGGCCGAGTTCGGTGCCTGCCACCGCAACGAGCCGTCCGGCGCCCTGCACGGCATCATGCGCGTGCGTGGCTTCGTACAGGACGACGCGCACATCTTCTGCACCGAAGACCAGGTGAAGAAGGAAGCCGCCGACTTCATCAAGCTCACGCTCGATGTGTATAAGGACTTCGGCTTCACCGACGTCGCCATGAAGCTCTCGACCCGCCCCGCCAAGCGCGTGGGCTCCGAAGAGCTGTGGGACCGCGCCGAAGGCGCGCTGGCCGACGCCCTGAACGAGTCGGGCCTGGAGTGGGAATACCAGCCGGGCGAGGGCGCGTTCTACGGCCCGAAGATCGAGTTCACCCTGCGCGACTGCCTCGGCCGTAACTGGCAGTGCGGCACCCTGCAGTACGACCCGAACCTGCCGGAGCGCCTGGACGCCAGCTACATCGCCGAAGACAACAGCCGCGTGCGCCCGGTGATGCTGCACCGCGCCATCCTCGGCTCGTTCGAACGCTTCATCGGCATGCTGATCGAGCACTATGCCGGTGTGTTCCCGGCCTGGCTCGCCCCGACCCAAGCCGTGATCATGAACATCACCGACAAGCAGGCCGATTTCGCCCTCGAGGTGGAAAAAGCCCTGAACGGTAGCGGATTCCGTGCCAAGTCGGACTTGAGAAATGAGAAGATCGGCTTTAAAATCCGCGAGCATACGTTGCTGCGTGTCCCTTACCTTTTGGTTATAGGGGATCGCGAAGTCGAAACGCAAACCGTCGCTGTGCGCACCCGCGAAGGCGCAGACCTGGGCTCGATGCCCGTCGCGCAGTTCGCTGAGCTGCTGTCGCAAGCGGTTTCCCGGCGTGGTCGCCAAGAATCGGAGTAATGACTATTAAGCGTGAAATGAGAAACGATAAACGAACTGCACCGAAAGCCCCGATCAACGAGAATATCTCGGCACGCGAGGTTCGGTTAATTGGTGCTGACGGCGAGCAGATTGGCATCGTCTCGATTGATGAAGCGCTGCGTATCGCTGATGAAGCGAAGCTGGATCTGGTGGAAATCTCTGCAGACGCGCAACCGCCCGTCTGCAAGGTGATGGACTACGGCAAGCACCTCTTCGAGAAGAAGAAGCAGGCCAACGAAGCCAAGAAGAACCAGAAGCAGATCCAGATCAAAGAAATCAAGTTTCGTCCAGGGACGGAAGAAGGGGATTACCAGGTAAAACTACGCAACCTGGTACGTTTCCTTAGCGATGGGGACAAGGCCAAGATCTCTCTGAGATTCCGCGGCCGTGAGATGGCCCACCAGGAGCTGGGCATGGAGCTGTTGAAGCGGGTCGAAACCGACCTCGCCGACTACGGCACCGTTGAGCAGCATCCGAAGATGGAAGGACGCCAGCTTATGATGGTCATCGCCCCCAAAAAGAAGAAGTAATCTCCCGGGCACGGCAGGCCTGATGATTATTGTGTAATTTTATCGAATGCGGAGTTCCAACATGCCAAAAATGAAAACCAAGAGCGGTGCTGCGAAGCGTTTCCTGAAAACCGCTTCCGGCTTCAAGCACAAGCACGCTTTCAAGAGCCACATCCTGACCAAAATGTCGACCAAGCGTAAGCGTCAACTGCGCGGTGCCAGCCTGCTGCACCCGTCTGACGTTGCAAAAGTCGAGCGCATGCTGCGCGTACGTTAATTTCGGTCAAAGATAGAGGAAGTTACTCATGGCTCGTGTAAAGCGTGGCGTCATCGCTCGTAAGCGTCACAAGAAAATTCTGAAACTGGCTAAAGGCTACTACGGTGCACGCTCGCGCGTATTCCGCGTTGCCAAGCAGGCGGTCATCAAGGCAGGCCAATACGCCTACCGCGACCGTCGCCAGAAGAAGCGTCAGTTCCGCGCACTGTGGATCGCTCGTATCAACGCCGGTGCCCGCACCAACGGTCTGTCGTACAGCCGTCTGATTGCTGGCCTGAAAAAGGCGTCGATCGAAATCGACCGTAAGGTTCTGGCCGATCTGGCAGTGAACGAAAAAGCGGCGTTTGCTGCGATTGTCGAGAAGGCTAAAGCCGTACTGGCTTAAGTACCCACGACAATCATCCGGCGGCGCCTGCGCCGTCGGGTGTAAAACGTCATCGGATAGGGGAAGAGCCTTCAAAAGCTCTTCCCCTATTTTCGTATCTGGAGTCTGTACATGGAAAACCTGGACGCGCTGGTCGCCCAAGCCCTCGAGGCCGTGGAACGCGCTGAAGACATCACTACCCTGGAACAGATCCGGGTCCAATTCCTCGGCAAGAAAGGCGAGCTGACCCAGGTGATGAAGACCCTGGGCAACCTGCCAGCCGAAGAGCGCCCCAAGGTTGGCGCGCTGATCAACGACGCCAAGGAACGCGTCACCGACGTGCTCAACGCACGCAAGGCCGGTTTTGAAGAGGCTGAGCTCAACGCTCGCCTGGCCGCCGAATGCATCGACGTGACCCTGCCAGGCCGTGGCCAGACCACCGGCGGGCTGCACCCGATCACCCGTACGCTCGAGCGCATCGAGCAGTTCTTCACCCACATCGGCTACGGCATCGCCGAAGGCCCAGAGGTGGAAGACGACTACCACAACTTCGAAGCGCTCAACATCCCCGGCCACCACCCGGCCCGGGCGATGCACGACACCTTCTACTTCAACGCCAACATGCTGCTGCGCACCCACACCTCGCCGGTACAGGTGCGCACCATGGAAAGCACCCAGCCGCCGATCCGCATCGTCTGCCCAGGCCGTGTGTACCGTTGCGACTCGGATATCACCCACTCGCCGATGTTCCACCAGGTCGAAGGCCTGCTGATCGACCGTGGCATCAACTTCGCCGACCTCAAGGGCACCATCGAAGAGTTCCTGCGGGTGTTCTTCGAGAAAGAACTGGCCGTGCGCTTCCGCCCGTCGTTCTTCCCCTTCACCGAGCCGTCCGCCGAAGTCGACATCCAGTGCGTGATGTGTTCCGGCAACGGCTGCCGCGTGTGCAAGCAGACCGGCTGGCTGGAAGTGATGGGCTGCGGCATGGTCCACCCGAACGTGCTGCGCATGTCCGGCATCGACCCGGAAGAGTATCAAGGCTTCGCCTTCGGCATGGGTGCCGAGCGCCTGGCCATGCTGCGCTATGGCGTCAACGATTTGCGTCTGTTCTTCGACAACGACCTGCGGTTCTTGGCTCAATTCCGCTAGGCCCAATCGACGCAACTTTCAGGAGAACAGCATGAAATTCAGTGAACAGTGGCTGCGCGGTTGGGTAAACCCGCAAGTCTCCCGTGACGAACTGGTTGCCCGCCTGTCCATGGCCGGCCTCGAAGTCGACAGCGTGACCCCCGCTGCCGGCCAGTTCAGCGGCATCGTGGTGGGCGAGATCCTCACCACCGAACAACACCCGGACGCCGACAAGCTGCGCGTGTGCCAGGTGAGCAACGGCGCAGAGACCTTCCAGGTGGTCTGCGGCGCCCCGAATGCCCGCCCAGGCATCAAGATCCCGTTCGCCATGATTGGCGCCGAACTGCCGGGCGACTTCAAGATCAAGAAGGCCAAGCTGCGCGGCGTCGAGTCGTTCGGCATGCTCTGCTCGGCGGCTGAACTGCAGATCACCGAAGAGAACGACGGCCTGCTGGAGCTGGCGGCTGACGCCCCGGTTGGCGAAGACATTCGCAAGTACCTGAACCTGGACGACGCCAGCATCGAGATCGGCCTGACCCCGAACCGCGGTGACTGCCTGTCCATCGCCGGCATGGCTCGTGACGTCAGCGCCCTGTACGACGTACCGGTCACCCGCCCGGCGGTGCCAGCCGTACCGGCTGCCCACGACGAAGTGCGCCCGGTCGAAGTCAGCGCCCCGGCCGCTTGCCCACGCTACCTGGGCCGCGTCATCCGCAACGTCGACCTGAGCAAGCCGACCCCGCTGTGGATGGTCGAGCGCCTGCGCCGCAGCGACGTGCGCAGCATCGACGCCGCCGTCGACATCACCAACTACGTGATGCTCGAACTCGGCCAGCCGATGCACGCCTTCGACCTCGCCGAAATCAACGGCGGCATCCGCGTGCGCATGGCCGAGGAGGGCGAAAAGCTCGTCCTGCTGGACGGTCAGGAAGTTGCCCTGCGCGCCGACACCCTGGTGATCGCCGACCACACCCGCGCCCTGGCCATCGCCGGCGTGATGGGTGGCGAGCACAGTGGCGTCAACACCGAGAAGACCCGCGACCTGTTCCTCGAAAGCGCCTTCTTCGAGCCGATCTCCGTCGCTGGCAAGGCCCGTTCCTACGGCCTGCACACCGACGCCTCGCACCGCTACGAGCGCGGCGTGGATTCGCAACTGGCCCGTGAAGCCATGGAGCGCGCCACCGCCCTGGTGCTGGAGATCGTCGGCGGCGAAGCCGGCCCGATCGTCGAAGCCGTGAGCGAGCAGCACCTGCCGAACATCGCGCCGATCACCCTGCGCGCCGAACGCATCACCCAGATGCTCGGCATGGAGATGGACGCCGCCCAGGTCGAGCAACTGCTCAACGCCCTGGAGCTGAAGACCAGCGCAAGTGGGGCAGGGGAGTGGACTGTCACCGTCCCAAGCCACCGCTTCGACGTCAGCCTGGAAGTCGACCTGATCGAAGAGCTGGCCCGCCTGTACGGCTACAACAACCTGCCGGTGCGCTACCCGCAGGCCCGCCTGGCCCCGCAAGCCCGCCCGGAAACCCGCGGCGAGCTGCCGAACCTGCGCCGCCTGCTGGTCGCCCGCGGCTACCAGGAAGCCATCACCTACAGCTTCATCGACCCGAAACTGTTCGAGCTGTTCACCCCAGGCGTCGAGCCGCTGCTGCTGGCCAACCCCATCTCCAGCGACATGGCCGCCATGCGCGCCTCGCTGTGGCCGGGCCTGGTCAAGGCGATGCAGCACAACCTCAACCGCCAGCAAGACCGCGTGCGCCTGTTCGAAAGCGGCCTGCGCTTCGTCGGCCAGCTCGGTGACCTCAAGCAGCAGCCAATGATCGCCGGCGTCGTCACCGGCAGCCGCCAGCCAGAAGGCTGGGCGAACGGTCGCGACGGCATCGACTTCTTCGACGTCAAAGCCGACGTGGAAGCCCTGCTGGGCTACTCGGGCGCCCTGAGCGACTTCACCTTCGTCGCCGGCAAGCACCCAGCCCTGCACCCAGGCCAGACCGCCCGCATCGAGCGCGACGGCAAGGAAGTCGGTTACCTCGGCGCCATCCACCCGGAGCTGGCCAAGACCCTCGGCCTCGACCGCCCGGTGTTCGTCTTCGAGCTGGTGCTTGGTGATGTAGTCGAAGGCCGCCTGCCGAAGTTCAGCGAGCTGTCCAAGTTCCCGGAAACCCGTCGTGACCTGGCCTTGATCGCAGGTCGTGATGTAGCTTCTAGCTCGGTGCTTGAAGTAATTCGTGACAATGCAGGCGAATGGCTCACAGACCTCAGGCTGTTTGACGTCTACCAGGGTAAAGGCATTGATCCTGATAGAAAAAGCCTGGCCGTCGGCTTGACCTGGCAACATCCATCGCGCACTCTTAACGACGATGAGGTGAATGAAACCCTGCAAACCATCCTCACCTCGCTTGAACAAAGGTTGAACACCACGTTAAGGAAATAACGGCATGGGTGCTCTGACGAAAGCTGAGATGGCCGAAAGGCTGTACGAGGAGCTGGGGCTTAACAAGCGTGAGGCCAAGGAGCTGGTCGAGCTGTTTTTCGAAGAAATTCGGCACGCGCTTGAAGACAACGAGCAGGTCAAGCTGTCCGGTTTCGGCAACTTCGACCTTCGCGACAAACGCCAGCGGCCGGGCCGCAACCCTAAAACAGGGGAAGAGATCCCGATCACCGCGCGCCGCGTCGTCACCTTTCGTCCAGGGCAGAAGCTGAAAGCCCGGGTAGAGGCCTATGCTGGAACCAAGCCATAACGACGAGCTGCCCCCCATCCCGGGCAAACGCTACTTCACCATCGGTGAAGTCAGCGAGCTCTGTGCGGTAAAACCGCACGTGCTGCGCTACTGGGAGCAGGAATTTCCGCAGCTCAACCCGGTGAAGCGCCGTGGGAATCGGCGGTATTATCAGCGGCAAGACGTGCTGATGATCCGCCAGATCCGCGCTTTGCTGTATGACCAGGGCTTTACCATTGGCGGGGCGCGGTTACGGCTCTCCAGTGATGAGGTCAAGGATGAGTCCAGCCAGTACAAGCAGCTGATTCGGCAGATGATTGCGGAATTGGAGGATGTGTTGGTGGTGCTCAAGAAGTGACCTGGTTGGCGACGAGTGGAAATTTTTGAAAAAAAGCTTCCATTATTCAAAAGGTTAGGTTAAATTCTTCAACGTTCTCAGCGGTATCGAGAATGATGTCGGGGCGTAGCGCAGCCCGGTAGCGCACTTGCATGGGGTGCAAGGGGTCGAGTGTTCGAATCACTCCGTCCCGACCAAAATACTCCAAAGAATCCAGTCACTTAGCGGTGGCTGGATTTTTTTATGCCTTCGTTTTTTACCGCTGATAGAAATTTACCCCACTTTTTGCGCCACCGAGATGTTGATTAGATTTCGTGGGCTGCTTAGTACATCGAAATCCGTGACTGCGGGTTGTTCAGAGCCGTTTACGTCTATGGTTTGATGGTCAGATGCTCGCACCAACTGAATTGCAAATGGTAAATCTCAGTTGGCCGCTTTCGACCCATAGCTGCCCTTCGCGAAAGGCAGCTACCGGCCAAAAGCGGACATTCTGGCTTCTTATTAGCGCCCAACTGATAGGCCACTCCAATCTGAGCTTTTTTATGGCGTATCTGGTTAGGCTGCCCAATTCGCGCCACAAAAACCTCAGAGTGAGTGATAATACTGAGGTGTTTCTTGGCTATCAGCTTTGCAAGGGCGAGGCTATCTGTCAAAAGGAGGTGATATGAGTCTTGCTGGCATACGATCTAACCGCGGTGACGGCTATCAAACCTTGGTTGCTTTTGATTGGGCATTAACCGTCCTATCCGACGAAAACTATCAATGGCTCGAAATTGATTCGATAACTTGTCTGGTCGACGATGTTGTCATTGGAAAAGCTGATGGCACTGTTATCGCATGCCAATGCAAAAAAAATCAAATCGATTTCAAAGATTGGTCTACTAATGATCTCGCGGACGAGCTTGGTAAAGCTGCAAGGCTGATTGGTCAGAATGATAATTCTAAAGTTTATTTTTATTCGAGAAGCAACTTCGGAAAACTGGGGAAGTTAAAAGAATATAGTGAGACTCAGCAAGATGCGAGCGGCTATGAAAGTAGTTTAAGCAACGAAAACCAAAAGACAGACACCACCCTCTCGACATTGCTCAGTTCCTACGCTCCAGGTCTATCAACCTTTGAATTTTTTAGTTGTACAGAGTTTGAAACTAGCGGTACTCTAGGGCGTATGCAAGACAAGTTACGAGAGCGATTGCGTAATATGGTCAGTAATCTGGATGCAGCATTTAATGCACTCTGGGTTCATCTAGATAACTTGGGCGCCCGAATGAGTAGTGATGGATCGCTCTCAGTCGCTCAGCATCGGTTCACCAAATCCAATCTTGAAGCCATTCTTAACAAGGCAGGAGCGCTACTAGTTCCTCCCGTAAATATTGCGGAAGTTCGTGCATCGTTTTCCAGTGTTTCAGCTATCGGAAGATCATGGCGACGTGATGTAGCAGGTCAGAAAATACCCAGCCCCGTCGTGGATGATCTGCTGGATGCAATCAACTCGGGGCGACGCGCTATCTTGCTTACCGGTTCACCTGGTTCGGGAAAAACCTGCGTGATGCTGGATGTACAGGAAACTTTAGAGCGAAACGCACAGCGTTGCACGAGTATCGTGCCGCTCTTCATCCAGTCTCGTGAATTTTCTGACTTGACTACCTTTCAAGATCGACATGCTTTTGGACTTTCTGAACAGTGGGTGAATCAAGCTGCACGTATTGCAGAAAGTGCGCATGTTGTTGTGATAATCGACTCCCTGGATGTGCTATCTATTGCACGGGACCATCGTGTGCTCACCTATTTCCTATCTCAGATAGATCGTCTCTTATTGATTCCAAATGTGAGTGTAGTGACCTCATGTCGAAACTTCGACAGGCATTACGATCGCAGAATTGCGGAGAGACAATGGGAGTGCGAATTCAAATGTTCACCCTTGGATTGGGATGCTCAGATAGCACCATTACTGGACGCATTGGGGATTGTTTCCGTTGACATTGATGCTGTTACGCGAGAATTAATTAGAAACCCTCGGGAGCTTGCATTATACGTCGATTTAGCACTTCTGGAAGGAGGCTTTAACGTCATCACCAGCCAAGCGTTGGCACAGCGTTATCTTGATGGGATTGTACGAGCAGAGGCCTCGCTTGGTGATACTGCGATACGAGCAATTGAACGCATTGCCGCAGAAATGCTCGAATCACGCAGTTTGGTTATACCATATCAGCGCTTTCCTGCATCACCGGAGATTCTGCGATCATTGTGTAGCTTAAACGTGTTGCAAGAAACTCAGGATGGCAAGCTGACCTTCGGGCATCAGACACTACTAGATATTCTAGTCATCAGTGGAGCGCAGAGAGCCGGTGTTACGCTGAACCAATTCATTCAGAGTTTGCCCCCGGTACCCTTTGTTCGCCCCAGTATTCGTAGTTTTGTTGCGCAGTTGGCTCTTGGGGAGCGGCGTGATTTCAGAAAACAGATACGAGCAGTATTGACAGGTAAAGCCGTCTTTCATATCCGGCGCTTGGTTGCTGAGTCTTTTGCAGAACAGTTGCCCGTCGAAGAGGACTGGCCCTTAATACGTGAGTTACGAGGAAATCACCGCGATGTTTTTCAGGTGATATACACCTCCGCCAATGCTGTCGAGTGGCATCGATTTTGGCTTAAGTATCTGGTGCCCATACTTAAGGCAGGGCGAGATATAGAAGGCTACATGGGGCATGTACATCAGATATCTCGCTGGAAGAATGAAGATCCAGAATCAGTTGTTTCATTCTGGCATGAAGCACTGTCTCTAGATTGGGTCGATCACAATCAATTGTTTCAGCAGTTGCCACTGTACTTGTCTGAGTTTTCAGCAGAAAACGTAATCCTAGTTGTTCCGTTGCTTAAGTCGCTTCTGGATACGCCCTCAACCGATCACGACTTCTTAGGGCGCTTGGTCGCTTGCTGCGTAAATGCTGGAGTTATAGGAGATGATCTGCTTTGGCATTATGTGGCTGGTGGCATTGAGGAAGAAGATCTTCTGGAGTACCGGTACGATAAAAATTTGCGCTGCCAATCCCATGAGTTCGGCGATTGTCAGGATAATTTTTTCCTACAACGCATGCAGCAATCTACGAGATTGCTTGATCTGGCTGTGGCGTCGATTGAGCATTGGAGTGCAATACGCAGCTCACGTTATGGAGAAACCCGTGTTGGCTACCGATATGGTTTTCTGAGCGAGACATCGTTCGAACAGACACATAGTCGGCGAGACATGCATCACGTAGATAGCATTGATGCTCTGCTCGATGCAGTAGAGGCCTCAATTCTCCATCATGCAAAAACGCATTCACGCTGGTGGCGAGATAATCGATCGCGCCTTTGTTTCAATAAAGAAGGGGCATTGCTGTACTTTGGGGTGCAAGCTTGCACTGCGACACCAGTAGCCAATATTGATCTGATTGGTTACATGTTGCGCGACCAGAATATCCTTGAGTTTCAACTGAGCTATGAGTTGGGTGCGCTAATTCAATCAGCATTTATGCTTCTAGAGGAAGCAACACAAGATGCTGTGACCGCTACCATATTAAATATTTTTTATGAGTACGCATCGGAATACTGGGTGCTTAAAAAACGTGCGGAGTTAATCCTTGCAGTCCCCTGCTACCTGCGCTCGCCAGAGGCGCAAGCAGTGATTGACGAGTATGGGAAAACGGTTGGAGTAACTGATCGTCAGCCGGATGTTCGTTCATGGGGTGGCGCAGTCAGAGCGCCATTTTCATTTGATGTCTTTCTAGAGGCCAGCGATAGCTCGGTGATGCACCTACTAGCGCACTACAGCGGCTATTCAGATTGGCACGGGGTTGAATTTCTGGTCGGTGGTGAACATGAAGTTGGCATGCAACTTCAAGAGGCTGCCTCTCGGCATCCCACTCGATTCATGAGGCTTTTGCCAAACTACTGGGCTGACATTCCAGAAAAATTTCGCGATGACATCATGGATGGTGTGGCCAATTACATGGCCCGTCGGCATGGGAACCTGCGAGCGGACGAACATTGGATACCTATTGAGGAGCCAGAGGCTACAGCTCTAGCTAGTCAAATTCTCGATGAGCTTGGAAGGCACACTCAGCACTGGCGGCTCCGGCGCTCCGCAGCCAAAGCATTGGAAGCCTGTGCCAATGCTGTAAATAACCTGATTGATGCCGAACGACTTGTATTTTTAGCCATAGCTTTTCTGCGCCTTGAGGAAGTCAGCCCGTACAGGGGTGATAAAGTTTGCTTGATCTCGCTGGGGATCAATATGGCTAAGGGCGATGTAGCCGAAGCCTTAACAATATTAGCTAGTGACGTTCAAAAAATTGGCGGTTCGTTCCCCGAGCTATTACTTCCTACATTGCGTCGTTTTGCAGGAGATGAGCATCCTGCGATTCGCGCAGTAATCCTTAGACGACTGCCTTATTTGCAGAGCAAGAATTTTGAACTGGGCTGGAGCCTGTTTCATGCTGCTATGCGAGATGCAGACGGGCTCTGGGAGATCGCCGAACCCTGCCTCTATTATGCTTATCACAATAATTTTGCCGTAGTAGAACCTTTACTTAAGCGCCTCCGCTGTGAAGGCAAAGAAAAAGATTTAGAAGTTTGGGGGCGTATTTCAGCTTTATGCGCCCTGTCTAAACACATCAATATTACTGATGTGATACAGGACTTGAAGGCTCTTGATGCTACAGACGCATGGCTGGGTGCTGCATCAGTCTGGGCGCATACTGAAAATATTCAGCAGCAAGGTGAGGGGTGCTTTGCTGGGTTGGAAGCAGGGTTAAATGCCAGCGGTGCACATGCCTTGGCTGTTGCCGGAAAGTTTGAGCGTATTTTCGGAGATAAAACTCCCCCTGTTTTTGCGCCTATAGGGCTTATTCGAAAATGTTTTTCGATATTCGAAAATGACAGCCATAGCGAGAGGAAACACCATAGGCTTTACGGTTTTCATAAATGGCTTAACACGATTGCAGAATATGACCCGGAGCTTGCCCTCGAGGCACTCAGAATCTATCTGGCATACGTAAAAAAGAGCCAACCATATCTTTACGACCACGAAAACAGCCTCACCCAACTAATGACAAGGCTCTTTGCAGAAGCAGAAGAACTAGAAGAGTCCGACGAGGGTTTGATGCTGAGAAGTGTTGTGGAGGTACAAGACACTTTACTTTCGCTAAGGGTAAATGGTGTAACCGATTGGCTGAAAGCTGCCGAGCGCCCCTGATTTGGCCTAGATCCAGTAGCTATCTCATAGTGAGTTGACTGACAACTCCTGGCCGCTTTGTGCCAATGCTGAGCGGCCGCATTGGGTCGGAAGCAGCCGTTCACGAGTGGCTGCTTTCGACCCGAAGCTACCATTTGAGGGTGTCTCCGAATCTAGGGGCATTTCAGTTTGACAAATTAAACTCAGCCTTCGATTGCTATAAGTCGCTGCTTCAACTGATCGTTGAGCGACACGCCATTTATGCCTGAGTGAATCTCGCGATGGCAGGACGGGCAGACAGCCCCTACGTATCGAGGGTGGTCTAGGCCTCCGTCGGAGAGCCGATTTACATGATGCGGTTCCAGGTATGGGGTTCCATCTTTCTTAAAAAAGGGAGCTGGCTTGTCACAGCTTTCACAGAAGCCTTTGGCACGCATGAGAACGTAGTGAGCGACCTTTCGACTGCGTTGGTAAATTTTGCGCTGCGCTGATTGGTCCATTGCATTCGTTACCGGCTTACAGGCAGCCAGAGCAGCTATTCGAGCCGCAGATAACGAATCTGCGAGTTCAACCTCTGTCTCCGGCTCAGTTTCGACACTCAGCTCTGGACTGCCCACAGGCACCAATCTGAATACAAGAGCAGTACGATCCTCGCCATCAACATCCGGCTGGGTTCGTTCAAAGACATCGGCGCAGCAGAACTCACCTATGTAGCGATTACCTTTTCCTTTGCCGAGCGATTGGAACAGATGAAGCGCACGACCTGTCTCCGCGTGCTCAGCGACAGCTCTGTTGCCACGATTCAATGTCATAGGCCCACGCTGCCCTTCACCGGTGTAGAGAAACGCACCGTTGTCCCAGCGGTCGGCATAGCCATATTGCTCGCCACTATCGCCTGTAAACAAGAAAATCGCCGGGTAGGTAGCGGATGCCGCTATGCCGCTCTGCCGGCTACCCCCGAATGGTCCGTTGATTTCAGTCACGCGATCGTAAATGGCCCCAGGCTCGAACTGCAGGACTGGTTCTAGACCAGTGCTCTGCAGCTCGATAATGGTAAATCCACGCTTTTCTAAATAGCGGTTTGTGAGGTGTCCGCCCGGGAATTGGCCCACTGCGATACCGGTTGCCAAGGAGACTATTTTCTTTGCTGGGTACGATGTACCCCCTACAGCAATCGCGTAACGGTGGGCAGGGTTCGTCTCCCAACCATGCCACTCTCGTCGTCCTCTAAAGTCGCGGTCAAATTCCAGCAAAGCCTCGTCAATACGTTCCTTCGATACAGCTTTGATCGCCACGTGCGCCGCCCTTTGTCGCCGATGTTTGTAGGAAATTTCCCAATCGTCGCCAAAGTGATCAAACGGTTCAAGAAAAACTGGCAAAGCGCCACTGCGATCGTAGCCTCCGCGCGAGAGTTCGTATGCGTTTCAGGTTCATATTCGTTGTGGCAGCAGGCGTGCCCAGGGTCTACGGAATCGGATTTTCCCTCTTCTCTGTAGTCCGTTTCCGAAACATACTTCTACCCCCTTACAGCCCGTTGCAGCCGCTGCATCACCCATCTAGTCTCGCCAAGTCGCTGCCAATTCAGCGACCGGTTTTGACAGACCGGGAAGATAGTAACGCGCGTGCATGGCCGTCTATGGTGGCTGTACGTGGGGCACTTCGGTGCGCCGGTTTCCTATTTTCCCGGTCTGTCAACCCGCGTACAGCTGCCACCTTTCTGTTTGACAGCAGAGAACGGTAGCTCCATTTGAAAATAGGAGCTCTACCATGCTGAAAATAGTCCCCGATCCACCCCTACACGACAAATACACCACCCACACCCTCGAAGACCTTCTGGTCCAGATCTCCGAATACCTCGTCTGCGCCCTGACTGTCAGCCAGCAGACCGTCCTGCTCCACGCCAAACCCCCAGGCCAGGTCCTGACCCTCGCCGCCATGCACGAAATCGACAGTGCCCGCACCTTGGTGGAAGTGGCGCTGAGCCGCGTGCAATCCCGGCACTGACCTGGCGAGCCTGGGCTCGCACTTGATCTTCACCGATCAGGCCCCGCGCCGTTCGCGGGGCCGCAGGAGGAATGGTATGGATAAGGAATTGCAAATCCCGCGCATCAAGAAACTCGCCACCACCGGCGTCGGGCATTTCGGCGAAGGCGCGCAGGTGAGTGTGCAAGACCCGCTGTTCCGCGTGGTGGCGGGGCATCCGCTGGACCATGCGGTGGAACAGGCGACCGTGCTGATGTGTGCTGTGCACAAGATCAGTGATCTGGCGATGGTGGAGACGGATCATCTGCCTACGCTGCTGACAGCGGTGCATTACCTCAGTGGCATGGCCAAGGCGTTGGCCCAGGATGTGAATCATGGGTTGATGGTTGGGCGGGGGGATGAGTAGGGGGAGGGTATCTGCCTGGGAGCTTGGCTTTCTGGGCTGGCCCTTTCGCGGGCAAGCCCGCTCCCACAGGATTTGTTGTGCACCTTGATGCTATGGCGCCAGGTTCACGCCGTTACAGCGCCCCTTGGTGGAGAAATCATTGATCTGCCGCGCCTTGTCCACCGACATCAGAATCGTACAGCCGCCAGGATGGGCCACGTCGTCCCAGTAGTTGGTATGGACCATCACGTTGCCTTGCATCTCGGCGGTGCTGCCGACCACCTCCTTTTGCACATAGGTGGTATCGCGGTACCAGCCCAACTGCACCCCGGCGCCGCCGGGCAACGGCTCCATGCGCATGGGCGGGCCGAAGAAGTCGATGGCCTGCTTGGCGTCGCGCCCTTGCCATTGGTTGCCCGCCATCAGCTCCGGCAGGGTCGGGATGCAGCCGGCCAGCGCAGGCAGCAACAGGCCAAGGACCAGCAAAGGGCGCGTGCTCATCGTGGGGTGTTCGCCAGCATGTCGTCCAGCTCCTGTACCGCCTGGCTGTTGGCCTGCACGCCAATCAACTGGATGAACATGGCCTGGATGGTGGCGACCATCTTCGCCGCCGGCATCTTGCCGATTGACAGCATCTGGTTGCGCGCGCGGTTGTCGGGGGCGCAGACGAAAGCGAAGGTGCGCTGCAGCCAGTAGTCCTTTGGTGCGACCCAGTCTTTGGCGTTGGTTTTCACATCGCGCACGGCGCCGTCGAAGCGACGTATCGCCCGGGCGCTGTCCAGGCGGATCTGGCGCTGTTTGCACTTTGCCTGCACCTCGTAGGCGACCAGGGTCGGGAAGGCCGGGTCTTCGAATAGCTGCATGACCTGGGCTGATTGCACGCCACCGGGCTTTTGCACGATGCCGGCGGCATCGGCGACGTAGACCTCGTTGTGCAGGCGTTCGCCTTTGCCGTAGATGATCCAGTAGTCGCCGGAGGCGGGGGCGGCGAGGGCCGGGGTGCTGCAGGTGAGGGCCAGGATGGCCAGCCATTGGCAGGGGAGTAGAAGGCTGTGACGCATGGAGTCCTTTCCCGATTTATGTAATCCAGCAAGGACTATACGAGCGCTTGGGGAGTAGGGTCGATTAGCACGGTTGTGCTAATGGCAAAGGGCTGGTAGCGCTCAGGTTACCGAAAGCTCGAAACGCATCCAGCCCATTCCATCATCGTTGTTGCATCGCCTGGCTCATCTTCGGGCTCGGACGCAAGCGAATCGCGAGCGTACCGAGCAGCTCGAAGACTGAGATATGCCAACTAACGCAGTCGCTCCACCGCCGCCGTCAAGGCTGCCTTTACAGACGGTATGGTTTCCACTACCCGTTCCTTCACGTCCGTCCCCTGCAACCGAACGCCGATAAGCACGCTCTTGTCATCCTGTTCGCGTGCGAACGCGATGTAGCCATTTTCCAACGGATGCACGTACTCACCGGACTGTACGTCTGGATAATGGCGCGCCTTGTGGAAGTCGCTGCGTAGGGCGATGACTTGCGTCACGGTCTTGAATGCCGGGCTGAAATTCTCGGTAAGGTAACCGTAACTGTATGCCAGCAGTACGCTGCCCATCAGCGCACCGGTGCTATGAAACAGGTACAGGTTGAGGGCCTTCCTCACGCTGGGTCGATAGCCATAGCCGCCGATCAGCGTGGAGAGCTGCAGCCAGACAGTATCCAGCAGCAAGCCAATCGCGGTGACGGTGAAGGTTGCCAGCGCCAATGGGGCAACGATCATGGCCAATACCCCGAGCCATGACGGGATGTAGAACAGCAGGGCGAGTATCGCCACCGTCAGGTCGAAGCTTTGCGGTGGTAACCCCAGGGTCTCGGCCACGGCGTAGCGGGCGCAGGCTGTGGAGGTCAGCAAGACCAGCAGATGCAGAATGACGATTGGAATCTTGGCGTAGGGCTTCTCCCAGGCAATGCGCAGCCAGCGAGCGAAGGGCAGGCACCAGATGATGAAGCCAAGGATCACCAGCGCGCAGGCTACGGTGCTCGCGGTCGTGAACCCGGGTAAACCCATCGCCCAATAGGCCGCGAAGCTGACGCCGTACGTGGCCAGCGCGGCAGCATAGAAACGTTGTGGGATGGAAGATTGCCTGTAGCGGGCAAGCAACTTTGCTTTAAGCGATTTCATGTCGTCCGTGAATTCCATTTCAGTGGCACGCGCCGGGTGGGAAACGATGGCCTGACCGCTTACGATAACAGCCTGGGTCAATCGATCCGATGATCGCCGGAGTAAAGGGATGGAAGTCACGCAGCGGTCGCAAAGGCGTCAGTTGGCGCAAATGTCATCCGCACAGGCGGCTGACTGGCTGCTGTCCACCTACCCGATAGAGTCGCCCGACTGGGGCGAGGGGCTGTTCCTTATCCCTCACCGGTCCTGGAAGAAAAGCGATCAACTGCGGTTGGCGCGACATTACCTGCAAAAGGTCCCTTATGCTTCGCAGCGCGGTTATCAGGTGTTCGCATCATTCATGTCCGTTGCGTCATTGCTGGGCTGCATTCGTGAGCAGTTGCCGCTGAATCATCCGGATCTGGAACTGCTGCTCTATCATTTGCAGCCGACGCTTGCGGCTATGGCCAAGCACGGCAAAGATGCCGAGCGGGTTGCCGAGTTCCTTGGCGAGCTCAAGGGGCAGGGGGCTGCCCCATCTTCGATGAATTCATCCAGCTTGTGAGCCGCTCGTACCCATACCACTGTCAGCTCAGTCCATGACTACCGTTACATTGGCAAAGACATGGCTGACATGGCGGCATGGGCCTGCGTGACGCACTTTGAGCTGGGGCTTCCAGGATCTGTACCAAGGTAGCTCGTGTGTATATCGAGCCTGGTGTCAAACCGCTCGTTCCAGCAGCCTCGCCTCGGCGATCTTCCCGTTCTCATAGCGCAGCAACACCTGACGCTCGCCCTGATCGAACAGCGACTGCTGCAGTTGCTGGGTGTCCCGCGGGCCTTGGGTCAAAGCGCTGGTCAGACCGTCCAGTTGCGCCGTGAAGCTTTGTTTCAGCGAGGCGTCGAGGCTGAACATGCGTGAGCTGGTCAGTTCCATCTGCGAGTTGTAGATGCTGCGGCTCTGGTTACCGATTTCCTCCAGTTGGCCGAGACTTTCGAGAGCCTTGGCCGCCTGGGCGCGATAGCGTTGCAGTGGCTCGGCCAGGTAGCGCAAGGCACAACTGACCACCTGCAGCTGTGCGGTTTGCAGGTAACCGCTGACCCAACCCTCCATCTTCGTCAGGCTGCCCTGCAATGCCTGGCGGGTGCTGTCCACACCGAACAATTTGTCAGCCTGCACATCTTGGGCGTGCTTCAGTTCTTCGTTCATCTTGCGATCGAAGTATTTGGCCAGGGAGGTGATCTGGCTATGTTGATTCTCAAGTGTCTGGCGGGCAATGCTGTCGATGCCTTCTTGCGGATAGTGATCGAGCACGCCTTGGGTGTACTCGAACATCCCGGTCAGCTCTTCCCACTGTTTTTCGTCCAGATCGTGCTGCACGGCATCCAGTTGACGCTTGATGGCGTCCAGCTTCTCGTTGATGTCGTGCAAGTGCTTCTGGCCCACCGCCGAGGACACCGCGTTCCACACCACGCCACTGAGCAGCACGTTCTGCAGGTCTTCAGGCAGTGACAGGCTGGCCTGTTCACTGATCTTGCCGCCGGTACGCACGAAGGCCCGGACGCTGCCGTCGCCGTTGGCGTTCTTGGTCAGTGTCTCGAACGGCAGGCTGCACACCACGTAGTTGCCGCTAGCCAGCTCGCCCATGGCGGCCAGGCCGGGCACATTGGCCAGCAGCGGGTTGAGCGCACTGATCTGGTCGGTTGGCAGTGAGCGATGGGTACCTGCGGGCGGGCGTTGCACGACGTTGAGCTTGAGCAATGTGCCGCCCTGGCCGTCCTGGACCACCAGATCGGCCGTGGTCTGGGAAGCGGTGGCCACTGGCTGGGTGTCGGGGCGTGTGGCCGGGGGCGTGGCGGGTGCTTCCCGGCGCAGGCGGATCCAGCCCATCTGGGCAACGAAGGGCACGGTCACGCGGTAGGCTTCAGCCACGCTGCTGTGCAGGCCCACGCCGGCCGTGAAGGCAGCGCCGAAGGGGTTCAGGCGCAATCCGGTGGTCGCGGCCATGGTGAACAGTGCCGCGCTGCGCGAGGCGGAGAGGCCGATCATGCTGGCGGCCCCTTTGGGCAGCGCCTCGTCGAGTTTGAACAGCCCGGTCAGCACCTTGGTGCTGGTGGCCCGCTCGAAACGCTCGCTAGCCGGTAGCTCCCGCCAGCCGGCACCGAACAGCGCCAGGGCGATCTGGCGTTCCTTGTCCGCCACGCTGGTTGCGCCGCTGCCGTTGAGCTTCTGGTACACGTCGTTGACGATCTCGGCGTAGGGCACCGCCGATTTCTTCAACAGGCGGCGGGCCAGGTTCATTGCCGAATGCCCGCCGAACTGCTGCAGCTCATGGCCCAGCAAGTCGAGCTGCTGCTCGGTATAGCCGGCCGGTCGCGAGCTGTGCTTGGCCTGTACCAGCTGCTTCTTGATGTCTGCATCCAGGCCGGCGCGGCCCCGGGAGAAGTCGGTGATGATGTCCACCAGAATGTCCACTTCTTCGGGCGTGGCGCTGATGAGGCTGGTGAACAAGTCGTTGTCGCAATCGATTCCTGAGGTTGCCATCGTGTGTCCTTACCTTCTGAGCGGTGTACCGGGAAAAGGGAGCTGGTGCCCCCGCGCAAGTTGGGGTGGTCTCAAGGTACCAGCCAGGTGCTGGTCGGCTTGACGTCGCGCTGAATGGCGACAGCCTGGCAGTGCTCCAGTATCGGCAGGATATAGGTGATGACGACGGTGCCTGGACGACCATCGGGTTGGCGACGAGCGGCGTGGCAGAGCGGGCCGGCGTTAGCTGACGTTCGACTGGAACCAATTTCCACAGCGTGTGCTTCACCGAAGTGACGGTTGCTGGCCAGGTAATCCAGCGTTTGCTGGAATGCCGCGCGGGTCAGGGTGACCAAGCTGTTGTTGGTACCGGTTACCACCTCTACGTGGTCGTTGCTGACCGCCGCGATTCTGAAACGGGTATTGCTGGCATTGGAGGGCGTTTGCAACTCCGTGCCCTGCAAGCGGCTGATCAGTGCCCAGAGAGTGTTATCGACCTGGGTAATGTACTGCATGGCGTTACTCCTTGTTGTTCGCTGGCCGTCTCCCTAGATTAGCGTGGCTTGATATCCGAATGACATCATCCTTTGGACTTACCCGTGTAACGATCCGAGGTGGTCCTGCAACTGCATTTAGAGTTGCAGCGGGTGTCATACCGCATGTCGCCTGCATCGCGGGGCAAGCCCGCTCCCACGATGATTTCGATGGTACCGATGGCTCTTCGCGAAACGTGCCTTCGTCTCTTTAATCTTGTAGCCCTTGGGCTACTAAAGTGAGGTTGTCTACGTTTTTTGTAGCCCACGTGACACAAAGCTATCTGGATGAACAACGGTCTGGAGTTGCTTGACCATGATCCTTGACGTCCTTGTCCGTTCAAGGCTCGTGGCCAGCTTTACCGGGCGCGTGACGAATAACGCGGCGATGATCGAACAGCTTTGCGAGTCTTAATTGCTGGGTAAAAGGAAATACCGCTCGGGGTTGCCGGGTGAGGCTTGCTGCGTGCCTTACCTTCCCGGCAACCCTGAGTTATACCCACCCGATCATTGCAGCGACCCCGCAAGCAGCGCCAACAGAGCATCAGCATCCATTTTGGCACTCACTTCACCGCCCTCCAGCAAGCTGTCGGCCAGGTCTCGTTTGCGAGCATGCAGGGCGACGATCTGCTCCTCGATGGTGTTCTCGGCTACCAGCCGGTAGATCGTCACCGGACGCTGCTGGCCGATGCGATAGGCACGGTCACTGGCCTGATCCTCCACCGCCGGGTTCCACCAGGGATCGAGGTGGATCACATAGTCGGCGGCGGTGAGGTTAAGGCCGCTGCCGCCAGCTTTCAGGCTGATGAGGAAGACTTCACCCGCGCCAGCCTGGAAGGCATTGACTCGGCTTTCCCGTTCCTTGGCGGGCACGCTGCCATCGAGGTACTGGTAGGCGATGTCTTTTTGCTCGAACCAGGTACGGACGATACTCAGGTGATCGACGTACTGGCTGAAGATCAAGGCCTTATGGCCATTGTCCAAAAGCTCTTCGACGATTGCGGTGACAGCCTGGAACTTGCTGCCAGGCAGGGTCGAGCCTGGAGTCACCAGGGCCGGGTGGCAGCAGAACCGTCGCAGACGGGTGATCTCCGTGAGTATCTGGAATGATCTGCCTGCTCCGGGCGCCAGATCAGAGACATTGCTCACCGCTTGCTGGCGAAGGGCCTCGTAGAGGTGAGCCTCTTCATCGGAGAGCGGTACTTTGTAGGTAATCTCCGTG
Organism: Pseudomonas entomophila; assembly: GCF_018417595.1. Lineage (NCBI taxonomy): Bacteria > Pseudomonadati > Pseudomonadota > Gammaproteobacteria > Pseudomonadales > Pseudomonadaceae > Pseudomonas > Pseudomonas entomophila. The sequence continues at coordinate 2,169,920 of NZ_CP070982.1, forward strand.
CGTGCGGGTAATTCATCGAGCACCTGGCTTTTCAGGCGGCGCAGGATAAAGGGCTGGATAAGCGCTTTCAGAGCCCGTCGGGCTGCTGCATCACCCTGCTCGATGGGGGTAGCGAAGCGGCTGTTGAAGTGTTCCTGGCTGCCGAGCAGCCCTGGGTTGATGAATCGGAACAGGTTCCACAACTCGCCCAAGTGGTTTTCCAGCGGGGTGCCAGTGGCGACCACGCGGAAATCGGCCTGCAAGGCCATTACCGCTTGAGAGCGTTTGGTCTGGGCATTCTTGATGGCCTGGGCCTCGTCCAGCACAACGCTGTGCCAGTGGCAGGCGGCGAAGGCTGCGCTGTCCTGCTGCAATAGCCCATAGCTGGTGATCACCAGGTCGCCGGGGCCGAGACCTGCCAGACTGCGCGCTTGCTGATACAGATGCAGTTTCAGTTGTGGCGCGAAACGCCGGCTCTCAGCCTGCCAGTTGAGGGTCACCGACGTCGGTGCCACGACCAGTTGCGGGCCACCGGCGGCCCGCTGCAGCAGAACGGCCAGCAGCTGTACCGTCTTGCCCAGGCCCATGTCGTCGGCCAGGCATGCGCCGACACCCCATTGAGCCAGGCGTGCCAACCAGGTGAAACCCTCATGCTGATAGGCGCGCAGGTCGGCCTGCAGGGTGCGAGGGAGCAGAGGCTGGAGGTCGCGCATCGACTGCAGTTTTTCGAGGTGCGCCTGCCAGCTTTTATCGGTCTTGAACTCGCTCACCTCGGCGGCCAGCCCGGCCAGCAACGGGGTAGTCAGCGGGCTGAGGCGAAGGCCTTGGTCCGTGACCCGATCAGCCAGATACGCCAGTTCCTCCAGGCGTTGGCGCAAGCGCTTGTCGAGTGCCAGCCAGTCGCGCTCGTCGAGCTTGAGGAAGCGTCCAGGGCTGGCCTTGAGCAGTTCCAGAAGCTGGCGCAGTTGCAGCACTTTGCCGTCATCGAGTGCGACTTCCCCTTGCAGGATGAACCAGTCACCCTGTTTGCGCAGGCCCAGCTTGAGCGCGTCGAGGTTCAAGCGGCCCTTTATGCGCAGGCGCTCGCCCTCTGGCCAGACGCAGTGCAGCAAGTCGCCGTCCAATGCATGCAGTTCGCCGAGTACCTGCAAGGCATCCTGAGGCTGGTCCAACTGCCATTCCTGGCCATCGCTAGTGGCGTTGGCCAGGCCGGGGCAGGCATGCAGTACCTGTTGCAGTGCCTGGCGTTCGCCCTCCAGGTCGCGGCAGACCTGCAAGGGTTTGCCGTCGCGCTCGCCAAGCACGTTCTGTGCGCCCTGGCCCGGGCGAAACCAACTGCTCTCGGCCAAAGGGCGCACCAGCAGTTGCAAGCGCAAACCCTCGGCAAGTGGCAGCAAATGCGCGTACAGGCGCGTATCGGCAGGTTCCTGTTCAAGGTTCACCGAGAGCTCGGGCAGGTCCGAATGGACGGGCAGCAGCGGTGCGATGGCACTGACGGCTTCGATCAGTTGCGCCTTGCCCGATTGCGGTACACGCAGGCCGTCGCCGATGATCCTGGCGATCTGGCGCAGATCGCTGTTGACCGGGTAGATCTGCAAACGGGTCGGTGTTTGCTGATGAATGTAGAAGGTGTCGGCGGTGACGATGCCCTGCGGCTCGAGGCGCAAATGGATCTGCCCGTCCTCAGCCTGAAGGTGCAGGCTGGCTTCGCCTGCCTGTAGATCGATGTGTGTGTCGGGGGCATCGTGCCAGAACAACGCCGGATGGCCGACTAACCTGGGCAGGGCCATGCCAAGCGGCAATTCGTACTCGGCGTGGGAATAGTAGGACTGGCTGACCTGGATCGTGCTGATCACCTGGCGGTCTTGTTCGCTGAGAAAGTCCAGGCTGTCGCCCTCGTCCATCAGGCGTTTGAGTGCCACGGGGCGGCCCTTGCTCCATTGTCCCTTGGCACCCAGTTTCTGCTCGCGCGGCTCAAGCTGGTTGCCGTAGCGATGAAGATTCAACAACCACGCCAGGCGGGTGCTCTTCTTGCCAGCTGCGGAGGCCGGTGCATTGGCCGGTTTCAGCTGGCTCAGTGCGCTAAGGGCATGCTGCCAGGCTTCCTGGCGCTGAAGCAGCGCAGTCAGTGGTTTGAAACCTGCATCGTGATGCAGGTCGTGAAGCTGCCGGGGCACGCTGAATTGCATCGCGATCAGGGCGTCGAATTCTGCCGCCAGCCAGTTGTAACCCTGTTGATCGAGTTCGCCTCGGTAATCTTCCAGCTTCGCGCGCCAATCGGGCCCACGCGCGAGTGGGGCATCCAGCCAGTACAGTGCCAGGGAGAGCATCAGCCCATCCAGACCATTGAGGGTGGTTGACCGCAGGTAGGACAAGTCCGGCGTGTTGCCTTGCAATCGCTCGAACACCTGATAGAGCGCGGGATAAGCGCTGCCGTAGTTTTCCTTTGTACCTAGAACCAGTGCCTGTTTGAGCGCAGCGTGGTGCTGGCTGTCGTTCTCAGCGATCAGCGCCAGGCAGTACAGTGCATTGAGCAACGGTGGCAGGTCGATTTTGCGCTTTTTGGTCTGTTTGCGCTGATCGGTGAGCCAAGCCCGCAGCAATCGCAGGGTCTCGTCGGGCTGGCCGCGCAGCATTGACTGAAGGCATTTTGTCGTCAGAGGCAGCTCCTGCTCACCATAGTGTTGCAGCACCGCCCAGTCGCCACGCCAAAGCGCCTGTTGAATCAGTTGCAGGCGCAATGCGGGGCATGGCCTGAGTGCCATCTCCTGCTTGGCCAATGCATAGCTCTCGGCTACCGGCCCCAGCAGGTCGTTGTTCAGGCGCAGGTGATCCTCGATCAGCAGCCCACGTACCGTCTCGTCCAGTTTGCCGATCACTTCCCGCCCGGCCGGATCGCACTGCAGGAGGCGCATAGGGTGCTGGGCATGCCACTCGCTCACGGGGAGCACCCTGTACGACAGGTACAGCGACTCGGGCAGTCGCTGGCTGTCGCCGCTCAGCAGGCGTAGCCAAAGCGCTTGCAGTACTCGGGATCTGCTAGGCATTTGCCATTGCCCAAGTGCAGGCAAACTGGCGTTGATCCGGTGCAAGCGCAGGCCCCCCTCGGCTGTGCCCAGCAGGCTGAGGAGCACGCTGTTACGACACTGAGCCGCCACGCAGAAATACAGGCCTTCGTTGCGCTGCTCTACTTCGATCCAGCCTTGGCTTTGCAACCACTCCAGCAAGGCGGGTAAGGTCGTGGCGTCAAGCAGCCTGCCACCATCGTCACGGATCTCCATGGCCCGCAGCAGTTTGAGCAGCGAGGTTTTACCTTTGCCAGGAACCGAGGTTACCAGCGCATAGAGCACAGCCTTGCAATGATCAGGCAGCGAGTGGGGGGAGAGGGAGAGAAGGGGCATCTTTGGTCTCTGTCGTGCGGTTGTGGCACGGGCGGCATCGTTCAAGTCACCTGGTAATGCCCGCGCTGAGGTCGGCCTCGGCAGCAACTTGTCTCCATGCCTACCTATTGCAGTACTTGGTTCGGAATACAAAAAACCGGTGAAAGAGGATAGCACCAGGCATCGCTTCAATGCGGGCGTTTGGAAGGTTACTTGGCCGGACGCCTGGCGTTCACCCTGATCGAACAGCAATTGCTGCAGTCGTCGGGTGTTCTGTGGGCTTCGAGCCAAGGAGCTCTCAGACCTTCCAGTTGTGCCTCGAAGCGTAGGTTCAGGGAGTCTTGTGGCTGAGCATGCGTTCGCTGGCCGTCTTTCTACTTGCATCGCGGGGCAAGCCCGCTCCCACGATGATTCCGGGCTGCCGACGGCTCTTCGCGGAACGTGCCAGCAGCGGTCGAAATAAACAGAGCGTTCCGCGCCCGGTGAATATTTGGGAAGCGTCTGGCATACAGCCTGTTCTCGTTTTCGTAGGCTGCACCCCTTGTCTACAGGGAGAGCAGACCATGGCGTTCAACGGCTACATGAGTATCAAAGGCAATCGACAGGGGTTGATTTCGGCGGGGTGCAATACCCAGCCATCCATTGGCAACAAATGCCAGCTCGTGCACCAGGACGAAATAACGGTGCTGTCCTTCAATCACGCTATTGCCACCCCTGATACCAACCAACGGGCTGTGCATCAGCCCGTGGTAATCACCAAGCACATCGACAAGGCCACACCCTTGCTGGCCCAGGCCGTGGACAGCCGGGAAGTGGTCGACTGCGATATCCAGCTGTACCGCATTCATTCGGCGGGCCATCGGGAAAAGTACTTCTCCGTAAGGCTGGAGGGCGCGGTGGTCGTCAGCCAGGAGCTGGACGTGCCCCACGTGACACTCTTGACCGATCAGGATGCCGAAGAGCGGCTGCTTATCAGCTATCGGGCCATCAGCTGGATTCATCACGCTGCCGGTACTACCGGGTACGCCACGTGGGGGGAGGAGCTATGAGCCAGCGCGAAGAATATGGTGGGCGGCTGGATGAGGCGTATTGGGAGGTGAATGCGGCGGCGTCTAGGTTGATCAGTTATGGCTGTGGGGGCAGTGCCAAATACCTGAGCGATCGGCGGTTGCGGATGCAGTTCAATCGGGAACTGGCTTATTACGCGCGGCGAGTTTTGGATGATGTGTACGACCGTAAATCCAGTGCTGGGGATGCGCTTATTGAGCTGAGGAATGAGAGGGACAGGCTGAAAGCTCAGTCGAGGCGTATCGGCTTGCAGGCGGTGGGAGTCGTTGGTGGAACAGGCCAGGTGATTACCGGTGCCGGTATTTGTTACGCATCGCTTGGATTGCTGTGCGCTACGTTGGGATCACCGATGATCGCGCACGGAGGGAATAACATATATGAGAATGCCCGAGGTTTGTATGAAGGGCGAGAGGGTGTGGAAGGACCGGTCAGGAAAGGCTATCAGGCGGTCTCAAAACGCTTAGGGTATACCGAGCGGGAGGGGACACTAGCCTATTTGGCTGGTGATGGGGCACTGTCGGTAGGTGGCTTAGTTCGGTTAGTGCCAAAGGCAGATGCGTGGAAGCTTTACAAGTATTATCTGTTTGACAAGGAAATGGCGGTGCGGCAGATGAGTAAGTTTGCCGTTTTTGTGGAAGGCCTTACGAGTGGTGCAACGGCCTATCAGTTTAGTGAAGAAGCTAAGAAGTGAGTGTCTTTGAGTTTGTACTGGTGATTCTGGTGGATGTGCCGGTGACGCTATTGCTTCGGCGGTATTTATACTCTGAAAAGAGTAGTGTGCTTCAGGAAATACTAGCTCATTTGCATGGTTTTATAGCGGGGGTGTTTTATATGCTGGTTTTGAAGGAGGATAAGACATTTTTCGTAGAGATTGACTATGGAGAAAATTTTTATCGGGATCTCATAGTGCTGAATGCTGGTACGCTGATCATGGTTTTTTTTCATGCATGGTCTATTTCTGTTCGTCACAAGTGATTCGGCCTTGTCAATAAATTTTGCTATGGCGGTGGGGGCGGGCTCTGTAGCAGATTTTGGCTTTCACCTCGCGAGGTGTTGATTGATCCAAGACTTTGGCAACGGTTATTTGGAGAAGTAGTGGTGCGGTAGGTGAGTAAGTTTAGTGGTGTTGTGGGGGATAGTATGGCCGCCTATCAGCTTTGTGATGAATATAAGAAATGAGTGTGTTTGAGTTTGTGCTGCTGATTTTGGTAGATGTACCAACGACCCTCCTGCTCAGACGCTATTTGTATGCCGAGGCGAGAACTGCATTTCGAGACACACTGGCCTGTCTTCATGCATTCCTGGTAGGAGGGCTCTACGTGACGTTCTTGAAAGATAACGAAACATTTTTCGTGGTGATCGATTATGGCGAAAACTTTTACCGAGATTTGATAGTGCTTAATGTTGGGGCTGTAAGTATGATTTTCTTCCATGCATGGTCTATTACGATACGTCACAAATGATTGTGTTTTGTGCGTGCTCTATACGGGTGCTACTGAACCTGTGTGGCTCTTCCCGCATTTAGGTGGACGGGCTTTTCGCGAGTAAGTCTACTAATTTTATGAAAGTATGCAATAAGTGAACGTATTTGAGTTTGCTCTGGCTATTGTCGTGGATGTGCCGGTGACGTTATTGTTTCGACGATATTTATTTTCTGAAACGAGTGGTGTGTTTCGGGAAGTGCTAGCCATTTTGTATGGTTTTGTAATGGGGGGTTTATGTGCTGCTTTTGAAAAATGATAAAACGTTTTTCGTGGTGATCGATTATGGTGATAATTTTTATCGAGACCTGATAGTGCAAAATGCTGGTGTGTTGATTATGGTTTTCTTTCACGCATGGTCTGTTTCGGTGCGCCACAAATGATTGGGTCTTGTAGACGGATCTGCTTAGGTGTGAACGTTATGCTGCTGTGACGCATTCTAGACTTTTCAGGGGGTATTGGAGGTGAGTTTTGTGGTGTTTGTCTTTTTTGCGATATTGGATGCTTTTGTGGGGCTGAAGTGCTTTCGACGAATCAGGGCTGATGCTCCTGTATGGAAGGTGAAGGTGTCAGTGCATTATTGCATATTTCTGCTTGCAAATTATTTATCGTTGATGCTTGGCAGAGGTTGGCTTGTGGTAGTCGGTTCGGAAGGGCTGGCGGATTATCAATTAATTGTTTTCTTGGTTTCTTTTGTTATGGTGGTTTTTCATCTTTTGATTCTTTAACTTGGCCTGTTTTGTGTCGCTGCAAGGGCTGTCTGGACATGACTGCTTTCCATATCTTGGCCACGTTTTCCCTGGGCGTATGAGCGCGGGCAGGGGCACCGATCGTGAACAGCCAGGGCTGACTATACGCCGAAAGGTTTCAAGGCGAGATACTTGGCGGCGGTGATTCGGAAACCGAGTAAGACCGTATAGGGCTGAGGCTGCAGTCAATACACTCACCGCAAATGATCTATGTAAAGAGTGTAATAAGTGACTATGACAGGTTTGCTATTCTTCATTGGCTTTGATGTCTTGTTCACCCTTTGCTTTGCCAAGCTTGTGCTCCGCAGGAGAGTGCTGGCAACGCTCATGACCATTTTTAGTATTGTGATGATAGCTGTTTATCTGAAGCTGTTTGGTGGTTCGGGCTTGATCAATTATTCGTTTGACTATGGTGATGGATTTGAGAGGGAGCTGAATGTCGTGGTGACTATAAGTGTTGCTATGATTCTGTTTCATGCTTGGTTTGTATAGGCTTTCTCAGCTAAGCTCTAAAACCAGTCAATGCCCGAGGGTGTAGAGCGTCATGAGCGTTCATGCATCAGGAAACGTTCAGTTGTTTTGGCTAAATTGGAAACTGACATGAAATGTGTGATTGCTTTGACGTTGGTGCTCGCAGGTTGCGGCGGCACGCCAAGCTTTTATCAATACAACCACGAACGACAGTTTAATTGTGACATGGACCCGAACCTGCAGATGTGCGCCAGCCCAAGGGATATCAGCGGCCATGGCGAGAAGCGGTAACAGGCCGCGCTAGGGGCGTGTCAATAGACCATGGACGGGTAGAAGGCTCCTGTTGCGAATCGACGGCGTAGCCGGGGCGGGAACCGTGTCGTCTGCATCGCGGCTAAAGCCGCTCCTACAGGGGGCGCCAACTGAGGGATCTGTGTTGCAGCCGTTTTCAGGGGATCGAGGGAAGTTCGCGTTCAATGGGCAAGTCGGGGCCTACACGGGAGCAGGTAATCGCAGCGGCTCGGATTGCATAGGCCAGTATTGCGTCGATCGTTTCCCGGTCGAGCAGCGCCACCCCTGCGGGGCTGTCCGCGCCAAGGCGCGCCAGATAGGCGAGCACGGCCGCTTGGAAGGTGTCGCCTGCGCCCACGGAGTCGTGAACGGGTAGCGAGGTATCCGCCGGGCGCTGCCATGATCCGTGCGCACAGTGCACGCTGGCCCCATCGCCACCGTGGGTGATGAACACCAGCCGGCACCGTTCGTTCAGCCAGCCACGGGCTACATCGCGTGCCTCTCGGCCCGGATAGAGCAGGGCGAGGTCTTCCTCACTGGCCTTGATCACATGGGCATGGCCAGCAAAGGCTTCCACCTGCCGCCGCCACAGCGCCACATCCGGCTGCGGATTGAGCCGCACATTCGGATCAAGGCTGATCAGCCGTCGGTCTCGCTCGCGCTCCACCAGCGCCATCAGCGTATCGGCCACGGGCTGCACCACCAGGGTGTACGAGCCCACATGCAACCCCCGCACGCGCTCATCCAACACCGGCAGATGCTCCAGCATCACCTGCCGATCCGCACACCCGTCACCGCGAAACTGATACTGCGCCGAGCCATTGGCATCCAGCCCGACCATGGCCAATGTGGTCGGCGCATCGCTGGTCACCACGTAGCGGCAGTCCACCCGTTCCTCTTCCAGCACCCGGCGCAGCCGGGCACCCAGGTAGTCGCTGGACAACCCGCCAAACAACGCCGACGCCACCCCCAACCGCCGCAAGCCAACCGCCACGTTGAACGGCGACCCACCGGCAATCGCGGTAAACCCCAGCTCGCTGCTGCGGCTGCTGCTTTCCAGGCTGAAGACATCGAACAGGGCCTCGCCACACACCAGGTACATGCAGTGCTCCAATCCAAAAGATGAGACCGACGCTAAGCGCGCCGACAGGTTATCCCGATACCGTCGATGTTTGTTGGGGGCAGTCCATTCTGTAGGGGCCGCCTTTGCCGGCGAACGCCGCGCAGCTGCCCTCACTGACAAAAAGACCTTGTTGCCGAGGGCTTCTGCTGGCAATAGCGCTCGCCAGAATTGTAGGTCCTACAGCCATTCTTCCGATGATTGTGTAGTCCTTTTCCTAAAGGGGCGATTTTCCCCCTTTGGCCATTGTCGCAGGTGGATACGCGCTCTAGTCTCGCCCTGCCCACCGTGTTTCTTCTTCCAGGGGCGGCCGGGCTTCTGGGCAGAACGCCGCGCAAGGATCGCGCGGTCTGGTCCGGGGGCCCTGGAGGGTGAAACGCGGCGGGCTCTTTCTTTTTCTTGGGGGTGAGGTCATGGACAAGGACGAGCAAGCGAAGGGCACTGGGGACCCGAAAATCATCAGCCTGGTCGAGCGCACCAAACGGCGTTCGGTGCGCGACTGGGTACAGGCGATCCCCGGGTTGCCGACGGAGGACGTGCTGCAGGAAACATCCATCATCCTGGGCTGCATCACCGGGCTGACGTACCAGGCATTGAGCAAACCGAAAGAGGCGCAGACGCTGATGCGCGCCACGTACTACCTCAGCGGCATGGCCAAGGCGATGATCGATGGGCAGTTGCCGGCGAACCAGGCTGGCAAGGGTGAGCGCGAGTGATACCGCCGGGCCTGTGCTGAACGCAGGCAACACGGGTTTCACACAAGCCGCTTCCGACACCTTCGGAAGCGGCTTTTTCATGCCTGCTCGGTGGGGCGCAGGGAACAAGACAGGGCAGGGTGGAGCGCCGACCTGGGATAAACATCCCGTGTAAAAACGGGCCGGCAATTTCAGACGTAGCTGGCATACACGGCGGTGTCGAGCCCATAGCCTGCATGCTGGTCAACAAGGAGTCGACCCATGGCTTATCAAGGCTACATGCGTATCACCGGCAAGCTTCAAGGCCTGATTTCGGCAGGCTGCGGTTCCCAGGCGTCCATCGGTAACAAGTGCCAGGCGGGGCACGGCGACGAGATCATGGTGCTCTCGTTCAATCACAGCCTCTCCAACCCCATCAATGCCATACGCACTACCCACCATCCGGTAATGGTCACCAAACTCGTCGACAAGGCCTCGCCCCTGCTTGGCCAGGCGGTGGATGGTCGGGAGGTGGTCGACTGCGATATCCACTTCTATCGCACGCACCCGGCAGGGCACCGGGAAAAGTACTTCTCCGTCAGGCTCGAGGACGCGTTGATCGTGGCTCAGGACATCGACGTACCCCATGCGGTGCTGATGACGGATCAGGAAACCGAAGAGCGGCTGTACATCCGCTATCGCACCATCAGCTGGATTCATCACGCGGCCGGTACCAGTGGGCACGCCTCGTGGGGGGAGCAGTCATGAAGCAGAAGGATGAATTTGACCTGCGGCTGGATGAAGCGTTCTGGGAGGTCAATGCAACGGCCTCTCGATTGATTAGTTATGGTTGTGGTGTCAGCGCTCGGCATTTGCAGGACCGGCGGTTGCGGATGCAGTTCAATCGGGAGCTGGCGTATTACGCAAAGCGGGTGGTGGAAGATGTTTATGAGCGAAGAGTCAGTCCGGATGAAGGGTTGGAGTCCCTTAAAAAAGAAAGTGTATATATCCAATCTCAAAATCGTCGCATTCTGATGCAGGCCATGGGTGTAGTGGGGGGGTGTCGGTCAGGTACTGACAGGTGCGGGTATCTGCTATGGGTCAGCGGGGTTGTTATGTGCATTCGGCGGGAGCTCTCTACTTGCGCATGGGGCGAACAATATTTATGAGAATTCCAGGGGCCTCTATGAGGAGCGTGAGAATGTTCGAGGTCCTGTAAGGGCGGCCTATCAGAGTGCTTCAAAAGCCCTGGGTTATGGCGAACGTGGGGGAGATATAGCTTATCTGGGTAGTGATATGGCTTTGTCAATAGGTGTACTTTTTAGGCCTGTGCTGCGACCTGACGCTTGGCGGCTATTCAAATATTATCGGGTGGATAAAGAAGCGGCTGTCCGACAGATGAGCAAGGGCGGGGTTTTCATTGAGGGAGCAGTGAACGGAAATACGGGATACCAGCTTTATGATGAGTACAAAGAGTGACGTGGTTTAGTTTGTGTATGCTTGTCTTGGTTGATGTTGGTGTCTCCCGTTTCTTGTGGCGGCGCTCTCTAAGTACTAGGGTGGTTGGAGTTTTATCTAACCTTTATGGTATGGCAATGAGCGCAATTTATGTGGGGGTCTTTGGTGGGAAGGGGGTGGTGGTATTTTCGTTTGATTATGGGGCAGGCTTTGTGTGGAATTTCTATGCGGTGATGACGGTATGTGTGGGCATGATTATTTTTCATGTTTTCCATGTTAGGTGAGTGTGGGGTGTGACATCTATACAGCTGGAGGAAATTTCAATGTTCGAATACGTCGTTTTTGTGATCTTCAGCTTGTTGATGACTGCCTTTCATCGCTGGACAATATGGTAGGGGTAATACCTAATACGTGTGCTGCATGGCACCGGCTACGCCGGTGATCGCGGGGCAAGCCCGCTCCTACAGGGTGGTGCAGGCCGGGAAGGCTGCGTTGTCACGTGGAGAACAGAGCCCTTTGTAGGAGCGGCTTTAGCCGCGATGCAGGCAACGCGGTGTCAGGCACCCGCCTTGCGGGTGATCGCGGCTAAAGCCGCTCCTACAGAAATCGTGAAAAATCAAATGGATACGATTATTCCGTGACCCGCACGCATCACCCTTCGGCAAACTGCCGCAACCGCTCGCCATCCAACCGGTAGCGCACCCATTCATCCTGTGGCTGCGCCCCCAGCGACTGGTAGAAACCGATCGCCGGTTCGTTCCAGTCCAGCACGCTCCACTCCAGGCGGCCGCAGTTGTTCGCCAGCGCCTCGCGGGCGATGTGCCGCAGCAGCTTGCGCCCGGCGCCGTCACCGCGTTGCTCGGGCGTCACGTAGAGGTCTTCCAGGTAGATGCCATTGCGCCCCAGCCAGGTGGAATAGCTGTAGAAGTACACGGCAAAGCCGATGGCCTGGCCGTCGCGCTCGCACATCAGGCTGCGCACGGTGCTGCCTTCGTCGAACAGGCTGCGCTCGATATCGGCGAGGGTGGCCACCACTTCGTGGCGGGCGCGTTCGTAGTCGGCCAGTTCGGTGATGAAGGCGAGGATCTGCTGGGCGTCGCCGCGCACCGCAGGGCGGATGGTCAAGCTCATGGCATGTCTTCCTTGTGAAAGGCTACGGACCGTATCAGTAATGTGTATCTGTGCATTTTTCACAAACTGTACCGGTCGAGTTTCGCCGGGCTCCGTTAGTGTGACCACACGATAACCAGAAAACGGAAATGCCCGCCATGCTTGCCTCTCTCGACCTGCTCAGCGCTTTCGTGCTGTTCGCCTTCGTCTCCTCCATCACCCCCGGCCCGAACAACACCATGTTGCTGGCCTCGGGGGTGAATTTCGGGGTGCGTCGCACCATCCCTCATGCCTTGGGGATCAGCGTCGGGTTCATGGTGCTGGTGCTGGCGGTGGGCCTGGGGCTGGGCGAGGTGTTCAAGGCCTGGCCGCCGCTGTACAGCATCCTGCGCTATGCGGGCGCCGCGTACCTGTTGTACCTGGCCTGGAAGATCGCCACCTCCGGGCCGATGTCCGGTGATACGGCCAGTGGCCGCAAACCGCTGGGCTTCTGGGGCGCGGCGGCGTTCCAGTGGGTCAACCCCAAGGCCTGGGTGATGGCGGTGGGGGCGATCACCACCTACACACCGGCCCAGGGCTATGTGTACAACGTCATCGTCATCGCTGCGGTGTTCGCCCTGGTGAACCTGCCCAGCGTGGGGATCTGGGTGATGTTCGGCAGCGCGCTGCGCAACCTGTTGCGCAACCCGCGCGCGGTGGTGCTGTTCAATGTCCTGATGGCCGTGCTGCTGGTGATTTCACTGTATCCGCTGCTGTTTGTAGAATCGGCGTTTTCCTGAAGCAATGAGTGCAGTCGATGGAGTTGATTCCCTGGTCCCATGAATGCGCCGAAGGCTTCACCTTGCGCGGCTGGCGCACACCACCGAGTGGCCGGCCGCTGTTGCACTTCCTGCATGGCAATGGTTTTTGCAGCCTGGCCTACCAGCCGCTGTTGCTGCGCCTGGGCGAGCATTTCGACCTGTGGCTGAGTGATGTCCAGGGCCATGGCGACAGCGACCATGGTGGGGTGTTCCGCGGCTGGAACCGCACCGCGGCGCTGGCGGTGGAGGCGTTCGCAACCGAGCGTGGCGAGTATGGCGAGGTGCCGCGGTATGCCGTGGGGCACAGCTTCGGTGGGGTGCTCACCGGGCTGATCCTGGCGGCCGAGCCTGGGCTGTTCCAGCGTGCGGTGTTGCTCGACCCGGTGCTGTTCAGCCGCGGCATGATCGGCATGATGGGGGCGGCGGCGATGGTCGGCCTGCACCGTCGCCACACCCTGGCGCGCAAGGCCGCGACCCGGCGCAGCCACTGGCCGGACCGCGAAGCGGCGCTGGCGTCGTTGCAGGGGCGGGGGATCTTCAAGGGCTGGAACGATGCGGCCTTGCAGGCCTATGTGGAGCATGCCATCGGCGATTGCGGCGAAGGCGTGGTGCTCAAGTGCCGGCCCAGCCGCGAAGTGGAGATCTTCAGTTCGTTCCCCGAGCGCATGTGGCAGAGCCTGACACGTATCCAGACCCCGACACGGATTCTCTACGGTGAACACACCTATCCCTTCGTGCCGCATTCGGTGCGGCGGTTGGCCGGGCTCAATGCCCAAGTGACCGCGCAGCAGGTGGCGGGCGGGCATTGCTTCATGCAGGAGGATCCGGCCGCCGCAGCAGAGCAGATAGTGGCGTTCCTGCAAGCCTGATCCCAAGTCCGGCGCCGCACCTGTAGGAGCCGGCTTTGCCGGCGAAGGGGCCAGTACAGTCAGCCCCCATGGATCAGATAATGAATTGTGCAGGCTGCTGTCCTTTTCGCGACGATTGCCTGCCGATTCGCGTGCGAACGACAGGCGCAGATTCCTTACGCTGACGCTCCCCCAATGGAAGGAGCCCAGCATGAACCAGGCGGTCAGCCCAGACCCACAGCCTACCCTCGAACAATCCTTTGCCCAGCGTCGTCAGCGTTGGCTGCGTTTCGGCCTGGCCGGCGCAGTCGGTCTGTCGCTGTTGGCCTACGGCGGCTACTGGTGGCTGGACGGACGTTTCCTGGAGCAGACCGACGACGCCTACGTACGCGCCGACTGGGCGCCGATCAGCGCGCGGGTCAGCGGCTATGTGGCCGAGGTGGCGGTGGCCGACAACGCCACGGTCAAGGCTGGCGACTTGTTGGTGCGCCTGGACCCGCGCGACTTCCACGATCGCCTGCGCAAGGCCGAGGCGCGCCTGGCGGTGAGCGAGGCGGCCGTGCAGGTGCAGCGCATGCGCTTGCGCACCTTCGCCGCCGAACAGGACGAGCAGGACCAGGCCATCGCCCGCGCCGAAGCCGAGCGCGGCGGTAGCCAGGGCGAGGCGCAGCGCGCCGAGGCGGACTGGCAACGTTACCAGCGCCTGGCCGAATGGCAGGCGGCCAGCGTGCAGCGCATGGAGCAGGCCCGTGCCACGCGGATCCAGGCCCACGCCCTGCAACGCGCCGCCGATGCCGAACTGGCCCGCCAGCAGGCGCGCAAGGCGGTGCTGGCCCAACAAGGTCGACAGCTGGAGGCCGAGCTGGTGCAGCGCCAGGCCGACTTCGACCAGGCCCGCGCCGAGGCCGCGCTGGCCCGTAGTGCCCTGGCCGATACCGAGATCCGCGCACCGTTCGATGGCGTGGTGGGGCAGCGCAAGGTGCGCCAGCAGCAATACGTCACGCCGGGCCTGCCGCTGCTGGCGGTGGTGCCGGTGGCGCAGGCTTACGTGGTCGCCAACTTCAAGGAAACCCAGCTGGCCCACCTGCGCCCGGGGCAGCCGGTCACGCTTGAGGTAGACACCTTTGGCCAGCACTGGCGGGGCACGGTCGACAGCCTGTCGCCGGGCTCCGGCGCGGTGTTCGCCTTGCTGCCACCGGACAACGCCACCGGCAACTTCACCAAGATCGTCCAGCGCTTCCCGGTGCGTATCCACCTCGACCCAGCCGCCGACGACGCGCCCGGCTTGCTGCCCGGCATGTCGGTGATCGCCACCGTGGATACCCGGCAGGCACGCGATGAGCGCTGAAGAGAAGGTCAGCGCGCGCGCCTGGGTGGCGGTGATCGGTGGCTTGTTCGGTTGCTTCATGGCGGGCATGAACGTGCACGTCACCAGCGCCGCCTTGCCCGAGATCGAGGGCGCGCTGGGTGCAAGCTTCGAGGAGGGCTCGTGGATTTCCACCGCCTACCTGGTGGCCGAGATCAGCATGATTCCGTTGACCGCCTGGCTGGTGCGGGTGTTTTCGTTGCGCCGGGTGATGCTGGTGGGCTCGGCGATCTTCCTGGTCAGCTCGGTGAGTTGCGCGCTGGCCCCCAGCCTGGAGGCGATGATCGCGTTGCGGGTGATCCAGGGGGCGTCGGGGGCGGTGCTCATCCCGTTGTCGATGCAACTGATCATCACCGAGCTGCCGGCCAGTCGCATCCCGCTGGGGATGGCGCTGTTCAGCCTGGCCAACAGCGTGGCCCAGGCTGCCGGCCCGTCGATTGGCGGCTGGCTGACCGACATGTATTCCTGGCGCTGGATCTTCCTCCTGCAATTGCCGCCCGGCGTGGCGCTGCTGGCGGCGGTGGCCTGGTCGATCAAGGGCCAGGCTGGGGACCGCAGCGCCCTGCGCCAGGCCGACTGGCTGGGTATCGCGGCGATGGCGCTGGGCCTGGGGGCGTTGCAGGTGGTGCTGGAGGAGGGCGGGCGCAAGGACTGGTTCGATTCGCGTTTCATCGTCACGTTCAGCATCGTCGCGGTGCTCGCCCTGGCGTTGTTCATCCAGCGCCAGCTGTGGGGCGCGCGGCCGTTCATCAACCTGCGCCTGCTGGGCAGCTACAACTTTGGTGTCTCCAGCCTGGCCATGGCGGTGTTTGGCGCGGCGACCTTCGGCCTGGTGTTCCTGGTGCCCAACTACCTGTCGCTGGTGCAGGGCTACAGCGCCAGCGAAATCGGCAAGAGCCTGATCGCCTATGGCCTGGTCCAACTGTTGCTGGCGCCCTTGTTGCCGCGGTTGATGCGCTGGCTCAACGCCAAGCTGCTGGTGGCCAGCGGGTTCGCGATCATGGCCCTCGGTTGCTGGCTGGGGTCGCAACTGACGGTGGATTCGGGCAGCAATGTGATCATCCCGTCGACCGTGGTGCGTGGCATCGGCCAGCCGTTGATCATGGTGGCGCTGTCGGTGCTGGCGGTGAAGGGGCTGGACAAGGCGCAGGCGGGCTCCGCCTCGGCGTTGATCTCCATGTTGCGCAACCTGGGCGGTGCGCTGGGCACGGCGCTGCTGACACAACTGGTGTCGCAGCGTGAGCGTTTTCATTCGGTGCGGGTGGGGGAGGGGCTGACACCGTTCGATGCCGCGCTGCAGGCGCGCCTGCCGGGGGGGATGGTCGACCCGCAGTCGCCCGAGGTGATGCAGACCCTGGCACTGATCGACCGCAGTGTGCGCGAGCAGGCCTACCTGATGGCCTACTCGGATGCCTTCTACCTGTCGTGCGTGGCGTTGCTGGGGTGTGCGCTGGCGGCGTTGCTGCTGCGTAGTCGCTAATCCCCTGAATTCAGGCTGGCGGTATTTTCGATGTGTATTTATTGATATAGCGATGGTGGGTGTCGGTCGGGTTGCAGGCCACGCAGCAGCATGGCGGTCAGCGAGCGTGTGCTGGGTGCGGAAGTATAGAACACGTTGGCCCGGGGCAGGCCGGCGCGGGTGGCGATGTCGTCGACGCGGGAGGCATTGAAACCGTGGAGGGCGAACTCTTCGCTGGCGGCGTCGAGGATCAGTTGCAGGTTGCGGTCGCGGATACTGGGCATGGCAGGGACTTCTGAATCGCTATATTTAAAAGTCTATAGCGATACACTGTGGCCCTGCATCCCTCGAATTCAAGCCGGGCCTTCTACCCGGCTCGAACGCGTTCAGCTCGCCTGGTCGAGCCAGGTGTGGATCTGCTCCAGGGTGGCCGTGGCACCGCCGCAGACGATGACCAGCACATTGCCTTGCGCAGGCAGCGCCTCGGGGTGGTTCAGCAGGGCCAGCGCCGCGCCGCACGCAGGCTCGACCAGCAATCGGTGGTCGAACAGGAACCGTTCGCAGGCCTCAAGCGCCTCGCGGTCCGTGACCAGGTGGCTGTGCAGCGGATGATTGCGCGCGCAGGTCAGCGCCTGTTCAGCCACGCGCTTGGCGCCCAACGACGTGGCCACCGAGGTGATGGCTGGCAGCTCCACAGTGTGCCCGGCGGCGATGGCCGCGTGCAGCGAGGCGGCGCCTGCGGTTTCCACGGCGAGCACCGGCACATCGTGCCAGCCGTTGCGTTCAAGGCCTTCGACCACGCCGCTGAGCAAGCCGCCACCGCCGACCGAGAGCACCACCGCGTCAGGCTTGAAACCTGCCGCCGCCACTTCGTCGATCATGCTGGCATGGCCCTGCCACAGCAGTGGGTCGTCGAAGGGGTGGATGAAGGCGTCGCCTGGGCCGATCAGCGTCTGCGCATGGGCGTTGGCTTCCTGCCATGAACCGCCCTGGACCACCACCGTGGCGTCTTCGAGGCGCAGCAGTGCCTTGGCCCGCTCGGTGGTGGTCTCGGGCACCACCACGGTGACCGGCACACCCAGCTTGCGCCCGGCGTAGGCCACCGCCAGCCCGGCGTTGCCACCGGACGAGGAGACGAAATGGCGGGCGCCTCGGGCATGGTGCGTTTCGCAGGCATGGCCGACGCCGCGCAGCTTGAACGAACCGCACGGTTGCAAGGCTTCGAGCTTGAGCCAGACCGGGCGGCCGGCGGCCAGCGACAGTGGGCGGGACTCGATCAACGGGGTGGCGATGTGCAAGGGCATGGGGGGCTCCGTGGCGTCAGTCGCGGGCAGCCGGCGCGTGTTCGCCGCGCAGCTGCTCCAGGTAGTTGTAGATGGTGTAGCGGGTCACACCAAGGGCTTCGGCGGCTTTCTCCACGCCACCCTTGACGATGAACAGGCCGCGCTCCTGCATCACGCGCACGGCCTCGACCTTGGCCTGCTTGTTCATCCGGCCCTGGCCGCTGCGCTGCAGCGAGGCCTGGATGATCTCGGCCATCAGCACGCTCATGTCGGCGGGCTCGCTGGCGGTGGACGGCGCCGGCACGGCACCGAGGGGCTGGAAGTGCTGGAGGAAGGCCATGGCCGCGTCGAGGCCGGTGACGTCGGTGTTCACGCACAGGCTGGCGAAGGGGTGGCCGTGGCGGTCACGGAAGATCGCCGTGGCGCTGCGCAAGGTGCGGCCTTTCAAGGTGGTGGGGTAGTCGGGCAGCACCACCGGTTCGCAGCCCTGCTGGTCGGCGGTGGCCTGCATCAGGGCCTTGAAACCCTGGTCCTGCTCGGGGGCGGCGAGAATCGGGCTACCAACCTGGCGGCCGGAAAGGTGGCCGTTGACGATGGCCACCACGGAGCGTTCCGGGTGGTCGAGGTCATGCAGGAGGATTTCCAGGTTGCGCGGGGCGACACTGCCCAGAGCCTGGAGTGCGGCCTTGAGGACGGTGAGGGTGAGTTGGCGTTCTTGGGAGGGGGTCATGGCATCATGCAAAAAAATCAACACATGGTTGAGATTTGCATGATTTGTTGAATTTTACCAGAGTGTTTTGTGTAGGAGCCAGCCAAAAAGGGGCGCTGAAAGCGCCCCTTTTTGGATCAGCCCAGCTTGGGGGTGCGCGGCGGGATCATGCGCCGCGAGCCGGTCGACTCGAAGGCAGCGGCGAATTTCAACAGATTGTTGTCGCTGTACGCGCGGCCCGCGAAGGTCAGGCCCACCGGCATGCCGATATCGGCCATCACGCCCATGGGCACGGTCACGGTCGGTACGCCCAGGTGACGAATCGCCAGGTTACCGTTGGCCACCCAGATACCGTTGCTCCAGGCGATGTCCGCCGATTCGGGGTTGACGTCGGCGTCGGCCGGGCCCACGTCGGCCACGGTCGGGAACAGCACCGCGTCCAGGCCCTTTTCGTCCATCCAGTCTTCCAGGTCTTGCTTGCGGGTCTGTTCCAGGCCACGCAGGCCATCGGGCACGGTGGCGATCTGGTCCCAGGCCTTGAGCCCGCGCTTGGCCATGTTGACGTACTCGTCCATGCCGGCGGCCAGGTCGTCCTCACGGTTGGGCAGGGTGCCCGGGTCGTGGGGGAAGATCTGCGGCCCGTCGACATCGGCCAGGCGGTTGAGCTTGGGGTCGTCGTTGGCGCGCAGGAAATCGTCGAAGGCCCAGCCGGACAGCTCCCACAGCTCGTCATGCAGGAATTCCTTGCTGACGATACCGCGGTTGTACACGGTTGGTGCGCCGGGGCGATCGCCCTCGCAGTTGGAGACCAGCGGGAAGTCGGTCTCGACCACTTCGGCGCCGGCCGCTTCCAGGGCCTGACGCGCCTGTTGCCACAGGTCGATCACGCTGGCGCGGGTGTGGATGCGCTGGCCGGTCGGGCCGCCAATGCCGGGTTTCTCGGAAGTACCGGCTTCGGCGTCGGCGTTGATATACATGCGTGGCACGCCGAAACGCTTGCCCTTGAGCGAGTCGGCGTTCGCCGCCAAATCCAGGTACGAGGCCGGGCGCACGCTCGAGGCGGCCGGGATCGGCACCCACGGCTGCAAGCGCCACAGGTCGCCGCGTTTGTCGGCGTCGTCGGCCACCACCACGTCCAGAATTTCCAGCAGGTCGGCCATGGTCCGCGCGTAGGGCACGACCACATCCATGGTCGGGGTCAGCGGCCAGTTGCCGCGCACCGAGATCACCCCGCGCGACGGGGTGTAGGCGCACAGGCCATTGTTCGAAGCCGGGCCACGGCCACTGGACCAGGTTTCCTCGGCCAGGCCGAAGGCGCTGTAGCTGGCGGCGGTGGCGGTACCGGCGCCGTTGGAGGAGCCGGAGGCGAACGGCGCGGTCAGGTAGTTGGCGTTGTACGGGCTTTCGGCGCGGCCATAGACGCCGCGCTGCATGCCGCCGTTGGCCATGGGCGGCATGTTGGTCTTGCCCAGGCAGATGGCGCCGCCGGCGCGCAGGCGCTCGACGGTGAAGGCGTCGCGCTGGGCGACCAGGTCCTTGAACGCCGGGCTGCCGGAGGCGGCGGTCAGGCCCTTGACCAGGTAGCTGTCCTTGGCGGTGTAGGGGATGCCGTCCAGCGGGCCGAGGGTCTGGCCGCGGGCGCGACGGGCATCGGAGGCCGCGGCCTCGTTGAGCGCTTCAGGGTTGCGCACCACCACGGCGTTGAGGGCGGTGGCGGTGTCGGCTCCATCGTAGGCGTCGATGCGGGCCAGGTAGGCCTTCACCAGCTCGACCGCAGTGGTGCGGCCGGACTCGAGCGCGTCGCGCAGCTCGGCAATGGAAACCTCGGTTACCTCGATCATGCTGTCACCAGTTGTGCAGGTGGAAATCATGGCGGCGAGTGTAGCAAGAAGGTCTCGTCGGGCGCAGGCATGCAGCGGGGAAATGGATCGTTGCAGCGCGGCATTCTGGCCGTGCTGCACCTTCCTTGTAGGAGCGGCTTCAGCCGCGAAAGGGCCGCAGAGCGGCCCCGGCGATCTTTGCTCAACGCTGAAATCCTGGGGCCGCTGCGCGGTCCTTTCGCGGCTAAAGGCCGCTCCTGCAGGGTCAGGCGTAAATCCCGATCATTGCGCCAGGCTTAGCCCAGGTCTTTTGCCGAGTGGCGCTCCGGCACCTGGCTGGCTTCGTCACCCCAGGTGCGGTTGACCCGGGTGCCGCGCTGCACCGCGGGGCGCTGGGCGATGGCTTCGGCCCAGCGTTGCACATGCGGGTATTCGTGCACGGCCAGGAACTCGGCCGCGCCGTACAGGTTGCCGCGCACCAGCTGGCCATACCACGGCCACACGGCGATGTCGGCGATGCTGTATTCGTCACCGCCCAGGTAGGCGCTTTCGGCCAGGCGGCGGTCGAGCACATCGAGCTGGCGCTTGGCTTCCATGGTGAAGCGGTTGATGGCGTACTCGAACTTTTCCGGCGCATACACGTAGAAATGGCCGAAACCGCCACCCAGGTACGGCGCCGAGCCCATCTGCCAGAACAGCCAGTTGAGCGTCTCTGTGCGCGCAGCCAGCGACGTGGGCAGGAGTGCGCCGAACTTTTCGGCCAGGTAAAGCAGGATAGAGCCGGACTCGAACACCCGTACTGGTGGCTCGACACTGCGGTCGAGCAGGGCGGGGATCTTCGAGTTCGGGTTGACCCCGACGAAGCCGCTGCCGAACTGGTCGCCTTCGCCGATGCGGATCAGCCAGGCGTCGTATTCGGCGCCCGTGTGGCCGAGGGCCAGCAGCTCTTCGAGCAGAATGGTCACCTTCACGCCGTTGGGCGTGGCCAGCGAGTACAACTGCAGCGGGTGCTTGCCCACGGGCAGGTCCTTGTCGTGGGTCGGGCCGGCCACCGGGCGGTTGATGCTGGCGAACTGGCCGCCGGACGGGGCCTCGTGGGTCCAGACCTTGGGCGGCTGGTAAGGGTGCTTGCTCATGTTCAGACTCCTTGAAGGTTCGGGCCGATAGGGTTCAGACCGGCGGGCGACAGGGCTGTTCAGCCGTTGGCGTTCGCCTGGCAGGTGCAGGGAGTGGGCGGGTTGAGTTTGCGATAGAGCTTGTCGGCCAGCTGGGCGGTCGCCAGCCGCTGGCAGATCACGCAGATACCCAGTATCAGCAGCAGGCTCACGCTCCCTCCGAAGATGCGCTGGCTCCGGGTCAGGCGTTGCAGGTGTTCCTGCGGTGGATCGGTGAGGATTTCGCAGATGACCTGGTTGTCCTCGGGGGCGAGTACCGGTGGGCCGGATTTGCAGTGCTCCGCGGTGAGTTGCCAGCTGTTTCCAAGCAGAGGCTCAGCCGTCTGGCCGTTGGTCCAGAAGTTGGTTCCGGACTTCTTGACCGCCAACAGTGCCTTGTCCTGGCCGAACAGGTAGGAGGCAGGCATGAGCACGATCATGACCAGCACGAGTACGGCCACGGCCGAGCGCTTGCGCGAGGCGAGGCCCGGGTCTTTCATTCGCGTGGTTTCCGGGTCGAAGAAGTACCTGGTGCGGGTCAGGTCGTTCAGGGCGATGTCGTGTTGCTCGATCAGCGCCAGCGCCCGGTTCGCGGCGCGGGTGTTGGGGAAGCGGATGCGCGTGAGAAAGCGCATGCCTTCGACGTCACGCAGGGCTTTCCAATGCTCGTTCAGCTGGTCATCGTTGAAGCGCTTGCTGCCGGCGATCAACCACCAGATCCGCTGCAGCAGGAAGTGCGCGGAACCGGCCCTGAGCCAGGCCAGGAACATCAGCAGTACCACGCCGAGGACATAAAGCAGAGGTTGCGCTTCCTTGAGTGGCGCGATGATGTCATTCATCAGTGACAGGTCAGTGGAGGCTGACATGGTGTTTCCTTAGCTGTGCGGCGGTTTTGAAATCGTGTGCTGAAGCGGGCATCTAGCCGCGAGAACCTGGGGTGTGTTCAGAGGTGCTCGGCTTCCTTTTTTTCGTGGGTTCCACCTTCGCGTTTTTCTTCTCTTGGGCAATGTGGGCCTTAAGCTTTTCTACCGTGGCGTTCAAGCTTTCCTTGAGCTGGGAAAACTCGTCAGGTAAGGCTTTCACCTGGAAATGCTCGGCCAGCAGAACAAGTTGCGAGAGGTCGGCAATCGGCCAGATCAGCCCATTGGGAGTCGCGATGATGGCCTTCATCGGATGCCGGGCGCTTTCTCCGGAATGTGTCTCGCACAGCGCCTTGAGGTAGGCAGCCATTTCGTAAATCGACAGTCCCCGACTTGAGTCCCAAAGCACCTGATCGGCATTCGCAGGCGTAATCAACTCTAGATCGAATTGTTTACCGTGAAGAGCATCAAGGTAGGGCTGGGTCTTTAGACGGGACTTGTGGACAGGCAAAAAGCCTTGCTTCGCAGGAGGTGTGCCATTGGGAAAATCGGGGTAGACAACGAAGTGTCCCCTCCGTGACAACGCCGTGAAGACGTGGTCGCGGGTGGGAACGACGGACTTCATCAACAGGTACATGAACTTGTCTTCTTCATCGCTCAATTTGGCTTCGCTGGCCTTGAATTCCAGCAGGAAGAAGCGCTCATTGATGGCCGTCAGCGTGTCAGCGCTGGCGGTTTCTGCACGACCATCGAGCTTTGCGAGCAGTGGCGGAGGGGTACCTGTGCGAGCCAGCAGCGCTGCCAGATTTGTTGTGAGCCCCAAGGCTTCTTGCCCACATTCGGCGAGAAACCTCTCGATGTGGAGGTTTTGCAGTTTCATCCATTGCATGTCGCGAAATGCCAGGATGAGTGTGTCCTCCCACGGTGTCTTTTCGTTGCTGTCACTGCTCAATCCACTTACTCCCTGCAATCTTGCACCGTCTGATCTGGGGTCATATACGACACCATTGGCGAGGCGAGGGCAATGCCAAAATGCCGGCAATCAGCAGGATAGACGCGTGCGCCCGTGCTGAACCCCAGCATTTCGAGAGTCTGTTGGCCGGGCACCCACAGGAAGGCCCCGGCCGCTTGATCAGAAGCTGTAGTCGACCGTGGCGAAGTACGAACGCGGCGCGCCCAGCAGCCATTGTTCGCCGCTGTGGGCCGAAACCACATAGTCGCGGTTGAACAGGTTGTTCACTTGCAGGCCGAGGCGCACGTCCGGCAGCACCTGCCAGCCGAGGTTCGCATCCACCACGGTATAGCCCGGCGCGGACTGTTCATTGTCGACGCTGGCATAGCGTTCATCGACATAACGCAGGCCCATGCCGGCATCCACCGCCTGGCCGAAACCCTTGCTCAGCCACAGGTTGGCGGTGCGCCGCGGCACGTTGGCGGGGCGGTTGCCGGCACGGTCCATCACCCCTTGCGCGGTGTTTTGCAGGTACTCGTCGTACTTGGCCCGCACCAGCGCGGCGTTGGCCGACAGCTGCCACTGGTTGCCCAGCGCCAGTTCCAGCGAGGCTTCCAGGCCGTCGGAAGTTTGCTGCCCGGCCTGCTGCTGGGTCTTGCTGGCCGGGTCGTAGACCAACAGCTTCTTCTTGACGATATGGTAGGCCGCCAGGGTCCATTCGCCTTGGCCTTCCCAGAAGCGTTGCTTGACGCCGAGTTCGGTCTGTTTCGCCTCGGTGAGGTCGAAGTCCATCTGCTTCTGGCTGAGGCTGATCAGGTTGCCGACGCCGTCCTCACTGGTGGAGTACTGCCCATAGACCGACAGGTCGTCGCTGAGCGCATAGACCAGCCCGGCGCGCCAGTTGCCGCCACGCAGGCTGACGTCGCTGCGCGAACCATCGACCAGGTTGTCGCGGTCGATGTGGTTCTGGTCGCGGCGCACGCCGGTGACCAGCGACAGGCGCTCGGTCAGCTGGGTGCGGTTTTCCGCGAACAGCGCGACGGTGTGGGTGCTGGACAGGGTCTGCGGGCGCAGCGGCGAGGCGCTGTGGAACCCGCCCGGTGCCGGGTTCCACGGGTCGACCAGGTCGACGCCGTCGTCGATGTAGGGCGAATTGCTGTCGACGTTGAAGCGGATCTTGTTGTACTCGACACCCACCACGGTCTTGCTGGCCAGGCCGAACAGCCCGTGGTCGAAGGTGAAGCTCTGGCGGTCGCCGAACTGCTCCTGGTTGTGCTTGATCTCCAGGTAGCTGCCCCGTTGCAGCAGGCCTTCATCGGCATTCCAGGTGTAGTCCTCGGCGTTGCGCCAGTGGCGGCGGCTCTTGATGTAGTACAGCTGGTTGCTGGCCGAGACCGTGTCGCTGAGGGTCCAGTCGGTGGTCAGGCGCGTCCACTCGTCGTGGTAGCGCTGCACATCGTTGCGCACGTTGTAGTTCTTCTTGCGCAGGCTGTCGCGGTAGTGGCCGTCGATCAGCGGCGTGCCGTAGTAGTTGGCAGGCTCGGCGTCGCCCCGTTCGTGGGCGAGGGTGAAACTCAGGTCATCGCTGGCATCGAAGCGCAGGGCGGCGCTGAGCGACAGGTTGCGCGAGTCGGTGCGGTCGACCCAGCCGTTGCCTTCCTGCTTGTTCAGGGTGACCCGGTAGCTCAGGCGTTCGCTCAGGCTGCCGCCGCTGTCCAGGCCCAGTTGCTGGCGGTCCCAGGAGCCGTAGCCCAGGCGCAGGTGGTTGTGGATTTCGCCGGCGAAGGGTTTTTTCGGGATCACGTTGACCGCCGCGCCGGTGGCGCCTTCGCCGTACAGCACCGACGCCGGGCCGCGCAGCACATCGATGCGCTCGACCATCCACGGGTCGACCGGGAAGGTGAGGGTGCCGGCGCCGGTGTACAGCCGCGCGCCGTCGAACAGTGTCATCACCGAGCCCTGGCCGCTGAAGCCGCGTGCCGACAGGCCGGTGCCGCCATCGCCCGGGGTGCCGATGAAGGTGATGCCCGGGGAGCGGGTCACGGCGTCCTGCACCGTGAGGTTGTTGCGTTGCAGGATCTGCTCGGCGGTGATGCTGCTGGTGCTGGCCGGGGTTTCCAGGGCGCTGAGGTTCAAGCGTGAACCGGCCTGGGTCGGGGTGGCCAGGTCGATGACCGAAGGTTCGCGGGTCTCGGTGACCGCCGTGGAGGGCAGGGTGAGCGGGGTACGCTCATGGTCGTCGGCCAGGGCCGGGAGCGAGACGGCCAGGCAGGCCGCCAGGGTGTGAAGTTTGTTGAATCGGGACATGTCGTTCCACTGCTGCAGGAAGGAATGGATCCCGGTGGAAAACACGCAAAGGCGAACCGCATGCGCAGGCGCGCACGCGATGACCGGCCTGCGCCCGCCCACCGCGGGTTGCCAAGTAAGGCTTCAGGCCGGTCTCCGGGCTTGCGAGGGTCATGAAGCCTTCACCTTCCCATGCGTGTGCACAGTGGTGTGTCGAAGGGTTCGCTCGCTTACCGTTGCGGGGGCAGCGCCGGACTTGTCGTGACAACGACTCACCGGCTTCCCGTTTCACCCTGCGCGCGGCGGCGCAGGACACCTGAAACTGGCGCGCATCTGACCATCGAACGAGGGGGGAGTCAATCATCCGGAGGGGCAGACCTGTCAGTGTGCGACAGGTCTGCCCCGGGGCGTTCAGTGCCCGAACGCTTTCAGGCTGCCCTTGCGGTTGGCTTCATAGGCTTCCTGCGCCATGGGCGTTGCCTGCGGGTTGCCCAGGTCTTCCATGGCCAGCCGGTGGGTCTCCGGCGCCAGGTACGCCGCGAACGCGCACACGCAGGTGATGAAGAACGCCAGCCCGCCCACCACCAGCGGGATGTTGTCCGAGCCCGGTGGCGCCACGGTGGCGAACAGCGCCGGCAGCATGGCGGTGAGCATGGTGCCGACGTTCTGCGCGATGGCCATGGCCGAGACCCGGTAGCGGGTCTGGAACAGCTCGGGGTAGAAGCTTGGGAACACCGCGTTGTAGCCCTGGTAGACCATGCCCCACATGACGATCGAGGCGGCGAAGGCCAGCGGCACGTTCTGAATGCTGATCGCATACAGGTAGACGAACGCCAGCAGGCCCGAGCCCAGGCAGCCGGCGATCATGGTCGGGCGGCGGCCGATCCGGTCGGAGAGGTTGCCGACGAAGGGGATCACCAGCACCGCGACGATATTGCCCACCACCGGGATCCACAGGTACACGCTCTTGTCGAAGCCGACGCCGTAGGCCGGCTGCACCGCGTAGGCCGCGCCGAAGATGGTGGCGACCACCGGGATCACGTTCATCAACGCCATGAACATCACCAGCACCATGTGCTTCCAGCTGTGGCGGAAGGCTTCGCTGATCGGCGACTTGGCCACCTTGGCCTGCTGCTCCTCCTGGACGAAGGCCGGGGTCTCGTGGACCTCCTTGCGGATGATGAAGCCGGCCACCAGCACCAGCGCGCTCATCAGGAACGGAATGCGCCAGCCCCATTCGTTGAAGGCCTCGCTCGGCATGAAGTAGGCCAGCGGCAGGAACACCGCCGCCGCCATCACCTGGCCGGCCTGCACGCCTTGCAGCGTGTAGCTGGCGTAGTAGCCACGGCGGCCGAACGGTGCGTGCTCCATGATCATCGAGCTGGCCCCGGAGATCTCGCCGGCCACGGCGAAGCCCTGGACCAGGCGCAGCAGCACCAGCAGCGCCGGGGCGAGCAGGCCGATGTCGTGGTAGGTGGGCAGCAGGCCCACGGCCATGGTCGACAAGCCCATCAGGAACATGCACAGCAGCAGCACGTTCTTGCGCCCGCGGGTGTCGCCCCAGTGGCCGAGCACGAAGGCGCCCAACGGGCGGGCCAGGTAGCCGACGCCGTAGGTGGCCAGCGAGGCGATGATGGCCATCTTCGGGTCGGTGGAGGGGAAGAAGATCTGCGGAAAGATCAGCGCCGCGGCCTGGGCGTAGATGAAGAAGTCGTAGTACTCGAGGGCAGAGCCGATCCATCCGCTGGCGGTGGCTTTCTTGGCTTGGGAGCTTGAGCGGGCCATGTTGTCTCCGTTGTGCTTGTCGGTGGCCGAAAGGTCAGCGCGCACGGGGCGCGTGAACCGGGGGGCGATAAGGAGAGGACGAACATGGCGGTGCGGATCGCAGGGCGAGGAACGTGAGCATAAGTCGGTACCCGTTTTATTGAACTTATTATGTGGTGACGTTGGGCGGTGCGGCGCAGGCCCCGCCGAATGACCGGCGTGGCAGCGAGAAAGGCCGGCGGGGCCTGCGACTGGTGTTCATGGTTGTTCACGGGGGTGGCTGAATCAATTCGTCGGAACGGGTTTTGTTCGGTAATCGAACAAAAACTAACTGTTCCGTACAAAGTTCATTGCCGGGGTGACTTTACCTGCGAATAATCGGTCGTGCCAGGCCGATCGATGCGTTATCGGCACGAACCCTATCGCCTCTGTAGGCGCGGCTTCAGCCGCGATCACCCGCGAAAGCGGGTGCCGGGCACCGCGTGGCCTGCATCGCGGCTGAAGCCGCTCCTACAGAGGGGCGCAGCCCCAAGACACCTACAACAAGGAACCCCAGCATGCAGCGTTCGATTGCCACCGTGTCCCTCAGCGGCACCCTGCCGGAAAAGCTCGAAGCCATCGCCGCCGCAGGTTTCGACGGCGTCGAGATCTTCGAGAACGACTTGCTGTACTACGCCGGTAGCCCGCGCGAGGTACGTCAGATGTGCGCCGACCTCGGTATCGCCATCACCTTGTTCCAGCCCTTTCGTGATTTCGAAGGCTGCCGCCGCGACCGTTTGCACAAGCAGCTCGACCGCGCCGAGCGCAAGTTCGACCTGATGCAGGAGCTGGGCACCGACCTGGTGCTGGTGTGCAGCAACGTGCAGCCCGACGCCCTGGGCGAAGAGCAGCTGCTGGCGGACGACCTGCGCCTGCTCGCCGAGCATGCCGGTGATCGCGGCCTGCGCATCGGCTACGAGGCCCTGGCCTGGGGGCGCCACGTCAACACCTACCAGCAGGCCTGGAACCTGGTGCGCCAGGCCGACCACCCGGCGCTGGGGTTGATCCTCGACAGCTTCCACACCCTGTCGCTCAAGGGCGACCCCGGGGCCATCCGCGATATCCCTGGTGACAAGATCTTCTTCGTGCAGATGGCCGACGCGCCGATCCTGGCCATGGATGTGCTGGAGTGGAGCCGGCATTTTCGCTGTTTCCCGGGGCAGGGTGAGCTGAACCTGGCCGGCTTCCTCGCACCGATACTCGCCACCGGCTATCGCGGCCCGCTGTCGCTGGAAATCTTCAACGATGGCTTCCGCGCGGCGCCGCCCCGGCAGAATGCCGCGGACGGTTTGCGTTCGCTGTTGTACCTGGAGGAGAAGACCCGTCGCCAGCTCGAGCGCGAAGCGCGGCAGGTTGAGCCCGGCGTGCTGTTCGCGCCGCCCGCGGCCAGCCGCTACGACGGCGTGGAGTTCCTCGAGTTCGCGGTCGACGAGGCGGTGGGCGCGCGGCTCGGGGTGTGGCTCAAGCGCCTGGGCTTCGCCGAGGCAGGCGAGCACCGCAGCAAGGCCGTGCGCCTGCTGCGCCAGGGTGACATCAACATCGTGCTCAACGCCGAACCCTACTCCTTCGCCCACAACTTCTTCGAGGCCCATGGGCCGTCGCTGTGCGCCACTGCCTTGCGGGTGAAGGAGGGCCAGGCGGCCTTGCAGCGCGCCACCGCCTACCGGGGCCAGCCGTTCCGTGGCCTGGTCGGCCCCAACGAGCGGCAGATCCCGGCGGTACGCGCCCCGGATGGCAGCCTGCTGTACCTGGTGGAGCAGGAGGCCCACGGCCAGACCATCTACGACAGCGATTTCCACCTCGCGCCGGGTGCGCAGGGCACAGGTGGCCTGCAACGGATCGACCACATGGCCCTGGCCCTGCCGGCCGAGGCGCTGGACAGCTGGGTGCTGTTCTACAAGAGCCTGTTCGACTTCACCGCCGATGACGAGGTGGTGCTCCCCGACCCCTACGGCCTGGTCAAGAGCCGCGCGCTGCGCAGCCCCTGTGGCACGTTGCGGGTGCCGCTGAACATCTCCGAGAACCGCAACACCGCCATCGCCCATGCGCTGTCCAGCTACCGGGGTTCGGGGGTGCACCATATCGCCTTCGACTGCGACGACATCTTCCTGGAAGTGGTGCGGGCCAAGGAGGCCGGGGTGCCGTTGCTGGAAATCCCGCTGAACTACTACGACGACCTGGCGGCGCGGTTCGAGTTCGACGACGAGTTCCTCAGCGAGCTGGCGTACTACAACGTGCTGTACGACCGCGACGCCCAGGGCGGTGAGCTGTTCCACGTGTACACCGAGCCGTTCGAGGAGCGCTTCTTCTTCGAGATCATCCAGCGCAAGGGCGGCTATGCCGGGTATGGCGCGGCCAATGTCGCGGTGCGCCTGGCGGCGATGGCCAAGCGGCGCAGTGGGGCGGGGCGCAAACCGGTGTTGTAGGGGAAATGAATGTTTGTCTGCAGTGGCCCTTTCGCGGCTGAAGGCCGCTCCTGCAGGTACAGTGCCGAACTCAATACCTGTACTGTCCCTGTGGGAGCGGGTTTACCCGCGAA
Source organism: Pseudomonas entomophila (assembly GCF_018417595.1). Classification (NCBI taxonomy): domain Bacteria; kingdom Pseudomonadati; phylum Pseudomonadota; class Gammaproteobacteria; order Pseudomonadales; family Pseudomonadaceae; genus Pseudomonas; species Pseudomonas entomophila. The sequence goes on from NZ_CP070982.1 coordinate 2,199,580, forward strand.
GGGCCGTCCACGGTCCATGGATCCTGACCACCCGACCAACACCGCGCTTCCCTGCACCGCCCGGCTCACGGATAATCCCCCGGATTCCTCTAACGAGCCTGTGAGTCGGTATGCGTGATTCGGTAGCCAAGCCTGAAGTCGAAGGGGCGCGCAAGACGCGCAAGAACAACCCGGAGAAGACCCGCGAGAACATCCTCCAGGCCGCCATCACCGAGTTCGTCCAGCAGGGCCTGGCCGGTGCCCGGGTCGACGCCATCGCCGAGCGCACCGCCACCTCCAAGCGCATGATCTACTACTACTTCGGCAGCAAGGAGCAGCTGTACGTCGAGTGCCTGGTCAAGCTCTACGGCGACATCCGCAAGACCGAACAGCGCCTGGACCTCGAGTCGCTGCCCGCCGAACAGGCGATCCGCCGCCTGGTGGAGTTTACCTTCGACCACCACGACCACAACGTCGATTTCGTGCGCATCGTCTGTACCGAGAACATCCACTACGGCGAGTACGTCAAGCAGTCGCCGGTGATCCGCGAGATGAGCAGCCTGGTGCTGGAGTCGCTTGGTCGCACCCTGCAACGCGGCGTGGAGGAGGGCGTGTTCCGCCCGGGCATCGAGGTGATCGACCTGCACATGCTGATGAGTTCGTTCTGCTTCTACCGGGTGTCCAACCGCCACACCTTCGGCGACATCTTCCAGATCGACCTGGCCGACGAGCAGATCAAGCTGCGCCACAAGCAGATGATCGGTGACGCGGTGATGCGCTACATCAAGGCCTGACCAGGCGGCACTGCAGCATTAGCGAGGCTCATGCTTGTCGCCAATGCGGCCCGTTTTACATTTTCATGACCACTGCCCAGAATCCCTCTCGCAAAGCGTTATAAGCATATTCCCTCGTATCAGGAAGATGCTTCGCATCAAGGACGATGCACTCTTCACCCAGGTCTTCGGCCGCCAGCCTACGCGATAGCCTCGCGCGGCTCGGCCTGGCCTGGGTGAGGTCTGTCTTCAGGCCATCATGAAGAGGAGGGGCTGGCGCAATGGCCAACCTGGCGCAGGAAGTGCCTGCGTTCACCGCACCCAGCTTTCTGGCGATCACGCCGACAGCGCTCGGGCAGGTGCGATTGAACGCCCGGCAATGGTTCTTCAGACTGGTCAACCAGGAAGAGCGACATGGCTTGCTGGAGCTGGTCTGGACGCAGGTGACGCAGCGCCTCGAGGCGTATCGCGACACGGGCACGCTGCAAGCGGCCGCAATCGACCAGCCATCGCGAGCGCTTCACGAGGGCCTGCGGGCCCACTATCCCGCGCTGATCCCCGATAAAGCGCGCAAACGTCACTTCTATTGCCAGCACGCCCCCTTGTTCAAGGTGATGGGGGGCTGGCTCGATGGGGTGACCTCGATCGCCCATGCCTGGCGAGCGGACAGTGGCCAGTTGCTCAAGATCCATGCGCTGATGGTCGGTGGCGGTTATCCGCAGCGTAGCCAGAGCCGGCTGTTCGACCAGGCGGCGCAACGTGTGGGCACGGCCGTGGCCGAGGTGTTCAGCCATCGCTTCTGCGACGATCCGGCCATCGAGGACGCAGCATTCGAACTGCCGGTCTTTTTGCTGGCCCTGGCCTGCTTCCCGCGGGCATTCCATGCCGAGACACTGGGCGTCAACCTGGCCCTGTGCGACTACGTCGACCAGCTCAATGCCCTGCGTGAAGGTGACACCGCGCTGTTCGGACAGCCCCAGGCAACGGCCTACCATGGCATGGCCGTGACCGCGCTCGATCTCTTCCAGCAACGGGCATCGGTGGCCGATGGCGCCCGGGTCGGCACGGGCTATCGTTGCGCACTGACGATGATCGAAACCCACGAGCGGCAACTGGTCCAGGTGCTGGCCGACCCGCTGCGCTTCAACGAACATGCCGCCATGGTGGCCCTCATCGACAGGCTGGGGCGTCACGGTTGTGGTTACCACCAGCGCGGGCAACTGGCGGGCGAGCCCATCGACCAATGGCTGGCGGCGGAGACGTTCTGCCCCCACGCCACGGTCCGGGCGTTGGCCGCTTCGCGCTATGTTCGCCCTGGCCAGCCGGCGCGCAGCGCGCTGCTGAACATCATCGGCAAACCCACCGGCAGCATGTTCGGGGTGTTCTCCAGCGACGACATCGCGGTGGTCGAGCGATGGATCTCGACGCTGGCACCCACCGCCGAGCGCCCGACGGCAAGCGTCGAGGGCACCCCGACCACGCCTGTGGCCGTGACCTTGTGCGACCAGGCATTGGCCCAGGCCAACCGGCTTGCCTTGAGAAAGTACCGGCACCTGCCGCTGCGGGCCTTGTATCCCCTGTTTCTGCAGATCGACCAGGCGCCCGACGCCTTGCCCGCAGCCCGGGCCTTCGCCGACGCCTGGCTGGCGCGGCACCGGCTTGGCCTGCGCCGCGAAGGGCTGCCGTTCAGCCCATACCGCCATGAAGCCCTGGCGCAATGGCTGGAGGCGCAGCATGCGCGGCAGGTGCAGAGCTATCGCCCTCTGGTTGGCGCCCCCGAGGAAACTCGCGAGGAGATCGTCGCCGACGCCCTGAGCCTGGCCCCCCTGACCCTGATCGACGGTGCCTGGCTGCGCCAGGTGGTGGCCCCGGCCAGTGTCACCACACCGATTGGCGCCTTGCTCTACCGCACGTTGATCGACGAACTGGGGCAGGGCGACAGCGCGCTGCACCACGGCAACATCTATCAACAACTGCTGGCGAGCATGGGCCAGGACGTGGGCAGCTTCGTCGAGCCGGACTTCGCCGCGGCGCGCCATTTCGAGGAAGACGACCTGCGGGTGCCGGTGTTCTGGTTGGCCATCTCGCTGTTCCCGCAGCGATATCAACCGGAAACCCTGGGCCTGAACCTGGCCATGGAGCTGTCGGGTGTGGGCGGTGAATACCGGCGCTCCGCCGATGTCCTGCGCCACTACGGTTTCAGCTCGCTGTTCACCGACCTGCACAACACCATCGACAACGTGGCCAGCGGCCACACCGCCTGGGCCATCGAGGCAATCCGCCAGCACCTGGACGATGCCCTGCAGCGCGGCGGCGAGCAGGAGCAGGCGCGGCACTGGGAGCGGATCTGGGTGGGTTATCGCGCCCTGAGCCCACCGTCGGGGTCGCCGTTGCAGTGGGTCAAGGACCGCCTGCACAGCATTCGCCACACATTCACTCAACGACGAGGTGCGCCATGACGTACGGCTTTCTCTCCTTTCTGCTGGCAGTCCTGATCATCAATGCCTCCCCCGGGCCGGCCATGCTGTACGTGATGAACCAGTCACTGCGCCACGGCGTGCGCACGGGGCTCAAGGCCGCCGCCGGGGTCGAGTTCGGGGTGTTTTTCTACGTGCTGCTGGCGGCGTTCGGCCTGATGCTGATCTTCAAGGAAGTACCGTTGCTGTACCGCATCGTCCAGGTGGCCGGCGCCCTGTACCTGCTGTACCTGGCCTACACCTGTTGGCCACGGCGCGCCGCGGCCGGTGCCAGCGCCAGTGGCGAGGGTACGCCGCCGCCCGCGCGCTTCGCCTTCGGCAAGGGCGTGCTGATCAACCTGTCCAACCCCAAGATCGGCCTGTTCTTCGTCAGCCTGCTGCCGCAATTCGTGCCGGCCGACGCCCAACCTGCCTGGCTGTATTTCCTGATCTACGGCCTGGTGTTCAACATCGGCGGCATCCTGGTGAACATGACCGTGGGCCTGGCGGCTCATAACCTGCGGGCGTTCATCCAGCGCAGCTCGTGGTTCGACTACGTGCCACCGGTGCTGTTCCTGGCCATCGCGGTACTGACCCTGACACGGGAGTTCGCATGACTTACATCCTCGGGCTATCGGCCTTCTACCACGACAGCGCGGTCACCCTGATCAAGGACGGGCAGATCGTCTGCGCCTTGCAGGAAGAGCGCTTTTCCCGGATCAAGCAGGACCGCGGCTTCCCCCGCCATGCCCTGCGCGCCTGCCTGGAGCAGGCCGGCATCAGCCTGGCCGATGTCGCCTGGCTGGCCTACTACGAAGACCCGGAGGTGAAGTTCGAGCGCATCTGCACCACCTACAAGCGCAACTTCCCCCGTGGCGCGCTGGCCTTCGCCCAGCAATACACCAGTTTTGCCGCGCGCCGGGACATCAAGGGCATCATCAACACGGAGTTGCAGGGGCTGTTCCCGGACCAGCCGCTGCCGGCGATCTTCATCAGCCAGCACCACCTGAGCCACGCCGCGTCGGCGTTCTACCCGTCGCCCTATCAAGAGGCCGCGGTGCTGTGCGTGGACGGGGTCGGCGAGTGGTCGACCACCACGGCCTGGCAGGGCAAGGGCAACCAGCTCGAACCGCTGTTCGAGGTGCGCTTCCCGCACTCGTTGGGCTTGCTCTATTCGGCGTTCACCTACTACTGCGGCTTCAAGGTCGACTCCGGCGAGTACAAGCTGATGGGGCTGGCGCCCTATGGCGAGCCGCGCTTCGTCGACACCATCCTCGAGCACCTGATCACCCTCGAGGAGGACGGCAGCTTCAGCCTCGCCCGCAAGTACTTCGACTACGAAGTCGGCGAGCGGATGATCAGCACGGCGTTCGAGACCCTGTTCGGCGCGCCGGCCCGGGAGCCGGAAAGCCCCATCGGCCAGCGCGAAATGGACCTGGCGGCGTCGATTCAGGTGGTTACCGAGCGGGTCATGCTGGCCCTGGCGCGGCGGATCAAGGCACAGACCCAGGCCGACTACCTGTGCCTGGCCGGTGGCGTGGCGCTCAACTGCGTCGCCAATGGCAAACTCCTGCGTTCGGGGCTGTTCAAGGGCTTGTTCGTCCAGCCGGCCTCGGGTGACTCGGGCGGTTCGCTGGGCGCGGCGCTGCATTGTCACTACCAGACCAGCCAAGCGGCGCGCCAGGCCAATGGCGTGGACGACACAATGCAGGGCGCCTACCTGGGCAATGCCTACGACAGCCCGCAGATCGAACGCACCCTCAACCACCACGGCGCGCCGTACCAGAAGCTCGACCGGGCCGCGTTGCTCGCCGCCACCGCCCGGCACCTGGCCGAGGACAAGGTGGTGGGCTGGTTCCAGGGGCGCATGGAGTTCGGCCCGCGCTCGCTGGGTGCGCGCTCGATCCTCGGTAACCCGCGTTCGGCGACGATGCAGAGCGTGATGAACCTGAAGATCAAGAACCGCGAGTCGTTCCGCCCGTTCGCCCCGGCGGTGCTGGCCGAGCAGGCCGGGCAGTGGTTCGAGCTGGATACGCCGTCGCCCTACATGCTGATCGTCGCCCCGGTGCACGCGCAAAAGCGCCTGGCCGGGTTGGACGAGCGCGGCTACAGCGGCATCGAAAAACTGCAACTGGTGCGTTCGCAGATCCCGGCGGTCACCCACGTCGACTGTTCGGCCCGGGTGCAGACGGTGGACGGGCGGCACAACCCGCTGTTCCGCGACTTGCTGGCCAGCTTTGCCGACCTCACCGGCTGCCCGGTGCTGATCAACACCTCGTTCAACGTGCGCGGCGAACCCATCGTCGAGAGCCCGGAAGACGCCTACCGCTGTTTCATGCGCACCGAAATGGATTGCCTGGTGCTCGGCGACTACCTGCTGCTCAAGGACGAGCAGCCGCGCTGGCACGAAGTGGCCGACTGGAGAAGCCAATATGCACTCGACTGAAAAGCCTGCACTGACCCACCACGAGGCCGTGCAGGAGGTGTACCGCTGGACGCCGCAGATCCGCGACTACGACCGCTTCATGCACATCGGCGCGCGCTGGGTGCCGTACACCATGTATTTCCACGAAAAAATGTTCCGCTCGCCGACCATCAACACCGATGCCCTGGGCTTTCGCTACACCGAATTCGACGGCAAGCGCCATTCGGTGGCCGAGCGCCCGCTGGCGGGCAAGGTCAACCTGCTGGTGGGCGGCTCCACCGCGTTGGGTGTGGGGTCGACCCACGACGGTGCCACGGTGGCTTCGTATCTCAGCGCGATCACCGGCGAGGTTTGGCTGAATTTCGCCGGGCGCGGCTATAACGCCACGCAGGAGCTGCTGATGTACCTGATGCAGCAGAAACGCATCGGCGAGGTCGGCCACGTGGTGGTGTTCAGCGGCATCAACACGCTAGCCCTGGAGGGCATTCCCGACGCCTTCGCCAGCGACCATGGGCGCTACTACTACTCGTTCGAATTCCAGCACTACATGAACAAGTTCAACGAGGACATGAAGCGCAAGAAGAACACCTTCGGCGGCGCCGGTGGCGAATCGCTGTTCAAACGCTGGAAGAGCGCCCTGTTCGACGAGAACCCGGCCGATGAGGTGATCACCGACGAAGGTGTCTCGCTGGACGAGCGCCTGGAGCGGGCGGCCCTGGCGATCACCGATGCGCTGAAGCAATGGCGGTTGCTGCTGGCCGGCCATGGCGCCAGCCTGAGCTTTGTCCTGCAGCCGTTGGCGCATTGGTGCCGGGAACGCCTGACCGCTGAAGAAGAGGCAGTGTTCCACGCCATCGACAGCTGCCCGAACAACTTCTACCGCCTGTTCAGCGGCGTGCTCGGCAAGGAGGTGCATGCACCGTTCTTCCAGCACATCCAGGCCAGCGCCGACGGCATTCCCTGCCTGGACATGAACGAAATGCTCAAATCCAGCCCCGTCTTCGAGGAAACGCTGTTCGTGGACCGCGTCCACTTCAACGACCTCGGCAACCAGCAACTCGCTCAATTGATCAGTGACGAACTCGGCCTTTACCAGGAGAAAAGCCATGAGCCTCATTCGCAAGCTGTTAAGCCTGTTTAAGCGCAAGAAGAAACGCGGCGGGTCGATCTACCCGCTGCGGTAGCCGTAGGAGCGGCCTTCAGCCGCGAAAGGGCTGCGTAGCAGCCCCAGGATTTCAGATTTAGCAAAGATCGTCGGGGCCGCTCTGCGGCCCTTTCGCGGCTGAAGGCCGCTCCTACAGGGGGCGTGTTGAACCCAAAGTATGTTCAGCCCAGGCTGGCGAAATGCGCCTGCATGCGCTCGGCATCGGCCGGGCGACCGCTGAACAGCTCGAACGCCTTGACCGCCTGGAACACCGCCATGGTGCCGCCATCCAGGGTGCGGCAACCCAGCGCCCGGGCCTGGCGCAGCAGTTCGGTCTCCAGCGGGAAATAGATGATCTCCGCCACCCACAGGCGTGCCTGCAACAGCTGCACAGGCAACGGCATGCCCGGCAGCTTGGCCATGCCCACCGGGGTGGTGTTGACCAGGCCATCGGCTTCGGCCATCGCACTTGCCAGGTCCTGCCCGAGCACCGCGCGCCCGGCACCAAAACGCTGCGCCAGATTGGCCACCAGTGCCTGCCCACGGGCCGTGTCCACCTCGAACAGCACCAGCCGTTCGACACCTTCAGCGAGCAGGGCATGGGCCACCGCCGAGCCCGCGCCGCCCGCGCCCAGTTGCACCACCTGGCGCCGCTCGACATCCGGCAAACCGCGCCGGAAACCCTCGGCAAAGCCAAGACAGTCGGTGTTGTGGCCAATCCGCCGACCGTCGCGCAGCACCACGGTGTTGACCGCGCCGATACCGCGGGCCTCCTCCGACAGTTCATCGAGCAACGGCAGGATCGCCTGCTTGAACGGGAAGGTGACGTTAAGCCCGGTGAAGCCGGTGCGCTGGGCGGCGTCGAGCAACTGGGGCAGGGCGCTGTCGTCAACGCCCAACTGGTCGGCGTCGATCAGCCGGTAGAGGTAGCGCAGCGCCTGGGCGTCGCCTTCCGCCTCGTGCAGCGCGGGGGTGCGCGAGGCCTGGATGCCACGGCCGATCAGGCCGGCGAGAATGCCGGGAGCGCTCATGCCGCCTGCTCCTTGAACAACCCGCTGAAGTAGCCGAGGGCCATGGCGTAGCCCTGGCTGCCAAGGCCGCAGATCACCCCGACGGCGATGCTGGAGACGAACGACAGGTGGCGAAAGGGCTCGCGCTTGTGCACGTTGGACAGGTGCACCTCGATCACCGGCAACTCGGTGGCCACCAGCGCGTCGCGGATGGCCACCGAGGTGTGGGTCCAGGCGGCGGGGTTGATCAGGATGCCGTGGCAGCGGCCACGGGCGGCGTGGATCCAGTCGATCAGCTCGCCTTCGTGGTTGGTCTGGCGGAATTCCAGTTCCAGGCCCAGTGCGCGGGCGCTGGCGGCGCACTGGGTGGCCAGGTCGGCGAGGGTTTCGTGACCGTACTGGGTGGGTTCGCGGGTGCCCAACAGGTTCAGGTTGGGGCCGTTGAGCACGAGGATTCGGGGTGTCATGGCGGGGCATCGCTTTGTTGTTTTTGGATGTCCTGATATATGTACTACCTGGTTAGTTTCGTCAAATGACGCGCCTTGAAAAATGGGCGATTATCGAACTTGGTTTGATTGGCACGACCTCTGTAGGCGCGGCTTCAGCCGCGATCACCCGCGCAGCGGGTGCCAACCAAAGCGTTGTCTGCATCGCGGCTGAAGCCGCTCCTACAGGCATGACAGTTCGCATGGCTTGATTACAGAATTGTAATTTTCACGCCACCGCCCCGATAACCACCTCTCCCTAAAGTCCCACGCCAAAGCATTCCGCCGCTTTGTCGACGAGGACCCACGCCGTGCCCATCCCCCGCAAGATCGCCTTGCTCTGCCTGCTCCTGGCCGGCCCCGCCGGTGCCCAGGGCCTGAGCCTGGAACAGGCGCTCGACGCCGCCTACGCCCGCAACCCGGAGCTCGCCGCCGTCGGCCGCGAAATCGGCATCGCCGAGGGCGAGCGCCGCCAGGCCGGGCTGATCCCCAACCCCGAGCTGTCCTGGGAGGTCGAGGACACCCGCCGCGACACCAGCACCACCACCGTCACCCTCAGCCAGGCCCTGGAGCTGGGCGGCAAGCGCGGTGCGCGCATCGACGTCGCCGAGGCCGGCCAAGCGGTCGCCCGGCTGGAGCTGGAGCGCCAGCGCAATGGCCTGCGCGCCGACGTGATCCAGGCTTTCCACGCCGCCCTGCGCGCACAGACCGCGCTGGAGCTGGCGCAGCAGTCGCAGGCGCTGACCGAGCGTGGCCTGCGGGTGGTGGAGGGGCGGGTCAAGGCAGGCCAGTCCTCGCCGGTGGAGGCCACCCGCGCCCAGGTGCAACTGGCCCAGGCCCAGGCGGCGGTGCGCCGCGCGCAGACCGAGCGTGGCGTGGCCTGGCAGTCACTGGCACGCCTGACCGGCAGCGCCGAGACAAGCTTCGACCGGCTCGACGCCACGACCCTTTCGCCGGGGCCAGCGCCCAGACCTGAGCCACTGCTGGCCAAGGTCGAGCAGACCGCCGACTGGCGCCTGGCCGCGGCGCAGATCGAGCGCGGCGAAGCGAGCCTGGGTTCGGAGAAGGCCCAGCGCATTCCCAACCTGACCGTCAGCGTCGGCAGCCAGTACAGCCGCGAGGACCGCGAGCGGGTCAACGTGGTGGGGCTGTCGATGCCGCTGCCGTTGTTCGACCGCAACCAGGGCAACGTGCTGGCCGCCGCGCGCCGCGCCGACCAGGCCCGCGACCTGCGCAACGCCGTGGAGCTGCGCCTGCGCAGCGATACCCGCAGCGCCCTGGAACAGTGGGCCACGGCCATGGGCGAGGTGCAGGCCTACGACCGCACCATCCTGCCGGCTGCCCAGCAGGCGGTGGATACCGCCACCCGTGGCTTCGAGATGGGCAAGTTCGCCTTCCTCGATGTGCTCGATGCGCAGCGCACCTTGATCGAGGCGCGGGGGCTGTATCTGGACGCACTGGCTTCGGCCACCGATGCGCGGGCGCAGGTGGAGCGAATCTATGGCGAGCTCTCGAACGCGCTGTGAAAGGGGGCTGCTGCGCAGCCCATCGCGACACAAGGCCGCTCCCACAGGGAACGCGCAGAACTGACGATCGATACCAAAACCTTGTGGGAGCGGCCTTGTGTCGCGATGGGCCGCACTGCGGCCCCGACGAGGTAACGCCCCAGCCTGGAACCAGGAGCAACAATGACCAACCCACGCAAACTCGCCATTCTCGCCGCCGCCATTGCCGCCCTCGGCCTGGGTGGCTTGGCCTGGACCGGCACCCTCGGCCAGGCCTCCAGCGGCCAGGCCCAGCAAGACGACCACGGCCACGCCGAAGAACAGGACGACGGTCATGGCCACGGCGCCGCCGAAGGCGAGGGCGAAAGCCACGGTGAGGAGGAGGGCAAGCTGCACCTCAGCGCCGAGCAGATCCAGGCCGCCGGCGTGCAGCTGAGCACCGCCGGCCCGCAGACCCTGGGCACCGCCATCAGCTTCCCCGGCGAGATCCGCTTCGACGAAGACCGCACCGCCCACGTGGTGCCCCGGGTACCAGGCGTGGTCGAGTCGGTGCACGCCGAGCTGGGCCAGGCAGTCAAGCGCGGCCAGGTGCTGGCGGTGATCGCCAGCCAGCAGATCTCCGAGCTGCGCAGCGAACAGCAGGCCGCCCAGCGCCGCCTGGAACTGGCACGGCTGACCTTCGAACGCGAGAAGCAGCTGCGGCAGGAGCGCATCAGTGCCGAGCAGGACTACCTGCAAGCCCGCCAGGCCCTGCAGGAGGCCGAGATCGCCGCCGCCAACGCCGGGCAGAAGGTCGCCGCCGTGGCTCCGGCCGGCAAGGGCAACCGCTATGAGCTGCGTGCGCCGTTCGACGCGGTGGTGGTGGAGAAGCACCTGACCGTGGGCGAGGTGGTGGACGAGACCAGCAACGCCTTCACCCTGTCCGACCTGAGCCGGGTCTGGGCCACCTTCGCCGTCGCCCCGCGTGACCTGGACAAGGTGGTCAGCGGCCGTGGCGTCACCGTCAGCGCGCCGGACCTCGGCGCCCAGGTCGAGGGCAAGGTCAACTACGTCGGCAGCCTGCTTGGTGAACAGAATCGCGCCGCCACCGTGCGTGCCACCCTGGCCAACCCCAACGGCGCCTGGCGCCCGGGGCTGTTCGTCAATATCGCGGTCACCGTCGAGCGCTTCGACGCCGCCGTGGTGGTACCGGAAAGCGCCTTGCAGACCTGGGAGGAGCAGACCGTGGTGTTCGTGCGCAACGACGAAGGTTTCGAGGCCCGCCCGGTCAAGCCCGGGCGCCGCGACAGCGGCCAGGTGGAGATCCGCGAGGGGCTGGCCGCCGGCGCCGTGGTGGCTGCCGCCGGCAGCTTCGTCCTCAAGTCCGAGCTGGGCAAAGGCTCGGCCGCGCACAGCCACTGACCGGGAACGCCTGACATGTTCGAACGCCTGATCCAATTCGCCATCGAGCAGCGCCTGGTGGTGATGCTCGCCGTGGTGCTGATGGCCGCCGTGGGCATCCACAGCTACCAGAAGCTGCCTATCGACGCCGTGCCCGATATCACCAACGTGCAGGTGCAGATCAACACCGCCGCGCCCGGCTATTCACCGCTGGAAACCGAGCAACGCATCACCTTCGCCATCGAGACCGCCATGGCCGGCCTGCCGGGCCTCAAGCAGACCCGCTCGCTGTCGCGTTCGGGCTTGTCGCAGGTGACGGTGATCTTCGATGACGGCACCGACATCTTCTTCGCCCGGCAACTGGTCAACGAGCGCCTGCAGGTGGCCCGCGAGCAGCTGCCCGAGGGTATCGAAGCGGCCATGGGGCCGATCTCCACCGGCCTTGGCGAGATCTTCCTGTGGACGGTCGAGGCCAAGGAGGGGGCGTTGAAGGACGACGGCACGCCCTATACCGCCACCGACCTGCGGGTGATCCAGGACTGGATCATCAAGCCGCAGCTGCGCAATGTGCCGGGCGTCGCCGAGGTCAACAGCATCGGTGGCCACGCCAAGCAGTACCTGGTTGCCCCCGACCCCAAGCGCCTGGCGGCCTACAAGCTCACCCTCAACGACCTGATCGCCGCGCTGGAGCGCAACAACGCCAACGTCGGTGCAGGTTACATCGAGCGCAACGGCGAGCAGCTGCTGATCCGCGCCCCGGGCCAGGTGGCCTCGGCCGAGGACATCGCCAACATTGTCATTTCCAGCGTCGATGGTGCGCCGATCCGCGTCAGCCATGTGGCCCAGGTCGGCCTGGGCCAGGAGTTGCGTTCCGGCGCGGCCACCGAGAACGGCCGCGAAGTGGTATTGGGTACCGTGTTCATGCTGATCGGCGAGAACAGCCGCACGGTGTCCCAGGCCGTGGCGGCCAAGCTCGAGGAGATCAACCGCAGCCTGCCCAAGGGCGTGGTGGCGATCACCGTGTATGACCGCACCAACCTGGTGGAAAAAGCCATCGCCACGGTGAAGAAGAACCTCATCGAGGGCGCGATCCTGGTGATCGCCGTGCTGTTCCTGTTCCTGGGCAACATTCGCGCGGCGCTGATCACCGCCATGGTCATTCCGCTGTCGATGCTGTTCACCTTCACCGGCATGTTCAGCAACAAGGTCAGCGCCAACCTGATGAGCCTCGGGGCGCTGGACTTCGGCATCATCGTCGACGGCGCGGTGGTGATCGTCGAGAACGCCATCCGCCGCCTGGCCCATGCCCAGCAGCACCACGGGCGCATGCTGACCCGTTCCGAGCGCTTCCACGAAGTGTTCGCCGCCGCCCGCGAGGCGCGCCGGCCGCTGATCTACGGGCAGTTGATCATCATGGTGGTGTACCTGCCGATCTTTGCCCTGACCGGTGTCGAGGGCAAGATGTTCCACCCCATGGCCTTCACCGTGGTGATGGCGTTGCTGGGGGCGATGATCCTCTCGGTGACCTTCGTGCCGGCGGCGCTCGCGCTGTTCGTCACCGGCAAGGTGAAAGAGGAAGAGGGCATGGTCATGCGCACCGCCCGCCGCCGCTATGCGCCGGTGCTGGACTGGGTGCTGGCGCGCCGCAACCTGGCCTTCGCCGGCGCCGCCACCCTGGTGCTGCTGTCGGGTGTGCTGGCCAGCCGCATGGGCAGCGAGTTCATCCCCAGCCTCAGCGAGGGCGACTTTGCCCTGCAGGCCCTGCGTGTGCCGGGCACCAGCCTGTCGCAATCGGTGGAGATGCAGCAGCGCCTGGAGCAGACCATCATCCAGCAGGTACCGGAAGTGGAGCGGGTGTTCGCCCGTACCGGCACCGCCGAAATTGCCTCCGACCCGATGCCGCCGAACATCTCCGACGCTTATGTGATGCTCAAGCCGCGCGAGCAGTGGCAGGACCCGAGCAAGCCGCGTGACGCGCTGATCGCCGAAGTGCAACGCGCCGCGGCCAGTGTGCCGGGCAGCAACTACGAGCTGTCGCAGCCGATCCAACTGCGTTTCAACGAGCTGATTTCCGGGGTGCGCAGCGATGTCGCGGTGAAGGTGTTCGGCGACGACATGGACGTGCTCAACCGCACCGCCGCGCAGATCTCCACGCGCCTGCAGAGCGTGCCGGGCGCTTCAGAGGTGAAGGTCGAGCAGACCACCGGCCTGCCGGTGCTGACCATCGACATCGACCGCGACAAGGCCGCCCGCCATGGCCTGAACGTCGGCGACGTGCAGGACGCCATCGCCATTGCCGTGGGCGGGCGCACGGCGGGCACCCTGTATGAAGGCGACCGCCGCTTCGACATGGTGGTGCGCCTGTCGGAGACCTTGCGCACCGATGTCGACGGCTTGTCCAGCCTGCTGATTCCGGTGCCGGCCAGCGCCAGCAACGGCGCCGCGCAGATCGGTTTCATCCCGCTGTCGCAGGTGGCCACGCTGAACCTGCAGCTGGGCCCCAACCAGGTCAGCCGCGAGGACGGCAAGCGTGTGGTGGTGGTCAGCGCCAACGTGCGTGGGCGTGACCTGGGTTCGTTCGTCGAGGAGGCGTCGCAGGCCTTGATCGACCAGGTGCAGATCCCGCCGGGCTACTGGACCCGCTGGGGCGGCCAGTTCGAACAGCTGCAGTCGGCGGCCGAGCGCCTGCGGGTGGTGGTGCCGGTGTCGCTGCTGCTGGTGATGGCGCTGCTGCTGATGATGTTCAACAACCTCAAGGATGGCTTGCTGGTGTTCACCGGCATTCCCTTCGCCCTGACCGGTGGGGTGCTGGCGCTGTGGCTGCGGGACATTCCGTTGTCGATCTCGGCGGGCGTGGGCTTCATCGCGCTGTCGGGGGTGGCGGTGCTCAACGGCCTGGTGATGATCGCCTTCATCCGCAATCTGCGTGAAGAAGGGCGCGGCCTGCGCGCGGCGGTCGAGGAGGGTGCGCTGACCCGCCTGCGGCCGGTGCTGATGACTGCGCTGGTGGCATCGCTGGGCTTCATCCCCATGGCCCTGGCCACCGGTACCGGTGCCGAGGTGCAGCGGCCGCTGGCGACGGTGGTGATCGGCGGCATCCTGTCGTCGACGGCGCTGACCTTGCTGGTGTTGCCGGCGCTGTACCAGTGGGCGCATCGGCGCGAAGAACTGGACGAACAGCAGGGCCACTGAGGTCCAGCATGAGCGCGAGTGCTGCCCGCACGGCGCTCGAGTTCATCGGCGCAGCCACGGGCCCATCAGGCGATGCGCGCCCTGGCCGCCTGCTGCATCTCCAGCCCATTGTGTCGCTGCTTGATTCAATGGAGCCGCCACTCGGGTGGCGACTGTGCGCGGGTTGGTAGACCAGGAATCAAGGAAACCGGCGCGCACGAGTGCGCCCTACGCACAGCCGCCATTGAACGAAACGAGCGGGCACAAAAAATGCGCCGTTCGGGAACACGTTTCAAGGCGGGGTCATGTGCGGATACACTTCCTGCCTCACCCCCACAAGGATTGTGCCCCATGCCCGACACCACGAACCTCCTGGCCTTCGCCCTGATCTGCCTGGGCATGGTCCTCACCCCCGGCCCGAACATGATCTACCTGATCTCCCGCTCCATCTGCCAGGGGCGCATGGCCGGGCTGATCTCGCTGGGTGGCGTGGCCCTGGGCTTCGTCGTCTACATGCTGTGCGCGGCACTGGGCATCACCGCCCTGGTGATGGCCGTGCCGTTCGCCTACGACGCCCTGCGCATCGGCGGCGCGCTGTACCTGTTGTACCTGGCCTGGCAGGCCCTGCGCCCGGGCGGTCGTTCGCCGTTCCAGGTTCGCGACCTGCCGGCCGACAGCCCGCGCCGGCTGTTCGGCATGGGCTTGCTGACCAGCCTGCTCAACCCCAAGATCGCGGTGATGTACCTGTCGCTGATGCCGCAGTTCATCGAGCCGGGCCATGGCAGCGTGCTGAGCCAGTCGCTGGTGCTGGGCTGCACGCAGATCGCCATCAGCGTCACGGTGAACGCGCTGATCGCGGTGATGGCCGGTTCGATCGCCGTGTTCCTCGCCGGGCGGCCACTGTGGCAGCAGGTCCAGCGCTGGCTGATGGGCACCGTGCTGGCGGGGCTGGCGCTGCGCATGCTGGCCGAAGGGCGTCGTTGAACGCTTTGTTCGCTCGACAAGCGAATTGATTGGAACGTCTGGCGCCGGCTGATTTCATACGCTGTGAAGGATGGCAATCTGACAGGATCGACCATGGCCCGCACGACATGAAATCAGCCCGGCATGCTCCCGCCAAATGCCGCGATCCCGCGGCGAACTTCCTGTTCCACGGCGGCGTGGTCAGTGGCCTGCTACAAGCCATGGACTGGTCCGCCTCACCCCTGGGCCAGCCGGTTGACTGGTCGCCCGGCCTCAAGTCGGTCACCGCCACGTTGCTCTCGGCCCAGGCCCAGATCGTGCTGTTCTGGGGGCCGCAGTACATCGCCCTGTACAACGACGCCTACTTCCCGACCATCGGCAACAAGCACCCACGCGCACTGGGGCGGCCGGGGCAGGAGAGCTGGGGCGAGCTGTGGGATGACCTGGAACCCTTGCTGCGCGGCGTGCGTGAAACGGGCGACACGTTCTCGGCGAAGGACCGGCCGTTCTACATCGAGCGCAGCGGCGCGGGCGAAACGGCCTATTTCGATGTGTCCTATTCCGCCGTGCGCGAGGCCGACGGTGGGGTGGGCGGGGTGCTGGGCATCGTCACCGATACGACTGAGCGGGTGCGCTTCGAGCGTCGCCAGGCGTTCCTCCTGGCGCTGCGCCAGGCCTCGCTCGAACTGGGTGACGCCGAGCAAATCGAAGGGCATGCCACGCGCCGGCTGGCGGAGGAGCTGGGGGCCGCGCGGGTGTGCTTCGGCGAGCACCTGGGCGATGGCAAGCGCTTTCGCGTCGCCCACGAATGGGCCGATGGCGTGCCCTCGCTGCTGGGCGACTTCCCCTTCTCAGGCGTCGACCCGAACCTGTACGGGGCGATGCAGGCCGGGCATGTCGCCCGGCACAGCTACCAGCAGGACGATCCACGCCCGTTCCACCTGGAGGGGCTGTGCGCCGCGCTGTACGTGCCGCTGCTGCGCGCCGAGCGCCTGGAGGCGATGCTGATCGTGCATTTCCATGGCGCGCACCCGGTGCTGGACGATGAATGCCTGTTGGCCGAAGAAGCCGCCGAGCAGACCTGGACGGCGATCACCCATGCCCGGGCCGAACACGCCCTGCATGTGCTCAACGAATGCCTGGAGGAGCGCGTGGCGACCATGCTGGCCCAGCGCGAGGCGGGCCTGCAGCAACTGCATGAAGCGCACAAGATGGAGATGATCGGCCAGCTCACCGGCGGGATCGCCCACGACCTCAACAACATGCTCACGCCGATCATCGCGTCCCTGGAACTGCTGCGCCGCCACCCCGAGCCGGCGCGCGGCGACCGGCTGATCGATGGCGGCCTGCAGGCGGCGGAGCGGGCGCGCAACCTGGTCGGGCGCCTGCTCAGCTTCGCCCGGCGCCAGACCCTCAAGCCGCAGGTGGTGTCGCTGGCGCTGCTGGTCGACGACATGCACGAGCTGATGGTGCGTACGCTGGGGCCGACCATCGCCGTGCAGGTGTGCATCGACGCGGCGTTGCCGCAGGTCATGGTCGATCCCCATCAACTGGAACTGGCCCTGCTCAACCTGGTGGTCAATGCCCGTGATGCCATGACCGAAGGCGGGCGCCTGAGTATCGTCGCCGGCCTGGATGACGACAGGAAGGGGCCTGGCAGGCCTGCCGGACTGGCTGCGGGCCGCCAGGTGTGGCTGCAGGTGGCCGATACCGGCTGCGGCATGAGTGCGGACGTGTTGAAGCACTGCACCGAGCCGTTCTACTCGACCAAGGGCGTGGGCAAGGGGATAGGGTTGGGATTGCCGATGGTTCAGGGCTTGGCGGTGCAGTCTGGCGGTGGCTTTGGCATTCGCTCACGGCCGCAGAAGGGGACCGAAGCGACCTTGTGGCTGCCTGTCAGTGACACCGAGGCAGCCGCTGTCAGGCCTGTCGAGTCAACACACCCGCAGCGGCCGCTCCGGGTGTTGTTGGTGGAGGATGAGCCGCTGGTGCGCCAGGCCACAGTGCTGCTGCTGCGTGAGTTGGGGTATGAGGTCACCGAGGCGGATGGGGTGGTCCAGGCGCTGGTGTTGCTCGATGGCGGGCTGTGTCCGGATGCGCTGTTGACCGACCATGTCATGGCCGGGATGACGGGGGTGCGGTTTGCCCGGCAGGTGCGTGAGCGGTTCGCGGACTTGCCGGTGTTGGTCATTACCGGGTATGCCAATCTCGCGCCTCGCGAGCTGCATGGGTTCGAGGTGCTGCGCAAGCCGTTTCGCCAGGAGGAGCTGGCGCGCAGCCTGGCGCGGTTGTTGGGGAGATAAGGTGCCTGGCGGCAGAGTTGCAGCGCCTATCAGATCGGGCACCGCTCGCGCAGCGCATCGCGGATGAATCCGCTCCTACATCTTTTGCATCGTGCCGTACCTGCCTGTAGGAGCGGATTCATCCGCGACGCGCCGCTGCGGCGGCGCTCGATCTCAAGCGCCCTGCAAGGTTACCGCCATACGCCCATGACTCACCCCCCACCCAGCACCGTCCCCAGCATCTGGCACACCTGCTCGGCCGAATACGGCTTGGCCAGGAACGCGAACCCCTGGTGCCCTTCCTCGGCGATCGCCTCGCTGTAGCCGGAGGTGAGAATCACCGGCAGGTCTGGGTGGCTCTGGCGCAACTGGCGCGCCAGCGCCAACCCGCCCATGCCGGGCATCACCACATCGGAAAACACCGCGTCGAACGGCACCCGCGCAGCGCCGATCTGCGTCAGGGCCTGCTCGGCACTGGTCGCCCAGCTGATCTGGTAGCCGTGGTCGCGCAGGATCTGCGCGGTGAAGCTGCCGACATCGGGGTTGTCCTCCACCACCAGGATCCGCCGCCGTTCGCCATGGGCGGGCAACACCGTGCCGGCAACGCTGGGCTCCACCTGGGCCAGGGCCACCTGGGGCAGGTAAAGGGTGAAGGTCGTGCCCTTACCCTCGACGCTGCTGACCTTCACGTCGCCGCCGGACTGCTTGGCGAAACCGAACACCTGCGACAGCCCCAGCCCCGTGCCCTGGCCCGAAGCCTTGGTGGTGAAGAACGGGTCGAAGATGCGTTCGAGCAGGTGCGGGGCGATGCCCACGCCACTGTCGATCACCGAGATCGCCACGAACGGCCCGGCCAGGTCGTGTGCCCCGGGCATGGCCTGGTCGGCTTCCAGGCGCAGGCACAGGGTGCCTTCGCCGGCCATGGCGTCGCGGCCGTTGATCATCAGGTTGATCACCGCGGTTTCCAGCTGGCCCAGGTCGGCATGGACGTGGCAGGGCACCTCGGGCAGTTCCAGCTTCACCTCGATTCGGGCGCTGGTGGCGGTGTCGAGCATGTCGGCCATGGCTTCGAGCCTGGGGCCGGCTTCGAACACCTGGGGGCTCAGGGCCTGGCGGCGGGCGAAGGCCAGCAGTTGCCCGGTGAGCTTGGCGCCGCGGTCGACGGTGTCGGCCACGGTCTTGAAGTAGCGGGCGCGGCGGGTCTCGTCGAGGTCGGGGCGCTGCAGGAAGTGAATCGAGGAGCGGATGATGGTCAGCAGGTTGTTGAAATCGTGGGCCACGCCGCCGGTGAGCTGGCCGATGGCTTCGAGCTTTTGCGTTTGGCGCAACACGGCCTCGGTGTGCTGCAGTTGGCGGGTGCGTTCCTCGACGCGTTGTTCGAGCGTCGTGTTGAGCGCCTCGAGCGCGGCGAACGCCTCGCGCACTTCGGCATGGGCCTGGACCCGCTGGATGTGCGCCCAGCAGCGTTCGGTCACTTCGCCGAGCAGCATCTGCTCGTAGTGGCTCCAGGCACGTGGCAACTTGTCGTGAATGGCCATCAGCGCGGTCAGGCAACCCTCTTTGATCAGGGGCATGCAGATGGTCGCGGTGATACCGATGGCCTGGAAGGTCGCCGCGGCCTTGGCCGGCAACTGCATGAGGTTGTTGTCGATCACCAGCGGCAGGCCCGTACGCAGGCGGCTGACCGCCAGCTCACCGAAATCGGCCAGGCGGTAATGGCCCAGCAGCCGTGGCGAGCCGGGCGCGACCCAGTCGCCGCAGATGGTGAAGCTGTCCTGGTCGGCGGCCATGACCGCATAGGCGCAGCTGGAAAGTTGCAGGTGCTCGCCTAGCAAACGTGTGGTGGTGGCCATGATCCGTTCAGGATCGTTGGCGTTGGCAATGGCGCGCCCCAGGCTGTCGAGGAACTTCAGGCGGTGGTTGGCGACCACGCTGGTGGTGGTCTCGGTGACGGTGTCGAGCATGCCGACGACCTTGCCCTCATGGTCGCGGATGGGGCTGTAGCAGAAGGTGAAGTAGGCACGCTCAGGGTTGCCGTGGCGCTCGATCAGCAGCGGGAAATCCTCGATGTACACCGCTTCGCCGGCCAGCGCCCGCTCGGCCAGGTGGCTGATCTCGCTCCAGGCTTCCTGCCACACGTCGCTGAACGGGCGGCCCAGGGCGAAAGGTTTCTCGCCGAGGATGGCGCTGAAGGCATCGTTGTGCAGGGTGGTCAATTGGTCGCCCCACAGCACGGCCTGGGGGAAGCGCGAGGCCAGGCACAGGGTGACGGCGGTGCGCAGCACGTCGGGCCAGGTATGTAACGGGCCGAGTGGGGTCGCCGCCCAGTCGTGGGTGCGGATACGTTCGGCCATCAGTCCGCCACCGTCCAGCCATTTCGCCATGAGGTTTGCCGGTCCTTTTGCGTGAGAGCATCAGGGTGCACCGTGAGGTGGCGCTTGGCGAGGGTTTTGTTTCATTGGGCTGCCTGTGCTGTCGCGCAGGCAGCAGCCCGCTGTTGGAGCAACTGTTTTGCAGGTTATTCGCGATTTTCGCTTGCCCCAGTGGGAGCGGCCTTGTGTCGCGAAAGGGCTGCGTAGCGGCCCCAGGATCTCGGCGTTGAGCAAACATCGCCGGGGCCGCTTTGCGGCCCTTTCGCGACACAAGGCCGCTCCCACAGGGATCGCGCAAGTCTGAGGCTGGCGTGGGGCTCAGCGAATGAAATGCACCTTCCCGGTATCGTCGTTGCCCATGTAGATCCCGTACACCCCGGCTTGGCGTTCGAGGATGTAGCGCTCCAGGATCTGCCGGATCGCCGGGTAGTAGATCTCGTCCCAGGGGATCTCGTCCGGCGCGAAGAAGCGGTAGGCCAACGTCTCTGGCCCGTACTGCCCGGTCTCCTCGGTGGCGATGGCGCGGAAGATGATGTACACCTCGCTGATCGTCGGCACGCTGAAGATCGAGTAGGGCGAGATGATCTCGCCGCGCACGCCGCTCTCTTCCCACACCTCGCGCAGGGCCGCCTGCTCGGTGGTCTCGCCGGCCTCCATGAAGCCGGCTGGCAAGGTCCAGGTGCCGGGGCGCGGGGGGATGGCGCGTTGGCACAGCAGGTACTTGCCGTCGCGCTCGATGATGCAGCCGGCGATGATCTTCGGGTTGACGTAGTGCACGTAGCCGCAGGCGGTGCAGTGCAGGCGCTCGTGGGTGTCGCCGTTGGGGACGCCCCGGGCCAGTTGCGTGGTGCAGTGCGGGCAGTAGCGCGGGGCGGTGGGCATGGTCAGCGGCCTATGCGGGGGTCCTTGAGGGGCAGGGGCTCGACGATTTCGCGGACCTTGGCGTTGTCGTCCTGTTTCTGGCGCAGGTAGTCCAGGGCCACCTTGGCGGCGGCGCGCACGTGGTCGACCGAGGCCTGGTGGGCGGCTTGCGGGTCGCCGCTCTTGATCGCCTCGACGATCTGCTCCATCTCCCGGTTGCTGGCGCCGCGGCGGTTCTCCTGGGACACCGAAGTGGCGCGCAGGTAGCTGATGCGCGCCTGCAACTGGCGCAGTTGCTGGGCGGCGACCTGGTTGCCGGAGCCTTCGAGCAGCACGTCGTAGAAACCCTGCACCGAGTCCAGCACCTGGGCCAGTTCGCCGTCTTCCAGCGCCTCGCGGTTGACCGCCAGGGCACGCTCCAGGGCGCGGATGTCCTTTGATTTGGCGTTGAGGGTGAACAGCTGGACGATCAAGCCTTCGAGCACACAGCGCAGCTCGTAGATGTCGCGGGCGTCTTCCAGGGTGATGATGGCCACACGCGGGCCCTTGGCGTCGGCGAACTCGACCAGGCCTTCGGACTCCAGGTGGCGCAGGGCCTCGCGCACGGAGGTGCGGCTGACACCCAGGCGCTCGCAGAGGTCGCGCTCGACCAGGCGATCGCCGGGCAGCAGGTGGAAGTTCATGATCGCGCCGCGCAGCTTGTCGAGCACGATTTCACGCAGGGTGACGGGGTTGCGGTTGACCTTGAAGCTGTCGTCGAGGGGCTGGCGTTTCATCAGGTGCGCTCTGTATGAGGCTGTTGCGCCAGGTTCGCGCAGCACCACGAACCGTGGGGGCTGCTCCTTGCCGTGGTTCGCACAGCCCGCGGTTAACGGGGTTGCTCTGCGTCGGCTGCGGCGAACGCTTCGCGGGCCAGGCGGAAACTGTCCACCGCCGCGGGCACGCCGCAATAGATGCCGACCTGGAGCAGGATCTCGCGAATCTGTTCGCGACTCAGGCCATTGCGCAGGGCGCCGCGGATATGCAGCTTGAGCTCATGGGGCCGGTTGAGCGCGGAAATCATCGCCAAGTTTATCATGCTGCGCTCTTTGAGCGACAAACCATCACGGCCCCAGACATGACCCCAGCAGTACTCGGTGACCAGGTCTTGAAGGGGCTTGGTGAAGTCGTCGGCGTTCTGGATCGAACGATTGACGTATTCCTCGCCCAGCACCTGGGTGCGGATCTGCAGGCCCTTCTCGTACTTTTCGTTGCTCATTACCGTGCTCCGAATGAAAAAAGGGGCCGCAACCGAGGGTGAGAGGGTGGGCGCGGCCCCTGAAAACAGGGTCATCAGTGTTGGCTTCTTCGCGGTCTTTCAGCCCAAGGGCGGCAGGGCACCCAGCTTGC
Organism: Pseudomonas entomophila; assembly: GCF_018417595.1. NCBI lineage: Bacteria > Pseudomonadati > Pseudomonadota > Gammaproteobacteria > Pseudomonadales > Pseudomonadaceae > Pseudomonas > Pseudomonas entomophila. Next base: position 2,221,775 of record NZ_CP070982.1, read on the forward strand.
CCTTGTGGTACACCATCGGCGTCACTGGCTGCTCGGGCAGCACCAGGTTCTTCACCTGGCCGACGATGATCGCGTGGTCGCCGCCGTCGTACTCGCGCCACAACTCGCACTCGATGATCGCCGTGGCCTTGTTCAACAGTGGGTTGCCCAGCGCGCTCAGGTGCCAGTCGATGCCCTTGGCCTTGTCCTTGCCTTTGCCGGCGAAGGCATAGGCCTCGGCGGTCTGCTCGGCCGACAGCAAATGGATGGCGAACTGCTTGCTGTCACGCAGCACCGGGTAGGTGTCGGAGGCGTAGTTGGGGCAGAACAGCACCAGCGCCGGCTCGATCGACAACGCGCTGAACGCGCTGGCGGTGATGCCGACGATGCCGCCGTCGGCGTCCAGGGTGGTGACCACGGTGACACCGGACGGGAACGAGCCCATCACGTCTTTGTAGATGCCAGGTTCGATCATTTTGCGGTCCTCCTAGCGCATCACGAAGGGGTCGGGCATGGGCGCGGTGGACAGGTTGATCCACACCGTCTTCAGCTCGGTATAGGCCAGCACCGAATCGATGCCGCTCTCGCGGCCGTAGCCGCTGTTCTTGAAGCCGCCGATGGGGGCCATGGCCGACACGGCGCGGTAGGTGTTGACCCAGATGATCCCCGAGCGCACGTCGCGGGCCAGGCGGTGGGCACGGCCCAGGTCGCGGGTCCAGATGCCGGCGGCCAGGCCGAACTGCGAGTCGTTGGCCATGGCCAGGGCCTGTTCCTCGGTCTTGAAGCGGATCACCGCGGCGACCGGGCCGAACACCTCTTCCTGCATGATGGTCATGGCGTTGCTGTCGCACTCGAACAGGGTCGGCTCGTAGAACCAGCCGTCGCCCTCTACTTCGGCGCGCTTGCCGCCCATGCGCAGCCGGGCGCCTTCGGCCTGGGCCGCGGCGACCAGGCCTTCGACCACGGCCAGTTGCTGGGCGGTGGCCATCGGGCCCATCTCGCTGGCGTCGTCCTGCGGGTTGCCGATGCGGATGCGCTGGGCGCGGGCGATCAGGCGCTCGACGAATTCATCGAAGATTTCGTCCTGCACCAGCAGGCGCGAACCGGCCACGCAGCTCTGCCCGGAGGCGGCGTAGATGCCGGCCACCGCGCCGTTGACGGCGCTGTCCAGGTCGGCGTCGGCGAAGATGATGTTGGGCGACTTGCCGCCCAGCTCCAGCGACAGCTTGGCGAAGTTCTCGGCGCTGCTGCGCACCACATGGCGGGCGGTGGCCGCGCCGCCGGTGAAGGCGATCTTGCGCACCAGCGGGTGGCGGGTCAGCGCCGCGCCGGTGCTCGGGCCGTAGCCGGTGACCACGTTGACCACGCCGGCCGGGAAGCCGGCTTCCAGCGCCAGGCGGGCCAGTTCGAGGATGGTCGCCGAGGCGTGCTCGGAGGGCTTGAGCACGATGGTGTTGCCGGCGGCCAGGGCCGGGGCGAGCTTGATCGCGGTGAGGTACAGCGGGCTGTTCCACGGGATGATCCCGGCCACCACGCCGATCGGTTCGTGCACGGTGTAGGCGAACAGGTCGGGCTTGTCCAGCGGCAGGGTGCCGCCTTCGAGCTTGTCGGCCAGGCCCGCGGTGTAGTGGAAGAACTCCGGCAGGTAGCCGACCTGGCCGCGGGTCTCGCGGATCAGCTTGCCGTTGTCGCGGCTTTCCAGCTGGGCCAGGTGTTCCTTGTTCTCGGCGATCAGGTCACCGAGGCGGCGCAGCAGCTTGCCGCGGGCGGTGGCGCTGAGGCCGCGCCAGGCCTTGCTGTCGAAGGCGCGCTGGGCGGCCTGCACGGCCAGTTCAACGTCTTTTTCATCGGCGTCGGGCAATTGCGCCCAGGCCTTGGCGGTGGCCGGGTCGAGGCTGTCGAAGGTCTTGCCGCTGTGGGCATCGCGCCATTGGCCGTCGATGCACATCTGGAAACGAACGAGGGTCATGCAACTATCCCCTTGGCGGATTCGGTGAGGGTGCGGGCCTGCCTGAGGAAGTCCAGCAGCATCTTGTTGACTTCGCGCGGTGCTTCCACCGGCATCATATGCCGTTGCTCGGCGAGCACCACGCAGTGGGCGCCGGGTATGCGCGCGGCGAGCTGGCGGGCCATGGCCGGGGTGGAGCCGGCGTCGAGCTCGCCGGTGGCGATCAGCGTCGGCACCTGGATGCTGCCAAGGGCTTCGGCGCGGTACATGTCCTGGGTGGCGAACAGCGCGTAGGTGGTGTGGTAGCCCTGCGGGTCGTTGCTGGCCAGCACCTGGCGAATGGCCGCGACCTGGGCCGGGTTGGCGGCCTTGTACTCGCGGCTGAACCAGCGATCCAGCGCGGCGTCGACGTTGGCGTCCGGGCCCAGAGCCTGCGCCTGGGCGGCGCGGGCGATGACCCCGGCGCTTTGTTCAGGGGTACGGTTGAACACGCTGTTGAGCACCACCAGCGCGGCAAGGCGTTGCGGGTGGTTGAGGGCGAAGGCGCGGGCGACCAGGCCACCCATGCTGAAGCCGATCACGGTCGCCTGTTGAATCTGCAGATGGTCGAGCAGTTCGGCGAGCTGGTCGGCGTAGCCTTCCAGCGCGGTGTCGGCGGCGGGCACGCGGCTGTGGCCGTGGCCGAGCATGTCGTAGGCGATGACGCGGTAGTCGTTGGCCAGGCCCACGAACTGCCCGCCCCACATTTCCTTGTTCAGGCCCACGCCGTGGATCAGCACCACGGGATGGCCCTGGCCGAGGGCCAGGTAGCTGGTCCCGGCCGGTGTACGTTCAGCGACAGGCTGAATCATCGAGGGCGCTCCTTGAAGGTCGGGCGCGGCGGGGAGTTCGCCACGCCCAGGCCCGTCTTGGTTGTTGTTATCGAGCGTTGGCCTTTTCCGCCGCCAGTTCTTCCAGGTCGATGTAGCGGTTGCCGATGCGCGGGTGCAGGCGGCCGCCGTCGGCGGCGCCCAGCACCACGACGATCTCGTCGGCGCGCGGGGCGTCCTCGATCTGCATTTCCAGGGTGATGTAGTGCGAGCGCAGGCCTTCGTCGTCCTTCTGCATCATCGGGATCTGGATCGAGGTGCCGGGGCCGCCGCGCTTGTTGGTGAAGCTCAGGTAGCTCTTGGCCTGCACGGCTTCGCGGTAGTGGTTGCCGAAGCGCAGGGTGTGGATCACCGCCGAGGCGTGCTCGATCTCGCCGTCGGCGCCGACCACGGCGGCCTTGCCGTAGGCCTCGATCTTGTCGGCGCCACCGATGGCGGCGGTCAGGCGCTCGACCATCAGCGCGCCGAGGTCGGAGCAGTTGGCGCGGATTTCAGGCTTGAGGTCCTCGACGAAACCGCGGCCGGCCCAGGGGTTCTTGATCACCACGGCCAGGCCGACCATGGTCACCGGCGTGTCGGTGGCCTTGCCGCCTTCGATGCGGGTCTCTTCGGAGTAGGTGACGATCTTGCGGATTTCGAAACTCATGGAGGGCTCCTGGGTAGGGTGATCAGGTCTTGTTGTCTGATGGTATACCATAATATTTGATGTGCAAGAGGGGGTAGGAAAAATCTCTGGGAAGGGGATGAAAGGTGGCGGATGGCCCGGGTTTTGTGGTGTTTGGGAGATCGAGCGCCGCTGTGCGGCGCATCGCGGATGAATCCGCTCCTACAAAGGCAGGTGGGGGTACGTCGTGCAAACAGGGCGAACAACCGTGGCCTGTCAGGCATGGCCACGTTGCAATATCCGCGATGCGCCGCGCGGGTGGCGCCCGATCTGATAGGCGCCATAGGGGGCCCGGCGAGCCCCTCTGCCAAGGGAATTCAGGCGAACGCCGGCACCACTTCCTTGATGAACAACTCCAGCGACTTCTTCTTCTCGCTATGGGGCAGGCTGTTGTCGCACCAGAAGCTGAACTCATCGACCCCCAGTTCCTGGTAGTAGCGGATGCGCGCGATGATCTCCTCGGGCGTGCCGATCATGGTGTTCTTGCGGATGTTCTCCAGCTGGAAAGCCGGCACCTCGGCGAACTTCGACTCCGGGCTAGGTTCGAGGAAACCATTGACCGGGACGGTCTTGTTGCCGAACCAGGCATCGAAGGTGCGGTAGAAGCGCGAAATGGCCTGGGCGCCGACCTTCCAGCCGTCCGGCTCGGCGGGGCTGTGCACATGGGTGTGGCGCAGCACCATCAGTTGCGGGCGTGGCACATCGGGGTTGTTGTCCAGGGCGGCCTGGAACTTGTTCTTCAGGTCCAGCACTTCCTCGTCGCCCTTCATCAAGGGGGTGACCATGACGTTGCAGCCGTTGGCCACGGCGAAGTTGTGCGAGTCGGGGTCGCGGGCGGCGATCCACATCGGCGGCGCGGTGTTGAACGGCTTCGGCACGCTGGTGGAGGTGGGGAACTTGTACACCTCGCCGTCGTGGGCGCAGTCGCCCTGCCACAGCTTGCGCACCACCGGCACCATCTCGCGCAGGGCCTTGCCGCCGTCGGTGGCCGGCATGCCGCCGGCCATGCGGTCGAACTCGAACTGGTAGGCGCCACGGGCCAGGCCCACTTCCATGCGGCCGTTGCTGATCACGTCGAGCAGGGCGCATTCGCCGGCCACGCGCAGCGGGTTCCAGAACGGCGCGATGAGGGTGCCGGCGCCCAGGCGGATCTTCTCGGTGCGTGCGGCGAGGTAGGCCAAGAGCGGCATCGGGCTTGGCGAGATGGTGTATTCCATGGCGTGGTGCTCGCCGATCCACACGGTGCTGAAACCGCCGTCCTCGGCCATCAGGGTCAGTTCGGTCAGGTCTTCGAACAGCTGGCGGTGGCTGACCTGTTCATCCCAACGTTCCATGTGCACGAACAGCGAAAATTTCATGGGGCTTTCCTCGGAGCTTGTTGTTGTCGCCTGCCGGGCAGGCTTTTCTGTAGGAGCCGGCTTGCCGGCGAAGCGGGCGACGCGGTGGATGGCACCGGCATCGCCGGTGTTCGCGGGTAAACCCGCTCCTACACGGTCCCCTGCTGAATGTTCAGGCGAAGGCCGGCAGGCTGGCCATCTTGCCGCGGCAGTAGACCATCGGGCGGGGCGCCTCTTGCGGGACGATCAGGTTGTGTACCTTGCCCACCATGATCGCGTGGTCGCCGCCTTCGTATTCACGCCACAGTTCGCATTCGATGACGGCGGTGGCGCCGGCCAGGATCGGGTTGCCCAGTTCGCTCAAGGTCCAGTCGATACCCGCCGCCTTGTCCTTGCCCTTTTTGGCGAACGCATAGGCTTCGGCCTGCTGCTCACCGGAGAGCAGGTGAATGGCGAAGCGTTTGTTCCTGATCAGCACAGGGTAGGAGTCGGAACTGTAGTTGGGGCAGAACAGCACCAGCGGTGGTTCCATCGACAAGGACGAAAAGGCGCTGGCGGTGAGGCCGACGATTGAACCGTCGTCGTCCAGGGTGGTGATGACCGTGACGCCGGACGGGAAGGAACCCAGGACGTGCTTGTAGACGGTTGCGTCGATCATGGTGTGATCCTCGAGGGGCTGCGGTGGTCCGCGGTTTTTATCGTTGATGTGTCTGATGGTATACCGTAATACCTGCTTTGCAAGCGGAATTTTCCAGCCCGCGCAGAACGCGATGAACGGCACAGCCCCCCGGATTCATTGGCGTGGCCGCTGAAAACAGTGCGCGGAGCAAGGATGCAGAGCGGATCAGCTGTGCCGAAAAACCCCGGTGCAGTGTTGTCAAAAGATTGGAATACCATAATATGGTGCGCAGCTGAGAGGCCGCCCCGAGCGGTTTCCTTACAACGATAAAAACGACCTTTCGAGCTGAAATCCTATGTCCCAACCGTCGTCGCAACACGCGTTTGTCGAAAACCACACGGTCGATTACGTGCCACCTGCCGAGCGCCACGGGAAGGCGCGCGACCTGTTCACCCTCTGGTTCAGCACCAACATCGCGCCACTGCCCATCGTCACCGGCGCCATGGTGATTCAGGTGTTCCACCTGAACCTGTTGTGGGGCCTGGTCGCTATCGTGCTGGGGCATCTGGCCGGTGGCGTGGTGATCGCCCTGGCCTCGGCGCAGGGGCCGCAACTGGGCATTCCGCAGATGGTGCAGAGCCGTGGCCAGTTCGGCCGTTACGGCGCGCTGCTGATCGTGTTCTTCACCGCGCTGATCTATGTCGGCTTCTTCATTTCCAACATCGTCCTGGCCGGCAAGACCATCCACGGCATCACCCCGAGCGTGCCGATGCCGGGCGCGATCGTGATCGGTGCGTTGAGCGCGACGGCCATCGGTGTGATCGGCTACCGCTTCATCCATATCCTCAACCGCATCGGCACCTGGGTGATGGGTTCGGCACTGCTGGCCGGCTTCGTCATGATGTTCGTCCAGGACCTGCCGGCCGACTTCTTCAGCCGTGGCGCCTTCAACCTGTCGGGCTTCATTGCCACCGTGTCGCTGGGCACCATCTGGCAGATCAGCTTCTCGCCGTACACCTCCGACTATTCGCGCTACCTGCCGCGTGAAGTGGGCATCGCCAGGCCGTTCTGGGCCACCTACTTCGGTGCCACGCTCGGTACCATCCTGTGCTTCAGTTTCGGCGCGGTGGCGGTGCTGTGCGTACCCGCAGGCACCGACGCGATGGATGCGGTCAAGCAGGCCACGGGTTGGCTGGGGCCGATCCTGATGGTGCTGTTTTTGCTCAACATCATCAGCCACAACGCTCTCAACCTGTATGGCGCGGTGCTGTCGATCGTCACTGCGATCCAGACCTTCGCGGCGCAGTGGACGCCGAGCATCAAGGTGCGGGTGGTGCTGGCCTCGATGATCCTGGCGGGTTGCGGGCTGGTGGCGCTGAATGCGTCGGCGGGCTTCATCGGCCAGTTCATCGGGCTGATATTGGCACTGCTGCTGGTGCTGGTGCCGTGGGCGTCGATCAACCTGGTCGACTTCTACGTGATCAAGAAGGGCCAGTACGACATCGCGTCGATCTTCCGTGCTGACGGCGGGATCTATGGCCGCTTCAACCACCACGCGATCATCGCCTATGCCTGCGGGATCCTGGTGCAGCTGCCGTTTGCCAATACGTCGCTGTATGTGGGGCCGTATTCGAACATCGTCGAAGGGGCGGACCTGTCGTGGTTGTTCGGGTTGATCGTGACGGTGCCGCTGTATTACTGCCTGGCGACGCGCAGCCAGCCGGTGAAGGCGGGGCGGGTGATCGAGGTGAATGACTGACAGGGCGGTTCGCCGGCAAGCCGGCTCCTGCAGCGATCCCCTGCAGGAGCCGGCTTGCTGGCGAACGGGCTGCGCTCAGACCTTGAACTGCGCCACCATCCCGTTCAATTCCACCGCCAGTCGCGACAGGTCCTGCGCCGCCGCGCTGGTCTGGTTGGCCCCCGCCGAGGTCTGCATCGCCAGGTCGCGGATGTTCACCAGGTTGCGGTCCACCTCCCGCGCCACCTGCGCCTGCTGCTCGGAGGCGCTGGCGATCACCAGGTTGCGCTGGTTGATCGCGGCGATGGCTTCGGCAATTACCTCAAGCGCCTGCCCGGCAGACTGCGCCACCTCCAGCGTGCCACTGGCCCGGCCCTGGCTGCTGTGCATGGCACTCACCGCACGCTCGGTGCCGGTCTGGATACCACCGATCATCTGTTCGATCTCCGCGGTGGATTGTTGAGTGCGGTGGGCCAGGGCGCGTACTTCGTCGGCGACCACGGCGAAACCACGCCCGGCCTCGCCGGCACGGGCGGCTTCGATGGCGGCGTTGAGGGCCAGCAGGTTGGTCTGCCCGGCGATCGAGCCGATCACATCGAGCACCTGGCTGATTTCGTTGGCGCGGGTGGCCAGCTGTTCGATCTCCTGCGAGGTGCCGGTCACGTCCGCGACCAGCAGTTGGATCGAGCTCAGGGCCTGGTTGACCCGGTCGCGGCCGTCGCGGGTGTTCTGGTCGGCGCCTTTCGAGGCGTCGGCCGTGCTCACTGCGTTGTTCGCCACTTCTTCCACGGCGGCGGTCATCTGGTTGACCGCCGTGGCGGCCTGGTCGATCTCGGCGCTTTGCTGGTGCAGGCCGCGGCTGGTGTCTTCGGTAACGGAGTGCAGTTCTTCCGAGGCCGAGGCGAGTTGGTCGGAGGAGGCGGCGATCTTGCGCAGGGTTTCGCGCAGGCTCTGTTGCATCTGGCCCAGGGCGCGTAGCAGCAGGGCAGGTTCGTCGCGGCCGGTCACCACGATGTCGCGGGTCAGGTCGCCGACGGCGACGCGCTCGGCCACCGCCACGGCGTCGGCCAGCGGCAGCACGATGCTGCGGGTGAGCAGGGTGGAGATGGCCACCAGCGCCAGCAGGATCACCACCAGGGCACCGACCAGCAACCTGAAGGCTTCGTCGGAGGCCTCGCTGCTACGCAACGAGGCCTGCTCGGCGCCCTGGGTGTTGTATTCGATCAGTGCGCCCAGGGCTTTCATCATGCTGTCGGCGTACTCGGCCAGCGGGCCGTTGACCAGGCGTCGGGCCTCGTCCATCTGGTCGTGGCCGGCCGCCTCGCGGATGGCTTTCTGCAGGCCGTGGTAGCGCTCGCTCAGGCTCATGAAGGTGGTGAACAGGGCCCGGTCGTCCTGGGCGATGATGGTGCTTTCGTAGGCCTTGAGATCGCCTTCGAGCTGCTGGTTGACCTCGACGATGCGGGCCAGGGTGGCGTGGCGGGTGGCGGGGTCGTCCTCGAGCACACTGCGCAGGGTGAGGGCGCGGGCACGGCCCAGGTTGGTGCTGACATCGCCCAGGGCGATGACCGCGGGCATCCAGGTGACGCGGATCTCGTCGGTGGCGCTGTCCATCTTGCGGGTTTCATAGAGGGCGATCAGGCCCATGGCCAGGACCAGGATCCCGAGGAGGGTGAACACAGTGGCTGCCCGAATGCCGATCTTCATGTTCCTTAATTGCATGCAACGCTCCTTGACGATGGCTGGCAGGCGTCAAGAGCGCGGGTTTACCGGGCTCGGTGGTTCAGGCTCTCGATGCACTGCGTGGGGGTGTGATTTCCTCATTTTTCGTATTGTTTTTCTTCGATAGTGCCATAACGCCACTATTATTGACCAGTCATTCAATGTAATAACGAAAATTGAAAGGCCCGTCACTTGTGAGACGGGCCTGTCTTTTTGCGTCACGCCACGATTGGGATCATCGGGTCGGCGGCCGCCAGGGCTTGCGCGCGATCGGCGGCGGGCGGGTAGATCCACACCGAGTTGATCTGGCGCTTGAGGTGCTTGCCTTCCTGGCCCTCGAGCACCAGTTCGCGTTCCCAGCCTTCGCTGTAGGCCGCCCCCCAGTCGCCCAGGTCGAGGCAGGTGACGTACTTGGGCTGGCGGTAGGCCACCGGCGCCAGGCCCAGCAGGTCGGCCATGGCGTTGTTGCCCGAGTGGCGGCCCATGGGGATGGCGTGCTGGCAGGTCATCAGGGCGTGGTTGCCCAGTTCGTCGACCTTGGCCCAGGCCGTGTCGCCGGTGGCGTAGATGTGCGCCTGGCCGACCACTTTCAGGTGGTCGTCGACCCGCAGGCGGCCGAAGCCATCGCGCTCACCGTCGATTTGCGCGGTCAGCGGGCTGGCCTTGACGCCCACGGTCCAGATCACCGTCTTGCTGGCGATGTATTCGCCGTTGTCGAGGGTCACGCCACCGGCGTCGACCGCCACCACCGAGGTATTGGTCAGCCACTGCACGCCAGCCTGCTCGCTGGCGGCGACGATGGACGGGGTGATGCCGGCGCCCAGGGCCGCGCCGATGCTCTGGCCACGGTCGACCAGGATCACCCGGGCATTGCCTTCACCGAGGATGGCACGCAGCCGGGCAGGCATTTCGGTGGCGGTCTCGATGCCGGTGAAACCACCGCCGCACACCACCACGGTGTTGCGCGCCGGAGAGGCCGGTTGCGCGGCCAGGGCCACCAGGTGCTGCTCCAGGCGCACGGCCGATTCCATCTGGTCGACATCGAAGGTGTGCTCGGCCAGGCCCGGCACGGCAGGGCGGGCGACCTGGCTGCCGGCGGCGAGGATCAGGCGGTCGTAACCGAGCTGCTGGCGCTGGCCGTTGCCGTCGAGGTAGCCGACCTGGCGTGCGGCGCTGTCGATGTGCTCGGCGTTGCCCTGGATGAACGCGACACCGACCGCGTCGAGCAGTTCGCCCACCGGGGCCTTGAGCGTGTGCGCGTCGGCCTCGTAGAAGCGCGGGCGGATACGCAGTTCCGGTTGCGGGGCGAGCACGCTGATGCGCACGTCGCCACGTTGGGCCTGGTCGAGCAGACGGGCGGCGCTCAGGGCGCTCCAGACACCGGCAAAGCCGGCACCGATGATCAGGATATGGGAAGTCATGTGGGTGCTCCGCAAGGGTGGGAAAGGGGATTCGGTCAGGGTTTGGCTATCTGGCGAATAACTACGACTCTATTGATCGTAGTTTTGTGGGGCAAGTGTTTTTTTCGTTCGCGCGTGCCGATGGCATCGCAGGAACCTGCCGTAAGCGGCGTGAATAAAGGCTTTCAGACGCTTCAGTTTTTTTTGGCGAACGGCGGACGGCGCGGGATGGTTTTGCGTGGAATTGTTGGAAGGCGTACTATTTGCGACAAATTAAGTCGGAGATTGACATGTCGCTTTACAGTGCCGGCGTCGAGTACGGCATCCATTGCCTGCTGTTCCTGGTGGACGAGCGTGGGGATAGCCGCGAGGCCAGCGTGCGCGACCTGGCCGAGCTGCAGGGGGTGCCTCAGGAATACCTGGCCAAGGTGTTCACCAAGCTGGCCCGGGCCGGGCTGGTGGTGGCCACCGAGGGCGTGCGCGGCGGGTTCCGCCTGGCGCGGCCGTCGGACGAGATCACCGTGCTGGATATCGTCACGGCCATCGATGGGGCGAAGAAGATCTTCGACTGCCGGGAGATCCGCGAGCGTTGCGCGGTGTTCGAGGGCTCGGCGCCGGGGTGGGCCACCGAGGGCACCTGCGCGATCCATGCGGTGATGCTGGGGGCGCAGAAGCGCATGGAGGAAGCGCTGGCGCAGCAGACCATTCTCGACCTGGCGCGACGGTTCGGGCGCAAGGCGCCGGCTGAGTTCGGGCAGAAGGTCAATGACTGGATGAGCGAGCGGCGGGACGGGAAGGGCGGTGATATTCCGCTGGTGGAGGTTTGATCTGCTGGTGATTTGCAGTGGCCTCAAGACCGAGCGCCGCGCGGGCGGCGCTCGATCTCAAGCACGCTGCAAGGCCATCGCCAAGCCCCTGGCCGCCCAATCACCGCGCGGTCAAATGCATCGCCAACTGCACCAACCCAATCAACACGAAAATGAACACCAGGGTGAACACCGTCCCCATCACGATGAAATGACTGGCCTTGCCATAGGTGAAATCCCGCGCCCGGTTCTTGCCGCTCTGCACGCCAAACGCCGCCGCCAGCACACTTTGCAGCATCTGCCAGAACCCGGGCGCCTTGCCGGAATCATGATCGTCCATGAGTAGCTCCTCAAGTCAGAAGCAATCACGACCAGTGTAGGAGATCGATCGGCAGGCTGCCCGCAGCGCCCACTCATCCGGCCAGCTTTGACTATCCTTGCCCTTTCACCGGAGGCTCCTCGCTGGGCGGATCGCCCACGGTCGGCGGCACGGTCGGTCTGATCGGCGGTTCGTCCGGGTCTTGTTCAGGCACCGGCGGCGGCAATGTCGGGTCGTCGATGTTCGGATCGGGTGTTTCCGGTGGGATGGGAATGTTCATGGCCTGACCTCGCGGGGTGAATGAAGAGGTAGTGCAGGCTTCGACCCTGGCCACCGTCATTCGCTCATATTTTTTGAACCCCTGCGCGCCAGCACGGCTCTGAACCCTTACCGCCACCAGCCAAACGGAGCGCGTGCGATGTCAGGTAACGAGCCCTTCGAAAGCGGGCCCACGGCCAACGATCACCCGGACCAGGCCATCAGCCTTTCGCAAGCATTGCTGGCGCCTCGCATCGTGATCGAGGACGCAAGCCCGGTGCTCGATGCCGGTGCCTTCGCGGCCAAGGCGGTGCGCGGGCAGAAGGTCGACGTCAGTGCAAAGGTCTACTGCGACGGTCACGATCGCCTGGCGGTGACGCTGCACTGGCGCCAGGCCCATAGCCGACGCTGGCATTGCGTGGCCATGCATTCACCGGGCAATGACCTGTGGCTGGCCGCGTTCACCCCCACGGACCTGGGCCTGCATGTGTTCAATATCCAGGCCTGGATCGACCCTTTCGCCACCTATTGCCACGACCTGGAAAAAAAATATGCCGCAGGCGTGGACGTGCGGCTGGAGCTCGAGGAAGGCCGCCTGTTGCTGGGCAAGGGCATCGAGCGCAGCGACGGTGCCTTGCGCGAGCAGCTAGAGCAACTGTGCCAACACCTGCCGGATTGGCCGGTGGACGAACAGGTCGCACAGTTGCTGCACCCTGCTACCGCGCGATTGATGGGCGAGGCCGAGCACCGCTGTTACCTGACCCGCAGCCCCGAGTACCCGGTGGATGTCGACCGCGAGGCGGCGTTGTTCGCCAGTTGGTATGAGCTGTTCCCGCGTTCGGTCACCGATGATCCGCAGCGTCACGGCACCTTCGACGCTGTGCACCAGCGTCTGCCGATGATTCGCGACATGGGGTTCGATGTGCTGTATTTCCCGCCCATCCACCCCATCGGCATGAAGCATCGCAAGGGCCGCAACAATGCGCTCCAGGCCGAGCCTGGCGACCCCGGCAGCCCCTACGCCATTGGCAGCCCGGAGGGTGGCCACGACGCCATCCACCCGCAGCTGGGCAGCCGCGACGACTTCCGCCGGCTGGTGGCCGCGGCGGCCGAGCACGGCCTGGAGATTGCCCTGGACTTCGCCATCCAGTGCTCCCAGGACCACCCCTGGCTGACCGAGCACCCCGGCTGGTTCAGCTGGCGCCCCGACGGCACCATCCGCTACGCCGAGAACCCACCGAAGAAATACCAGGACATCGTCAATGTCGACTTCTACGCGCCCGAGGCCGTGCCGTCGCTGTGGCTGGCCCTGCGCGACGTGGTGGTCGGCTGGGTGGAGGAGGGCGTCAGGACGTTCCGCGTCGACAACCCGCACACCAAGCCGCTGCCGTTCTGGCAATGGTTGATCGCCAATGTGCGTGGCCAGTACCCCGACGTCATCTTCCTCGCCGAAGCCTTCACTCGCCCGGCGATGATGGCGCGGTTGGGCAAGGTCGGTTACGCCCAGAGCTACACCTACTTCACCTGGCGCAACAGCAAGCAGGAGCTGCGCGAGTACTTCGAGCAACTGAACCAGCCGCCCTGGAGCCAGTGCTACCGGCCGAACTTCTTCGTCAACACGCCGGACATCAACCCCTTCTTCCTGCAGACCGCCGGCCGCCCAGGCTTTCTCATCCGCGCCGCGCTGGCGACCATGGGCTCGGGATTGTGGGGCATGTATTCGGGTTTCGAACTGTGCGAGGGCACGCCGCTGCCGGGCAAGGAGGAGTACCTGGATTCGGAGAAGTACGAGATTCGCCCACGCGATTTCAGCCAGCCGGGCAACATCGTCGCCGAGATCGCCCAGCTCAATCGCATCCGCCGGCAGAACCGCGCGTTGCAGACGCACTTGGGGGTGCTGTTCCTCAACTGCTGGAACGACAACATCCTCTGCTTCGCCAAGCGCACCCCCGAGCGCGACAACGTCATCCTCGTCGCCATCAGCCTCGACCCTTACAACGCCCAGGAGGCCAGTTTCGAACTGCCTCTGTGGGAGCTGGGTTTGGACGACAACGCCGACACCCAGGGTGAAGACCTTATGAACGGCCATCGCTGGACCTGGCACGGCAAGACCCAGTGGATGCGCATCGAGCCCTGGCAGCAGCCGTTCGGTATCTGGCGTATCGAAAAAGCCCTGTAGGAGCGGCCTCGTGCCGCGAAAGGGGCGCGAAGCGCCCCAGGATTTCAGCGGCGCTGCAGATATCGCTGGGGCTGCTTCGCAGCCCTTTCGCGGCACAAGGCCGCTCCTACAGGAAGCGTGCCGAACCAGAAAAAGCAAGGAGTCGCACATGGCCAAGCGTTCCCGCCCGGCAGCCTTCATCGACGATCCGCTGTGGTACAAGGATGCGGTGATCTACCAGCTGCACGTCAAATCGTTCTTCGATGCGAACAACGATGGCATCGGCGACTTCGCGGGGCTGATCGGCAAGCTCGACTACATCGCCGAACTGGGCGTCAACACCCTCTGGCTGCTGCCGTTCTACCCTTCGCCCCGGCGCGACGACGGCTACGACATCGCCGAGTACAAGGCCGTGCACCCGGACTACGGCAGCATGGCCGACGCCAAACGCTTCATCGCCGAGGCCCACAAGCGTGGCCTGCGGGTGATCACCGAGCTGGTCATCAACCACACCTCCGACCAGCACCCCTGGTTCCAGAAGGCCCGCCACGCCAAGCGCGGCAGCAAGGCCCGGGACTTCTACGTGTGGTCCGACGACGACCAGAAATACGACGGCACGCGGATCATCTTCCTCGACACCGAGAAGTCCAACTGGACCTGGGACCCGGTCGCCGGCCAGTACTTCTGGCACCGCTTCTACTCGCACCAGCCGGACCTCAACTTCGACAACCCGCACGTGATGAAGGCGGTGATCGACGTGATGCGTTTCTGGCTCGACATCGGTGTCGACGGCCTGCGCCTGGACGCCATTCCGTACCTGATCGAGCGCGACGGCACCAACAACGAAAACCTTCCCGAGACCCACGTAGTGCTCAAGGCGATCCGTGCCGAGATCGATGCCAACTACCCCGACCGCATGCTGCTGGCCGAGGCCAACCAGTGGCCGGAAGACACCCGGCCCTACTTCGGCGAGGGCGATGGCGACGAATGCCACATGGCCTTCCACTTTCCGCTGATGCCGCGCATGTACATGGCCCTGGCCATGGAGGACCGCTTCCCGATCACCGACATCCTGCGCCAGACCCCGGACATCCCGGCCAACTGCCAGTGGGCGATCTTCCTGCGCAACCACGATGAACTCACCCTGGAGATGGTCACCGACCGCGAGCGCGACTACCTGTGGAACTACTACGCCGAAGACCGCCGCGCACGCATCAACCTCGGCATTCGCCGGCGCCTGGCGCCACTGCTGCAACGCGACCGTCGGCGCATCGAGCTGCTCACCAGCCTGCTGCTGTCGATGCCCGGCACCCCGACCCTGTACTACGGCGACGAGCTGGGCATGGGCGACAACATCTACCTGGGCGACCGCGATGGCGTGCGCACCCCCATGCAATGGTCACCGGACCGCAACGGCGGGTTCTCCCGGGCCGACCCGCAGCGCCTGGTGCTGCCGCCGATCATGGACCCGCTGTACGGCTACCAGACCATCAACGTCGAGGCCCAGGCCCACGACCCCCACTCGCTGCTCAACTGGAACCGCCGCCTGCTGGCGGTGCGCAGCCAGCAGAAGGCCTTCGGCCGGGGCAGCATGAAGATGCTCAGCCCAAGCAACCGGCGCATCCTTGCCTACCTGCGCGAATACACCGACGCGAATGGCAACAACGAGATCGTGCTGTGCGTGGCCAATGTCTCGCGCACCGCCCAGGCCGCGGAGCTGGAGTTGTCGCAGTACGCCGACAAGGTACCGGTGGAAATGCTCGGGGGCAGTGCCTTCCCACCCATCGGCCAGTTGCCGTTCCTGCTCACCTTGCCACCCTACGCTTTCTACTGGTTCCTGCTGGCACCCCACGACCGCATGCCCAGCTGGCATATCCAACCCAGCGAAGGGTTGCCCGAACTGACCACCCTGGTGCTGCGCAAGCGTCTGGAGGAACTGCTCGAAGCGCCTTCGCGCGACACGCTGGAGCAATCGATCCTGCCGCAGTACCTGCCCAAGCGGCGTTGGTTCGCCGGCAAGGAAGGGCCGGTCGACCAGGTGCGGTTGCACTACGGTGTGCGCTTCGCCACGGCCACCTTGCCGACGCTGCTCGCGGAACTTGAGGTGCACAGCGAGGGGGTGGTCAGCCATTACCAGCTGCCGTTCGGCCTGCTGCCGGAGGAGCAGATCAGTGCCGCGCCACCCCAGCAGCTGGCGCTGTCCCGGGTGCGGCGCGGTCGGCAGGTGGGCCTGATCACCGATGCCTTCGTGCTGGAGCCCTTTGTCCGTGCGGTGCTGCAGGCCTGCCAGGGAAACACCCGGCTGCCCTGTGGTGACGGCCTGGGCGAGCTGCGCTTCACCGGTACGCCACAACTGGCCGCACTGGGCCTCGATGACGAAAGCGAAGTGCGTTACCTCAGCGCCGAGCAGTCCAACAGTTCGGTGGTGGTGGGCGGCAGCCTGGTGCTCAAGTTGATTCGCCGGGTCAATCCGGGCATTCACCCGGAGCTGGAAATGAGCGCCTACCTCACCGCTGCGGGCTTCGCCAACATCTCGCCCTTGCTGGCCTGGGTCAGCCGTGTGGACGCGGCGGGCGAGCCGCACCTGCTGATGATCGCCCAGGGTTACCTGAGCAACCAGGGCGACGCCTGGGGCTGGACCCAGAACACCCTGGAGCGGGCGATCCGCGACCAGATGGAACCCGCCACTGGCGAGGTGGACGCGCACACCGACGCGCTGGCCGAGCTCACCGGCTTCGCCGCCTTGCTTGGCCAGCGCCTGGGCGAGATGCACCTGTTGCTGGCCGCGCCGACCGAGGATCCGGCCTTCCAGCCACGGGCAAGCGATGAACAGGATAGCCAGCGCTGGAGCCGGCAGATCAACGCCGAGCTCGACCATGCCCTCGACCTGCTGGCCGAGCACCGCGCCACGCTGGACGGCGACAGCCAGGCCCTGGTCGATGAACTGCTGCAACAGCGCGAAGGGCTCGCCCGGCACATCGGCAACCTTGCCCGGCAAGCCCAGGGCGGTTTGCTGATGCGCGTGCATGGCGACCTGCACCTGGGCCAGGTGCTGGTGGTGCAGGGCGATGCCTACCTGATCGATTTCGAGGGCGAACCGGCGCGCCCGTTGGATGAGCGCCGCGCTCGGCACAGTCCGTACAAGGATGTCAGCGGCGTGCTGCGCTCCTTCGACTATGCTGCTGCGATGATCCTGCGCAGCGCCTCGGCGGTCGACCTTTCCGAGGCGGCGCGCCAGGCCCGTCAGCGGGTCGCCCGGCAGTACCTGCACCAGTCGCGCCATGCCTTCGTCGAAGCCTATGGCCTGGCCACCGCGGCCATGCCCCATGCCTGGCAGCAGGCGGACGGGGAGCGCGCGGCACTGGAACTGTTCTGTCTGGAGAAGGCCGCTTACGAAATCACCTATGAAGCCGAGAACCGGCCGGGCTGGCTGGCCGTGCCTTTGCATGGGCTGCATGGGCTGATCGGTACCTGGGGGGAGAGGTGAATTTCCCAAGGCCGTGCGCAATACCTCTGTAGGAGCGGCTTGAGCCGCGATGAAGGCAGCGCGGTGTCTGGCACCCGCTTTGCGGGTGAGCGCGGCTGAAGCCGCTCCTACAGGGGGCGGCGGGCTTTTTTTGAACCTATGAAAAGGGGCAGTGAGATGAATGCAACCACGCGTGACAACGGCGGCCTTCGGCAACGGGACCTGGATGCCCTGGCCCGCGCCGAGCACGCCGACCCGTTCGCCGTACTCGGCCCGCACTCCGATGGTGCGGGCGGTCAGTTGATCCGTGCCTTCCTGCCCAACGCCCTGAGCGTGCGCGTGCTGGCGCGCCACGACGAGCGAGTGCTCGTCGACATGCAACAGGCCAGCCTGCCGGGCCTGTACACCGCGCACCTGGACGAAGCGATCCCCTACCTGCTGCAGATCGGCTGGGCCGGTGGCGAGCAGGTCACCGAGGACCCTTACAGCTTCGGTCCGCAGCTGGGCGACATGGACATGTACCTGTTCTCCGAAGGCAACCACCGCGACCTGTCCGGGCGCTTCGGCGCTCAGCCAATCCAGGTCGACGGTATCGACGGGGTGTGTTTCTCGGTATGGGCACCCAACGCCCGGCGGGTGTCCGTGGTCGGCGACTTCAACAACTGGGATGGCCGGCGCCACCCCATGCGCCTACGCCACAGTGCCGGGGTGTGGGAGCTGTTCGTGCCCCGGCTTGGGGTGGGGGAAACCTACAAGTTCGAAGTGCTCGGCCAGGACGGTGTGCTGCCGCTCAAGGCCGACCCCCTGGCCCGCGCCACCGAGCTGCCGCCCAGCACCGCTTCGAAGGCGGCCGGGGCTCTGGCCCATGATTGGCGCGATCACGACTGGATGGAACAGCGCGCCCAGCGCCACGCCTACAGCGCACCGCTGTCGATCTACGAGCTGCATGCCGGCTCCTGGCGTTGCGAGCTGGATGATGCCGGCGAGGTCGCCCGCTTCTACAACTGGCGCGAACTGGCCGATCGTCTCGTGCCTTATGTTCAGGAACTGGGCTTCACCCATATCGAGCTGATGCCGATCATGGAGCACCCGTTCGGCGGCTCCTGGGGCTACCAGCCGCTGTCGCTGTTCGCACCCACCTCGCGCTACGGCAGCGCCGAGGACTTCGCCGCGTTCGTCGACGCCTGCCACCAGGGCGGCATTGGTGTGATCCTCGATTGGGTGCCGGCACATTTCCCCACCGACGAGCATGGCCTGGCGCGTTTCGACGGCACCGCGCTGTACGAGTACGACAACCCGCTGGAAGGCTTCCACCAGGACTGGAACACGCTGATCTACAACCTCGGGCGCAACGAGGTGCGCGGTTTCATGCTGGCCTCGGCGCTGCACTGGCTCAAGCACTTCCACATCGACGGCCTGCGCGTCGACGCGGTGGCTTCGATGCTCTACCGCGACTACTCGCGCAAGGCTGGCGAGTGGGTGCCCAACCGCCACGGCGGGCGCGAAAACCTCGAGGCCATCGACTTCATCCGCCACCTCAACAGCGTCGCGGCCCATGAAGCGCCGGGCGCCTTGATCATCGCCGAAGAGTCCACCGCCTGGCCCGGCGTCAGCCAGCCGGTGCAGCAAGGCGGGCTGGGGTTCGCCTACAAGTGGAACATGGGCTGGATGCACGACACCTTGCACTACATCCAGAACGACCCGATCCACCGCACCTACCACCACAACGAGATGAGCTTCGGGCTGATCTACGCCTACTCCGAGCACTTCATCCTGCCCATCTCCCACGACGAGGTGGTGCATGGCAAGCACTCGCTGATCGACAAGATGCCCGGCGACCGCTGGCAGAAGTTCGCCAACCTGCGCGCCTACCTGACCTTCATGTGGACCCACCCGGGCAAGAAGTTGCTGTTCATGGGCTGCGAGTTCGGGCAATGGCGCGAGTGGAATCATGACCAGCAACTGGACTGGTACCTGTTGCAGTATTCCGAGCACCAGGGCGTGCAGAAGCTGGTGAGCGACCTCAACCGGCTGTACCGCGAGCTGCCGGCGCTGCATGAGCAGGACTGCCAGCCCCAGGGTTTCCAGTGGCTGATCGGCGACGACGCGCACAACAGCGTGTATGCCTGGTTGCGCTGGAGCAGCCAGGGCGAGCCGCTGCTGGTGGTGGCCAACTTCACCCCGGTACCGCGGCAGGGGTACCGGATCGGCGTGCCGTTCGGCGAGCGTTGGGAAGAATTGCTGAACAGTGATGCCGGGCTGTATGCAGGGTCGAACGTGGGCAATCTGGGGGCGGTGGTGGCCGATGAGGTCGCCAGCCATGGGCAGCCGGTGTCGCTGGCGTTGAACCTGCCGCCGTTGGGGGTGTTGGTGATGAAGCCGGCCTGATTGCCAGGCTGTGATGGCCTCTTCGCGGGCAAGCCCGCGAAGAGGGGGGCGCCGCACCAAGGCTTACCAGCGCATTCTCACCCCCAGGCTGCCGATCAGCCCATTCAGGTCATTGTCATCCACATCACTGCTGTAGTCGGCGCTGACGAACAGCGCCACATTGGGCGTGACCCGTGCCACCAGCCCCAGCCCCAACTCCACCGTGGTGGCGCTGCGTGAACTGGAGATCTTGTCCACCTGGTCCAGCTTCACCGCGTCGGTGTTGCTGAAGTCGTGCCAGACGTTGGTACGCACGTAGGGCTCGATGGGCATGCCGCTGACTTCGTAGCGCGCCGACAGCTTGGCACCGACCCGGCCGCTCCAGGTGGGCTGGCTGTCGAAGGCCTGCAGGGTCTCCTCCTGGGCCTGGCTGCCGGGGAAGAACTGCTGGTTGATCAACTGCGCCTGGGGTTCGATCACCCAGCCGCCGCCCAGACCGATGGGGTAGCCACCCTCCACCGAGAAGGTCATCGCATGGCCGCTGTCATCGACCCGTTCGCCGGCCTGGGAGCGGCCGTTGACGTCGATGCGCGTGCCCATGGCCACCGCGTCCACGTGCCAGCCCTGCTCGTGGGTCATGCTCCAGTACACGCCCAGGCTCTCGCCGCTGAGGTTGACCGCGTCGCGCTGCTTGTCACCGAGCAGGGGGCGCATGCCGTTGAAGCTGCTCTGCAGGTTGTTGTGCCCCATGAAGATCCCCGCGCGGTGCACGCTGCCGTCGCTGGCCTCGCGCACGAACAGGTCCGGGCCGATCATCAGTTGCTGGCTGGGGGCTTCCAGTTGCGCCGGCGCCTGGGCGCCGATGCGCGGGGCGCCGGGGAAGAACTGCGCCCACTGGCTGGCGATGGTATCCGGCATGGCCTGGCCGTGGCGCTCGCCCATGCGCGCGGAGAAGGCGTTGAGCAAGCCCTGGTTGAGGCCGCTGGCGTTCATTGGGTCCAGGGATAGTCGCGGCACCTCGGGTTGTTCCAGAAAGCGGGCGAAGGGCTCGCCTTCCTGCGCTTGGAAAGCGAAGGTTTCCACCGGGGTTGCCAGAAGCAGCGACGTGGAAACCGCGTAGAAAAAGACGTCGAAACGCGAGGGATTCGAGGTGCTTTTCATGGCGGATCTCCTGTTGAGGGTTGAGGGACAGCGCGTGGGGCAACCGCAGAGCAGGCCTGATGTCACGAGCTGTACGTCAGAAACAGGGCGACCCAAACCAGCGCGCCAGCCTCGAAGGGCGCGCACGAAGGCGCGAGCTAGAGGCCCGGCACGAGTTTTTACGTCTGCTGATTACTGTTCAGCTAAGGAGAGGACAGGGCTTGCGTCAAGAAATCGTGAATGACGTGGTAAAGGCTCGTTTATCAATGCAACTGTTTGATTTTCGGCGTTTTTGAAGTTGGTATATCGATAATGGTGATTTACCGTTGCCGCGCTATGCCGAATCGTTGCTAGCGTCGGTGTTTTTCAGGTGTTCGACGGTAGAGTTGTAGCGTCTATGCGATCGAGCGCCGCCCGCGCGGCGCTCGATCTCCGGGGCGCTGCAAGGCCATCGCCAGGCACCTGGCCGCCACCACTCATTCCTCCTCACGCTGCAGCGCCATCAACAGCAAAGACCGCCCCTTGACCTCGAACAGCGCCTCGAACTGCAGGTGCTGCGGCTTGCGCATCTCCGGCCGGTCGGTGTCCACCAGGCAGCTCCAGTAGTCGCCCTCCGGCACCGTCGGTAGCTTGAACGGCACCACGTCATGGTAGGCATTGACGATCAGCAGCAGCGTCGCCTCGGCACCGGGCCGGGCGATGCCGCTGACCTGGGCGCGGCCGTCCATCAGCATGCCCAGGCAGCGCCCGTGCGGGTCTTCCCACTGCTCGACGGTCATCTCCTCGCCGTCGGGGGCGAGCCAGGTGACGTCCTTGACGCCGATCGCCTCGTTGTAATCACCGACCAGGAAGCGCGAGCGGCGCAGGATCGGGTAGGCCAGGCGCAGCCGGGTCAGGCGCTTGACGAAGGCCAGCAATTCCTTGCCATCCTGGTCCAGGTCCCAGTTCACCCAGCCGATCTCGCTGTCCTGGCAGTAGGCGTTGTTGTTGCCGTGCTGGGTACGGCTGAACTCGTCGCCGGCGACGATCATCGGCGTGCCCTGGGCCAGCAGGAGGGTGGCGAAGAAGTTGCGCATCTGGCGCATGCGCAGGGCGTTGATCTGCGGGTCGTCGGTGGGGCCTTCCACGCCGCAGTTCCACGACAGGTTGTTGCTGGTGCCGTCCTGGTTGTTCTCGTCGTTGTCCTCGTTGTGTTTCTCGTTGTACGAGACCAGGTCGCGCAGGGTGAAACCGTCGTGGGCGGTGACGAAGTTGACCGAGGCGTAGGGGCGTCGCCCACGGTTGTTGAACAGGTCGCCCGAGGCGGTCAGGCGCGCGGCGAAGTCGGCGAGCATGCCTTCGTCGCCCTTCCAGAAACTGCGCACGGTGTCGCGGAAGCGGTCGTTCCACTCCGCCCAGCCGGGGGCGAAGTTGCCCACCTGGTAGCCGCCAGGGCCACAGTCCCAGGGCTCGGCGATCAGCTTGACCTGGCTGAGCATCGGGTCCTGGCGGCAGGCGACGAGGAACCCGTGGCGCTCGCTGTAGCCGTCGTGGTAGCGCCCGAGGATGGTCGCCAGGTCGAAGCGGAAACCGTCCACGTGCATTTCGCCGGCCCAGTAGCGCAGCGAGTCGGTGACCAGTTGCAGCACGCAGGGGTGGCTCAGGTCGAGGGTGTTGCCGGTGCCGGAATCGTTGATGTAGAAGCGCTTGTCGTCGGGCATCAGGCGGTAGTACGAGGCGTTGTCGATGCCGCGCATCGACAGCGTCGGGCCGCGCTCGTTGCCTTCGGCGGTGTGGTTGTAGACCACGTCGAGGATCACCTCGAGCCCGGCGTCGTGCAGGTGCGCGACCATCTCCTTGAACTCGGCGATCTTGCCGCTGGCCAGGTAGCGCGGGTGCGGGGCGAAGAAGGCGATGCTGTTGTAGCCCCAGTAATTGTTCAGGCCCTTGTCCAGCAGGTGCTGGTCGTTGACGAAGGCGTGGATCGGCAGCAGCTCGATGCTCGACACACCCAGGGCCTTGATGTGCCCGAGCAGTTCGTCGTTGGCAAGGCCAGCGAAGGTGCCGCGCAAGTCCTCCGCTACCGCAGGGTGGCGCATGCTGATGCCGCGGGTGTGGGCCTCGTAGAGGATCGTGCGTTCCCAGGGGATCAGCACGCGCTGGTCGCGGCCCCAGGTGAAGGCCGGGTCGATCACCTTGCACTTGGGCACGAAGGGCGCGCTGTCGCGCTCGTCGAACGACAGGTCGCCGTCGGGGTGGCCGATGGTGTAGCCGAACAGCGCCTCGGACCATTTCAGCGTGCCCACCAGTTGCTTGGCGTAGGGGTCGATCAGCAGCTTGTTGGGGTTGAAGCGATGGCCGTTGGCCGGGTCGTACGGGCCGTGCACGCGGTAGCCGTAGACCAGGCCGGGGTGGGCGTCCGGCAGGTAGCCGTGGTAGATCTCGTCGGTGTACTCGGGCAGCTCGATGCGCTCGAGCTCGTGCTCGCCGGTCGAGTCGAACAGGCACAGTTCGACCTTGCTGGCGTTGGCCGAGAACAGGGCGAAGTTGACCCCCAGGCCATCCCAGTTGGCGCCGAGCGGGAAGGGCAGGCCTTCGCGGATGCGCGACGGGGCGACGGAGCGGGTTTTCTTCGGGGCGCGGGGGCTCATGGCAGTCCTCGTGGTGCGGCGGAATGCTTGGGTGGCAATGCGGGCCTCTTCGCGGGTAAACCCGCCCCTACAGGAGAGCATGTGGGAGCGGGTTTACCCGCGAAGAGGCCGGTGCAGCTTTCAGCCCGCCGCTGGCTTTTTCACCGCCCGAGGCTTCTTGGCGACAGTGGGTTTGTCCACTGGCGTCACCTTGGGCTTGGCCACCGCCTTCTTGCGCGGCGCGGCTTTAGGCGCCAACGACTCGGCCTCGGCGAGCTTGCGCGCCATGTCCCAATGGCGGTCCTCCTGGCCGTCCGGCTTACCCTCCGACTCCCAGATCTGATAGGCGAATTCGCGAATACGTTTTTCATCGACACTCATCACGACACTCCTGAATGCAGTTAGGCATGATCAATCAACACATTGACCGGAAACTCCGCCAGTACGGTGCTCAACATCAGCTCCCTTGAAGGGGTGACCGCGGCACCGGCGAAAAGTCCCGAACAATTGGCAGGCGACAAGGCGAACGGCAAGGTCAGCCGGGTATCGTCCCAGTTCTGCGCCGGGATCAAGGGGGTCGGGGCGTTGCCCAGCAGGGCGCTGGCCAGCCTCGGTACGACGATGACGGCGCGTTCGCCCTCGCCCAGGCGGGCGAAGGCGAGCACCTTGTCAGCGTGGCGCCCGCGCACGCTGAGCGGCAGGTAGGCGCCACGCTGGAACAGCTCGGGGTGGGCCTGGCGGCAATCCAGCACCCGTGCGATCAATGCCTGCTTGATGCGGCCGTCGCGCCAGTGGGCGAGCAGTTCGGCCGTTGGCGCGCTGTCGTCCAGGCTGGCCCGCCGTGCAGCGTAGTCCACCGCGCGGCGGTTGTCCGGGTCGACCAACGACAGGTCCCAGTACTCGTTGCCCTGGTACAGGTCGGGCACGCCGGGCGTGGTCAAGCGCAACAGGCACTGGGCCAGGCCATTGAGGGCGCCGGGGCAATCGAGGCGGCGCGCGGCGTCGTGCAGGGACTGGCGCAGTTGCTGGTTCTCGTCGTCCAGCAACAGGCCGTCGACATACCCGGCGCAGGCCTGTTCATAGGCTTCGTTGGGCGCCGCCCAGCTGCTGCGCAACTTGGCTTCGCGCAGCGCCTTGCATTGCCACTGGCGAATGCGTTCGGCATAGGCGCGCAGTGCGGCGGGTTCGTGCAGGTCGAGGTCCAGTGGCCAACTGCCGAGCAGGGTCTGGTACAGCATCAGCTCATCGCCCGGACTGGGGGCGACGCCATCGTCCAGCACGGCGCGCAGGGGCGTTGCCAGCTCGCGCCAGTGCTCGCAGCGGCTGGCCAGCCAGGGCCCGCGCTCGCTGAGCAGCGCCAGGCGGGCGCGGCAGTCTTCGCCACGCTTGTGGTCGTGGGTGGCGGTGGCCAGCAGGTTGTCGGGGAAGTCGCGCAGGCGGCGTTGCGCCTCGTTGTGGAACCAGGCGGGCTCGGCGCTGAAGCGTTCGGCGTCGAAGCCGACATCGTTGCGCGACAGCAGGCGGCCGGAGCGGTAGAAGGCGGTGTCCTCCACCGCCTTGGCGGCGCTGGGCGCGGTCAATTGCTGGAAGCGCACGCAGGCATGGCGCCGGTGCTTGCGTGGCGGGCCTGGCGGTAGCTGGCGCCAGGGCTGGCCACCCAGCCATTGCCCAAGGTGATCGAGCAACGGCCAGTCGGCTTCACCCAGTGACAATCGCGCACCGGCCAACGCCTGCTGGAAGAACGCTTCATCTTCGTCAGGACGGCCGCCTGCGTGGATGTAGGTGCGGTACACCGGATAGTGCTCGACCAGGGCTTGCAATGCGCGACGGATGGCCCCCAGCGTGAGGTCGCGGGTCATCAGGTCGTCGCGGGCCACCTGCAGCAGGGCCTGGGCCACCGACTCGCAGTCGCCGGCCAGGCTGGCGTTGAGCACCAGGTGGCGGGCTTCGCGGACTTCGTCGGGGAAATCGGGGCGCTCGCCGACATCGCGCCACAGGTCGCTCAACGGGGCCTCACCGGCGGGGTCGTGCTGCAACAGCGACACCTGGTTCATGAACTCGTAGCCCGTGGTGCCGTCGGTGAGCCAGTCGCGGTGCAGATGTTCGCCCGGCCCGAGGATCTTCTCCACGTAGATCGGGAAATGCTCGACAGCGGCCTGCACAGGCCGGCAGGCCAGCAGCCGCTCGACGCGCCGTCGCAAGTTGCGGCAGTAGCGGCGTGGGTCGGCGAGGCCGTCGATATGGTCGATGCGCAGGCCATCCACCAGCCCGCGCTCGATCAGCGCGAACAACGTGGCATGGGTCGCCTCGAACACTTCCGGGCGTTCCACCCGCAGGCCACCCAGTTCATTGATGTCGAAGAAGCGTCGCCAGTTGATGTCGTCGGCGGCGGTGCGCCAGCTGGCCAGGCGGTAGACCTGGCGTTCGAGCAGCAGGTGCAGGCGCTTGAAGCCCGCTTCGTGGCGGCTGTCGAAGGCGGCGAGGGCGCCTTCGAGGCGCGCTCCGCCGGCGGCCAGGCGCGCCAGTTCACGGTGCAGGGGCAGGGCGTCGGCCAGCGGCTCGGCGGCTTCGTGCAGGGCGCTGAAGCGTTGGGCCAGTGCGTGCAGGCGAGGGTCCTCGGCCTGGCCGAGGATGCGTCCGTAGTCCAGCGGGCAGATGGGGAAACGGTGTTGATGGTGGGCGACTTCGAACTGGCCCTGATCCGCGTCGAACGTCAGCGGGATCTCGCCGTCGCGCAAGGCCACGCCGTAGTCGCTGCCGAGGAAGGGCAGCAGCAGTTGCCCGGCCAGCAGCGGGTCGCTGGAGTGCCACTGGATATCGAAGAACGCCGCGTACGGGCTGCGCCGCCCCCAGGCCAGCAGGCTCTGCCACCAGGGGTTGTCGGCGCCGCCCACGGCCATGTGGTTGGACACCGTGTCGAGGATCAGCCCCATGCCATGCTGGCGCAGGGCGGCCGCCAGGCGCTCCAGCGCCGCCTCGCCCCCCAGCTCGGGGTTGACCCGGGTCGGATCGACCACATCGTAGCCGTGGCGCGAGCCTGCGCGGGCGGTGAGGATCGGCGAGGCGTAGACATGGCTGATGCCGAGCCGGGCGAAATAAGGCACCAGCGGCACCGCGTCATCGAGGGTGAAGTCGCTGTGCAGTTGCAGGCGCAGGGTCGCGGTCAGCGCCTTCATCGGTCACGCTCCCAGGCCTGCTCGCGGGCCTGGGCCAGCAGCTCCAGGCGGCGGGCGGCGTCCTCGTCGTCGAGCAGGTCGCGCACCGGCGTCCTGAAGCGCCGCCGCCAGTTGGGGTGGCCCTCGGTGGTGCCGGGCAGGTTGGGTTGCTCGTCGCAACCCAGCAGGTCCTCCAGGGGCACCAGCACCAGCGGGGCGCGGGTATGGCCGACGTAGCGGATCGCGGCATCGATCAGCGCGCTGTCGTCCGCCTGCGGGCCGTAGTTCTGCTCCAGGGTGCGACGCAGGCCGTCGCGCTCCAGCGCCCGGGTATGCCGCCAGTGCAGCTCGGCGGCGGCCTCGATCAGCTTCAGGCGGTGGCTCCAGTCGATATCGCGCCCCCCCAGCCAACCGGCCAGGGGCGCGAGGTCATGGGTGCCGGTGGTGGCCAGGGCGTTGTCGGGCCAGTCGAGGATCGCTGTGAAATGCCCGGGCGCGGCCTGCTCGAAGGGCAGCACGCGCATGCCCAGCACGGCCTTGTCGGCCAGGCGTTCACGCAGGCCTGCGGGCACGGTACCCAGGTCTTCGCCGAGGATGATCGCCTGGTGGCGTACCGATTCCAGGGCCAAAAGGCGCAGCAGGTCGTCCAGCGGATAGTTCAGGTAGGCGCCTTCGCGGGGTGTGGCGCCACGGGGGACCAGCCACAGCCGGCGCAGGCCCATCACATGGTCGATGCGCAGGCCGCCGGCATGGGCCAGGTTGGCCCGCAGCATCTCGATGAAGGCGCGGTAGCCGTTGCGCCTGAGGCCTTCGGGCGAGAACGCGCAGATGCCCCAGTCCTGCCCGGCGCGGTTGAGGATGTCCGGGGGCGCGCCGACCTTGAGGTCGGCCAGCAGCTCGTCCTGGCGGCTCCAGGCCTGGCTGCCGGCGCCGTCGGCGCCCACCGCCAGGTCGGCGATCAGGCCGATGGCCATGCCATTGCCGCGCGCGGCGTCCTGGGCCCGTTGCAGGCTGCGTTCGGTCAGCCACTGGCAGAAGGCATGGAACTCTACGCGGGCGGGGTAGGCATCGGCGAAGGCCGCGACTTCCGGGTGGTAGGGGTCGTGCCAGGCCGCCGGCCAGGTGCGCCAGTCGCTGCCCAGGCCGTGTTCCATGGCGTGGGCCTGCAGCACCTCGAAGCGGCAGTGGTGCTCGAGCTTTTCGCCGCCGCCGGCGCGGAAACGGTCGAAGTCTTCGCGCAGCGGGTGATCGCCCTGGCTGAAGTCATGGTAGAGCGCTTCGAGCAGGCGCAGGCGGGCGTCGGCGGCCCGTGGCCAGTCGACCAGCGGACGCTGCTCCAGGTCTTCGAGCGTCTGTTCCAGGCCGCAGGCTTCGATCGCCATGCGCACGGCGCGCTCGCCCAGCAGGGCGGCGGGGCTGGCGTACAGGGTGTTGAGCAACAGGCGGCTGGAGGGCGAGTAGGGGCTGTAGTGCTGCTGGTCGACGACCGACAACGCATGGATCGGGCTGATCGCCAGGGCATCGGCGCCGCGTTCGGCGGCGCTGCGTGCCAGTTGCTCCAGAGCGAGGCAGTCGCCATAGCCGCCATCGCCGGGGCGACGCAGGCTGTACAACTGCACCGCCAGGCCCCAGCTGCGGGGTGGCGCTTGCTCCACGCGGTCTTGCAGGGCATGGCAGCGCGAAGGCGCCACCGCCACGGTGAAGGTTCGGCCGTCGATGTCCAGTTGGTGGTAACCCAGCGGCAGCTCGCCCGGCAGGCGAGCCTGGGCGTCCAGTTGCAAGGTGTGCGGCGTACCGTCTTCCAGGGTGCATCGCACGGTGCTTGCGGCACTGAAGTAGCGTTGCAGGTCGAGCGGCTGGCCGCTGTCGACGGTCAGCAACGGTGGCAGGTGTTCGCTGTCCTCGGCCTGTTCGACGGCGCGCAGGCTGGCGTCGATGGCTGCACGGTCGTGGGCCGGGTGACCCAGGCCTTGCAGCACTTGGCGCAATACGTCGTCGCTCACCTGCTGCGGACGGTTGTTGGCGTCGATCCAGTCGCGGGCCAGGCCCACCCGGGCGGCCAGGCGATGGAGGGGGTGCTCGCTCATGGCGTCTCCTGGTCGGGGGGCAGCAGGCTGACCACGCAACTGTGCGCGGCCAGGGTCGAGTCGGGATGGGCGTTGTCGCTGCTGTCGTACAAGCGCCGTTCCAGCGGCGGCAGCTGTACCGGTTGCGGCTGCGCGTCGAGGTTGAGGTCGATGCGCAGTACGTGGCCATCACCCAGGCGCCAGCGGGCGGTCAGTGCCTTGTCGCCCAGCACGTCGGTGCCCAGGGCGCGGGTGCCGGGCAGGTGCGCGATGATGTGGCGCCTGCGCAGGTCGAGCAGTTGCTGATACAGGCCGTGCCAGCCGGCCAGCACTTCCTTGTGCTGCAGCCTGGAGGTTTCGAAGGTGGTTTCGGCATTGGGGTCGGGGATTCGCTCGCGCTGCCGCAGGTCGGTGAAGGCGCTGAAACGGGCGAACTCACCGCGCCGGCCTTCGCGCACGGCATCGGCCAGTTCATCGTGGAAGTCGGTGAAGAACAGGAACGGCTCGCGGCTGCCGTCGTCGTCGCCCATGAACAGCAATGGGATCATCGGCGCCAGCAGTAACAATGCAGTGGCGGCACGCAAGGCCTGCGGCGGGCACAGGCGGGTCAGGCGCTCGCCCAGGGCACGGTTGCCGACCTGGTCGTGGTTCTGCAGGAACAGCACGAACGCGCTGGGCGCCAGGTGGCCGCTGGGCTCGCCCCGTGGCACGCCATGGCGATCGGGCTGGCCCTGGAATACGAAACCCTCGGTGAGGCAGCGGGCCAGTTGCTCGATGGGGCGTTTCGCGTAGTCGGCGTAGTAGCCTTCGGTTTCGCCGGTCAGCAGCACGTGCAGGGCATTGTGGCCGTCGTCGTTCCACTGGGCGTCGAAGCCTTGCTGCAGCAGCGAGGCCTGGTTGTGTTCGTTTTCCAGCACCAGCCAGACCTGGCGCCCCGGCTCGACGGCGGCGCGTACCCGCCGCGCCAGTTCAACCAGGAAATCCGGCTGGTCGATGGCGTGCACGGCGTCCAGGCGCAGCCCGTCGCAGCGGTAATCGCACAGCCACATCAGCGCATTCTGGATGAAGTACTCGCGCACCTCGGGCTTGCGGAAGTCGATGGCCGCGCCCCAGGGCGTCTGCCGGTCATCGCGAAAGAACGGGCTGGCATAGCGGTGCAGGTAGTTGCCGTCGGGCCCGAAGTGGTTGTAGACCACGTCCACCAGCACCATCAGGCCGTGGCCATGGGCAGCGTCGACCAGCGCGCAGAATTCCAGGGGCGTGCCGTAGCTGTGCTGGGGCGCAAAGGGCAGCACGCCGTCATAACCCCAGTTGCGCTCGCCCGGGAACTGCCCCAGGGGCATCAGCTCGATGGCGCTGATGCCCAGCGCGGCCAGGCGTGGCACTACCTCGGCGACACCGGGGTAACCGCCGAGCAAGCCGACGTGCAGCTCCTGGATCACGGCTTCATGCCAGGGGCGGCCCTGCCATGGGTGTTGCCAGGCGTAGCCGCTCAGGTCCACCAGCGCGCTGGGCCCTTGTACGCCTTCGGGCTGGCAGCGCGAGGCCGGGTCGGCCACCCGCAGCTCATCGTCGATCTGGAAGTGATAACGATCCCCCGCCTGGCAGGCGGTGACCACGCTGTACCAGCCATCGCCCTCGGCCAGCAGCTCGACGGGCGGCTGCTGCCCGATCATCACGCTCACGCTGCGCGCATCCGGTGCCCAGAGGGCGAAGCGCGCCGACGTGGCGTCCAGCAGCTGTGCGCCATGCCTGTGCATTGTGCGCTCCCTGTCTCAGTAGTGGGCGAAGTGCGCCTGCTTGACCAGGTCCTCGTACAAACGGGCGTAGGGTTCCACCGCCTGGCACCAGTTGAACGGCTGGGTCATCGACAGGCAGCGCATGGCGTTGAGCAGGTGCTTCTTGCCGTATACATAGAAGGCGCGGCCCAGGGCCTCGCGGTAGCTGTCGACGGTGGAGTCGTCGAACAGGAATCCGGTCACGCCGTTCTCGATGGTGTCGGCCAGCCCGCCGGTGTTGCGCGCCACCGGCAGCGAACCGAAGCGCTGGGCGTACATCTGGCTCAGGCCGCAGGGCTCGTAGCGCGAGGGCATCAGCAGGAAATCGGAGCCGGCGAACATGCGCCGGGCGTCGGTTTCGTTGAAACCGATGCGCACGCCGATGCGGCCCGGGTGGCGCAGGGCAAGTTCGCGCATGGCCTGTTCCTCTTCCGGCTCGCCGCGGCCGATGATCGCCAGCTGGCCGCCTTGTTCGACGATGGAGTCGGCCACCCCCAGGGTCAGGTCCAGGCCCTTTTGGTAGACCAGCCGCGACACCACCGCGAACAGCGGCCCTTCGGACGGTTCCAGTTCGAACAGCTCGCGCACCTGCTGGGCGTTGCGCGCCTTGCCGGCCCAGTCATTGATGCTGAAATTGTGGTGCAGGTGCTGGTCGGTGGCCGAGTCCCAGCTCTCGTCGATGCCGTTGGGGATGCCACCGAGCAGGCCTTTCTGGGCCTTGCTGGCGAGGAAACCGTCCAGCCCGCAGCCGAACTCCGGCGTGGTGATCTCCCGGGCGTAGGTGGCGCTGACCGTGGTGATGTGGCTGGAGTAGGCCAGCCCCGCCTTGAGGAACGACAGCTTGCCGTAGAACTCCATGCCTTCCTGCTGCATGGCGTGGTCCGGGATCGCCAGCTCCGGGCTGCAACCGCGGCTGTACACGCCCTGGTAGGCGAGGTTGTGGATGGTGAACAGGGTTGGGGTGCTCAGCCCGCGCCAGTGCATGTACGCCGGGGCCAGGCCGGCCGGCCAGTCGTGGGCGTGCACCAGGTCCGGGCGCCAATGGGCCATGCCTTCGCCGGCGGCGATCTCGGCTGCGGCCAGGCCCAGGCGGGCGAAGCGAATATGGTTGTCGGGCCAGTCGCGGCCGTTGTTGGCGCCGTAGGGGGTGCCGTCGCGCTGGTACAGCTCGGGGCAGATCAGCACGTAGATCACCAGGCCGTCGGCCAGGTCCATGCGCCCGATCTTGCACGGTGGCAGCGCGGCATGGCCGCCCAGTTCGCCTACGATATGGATGGGGTTGTCGCTCTCGACCACCTGGCGGTAGCCGGGGATCAGCACGCGCACGTCATGCAGGTGCGCCAGGGCCCGGGGCAGGGCAGCGGAGACGTCGCCCAGGCCGCCGGTCTTGACCAGGTCGGCGATCTCCGAGGTGACGAACAGGACCTTGCGCTTGTTCGGGTTGTGCTGGCGCTGGGCGCCGGGTGCCTTGGCTGTCGGGGCGAAATCCGCGCTGAGCGGTTCGCGGTTGTCCGGGTTGAATGCGTCTACGTGAGGTTCGACAGCGGCACTGATCATACTTCTCTCCGTCCCATGTGCATTTCAGGTGCGTGGCGTTGGCTCGTTCTGGTTCTCTCTGGTGTTGGTCACTGCATCTTCGTAGTGCGATCCTTGCCCCAAAGCTGTGCGCGCAAGCGCGGCACGTGCGGCATTCCGGCCGAAAGGCGCGTGGACTGGCTGGGGTGGGTTGGCCTGGCGTGAGGAAGTCCCTTTGCGTTGGCCTACTTAGTTCCTGACCTGCCCGCATTTCGGAAAGTTCGACTTTTTTACGTCACTTTTTCCGAGCAATTCGCGGGCCGAAACTGGAGTGTAGGAGACGAACGGGCATTAAAGTGACCCACTGGTCATTTTTATTGCGGTGTTTTTTTGCGCAAACGTTGGCGGGTTGTCACAGCAGGTGACCGATGGTGCGCAGGGGTGGGATAGAGAAGGGGCCGCGATGCGGCCCCGGGGTGTCTCAGGTCACGACCTGGTAGCACGGCACATAGGCCGCGCCGCCCGGCAGCTTCATCCGGTGCTGATCGACGAACGCCTGCAGCAGGCGCCCCAGCGGGTCGAGGATCGCCGCGTCGCCGCGGATCTGGTAGGGGCCGTGCTCTTCGATCAGGCGGATGCCCTTGTCCTTGACGTTGCCGGCGACGATGCCGGAAAACGCCCGGCGCAGGTTGGCCGCCAGCTCGTGGGGCGGCAGGTCGCGGCGCAGGGCCAGCGCGGCCATGTTCTCGTGGGTTGGGTCGAACGGATGCTGGAAGCCTTCGGCAATCTTCAGCAGCCAGTTGAAGTGGAAGGCATCGTTGCGCTCGCGGCGGAACTGCTTGACCTCCTTCAACCCCTCGACCATCTGCCGGGCCACTTCGGCCGGGTCGTCGATGATGATCTGGTAGTGGCGCTGGGCGGCCTCGCCCAGGGTTGCGCCGACGAAGGCGTGCAGTTGCTGCAGGAACGGTTCGGCACTGCGCGGGCCGGTGAGGACCACTGGGAACGGCAGGTCCTGGTTGTCCGGGTGCATGAGGATGCCGAGCAGGTAGAGGAACTCTTCGGCGGTGCCGGCGCCGCCGGGGAAGATGATGATGCCGTGGCCGACACGGACGAAGGCCTCCAGGCGCTTCTCGATGTCCGGCAGGATCACCAGCTCGTTGACGATCGGGTTGGGCGCCTCGGCGGCGATGATGCCCGGCTCGGTCAAGCCGAGGTAGCGGCTGCCGTGCATGCGCTGCTTGGCGTGGGCGATGGTGGCGCCCTTCATCGGGCCCTTCATCACGCCCGGGCCGCAACCGGTGCAGACATCCAGCTTGCGCAGGCCCAGCTCGTGGCCGACTTTCTTGGTGTACTGGTATTCCTCGCTGCTGATCGAGTGGCCGCCCCAGCACACCACCATCTTCGGTTCCACGCCCGGGCGCAGGGTGCGGGCGTTGCGCAGCAGGTGGAAGACATAGTCGGTGAGGCCCTGGGAGCTTTCCAGGTCGATGCGCTGGCTGGCCAGCTCGCTTTCGGTGTAGACGATATCGCGCAGGGCGCTGAACAGCATTTCCCGGGTGCTGGCGATCATCTCGCCATCGACGAAGGCGTCGGCCGGGGCGTTGAGCAGCTCAAGGCGCACGCCGCGGTCCTGTTGGTGGATGCGCACCTCGAAGTCCTTGTAGGCCTCGAGGATGGTCTTGGCGTTGTCGACATGGGCGCCGGTGTTGAGGATGGCCAGGGCGCACTGGCGGAACAGGGTGTAGAGGCTGCCGGTACCGACTTCGCTCAGTTGCTGGACTTCACGTTGCGACAGCGTCTCCAGGCTGCCCTTGGGGCTGACGGAGGCGTTGATGACATTGCGTTGGGGCATGTAAGTCTTTCCTGTGCGGGTAAAACATCCTTCTTGGACAACACCATACAAGCAAATGTGCGTGGCAACGAGGGGGTGGGTGAAAATC
This sequence comes from Pseudomonas entomophila, assembly GCF_018417595.1. Taxonomy (NCBI): domain Bacteria; kingdom Pseudomonadati; phylum Pseudomonadota; class Gammaproteobacteria; order Pseudomonadales; family Pseudomonadaceae; genus Pseudomonas; species Pseudomonas entomophila. Next base: position 2,255,631 of record NZ_CP070982.1, read on the forward strand.
CGGTTCGGCCCTCCATACCCATGGATTTGGTGCGACCTCTGTAGGAGCGGCTTCAGCCGCGATCACCCGCCAAGCGGGTGCCATGCCCCGTGATAGCCCGCATCGCGGCTGAAGCCGCTCCTACGGAGCAGCGCAATCAGAAAGGGTGGGGTATGGAAGAGCGGCGGAGGCTGTGATAATGGGCGGGCAATTACAAGGGCCATGTCATGCTGACCATCTCCAACAACGTGCATCTGCCGGATGCCGAAATAGAACTCACCTACATCCGCGCACAAGGCGCGGGTGGGCAGAATGTCAACAAGGTGTCCAGCGCCGTGCACCTGCGCTTCGACATCCCGGCCTCATCGCTGCCCGAGTTCTACAAGGGGCGGCTGCTGGCGCTGCGTGACAGCCGCATCACCGGCGACGGCGTGTTGATCATCAAGGCCCAACAGTACCGCACCCAGGAGCAGAACCGTGCTGATGCGCTGGCGCGTCTCGCCGAGTTGATCATCGCGGCCGGCAAGACTGAGAAGAAACGCCGCCCGACCAAGCCGACCCTTGGCTCGAAGACACGCCGCCTTGAAGGAAAGGCCAGGCGGAGTACTGTCAAGGCGGGGCGGGGTAAGGTGGATTTCTAAGAAAACCCGGTGCATTGAGCAGCTGATTATCGAGAGACGGGCCATCGATGCAGAGTGGATGCGCCATCCGGCCTCGAATCAACCAACCTGAAACACATGCCGCAGATACGCCACAAAATTCTCATCCCGGCACTGGGTCTTCCCTGGACTGTCGGAAATCTTCGCCACCGGCGCCCCGTTGCAGGCGGTCATCTTGATCACCATGTTCATCGGCTTCACCCCAGGAATGTCGCAGGTAAGGTTGGTGCCAATCCCGAAGCTGACATGGATCCGGCCATTCAACGCCCGGTACAGCTCAAGCATCTTCTGGAAATCCAGCCCATCCGAGAAGATCAGCGTCTTGCCCTTCGGGTCGATCCCCAGCCGCTCATAGTGGGCGATGGCCTTCTCGGCCCAGGCCAGCGGTTCGCCCGAATCATGGCGCAAGCCGTCGAACAGCTTTGCGAAGTACAGATCAAAATCGCGCATGAACGCATCCATGCCAATGCAGTCGGTCAGGGCGATGCCCAACTGCCCCCGATACTCACGCACCCAGCATTCCAGCGCGGCGGCCTGGCTGTCGACCAGCCGCGGGCCCAACTGCTGGTGGGCCATGAACCATTCATGGGCCATGGTCCCGATGGGCTTGAGCTGGTACTCACGGGCCAGGTGCACGTTGCTGGTACCGACGAAACGCCCCGGGAAGTCGCGCTTTAAAATGTGCACCACCTCTTCCTGCACCCGGTAGGAGAAGCGCCGGCGGGTGCCGAAGTCGGCCAGTTGCAGCCCAGCCAGTTCATCCGTGCTGGCTTCTGCCTTGAGCCAGTCGAGCTTCTGGTACAGGCGCTCGCCCACTTGCTCGATCACCACGTCGCGATAGCGGTAGCGGTTGCGCACCTCGGAGATGATCGCCAGCAGCGGGATCTCGAACAGGATCACGTGCAACCACGGCCCGCGAATGCGGATCGCCAGTTGCCCGGCGTCGTCGAGGCCGACCTGGACATAGCGCAGGTTGAAGCGGAACAGGCTGAGAAAGCGGATGAAGTCAGGCTTGATGAACGGAATCTTCTCCAGGTACGCCAGCTGGTCGAGGGTCACCGAGACATCGGCCAACTGTTCGACCTGGTAGCGGATCTCGGCGAGGTAGGGCGCCAGGTCCTCGTCGTTGCGGCAGCGGAACTCCCACTCCACCTCGGCGTTGGGGTAGTTGTGCAGCACCGCCTGCATCATGGTGATCTTGTAGAAGTCGGTGTCCAGCAGATTCTGGACGATCCGTGGGCCAAATACGCTGTCGGTCATGAACGGGCTTCCTGCAGCAGGGTGAGTCGGGTGTCGAGCGCGGCTTCGTCGGCGCAGAGGTGGATGCCGGCGGCCCCCATCGCTGCGCAGGCGTCGTTGGCGCCTTCGCTGCTCAGGGCACGGCAGGCCGGAAGGTACAGCAGCACTTCGAAGCCGGCGCGGCGCAGTTGCAGGGCGGTGGTGCGCACGCAGTAGTCCAGGGCCAGGCCGCCGACGATGATCGCCTGCACCTGTTGCACCTTGAGGTATTCGATCACGCCGGTGGAGCGGCGCTCGGCCAGGTCGTGGTAGCAGGCGCCGTAAGGGTGCAGGTCGGGCTCGACGCCTTTCCAGACGAAATAGTCGTAGTCGATGGGGGCGGGCAGGCCGGGCAGCAGCTCGAAGCCCGGGGTGCCGGGGACGCAGTGGCTCACCCAGGTCAGGTCGGCATTGGTTAGCGTCAGCGGTTGCAGCATCTGCTCCGGCTCGGCCACGACCCAGGCGGCGTTGGCCGGGTGAGCGTCCTTGCTGCCCAGGCGCAGGGTGGCGCGGCGGGCCATGAGGTTGAGCGCGGGGGCGATCTGCTCGCCGCCAGGCACCGGCAGTTCCTGCGGTGCATTGGCGGTGAAGCCGTTCTGCGCGTCGACATCGAAACTGGCGATTTTCATCGGAGGCGTCTCCTCGGCTGGAATGTCGATATAATTCACCTGGTGTATTAAGTGTGTCAAGTGGGAAATAGAGACGAATTGACACTTGATCGATTTATTTGCTCTGGTGGAATATATGACGATCTTGGAAGGGAGCCTTGCCGTGAGCACAGCAGAAGTCCTGGCCAGCGTGGATATCGTCGCGTTGCGCCTGTCACCGCATACCCAGCGCCTGCAGGTGCTGCTTCATCAGCGCGAGCGCGAGCCCCATGCCGGGCAGTGGGCCTTGCCGGGGGTGATCGTCAACGGGCGCACGCCGGACAACAGCCTCGACGCGGCCGCCGAGCGGGCCTTGGCCGAAAAGGCACGGGTGGTGCCACGCCACCTTGAGCAGGTGGGGACCGAGGGCAATGCCTTCCGTGACCCGCGCGGTTGGTCGCTGAGCACCTATTACCTCGCGTTGCTCGATCCCACCGTGGAGGTGGAGGAGGGGGTGTTGGCGTTCTTCGACCTGGACAGCCTGCTGACGCGCAAGGTGCTGCTGCCATTCGATCACCGGCTGCTGGTCGAGCGGGCCTGTGAGCGCCTGGCGAGCAAATCGGTGTACACCAGCCTGCCGCTGTACCTTGTCGCGGAGTGCTTCACCGTGCTCGATGCCCTGGCAGCGGTGCAGGCGTGCCTGGGGCAGTCGATCAACAACACCTCGCTGCGCAAGCGCCTCGAGCGCATGAAAGCCGCAGGCTGGGTGGCGGACACTGGCGAGAAACACCAGCCCAGGCTGGGGCGCCCGCAGCAGCTGTACCGGCATACGCCGCAAGGGGCGGGCGCCTTCGTGTTCGACCGCAGCCTGCTGGCGGCGGGCTGAGGTTACCGAGGGCCACCCGTGCCGCGTGCGCGCAGGGCTTTCGCCACCTCGGCCTCGATCTTGTAGGCCGGACCCTCCAGATCCTCCGCGTTGTGGGTGTAGCGCTGGGCGAAGGTCTCGACCCCCAGTTCCTGGTACTGCTGCACATGCTTGAGCTCATGGGCCCACAGCGCCACGTTGTCCTCGGCATCGCCGGGGCGGCGGAAGATGACCGTGTCGATCAGGGTCACCGCGTTCACGTCGGGGTTCTGCAGCAGCGCATTGGCCGCGCTGATCTGCTGGTCGTCGCCGACCCGGTAGCGGGCAGCGTCGAGCACGGCGAAGTCGTACCAGGGTTCGAGCTGGGCGCGAATGTGCAAGGGGATGGGCTGGGTGCCGTTGGCCGTGGCTTCATCCCGTGCCTGGCGCAGGGCGAAGGCAAGGCTGGCGGCAGCCACGCGCTCGACATCCTGCAAAACCTGGCCACCCTGGCCGGGGTCGATCGGCGCGCAGAAGCACACCACCAGGCACACCTGGTATTGCCCGACGGGGCAGCTGTTCTGGGCGAACGCCGGCAGGGCCAGCAACAAACCGAGCAGGGCGCTAGCAATCTTCATCGAGCACCTTGTCGACCAATGTGCGGCTGGAGCGCAGTACCTGCTCCTGGACGTCTTCACTGGCCAGCATCCGCCCGACCACCAGCGCGCCGACGCACTGGCTGATCAAGGCCCAGGCCAGTTGCGGGTCTTGCAGAGTATTGCTCCAGGCATCGTGCAGCGCCACCAGCCAATGCTCGGCTTCCTCACGCACCGGCCGTTCGGCGCGGGCGATCTCTACGCCCAGCGGTGGCAGCGGGCAGCCGCCTTCGGCGTTGTGCAGGTGGGCGAGGCTCAGGTACTGATCGAGGCAGCGTTTCAGGCGCCCATGATCGGTACCACGAGTGGCCAGCCGCCCCAGCGGGCTGTTGGACAGCTCGCGGCGGACCACCTCGGTGAACAGGTCGTCCTTGGACGGGAAGTGGTTGTAGAACGCGCCGCCGGTCAGGCCGATGGCCTTCATCAGCCCGGCCACCCCGGTGCTGGCGAAACCGCCGCGCTTGGCCAGCGCGCCACTGCTGGCCAGCAGTTTCTCGCGGGTCTGTTGCTTGTGTTCGAGGGAGTAGCGCATCCGGAAACCTCATGGCGCTGGCTTGACGTTCGGCTGATCGTAGCATAGCGTTCGTTTACTAAACGATCATTTACCAATGGAGAGGTCCATGGCAGAACAACAAAAAGTCGTGCTGGTGATCGGGGCGGGCGATGCCACCGGGGGCGAGATCGCCAAGCGCTTCGCCCGCGAGGGCTACATCGCCTGCGTCACCCGGCGCCAGGCCGAGAAGCTGCAGCCGCTGGTGGACGAGATCCGCGCCGCAGGCGGGCAGGCCCATGGTTTCGGTTCTGATGCGCGCAAGGAAGAGGAGGTGGCCGAGCTGGTCGAGACCATCGAGCGCGATATCGGCCCGATCGAAGCGTTTGTCTTCAACATCGGCGCCAATGTGCCCTGCAGCATCCTTGAAGAGACACCGCGCAAGTACTTCAAGATCTGGGAAATGGCTTGTTTCGCGGGCTTTCTCACCGCCCAGGCAGTGGCCCGGCGCATGGTGACCCGCGAGCGCGGCACCATCCTCTTCACCGGCGCCACTGCCGGTACCCGTGGCGCGGCCGGTTTCGCCGCCTTCGCCGGGGCCAAGCACGCCCTGCGTGCCCTGGCCCAGAGCATGGCCCGGGAGCTGGGGCCACGGAATGTCCATGTCGCCCATGTGGTGGTCGATGGCGCCATCGACACCGCCTTCATCCGTGACACCTTCCCCGAACGCTACGCCCTCAAGGACCAGGACGGCATCCTCGCCCCGGCGCATATCGCCGACAGCTACTGGTTCCTGCACACTCAGCCGCGGGACGCCTGGACCTTCGAGCTGGACCTGCGTCCCTGGATGGAACGCTGGTAACCCCTCACTCACACAAGGATCGCCGCATGAGCAAGACCGTCGAGTTCTATTTTGACCTGGGCAGCCCGGCCACCTACCTCGGTTGGACCCAATTGCCCGCCCTCTGCGCTCGCCAGGATGCGCAACTGGTGTACCGGCCGATGCTGCTGGGAGGGGTATTCCAGGCTACCGGCAATGCCTCGCCGGTGATGGTGCCGGCCAAGGGGCGCTACATGTTCACCGACCTTCAGCGCTTTGCTGACCGTTACGGCGTGCCGTTCGGGTTGCCACCGGGGTTTCCGGTGAACACGCTGACCCTGATGCGGGGGGTGATCGGCACCCAATTGCAGGCGCCGGCGCGGTTCGAGGCGTTGCTCAAAGCGTTGTTCGAGGGGTTGTGGGTGCACAGGCGCAACCTGTCGGATCCGGCTGTGCTGGCGGATACCTTGGCGCAGGCAGGGTTCGATGCAGAGGCGTTCGTGGCACTGGCTGGACAGGCTGAGGTCAAGGAGGCGCTCAAGCAGGCGACAGAGAAGGCTGTGGGCCGGGGTGTATTCGGAGCGCCAACTTGCTTTGTCGGTGAGCAGATGTTCTTTGGCCAGGACCGGTTGGATTTCGTCGAGGAGGCGTTGATCGGGTAGGAGGCTTTAGCCGCGATGCAGGCAACGCGGTGCCTGGCAGCCGCTTCGCGGGTGATCGCGGCTGAAGCCGCTCCTACAGAGGAATGGGTACGGGCTCCAGCAATTGCTCGATGCGGCCGCGCTCCCAGATGCTCAGGTGATCGACCGGGTTGGTGCCATAGCGGTGCCAGCTCTCAAGATCAGCCTGGCGGCCGTCGGGGCTCTGGCACCCGGTGCAGCAGGCCAGGCCTTCGCCGTCCAGCAGCAGGCTCAGCGACCAGCTGTCGATACGCACTTCGATTTGCCCATCGGGCAGGCGGGTAACAACCTCCAGCGTCATGCAGCCAAGGGCGGCATCACGCAGGCATTGCCAGGCTTCCCGGCTGCTGACGCTGGGCATCGCCCTGTCAGAAGTTCGCTGGGGTGTTGGCGCTGATGATTTCCGCTTCGTCCGGGCCGATGTTCTTGAAGCTGTGCGGCAGTGTGGTGGGGATGTAGTAGCCGTCGCCTGCGTTGAGCACGCTGACCTGGCCGTCGACCCACAGCTCCATGGTGCCCCGGGTGACCAGGCCGCATTCCTCGCCTTCGGCATGCACGATCGGCTCGCCGGAGTCGGCGCCGGGGGCATACAGCTCGCGCAGCATGCGCATCTGCCGGCCTTCGACACTGGCGCCGACCAGCAGCATGCGCAGGCCGTTGCGGCCCAGGTCAGGCTGCTCGCCGCCACGGAACACGAAGCGCTCCTCGCGCACCGGTTCGTCAAAGCTGAAGAATTCCGCCAGGGACATGGGGATGCCCTCGAGCAGCTTTTTCAGGGAACTGACCGAAGGGCTGACACGGTTCTGCTCGATCTGCGAGATCGTCGAGTTGGTCAGGCCGCTGCGGCGGGCCAGCTCCCGTTGGGAGAGGTTGTTGCGTTCACGCACCAGCTTGAGTCGTGTCCCCGTGTCCATAGCCGCCTTGTTTGCAGAGGTGTCAAAAATAATGGGCGACGCATTAAAACACACTCTGCAGGCTTGCGCGCTGTGCGTGTCAGTGGCGCTGGTCGGCCGGCACCGGCCACAGGCCGACCACCAGCAGCAACACGGCCACGGCCAGGAACGGCAGGCGCGGATCAACGGCATAGACCAGCGTCCCGGCCAGCGGGCCGATCACCGCGCCCATGCCTTGGGCGGCGCCGATGGAGCCTGCGGTGGCGCCTTGTTCGCCGGCTTGCATGGCATTGGCCGCCAGCGCCGAAAACGCCGGGAAGACGAAGCCCATGCCGAACGCGGCGATGAAGAACGCGCCCCACAGCCACGGTGCGTGGGTGGCCAGCGCCGCGGCGGCAAAGCCCAGCCCGGAAATGCTGGCGCCGATGCGGATCATTTTCGCCGGCGGCCATTCGAGCCGGCGCAGGAACACCTGGGCCAACATCAGGGCCACGCCCACGCAGGTCAAGGCGATGCCCGCGGCCTGGGCGGCAGCCCCGGCCTCCAGTTGCAGGCGGTCGAGGGCGAAGAAACCGACGGCGATCTGCGACACGGTGATGCTGAGCATGGCGCTGAAGGCCACCAACAACGGGCGGCGCAGGCGTGGGTCGGACAGCCGCACTGGATTGGGCGCATGGGCTTGGGGCAGTGGTTGGGGCTTGAGCTTGAACAGCAGCACCACGAACGCCGTGGCCGGCAACAGCGACATCGCATAGAACGGCAGGCTCAGGCTGTAGCGCGACAGCAGCGCGGCCAACGCCGGGCCCACCACCAGGCCGACCGCGTTGGCCGCGCCCAGCGAGGCCATTGCCCGCGCCCGGTGCTGGGGCTGGACATGGTCGGCGATCAGCGCGTTGCCGCCGACCGGCAATGCGGCATAGAAGGCGCCGATCATGCCGCGGGCCAGCATCAGGCCGAAGAATGCCAGGGTCGCCCCCGGCAGCCAGCGCAGCGCGCCGTCGATGAACAGGCACAGCACCCAGTAGGCCAGGGTGAAGCCGCCGCTGCCCAGCAGCAGTACCCGGCGCCGGCCATAGCGGTCGGCCAGGCGCCCCCAGGGCCGGGCCAGGATCACCCAGACCACGCCGGCCACGGTCACCGCCGCGCCGGCTTGCCAGGTAGCCATGCCCAGCAGGCGGGCGATGGGGCCGATCAGGGCGACGAAGGCCATCATCGACATGGTGCAGGCCATGTTGACCAGCATCAGCGGGCGCAGGTCGAGGGTGCTGGCCGGGGTGAGTGAAGCAGGATCCTTTGCAACGTTCATGGGGCAGTCCAGGGGGCAGTTCGGCAAAAAAAGATGCCGATGGTAGTAATAATTATTTACATATGTCGACCCCGAGGACGTGCCGGTGCTCATTCGCTCCGGCGCAACGGGCCTGGCCACATGCTACGCAACACGCCATCACGACGCACCAGCGCATGCATCAGCGCCGCACCCAGGTGCAGCAGGATCGTGGCGAACAGCAGGTAGCCGGCCCAGCCATGGGCCTGGCGCAACAAGGCATACAGCCGCAGGTCGTGGGGCGCGATGGCGGGCAGTTGCAAGGGGCGAGGATAACCGCCAGCCGACAGCATCGCCCAGCCCAGCAGCGGCATGGCCAGCATCAGGGTGTACAGCAGCAGGTGCGAAGCCCCGGCAGCCAGGCGCTGCGCACGGGGCAGCGCGCGGGGCAGCGGCGGATGGGGCAGGGTCAGGCGCAAGGCGATACGCAGCACCACCAAGGCCAGCAGGGCCAGGCCGGTAGCCTTGTGCAGCTCGACCAGCAACGGATGCCGGGGCGACAGGTCGCCGACCATGGCCACGCCAATGAACAGCATGGCCAGGATCAGTGCGGCCATCAGCCAGTGCAGCAGCCGGGCCAGGGGATGGAAGGCAACGGGGGTCATGGGCGGGCTCCTTCGCTCAGCGCTTCGTGGCTACGGCGGTTGAACGACACCGAATAGGCGGCCGAGCGAGCGGCGAGGATCGGGTCGTCGGAGGGTTCGATCCCTCGGGGCAGGATCAGCGGGTCGAAGTTCAGGTCACGGCAGGCGCCTTGTTCCGGGCCATCGACCTGCTCCAGGACCAAGGTGCCGGCATCAATGGCGCGGCGTTCGGCTGGCCATGGACGGGCCGGATCGTCCACCGGGTCGCCGGCCTCGGCGAGGGTCAGGCGCAGCGTCCAGCGCAATGGCCCCTGGGCCAGGCGTTGTTGCAGGTCGTGCTGGAGGAACTGCTTGTCGTCGACCTGGGCGGGCAGGGCGCTGAAGGGGGTCTCGGGTTGCAGTGACCAGCGTACCGGGTGGGGCTGGCCTTTGGCGTCGATCAGGCGAAATGCATTGATGCTGTTGTAGGCGGTGCTGGCGAAACTGTCACTCGCCCGGTAGCCGGCCGCCCACTGGCGGAACGCCGCGCTCTCCGGGTGGGCGGCGAAGAATGCTTGCAGCCTGGCGGGGTCGGGCTTGCCGGTGGCCGGGTCCGGTGTGGCGGCCAGCACCTGTTCGTAGAAGCCTTCGGGCGTGCTCACCGCCAGCACCGGCGGGTTGTTCATGCCGGTGCGCCAGACCTGCCCGTCGTCGCTGCTCAGCTGGATCGCCAGGCTGCGTACCGGCACGGCGGTGTCGGGCGCGAACGGGTTGGCGCCACCAATGGCGAAGCGCCCGATCACCGGGACCCTCTGCTGGCTGAAGACCCTCGCGGTGGACAACTGCGCGGCCTGGCCGCTGCTTTGGAAATAGCCGCTGACGCACAGGCCCTTGGCGTGGTTCTTCCGATAGCCAGGATGGTGGCCGGCCTGGGCCTCGAAGGTGTCGATGATGCGCTGGGGGGTAAGCCTTGGCGCGCCGATCCAGCCGGCGGCATAGGCGAAGCCCGCACCGAGTGCTGCCAGGGTGGCGCCGATGACGGCCAGGCGCAGGGCCTTGGCGGGGCCGTTGACGGGAGTCTGCATGGTGGAGGGTCCGCTGCTGGGGAATGAAACGGTACGACGTGGGAGCTGGAGATTTATTCCTGTGTGGGAATTCGCCCATTCGAGATGTTCGACGGTAAAGTCGCTGCGCCGGCGGGATCGAGCGCCGCTCACGCGGCGCATCGCGGATGAATCCGCTCCTACAGAGGTTGCCAGGCTCTGTAGGAGCGGATTCATCCGCGATGGCCTCGCACAAACCTTCAAAGGACACAGGGAATAAATTTCGTCTTGCGCCGTCTACCTCTTACACTGACTGCCCAGTGGGGCCCGGAACCTGACCATGCACGAACTGGACGATCAACAGTGGCGCGAGCTGCTGCAACGCCTGCGCCGCTTCGCCCTGTGGCTGACCCGCGAGCCCGGCAGCGCCGACGACCTGGTCCAGGCCACGGTCGAGCGCGCCCTGAGCCGCGGCAGCCAACAGCGCGCAGTGGACAGCCTGCGCCCTTGGCTGTTCACCATCCTCTATCGGTTGTTTCTCGACGGTAAGCGTCGCGAACGCCTGCATGCCCGCTGGCTGGCGTGGTTCGGTCGTGGCCAGGCGGACGAGCCGCTGGGGGCGGACACCGAAAGCATCGTGCTGGCCCAGGCCGACCTGCAGGCCTTCGCCAGGCTGTCGGCCGAGCAACGTGCATTGCTGCTGCTGGTCAGCGTCGAAGGCCTGAGTTACAAGGAGGCCGCCGAAGCGCTCGGCATTCCCATCGGCACGGTGATGTCGCGCCTGTCGCGGGCGCGGGCCGCCCTGCGTGAACTGACCGAGGGCAAGCCCACGCCCCCGGCCTTGCGGAGACTCAAATGACCCACCTGATCCCCACCGAGCACGAGCTGCACGCCTATGTCGACGAGCGCCTGGACCCGCAGCGACGGGCCGAGGTGCAGGCCTGGCTGGCGGCCAATCCGCAGGAGGCGGCACGCCTCGAAGCCTGGCGCGAGGATGCCCGGCGCCTGCGTGCGGCATTGGCCGGTTTGGGCGAGCGCCCCAGCGATCCGGCCCTCGACCTGGGCCCGTTGCGCCAACGCCTGCGTCAGCGTCGTCGGCGGCGGCTGGCCTCGGCGGCGGTCCTGCTGATCGCCGTGGGCCTGGGCGGGCTGGGCGGTTGGCAGGCGCGGGAGGTGACGCTGATGGCGGGTAGCCTGCCGATGGCGGACGCCGTTCAGGCCCACCGGATGTTCGTCGATGCCACCGCGCTGGATATCCAGGCCAGCGACCCGGCGCGGCTGCAAGCCTGGTTGGGCCGTCATTTCAATCGTGTCGGCCAGTTGCCGGACCTGGCCGGTTATGGCTTCCAGCCGGTCGGCGCGCGCCTGCTCAGCAACGAGGCGGGGCCGGCAGCCTTACTGGTGTTCCAGGACCGCAATGGGCAGCGAATCAGCCTGTTCCTGCGCTCGCCGGGCGAGCACTTCGAACGTATGCCCACCGGCCAGCGCACCGAGGGACAGCTCCAGGCGCGCTACTGGTCCCATGGCGACTACAACTTTGCCCTGGTCAGCGCCGCCGACGATGCCCGAGGCGAGCCGGTGCGCCAGGCGCTGGGCGTCAGCCTGTAAGCAGTTCCAGCAGGCGCCGGCGGGCCAGCGAGCCGTCGCCTGCGCGCCAGGCCAGGTACAGCGGCAAGGGCGCGGCGACATCCTGTAGTGGCCGGAAGCACACGTTCGGTTGGGCATTGGCCAGGGCTGCTGATTCCGGCAACAGAGCTACGCCAAAGCCGCAGGCGATCAGGCTAGCGACCGAGGGGCGCCCCATGGCAGCCAGGTCAACGCCCCGTCGCCCGTGGCGCGTACGCGGATGTGGGGCGAGCAGGGTGAATCGGATGACCTCAAGCCGGAATAGGTTGCCCCTAGCTTCGTGTTCCTTGCCTCCGGTACCTGTAATGTCAGTGGCTATGTCTTGCGGGCCAGTAATGGCCAGTTTCGCGCCACGCGATTCGAGGAGGGCTTTCAAGTCGAATATCCTCGAGATGTGCGTGGCGGCGACCTCGGTGCACGAACTGGCGACATCCTGGGAAGCGCTTGCCGGACAGCATGGCTGAGCGGAGTGTCCACGGCGCAGAAGCGGGACTGGTCAACGGAAAACTACTCGGTTTTTCGAGCAAGCCCAGAGACGATCGCCACGACTAGCAGGCCGATGGCCCAGCCAAACAGGGTTTGTACCCAGATCAGCAGGCGCACGCCATGCTCGACGGAGTGCGAGCGGTACTCCACCACCCAGTTTCCGTTGGGTGTGGGTACCCGAGGCGCCCAATCGGACTCTTGCTTGAGGTCGACAAAGGGCATCAGGACATCCAGTGAATAGGCAAGGGGGCTGAACCCTGAGTACTCTGCGGGTAGTTTTTCGCACAAGTACCAATTGCCCTTCCCTACGACGGATACATCCGGGTTGCGCAAGCTCCACGTTTTGAGGCCATCGGGTTGGCAGACTTGGTAGGTGGGGTTCTGGAATATCAGCGGGTCGCTCGGTGCGAATATGCCTAAGAGCGCGGCATACCAATAGATGGCGCCGCATACGATCCACGTTCCGACAAACCAATACAAAAGCCGGATCGGGCGGTAGCCATAACCGGTGAAGAAGCCATAGGACCAGTGTAGGAAGCGAGTCAGGGTGCGACTGACGGAATCTCTGCGCCTACGTTTCGACGCAGGATCAGCCTGGCCTACCAGACCCAGCTTGCGTTTTTCGTTTTCCAGTGCAATCCCGATTTCACGTGCCTCTGAGAAGTGCGCCATATCCTCCAGCACGTTCTTGAGGTGCCACCAGGGTTGAGGACGGAAATTTTCGGGAGTTGACTGATTGGCCACTTTCTTTCGCTTGGTGCATTTGGCCAGCAGGAATTTGAGGTGCTGAAACCTGTTGGGGCGCTGAGGTTTATTGGTGTTACGTTGTGCACTGAGGTCTGCAACCTGTGAGCGTAGCCAATCAAGCCGATGCTGTGTGCCAAGTGACTGGTCGACTGCCAGAGTGTCGTACTTGAAACCATTGAGGACAATTCGCTTGCCCCAGCTCGTTAAGTCGTCGTGCAGGCGTGCCACATGTGCGTTGGCCAGGGAGGCGTTGCGCAGAGGTACTTCCAGCTTTCGCAGATCCAGAGTGCCCTTGATTCGAGCACCCTCAAGACTCAGCGACAGAGGCTCCTGGACGGTAAACTCGGAGCCGGCGCAACGAAGTTCACCTTCAATGGTAGCGTCGTTGAAAACTACACAGCTATCCGCTTTGATCTTCAGGACAACCTTGCCCAGGATCGTCGACTGACTGAGCGTAAGTGAACGTCCATTATCGGGCGACTCAAACCGGGCGTCATGGCATATCAGGTCGCCCTCGAGTCGTGTACATAGCAGCCGGACAGTTCCCTGAGCCCTGAACCCGTCGCTGAGCCTTACATCCCTGCCGACTACGGCGGCGTCGGCGGATAGAGCCTGGCCATTGGCTGCGAGGATTCGGGTGCCCCGACAAACCAATTGTTGACTGATCCGAGTCGTTATCAGGCGGACTTCCCCGGTGATGTCGGCATTCGATAAGTCCAGGTTGCCGTCGATGTAGGCGCCGTCGAAGCAGATGGCCTCTCCAGCGGCCTCGAACCGCCCCGCCAGAACGGCTCGATCATTGATCTGGGCCTTGTTGAAGACGACGGGGCCTTTAGCACTGAAGTCCCTGATCAGAAACACCCCTTGCCGGAGGGTTGCACCATAGGCTTCCACTGCGGGTTCACCCTGGCCGTCAAAGGAACCGGCCAGGGCGAACATCCCGTCAACCTGGGCATTGGCAAGGTGGACCTGGCCGTTTGCCTTGGCGTTGTGCAGCATGGAGAAATTCTGTTTTACATGAGACCCAAAAAAATCGAGTGCCGGGCCGCTATGACTGGTAAGTGTGGCCCCATCCAGCAAGAAGTCACCGCCTATCGTTGCATTGAGACAGACGATGCATCTGTGGCCACCCTCCAACCTAGAATTGACAAGGCTGATATCAGACTCGATTACGGCATTTGTCAGATTCAGGGCATGCTTTTCCCCACCGTGAAGCATGCTCGCGACACATGCGAACCCGCCCTTGATCTCGATCCCTCCAAGATCCAAACTGCCTGTAACCTGGATGTTGTCGAAGCTCACATCGCCGGTGATTCTTGCTCCAGGGGCTGACAACCCTTCCGCATTGTCATCGTCGATGAGCGTTCTCGAAAGGTTGAGGCTACCGTGAATGAGACAGCGAGGGGCAGCCATCGACGGCATTCGGCATTCATCCAGATTGATTGGGCCGCGAAGGGAGGCATCGCTAAAGACGAGAGGTTGATCGAATGTGCAGTGGGAGAGGTCGAAAGGTGCGCAGGTGGTAGCGTTCTGTAGATCGAGCGAGCCTTGAACGTAGGCACCCCGCAATCGGATACCTCGTTCATGCACAGCGATATCTTGATCACCGCCCAGAATCAGGAACCTGAGAAAGCCTGCGCGTATGGTCTGGATAGGGTGAGGGACTCTGGGCCGATTAAGGTTCAGAACCAGTTGCTGACCATCCCTGCAATGATCGAGAAGCTTCTGTTCCGCGATCGTCAGTTGTCCGAAATCGCTGAGTGACCTTCCTTTGGTTTTGATCGTGCTCACAGTCGTCCCAGTAAAAATCAATACAGGCCTGGCATCTCATCGCCAGGCCTGTGTTTGCTGCATGCAGCAGGTCACGTGCTAACGCTTTTTTAATCAAGCTCAAGCCAGATCGGCGCATGGTCCGACGGCTTTTCCATCCCGCGCAGCTCATAGTCGACCCCAGCCGCCTTCAGCCGCGGCAGCAGCCCCTGCGATGCCATGATCAGGTCGATCCGCAGCCCGCGCTTGGGCTCATCCTCGAAACCACGGCTGCGGTAGTCGAACCAGCTGAAGCGGTCGGCCACCTCCGGGTGCAGGTGACGGAAGCTATCGACCAGCCCCCAGCCCTTCAGACGCTCCATCCACTCACGCTCCTCGGGCAGGAAACTGCACTTGCCGGTCTTCAGCCAGCGCTTGGCGTTGTCCGGGCCGATGCCGATGTCGCAGTCCTGGGGCGAGATGTTCATGTCACCCATCACCAGCACCGGCTGGCCGTTCTGGAACTGGCCTTCGAGCAGGGCTTGCAGGTCGCTGTAGAAGCGCTGCTTGGCCGGGAACTTGGTGGGGTGGTCGCGGCTTTCACCTTGGGGGAAATAGCCGTTCATCACGGTGATGGGGGTACCGTCGCGGTCGGCGAAGGTACCCCAGATGAAGCGACGCTGGGCGTCCTCTTCATCGCTGGCGAAACCCTTGGACAGCGACAGCGGCTTTTCCCGCGAGAGCAGGGCGACGCCGTAGTGGCCTTTCTGGCCGTGGTAGTGCACGTGGTAGCCGAGCGCCTCGACGTCCTTGAGCGGGAACTGATCGTCGCTGACCTTGGTTTCCTGCAGGCCGATCACGTCCGGCTGGTGCTTGTCGATCAGCGCTGCCAGCTGGTGCGGGCGGGCGCGCAGGCCGTTGATGTTGAACGAGACGATCTTCATGGAAAGACGATCCTGGTAAAAGCTTCGGATGCTAGCCGACATCGCCCGCCACGGCCAGCGTGGCGCCCTTCGATTGGCGCTGCTAACGTGCTGAGGTGAGGTGAACGTTACGCAGTGGAGCACCTCCAAGGCACTGTACGCCCATTCCAGGAGGACTGCCCGCAATGCCCGACGCCACTGCCGCCCCGGCCCAGGTTACCCTGCTCGATGCGGGTTTCGCCCGTGAAGCACGCTCGCTGCTTTACCACGCCTACCGCCACGAACCGACTTTCGCCTGGCTGTTCGAGGGCCAGCGGCCGGGCTACGAACGGCGCCTGAGGGTGATGGTGCGCGAGTGGGTGCGCCAGCACTTCTACCTGGAACTGCCGGCGATCGGCCTGCTGGTGGAGGACCGCCTGGTGGGGCTGGCCTTGATCGTGCCGCCGCACCGGCGCCTGGGGGTGGCCGACAGCTGGGCCTGGCGCCTGCGCATGATCCTGGGCACCGGCTTGCGTTGCACCCGGCGCTACCTGGACTACCAGGCCGCGCTCGCCGGCTGCCTGCCTGGCGAGCAGGTGCATGTGTTGCCGTTGCTGGGGGTGCATCCGCAGTTCCAGGGCCAGCACTATGGCGAACAGCTCTTGCAGGCGGTGCATGACTGGTGCGCCGAGGACCCGGCCACCGATGGTGTGGTGCTGGATACCGGCAACGCCCACTACCTGGCGTTCTATCAACGCCAGGGTTATGAAGAGATCGGGGAGATTGCTGTAGGGCCAATCCGAGAGCGGGTATTCTTTCACCCGAATCCTGTGTCATCCAAGGTATCAAACCTGTGACAGGCATTTACTGACGGCTCCGTTGACTGTCTCGCTCTGGTAGCATGCGCCGCATGACGTATTCAGGAAGACTTGGCTGGGGCCTGCTGTTGTTGGCCGCCAGCTCCATGGCATGGGCCCAGAGCGAATTGCTGGTGCGGGTCAAACCCGCCAACAAGGCGCTCAAGGCCAATATCGAAGGTTATATCGGCAACCTCGGGGACCGCGACGAAGAGGCGCTGCTGCGCTTCAGCCGCGGTGCCGAGGAGCAGGCGCGCAAGGCGGCCCAGGCGCTGGGCTATTACCAGGCGCGCATCGACGCCGAGGTCAAGCCACCACCCGACAAAGACAAACCGCCGCAACTGATCCTGCGTGTGGACCCGGGTGAACCGGTGCGCTTGCGCAATGTGACCGTGCGCATCGAAGGGCCGGCCACCGAGCTCAAGGCGTTTCGTATTCCCGACAGCAAGGCGCTGCGTCCAGGCGAACAGCTCAATCATGGTCACTACGAGGACGCCAAGCGGCTGATCCAGAACCAGGCGTCGCGCTATGGTTTCTTTGCCGGGCGCTTCGAGCGCCAGCGCCTGGCGGTCGATCCGCAGGCCGGCGTGGCCGATATCGAGCTCATCTACCAGAGCGGCCCGCGCTATCGCCTGGGGGCGGTGACCTTCGGTGGCGATGCGCCGCTGGACAACGACCTGTTGCAGCGCATGGTGTCGTTCAAACCTGGCACACCCTACGACTCCGAACTGATCGCCGAACTCAACAACGACCTGCAATCGAGCGGCTACTTCGAAGGGGTTCGTGTCGACGCGGCGCCGACTGCCGCCGTAGGCGAGGACATCCCGGTGGCTGTCCAGCTCGATATTCGCAAGCCACGCACCATGGGGCTTGGCCTGGGCTTCTCGACGGATGTCGGCCCGCGTGGCAAGGCCAACTGGACCCGCCACTGGGTCAACCCGCAGGGCCACAGCTATGGCTGGGAAACCGAACTGTCCGCCCCCCGGCAGAACGTCGGGTTGTGGTACGACATTCCCCTGGACCCACCCCTGACCGACAAGCTGCGTTTCGCCGGCGGCTACCAGAACGAAGAACTTGCCGGCACCGACACCCTGAGCAAGCTGCTCACCGTCGGCCCTGAGTGGCACAGCAAGCTGGCCAGCGGCTGGCAGCGGGTGATCTCGTTGAAGTACCAGCGTGAAGAGTATCGCCTGGGCGATGATTCGGGGCTGAGCAACCTGTTGATGCCCGGCGTCAGTTTCTCCTACCTGCGCAGTGACAACCGTATCGACCCGCACAACGGCTACCGCCTGCAGTTCGACCTGCAGGCCGCCAAGGAAGGCTTGGGCTCGGACACCAACCTGGTGCACGGCAACGTGCTGCTCAAGGGCCTGACCACCCTCGGCCAGAACCACCGCTTCCTGGGGCGCGTGCAGTTCGGTGGCAGCGCCACCAATGGCTATCAGCAGAACATCCCGCCATCGCTGCGCTTCTTCGCCGGTGGTGACCAGAGCGTGCGCGGCTACGACTACCAATCGTTGTCGCCGACCAACAACAAGGGTGACAAGATCGGTGGTCGCTACCTGGTGGCGGGCAGCGCCGAGTACCAGTATTCGATTGCCGAGAAATGGCGCCTGGCGACTTTCATCGACCAGGGCAACTCGTTCAACTCGCTGGAACTGCCCAGCCTCAAGACGGGCGTCGGTGTCGGTGTGCGCTGGGTCTCGCCGGTCGGGCCGTTGCGCCTGGACCTGGCCCATGCGCTGGACGACGATGGCGGCTTCCGTTTGCACTTCTCCATGGGGCCTGAACTGTGACGCGCGTGCTCAAATCCATTCTCCTGGGCGTGTTGGCGCTGTTGCTGCTGCTTGCCCTGGCGCTGGGCCTGGTACTGGGCACCCAGGCCGGCAGCCGCTGGGCGCTGGGGCTGGTCCCTGGGTTGCAGGTCGACGACTTCGACGGTCGCCTGGGGGGCGCCTGGCGAGCCAGCCAGCTGCGCTGGGTCGATGGCGACAACCGTGTGGAACTGCTGGCGCCGCAACTGAGCTGGTCGCCTGCGTGCCTGCTGCGGGCAACCCTCTGCGTCGAGCGCTTGCAGGCCGAACGCGTCGACATGGCCTTCGCCCCGAGCGAGACGCAGGCCGATAGCGGTCCGCTGAAACTGCCGGCCTTGCGCCTGCCGCTGGCCATCGAAGTGGGTGAGGCCAAGGTGGGGCAGTTGCGCCTGGACGGTGACGAACTGCTCGGTGATCTGCTGCTTGTCGCGCATTGGACCCGCGGGGGGCTTCAGGTCGACAGCCTGCAAGTGCGCCGCGACGACCTGCACCTGGAGCTCAAAGGTCAGCTGCAACCAGAAGAGGACTGGCCTGTACAGTTGCAAGGCACTTTGCAATTGCCCGCCGTCGACGGCAAGGCCTGGCAGCTGGACCTGAGTGCCAAGGGTGAATTGCAGAAGACCTTGACCCTGGACGCTACCAGCCGCGGCTACCTTGACGCCCACCTCACGGGGGAGCTGCAAGCCCTGGCCGAGCATCTGCCCGCCAGCGTCAGTATTCGCGCCGATGGCTTCAAACCGGCCGGCACGTTGCCCGATACCCTGCAGTTGAATCAGCTTCGGCTGGATGCCCAGGGTGACCTGCTCAAGGGCTACCAGTTATCCGGGGCGGCCAGCCTGCCCGCCGAGCAGGGGCCGATCGGCCTGGCGCTGGGCGGCAAGGTCGATGCCAAGGGCGCCCGTCTCGATGCCCTGGATCTCAACGCCAGCGACACCCAGCGGTTGAAGCTGCAGGCCAGTGCCGACTGGCAGAAAGGCCTGAGCGCCGACGCCACCCTCGACTGGCTGGACTTCCCCTGGTTGTGTCTCTACCCCCTGGAGCAACCACCTCAGGTCACGCTAAAGCGGTTCAATGCCCAGGTGCAGTACCGCGACGGCACCTACAAGGGCGCCTTCAGCGGTGATCTCGATGGCCCGGCCGGCGCATTCAAGCTGGCCAGCCCGTTCGAGGGCGATCTCGCCCAGGTTCGCTTGCCGCAGCTGGCCCTGAGCGCGGGGCAAGGCAAGGCGGGCGGCAGCGTCGCATTGCGCTTTGCCGACACATTGGCCTGGGATGTCGACCTGCAACTGTCGGCGCTCGATCCGGCCTACTGGCTGGCGGAGCTGCCCGGCACCCTGGCGGGTCCGCTGCGCAGCCAGGGCGAATTGAAGAACGAACAGCTCAAGCTCAAGGCGCAACTCGACCTCAAGGGCCGCCTGCGCGGTCAACCAGCGCTGCTCAAGGTCGACGCCGATGGCGCAGGTGACAACTGGGCACTGGGCAGCCTGGCCGTGCAGCTGGGTGACAACCGCATCAACGGCAGCGGCAGCCTGCAGCAGCGCCTGGCCGGGCGGATCGACCTCGATCTGCCGCGCCTTGGCCAACTCTGGCCGCAGTTGCAGGGGCAGGCCAAGGGACGCCTGGACGTCAGTGGCACCCTGGCCGCGCCACAGGGCACCCTGGTGTTGCAGGGGCAGCAGTTGGCGCAGGCCGACAACCGCGTGCAGCGGCTCGAGCTGGATGCACGGTTGGACAGCGCCCAGCGCGGGCTGGTCACGCTCAAGGCCGGCAACATCCGCCTGGGTGACACCGCTTTGGGCGCCCTCGATGTGCAAGGCAAGGGCGATGCCCGCCAGCAGGCCGCGACACTGGCCTTGGATGGTCCGCAACTCAAGCTCGACCTGGCCCTGGATGGCGCCTTGAGCAAAGGCGACTGGCGCGGGCGCCTGGCCAGCGGTCGGATCCAGGCCGGCGGCCAGGATTGGCAATTGCAGGCACCCGCCCGCCTGCAGCGCCTGGCCAGCGGCCAGCTGGACTTTGGCGCGCACTGCTGGCGCTCGGGCCAGGCCAGCCTGTGCGGCGAGGACCAGCGCCTGGCCCCGGAGCCACGCCTGCGCTACCACCTCAAGCAGTTCCCGCTGGACAGCCTGGCACAGTGGCTGCCCAAGGACTTCGCCTGGCAGGGGCTGCTCAACGCCGACATCAACCTCGACATGCCCGCCAGCGGGCCCAAGGGCAGCGTCCGTGTCGACGCCAGCGCGGGCACCTTGCGCGTGCGTGACAAGGGGCGTTGGATCGACTTCCCGTATCAAGTGCTACGCCTGGACAGCAACCTTGCGCCACGCCGCGTCGACACCCGCCTGGACTTTCGTGGCGAGCGGCTGGGCGAGTTGTCCCTCGATACCCGGCTCGACCCCCTGGGGCGTAACAAGCCGTTGTCCGGTGAGTTCCGCCTGGCCGGCCTCGACCTGGCCATCGCCCGGCCGTTCCTGCCGATGGTCGAACGCCTGGCCGGCCAGCTCAACGGCAGCGGGCGACTCTCGGGCAGTCTGCTGGCGCCACAGGTCAACGGCACCCTGGCCCTGACCGGAGGCGAAGTAAGTGGCGCCGAGTTGCCCGTCAGCCTGCAGGACCTGTCGTTGCGCGCGTTGATCGCGGGCGAGCAGGTTCAGCTCAGCGGTGACTGGCGCAGTGGCGATGCCGGGTGTGGGCAACTGGCTGGCCAGATGACCTGGGGGCAGGTGCTGGCCATGGACCTGCGTCTGCAAGGGCAGCAACTGCCGGTCAGTGTCGAGCCCTACGCGGCACTGGAAGTTGCTCCGGACCTGACCATTCGCCTGGTTGACGACAAACTCGCAATCACCGGCAAGGTGCGGGTGCCCAAGGGCAAGATCACCGTGCGCGAATTGCCACCTTCGACAGTCAAGGTCTCGGACGACACTGTGATCGTCGGGCACCAGACCGAGGAGGGCAAACCGGCCATGGCGATGGCCATGGACATCGATGTCGAGGTGGGCAGTGACAAACTGGCGTTCAGCGGTTTCGGCCTGACCGCCAACGTGCTCGGCCACGTGCATATTGGCGACAACCTCGACACGCGCGGTGAGCTGAGCCTGGCCGATGGACGCTACCGCTCCTACGGTCAGAACCTCACCATTCGCAGGGCGCGGTTGCTGTTCGCCGGCCCGATCGACCAGCCGTACCTGGATATCGAAGCCATTCGCAAGGTGGGCGATGTGATCGCCGGCATCCGCCTGAGCGGCAGCGCCGAGCAACCCACCACGAAGGTGTTCTCCGAGCCCGCGATGAGCCAGGAGCAAGCCTTGTCGTACCTGGTGCTGGGTAGGCCGCTGAACAGCACGGGCGAGGACAGCAACAGGATGGCCGAGGCGGCACTGGGGTTGGGGCTGGTGGGGGCCGAAGGGCTGACGGCGGGCCTGGCGTCGAACCTGGGCATCGATGACTTCCAGCTGGACACCCAGGGCGCGGGCAACACCACCAGCGTGGTCGCCAGTGGCAACCTCACCGAACGCCTGAGCCTGCGTTACGGCGTGGGGGTGTTCGAGCCAGCCAATACCATCGCCTTGCGCTACAAGCTGAGCAAGAAGGTCTACCTGGAGGCCGCCAGCGGCCTGGCCAGCTCGCTGGATATCTTCTACAAGCGCGACTTCTGACCGCACGCCAGCATCCTCACCGTCCTTGGCGGCCGGTGAGGATGTTTCTGGCCGTGTTCTGCTGCGGCGATCCTTCTATCCATGCCTTGATCCTGTCCTTGGATCTTCCTGCGTTGCTGGGCGCTCAACGAGCATGATGTTCCTGACGACGGATGTTGCCGATCTGGCGCAAGCTCAATCCGTACTTGTCAGCCAGCAGGCTGCGCGACAGGCCGTCCGCGCTTTCCCTCTGGATCTGCTGGTTGCGCAACTGGCGTTGGAAGTGGTCGGCCTTGGGGATCTCCAGGGCGATGCCAGCGAAGCGCTCGATCAACGCATCAAGTGCTTCGGCTGGCAGGACATCGGCCAGTTTCGTGCGCTCGCGGTGTTTGGGGATGTACTTGGGGCGGCCACCGAATGCGCGGGTCAGGTGGTAGGCATTCTCGATGCCGATGCATTCGATCAGCGATTGCAGGGAGTGGGGCAACTGGTTTATTTCGATGTTGTTGAGGTCTGGCATTTCCATGCAGGTATTCCTTCTACTGAATCTTGTTGTCATGACGCTTGGCCGTCGATGGCAAGTGCCGAGGTTGCCACTGAGTGGCTTGGCTCGATTTTCAGGTAGCTCCAGAAAGCGCCGCTAGGCGCGAAGCGGAACGGGGGTTGTAGCCTGCACGCATTGTCTTTCGCGGGCAGTCGCCCAATCCGATGTAGGAAATTCCTTCATGCTTGCGCTACAGGCCCCAAAACTCCTAGAGAAGGCCTTCCGTGGTGGCATTTAGGGTGCAGACATCTAGGGGTAATCTTGCCAATGCACGACTTGCCTAACGGACACACAGGTGCTGTGCTCGATTGCGCGTAAGGAAAGTGGCTTGCGGCAGGAATGTCAGCGTAGGAAAAGTGGGCGCGGTATCATGGCGCTGGCTCCGTGGGAGCCCCATGTCCCCGATGTCGCAAGGAAACTCCGATGACACATGTGCAGCGCCTGAAATATTCGATCCTGATCATCCTGGTGGTCCTGGGCATCATGCTCGGCCTGAGTTACCTGCAGAAGCAGGGCACTATCAGCGAGCAGACGTTCCAGTACATCGCCATCGCCATTGCGGTCGTGGTGGTGGTGATCAACGGGATCCTGCGGCGCAAGGTCAAGCCCTGAGGCGGACGGGCCGGCTGTCCTGGCCGGCCAGGCGCTCAGCGTGTGGCCGGCAGCTCGAGCACGGCCCGGGCCTGGGCTTCCAGGCTGTAGCACTTGTCGCTGCCCAGGCTGATGACGCCTTCGGCACACAAACGCTTGAGCACTTCGCGCACGCTCAGGAACGACAGGGGAATATCCAGCTGTTCGAGCTGTGCGTGAACGCCGCGCACGCCAATGCTGCGACCATCACGGGCCGCACTGTGCAGGGCGTCGATGACCTTGAGCCGGATCAGGCTGGTGCGCAGGCCGTAGGTGCGCAGCAGCTCGCGGATCTGCTCGTTGCCGACGCGCTCGTCCTGCCCGCCGGGTGCCTGGGCCGGGCCTGGTGGCATCTGCAGGGAAGGTTGCGGGTTGTACATGTGAATGCTCCTTTTCGTGGACTGTCCCGAAATCATGAATGCCTCACTAATTAAGACGAATGAGAACGAAAAAACTGCAATCCCCGTGGAAAAAAATCTGACACGCCTTGTTCAAGACGTTGCAACCCGCCACGGGGCGTAAAATTTTCATCCGGCTTTTCGTCTGATCGGGATAACCCCGATTGCACGAGGAGTGCTTGTGATCTCTCTTTCGCGTCCCCTGTCGCACCTTGGGCTGGCCACCCTGCTGCTCGGCACCAGCCTGGCCGGCCAGGCGCGGGAGGCTGCCGGTGAAGCCTCCGCGCAGATTCGCCGGACCAGCTTCGGCGTGCCGCATATCCTCGCCAAGGATGAACGTGGCCTGGGCTACGGCATCGGCCATGCCTATGCCCAGGACAATCTCTGCCTGCTGGCCAATGAAGTGTTGACGGTCAATGGTGAGCGTTCGCGTTACTTCGGCGCGCAGGCAAAGACCGTTGAGCTGCGTGAAAACCTCGCCAGCGATCTGTTCTTTACCTGGCTGAACAACCCACAGGCGGTCAATGGCTTCCTTCAGGCGCAGCCCAGTGCCGTGCGCGACCTGCTCGAAGGCTATGCGCTTGGCTACAACCGTGCCTTGGGCGAGCGGCGCGCGCAGGGCCTGCCCGCCGAATGCGGAAAAGGCGATTGGGTACGGCCGATCACCAGTCTCGATCTGGTCAAGCTGACCCGTCGCTTGCTCGCCGAGGGCGGAGTAGGGCAGTTCGCCGAAGCGGTGGTGGCTGCCACGCCGCCGAAGCTGGCAGCGCAACGCCCGACGGTCGACTACAGCGTGGCCTTGGCACGTCAGGCGGCATTCGCCGCGGAGCGCGGCAGCAACGCGGTTGCCGTCGGTGCCGAGCGTTCGGCCAACGGTCGTGGCCTGCTGCTGGCCAATCCACATTTCCCATGGGTGGGCGGGCTGCGCTTCTACCAGATGCAATTGACCATTCCCGGCCAGTTGGACGTGATGGGGGCGGCATTGCCTGGGCTGCCGGTGGTCAATATCGGTTTCAACCGGCACCTGGCCTGGACCCATACGGTCGACACGTCCAAGCATTTCACGCTCTATCGCCTGCAACTCGATCCGAAGGATGCGACGCGCTACCTGCTGGACGGCCAGTCGCTGCCGCTCGAACGGCAGATGCTGAGCGTCACGGTCAAGGGAGAGGATGGCGTCTTGAACCGGATCGAACGGCCAGTCTACCTGTCGAAATTCGGCCCGGTGGTGCAATGGCCTGGCCGATTGGATTGGGATCGCCAGGCCGCCTACAGCCTGCGTGACGCCAACCTGGACAACACCCGAGTGCTTGAGCAGTGGTACCGGATCAACCGGGCCGACAGCCTGGACGCCTTGAAGGGCAGTATCGGGCAGTTGCAGGGTATTCCCTGGGTCAACACCCTGGCGGTGGACAGTGCCGGGCGGGCGATGTACCTGAACCAGTCGGTGGTACCTTACGTTGACCAGGCGCTGCTGTCGCAGTGCAGCAATCCCCAGGCTTCCGGCCCGCTGGTGATACTGGATGGCTCGCGAACTGCCTGCCAGTGGAAGGTCGATGCGCAAGCCGCCCAGCCCGGTATCTTCCCGGCACACCTGTTGCCGAGCCTGGAGCGTGGCGATTTCGTGCAGAACTCGAACGATTCCGCGTGGATGGCCAACCCGGCGCAGCCATTGACCGGTTTCTCGCCACTGGTCAGCCGCGCCGACCAGCCACTTGGCATGCGTAGCCGCTTCGCCCTGCAGCGTCTGCAGGGCACTGCCAAGTTGGGTGTCGCGGACCTGCAGCGCATGGTTTTCGATGACGAGGTTTACCTGGCCAGCTTGCTGCTGCCGGATCTGCTGCAATGGTGCAAGGGTGCAGAGGCCGATCTGCAATCGGTGTGTACCAGTCTTCAGGCCTGGAACGGCAAGGCGGACCTGGACAGCGGTATCGGTCTGGTCCACTTCACCAACATCCTCAATACGCTGTCGCAGCACCCGGAAAGCTGGCGTGTGCCGTTTGACCCTGCGGACCCACGGCACACGCCTCGTGGCCTGGCGGTGGAGCAGGCGGCGGTCGGTAAGCTGCTGCGCGAAGCGGCCCTGGCCTCGCTGGAGCAGGTCGACAAGTCGGGTATCAGTGCCGATCAGCGCTGGGGGCAGATCCAGCAGACAGCGAATGGCACGCCAGTGCCGGGTGGCCCGCAGGCTTTGGGTGTGTACAACGCGATGGTCAGCGTGCCGGTGGGGCCGGGCAAGCGCCTGGTGGTGAGTGGTTCGAGCTATCTGCAGGTGGTCAGTTTCACCGAGCAGGGGCCGCAGGCCCAGGGGCTGCTGGCGTTTTCGCTGTCGAGTGAAGCGGCTTCGCAGCATGCGGGCGATCAGACACGCGCATTCGCGGCCAAGCAACTGGCACCGATTCCGTTTACCGAGGTACAGATCAAGGCGGATCCGCAGTTGCGGCAGTATGTGATCAGCGAGCGTGACAAGGCGGTGGTGGCGAGCAGCGTTCAGTAGCCTTGGCCCGGCAAGGCCGGGCATCGCCAGCAAGGCTGGCTCCTACAGGTATTGTTGTAGGGGCCAGCCGTGCTGGCGAAAACGGGCACCGGTCGAGCTCAGGAAAACTCGAACGGCGCCAGTTGGAAGCCCTGTTCATCGACCTGCAGCGCCCAGCCGCGTCTGTCCCAGTCCCCCAGCACGATACGCCGCGCCGGATGACCGTCGACCACCAGCTTGTGGATCGCCGGGCGGTGGGTGTGGCCGTGCACCAAGGTGCGAACACCATGCGCCGCCATCACCTTCGGTACTTCGTCCGGGGTGACATCGACGATTTCGGTGTTCTTCATGCGCGTCTGCGACTTGCTCTCGCTGCGCAGCTTGCGCGCCAGCTTTTGTCGCGTGGCCAACGGCAGGTGCCGCAGGATCCACAGGCTCAGCGGGTTGCGCAGGTAGCGGCGCAGCTTCATGTAGCCGACATCGCGGGTGCACAGCGTATCGCCATGCATCAGCAGCACGGCTTCGCCGCCCAGTTCGATCACGCTCGGGTCGTCCAGCAGGGTGCAGCCGGCGGCCTGGCAGAACGCCTGGCCGATGAGGAAATCGCGGTTGCCGTGCATCAGGTAGATCGTCGTGCCGCTGTCGCTCAGCTGGCGCAAGGCCTGGCAGATCGACTGCTGGAACGGCGTCATGGCATCGTCGCCGATCCAGGCTTCGAAGAAGTCGCCGAGGATGTACAGCGCCTTGGCGTGCCGCGCGCGGCCATCGAGCAGATCAAGAAACGCCCGGGTGATGTCCGGGCGTTCTTCTTGCAGGTGCAGATCGGAGATCAGCAGTATCACTCAATGATCTCGGCTTTCTCGATGATCACGTCGTCCTTCGGTACGTCCTGGTGGCCGGCCTTGGAGCCGGTGGACACGCCTTCGATGGCATCGACGACTTCACGGCCTTCGATCACTTCGCCGAATACCGCGTAGCCCCAGCCCTGCACGTTCTTGCCGCTGTGGTTGAGGAAATCGTTGTTGCTGGCGTTGATGAAGAACTGCGCGGACGCGGAGTGCGGCTCCATGGTACGGGCCATGGCGATGGTGTACTTGGCGT
Organism: Pseudomonas entomophila; assembly: GCF_018417595.1. Classification (NCBI taxonomy): domain Bacteria; kingdom Pseudomonadati; phylum Pseudomonadota; class Gammaproteobacteria; order Pseudomonadales; family Pseudomonadaceae; genus Pseudomonas; species Pseudomonas entomophila. The sequence goes on from NZ_CP070982.1 coordinate 2,282,409, forward strand.
TCTTCAGGCCGTTGTCGGCTTCGTTCTGGATGCTGGCGCGGGTTTTCTTCTGGCTCATGCCTGGCTCGAAGCCGCCGCCCTGGATCATGAAGCCCTTGATCACACGGTGGAACACAGTGTTGTCGTAGTGGCCTTCCTTCACGTACTGAACGAAGTTCTCAACAGTTTGCGGGGCTTTCTCTGCGTCCAGTTGCAGGACGATGTCGCCGTGGTTGGTGCTCAGTTTGACTTTGGACATGCTTAAGTTCGCTCTCAAGGCATCGGGAATAGGGTGCGCCAGGTTGTGCCGGTTACCGGGCACAAGGCGCGCGGTCGCCATTTTTGCACGGATCGCGATAATTCGCGCCAGTTTGTCGGTGCCTGGCTGTCGGCAGCTTGACTGCTTCGGCTATGATAGGCCCTTTGATTCAATCGGCCTACCCGGCCGGCTACCTGTATTCAAGGACACTATGAGCAAGCCCACTGCCGACAACGCGCCCAACGCCGCCGCAAAAGGCGCCCCCGCCGTCCCTGCGAACTTCCTGCGGCCGATCGTCCAGGCCGACCTGGACGCGGGCAAGCACAGCAGCATCGTCACCCGTTTCCCGCCGGAACCGAACGGTTACCTGCACATCGGCCACGCCAAGTCGATTTGCGTGAACTTCGGCCTGGCCCAGGAATTCGGCGGCGTCTGCCACCTGCGTTTCGACGACACCAACCCGGCCAAGGAAGACCAGGAGTACATCGACTCCATCCAGCGTGACGTCAAGTGGCTGGGCTTCGAGTGGGCGGGCCCGGTGCGTTATGCCTCGGATTACTTCGACCAACTTCACGACTGGGCCGTGGACCTGATCAAGTCGGGCAACGCCTATGTCTGCGACCTCAGCCCCGAGCAGGCCAAGGAATACCGTGGCAGCCTGACCGAGGCCGGCAAGAACAGCCCGTTCCGCGAGCGCAGCGTCGAAGAGAACCTCGACCTGTTCGCGCGCATGAAGGCCGGTGAGTTCAAGGACGGCGAGCGCGTGCTGCGCGCCAAGATCGACATGGCTTCGCCGAACATGAACCTGCGCGACCCGATCCTGTACCGCATTCGCCATGCCCACCACCACCAGACCGGTGACAAGTGGTGCATCTACCCGAACTACGACTTCACCCACGGTCAGTCGGACGCCATCGAAGGCATCACGCACTCGATCTGCACCCTGGAATTCGAAAGCCACCGTCCACTGTACGACTGGTTCCTCGACAAGCTGCCGGTGCCGGCGCACCCGCGCCAGTACGAGTTCAGCCGCCTGAACCTGAACTACACCATCACCAGCAAGCGCAAGCTCAAGCAGCTGGTGGACGAAGGCCACGTCGAAGCCTGGGACGACCCACGCATGTCGACCCTGTCGGGCTATCGCCGCCGCGGCTACACCCCTGCCTCGATCCGCAACTTCTGCGAGATGATCGGCACCAACCGTTCCGACGGCGTGGTCGACATGGCGATGCTCGAATTCAGCATCCGTGACGACCTGGACCGCACCGCGCCGCGCGCCATGTGCGTACTGCGCCCGCTGAAGGTGGTCATCACCAACTATCCGCAAGGCCAGGTCGAGCAGCTCGAACTGCCGCGCCACCCGAAGGAAGACATGGGCGTGCGCGTCCTGCCGTTCGCACGCGAGCTGTACATCGACCGCGACGACTTCATGGAAGAGCCGCCAAAGGGCTACAAGCGCCTGGAACCCGCCGGTGAAGTGCGCCTGCGCGGCAGCTACGTGATCCGCGCCGACGAGGCCATCAAGGATGCCGACGGCAACATCGTCGAGCTGCGCTGCTCGTATGACCCGGACACACTGGGCAAGAACCCCGAAGGCCGTAAAGTGAAGGGCGTGATCCACTGGGTGCCGGCCGAAGGCAGCGTCGAGTGCGAAGTGCGCCTGTACGACCGTCTGTTCCGCTCCGCCAACCCGGAGAAGACCGAAGAGGGCGGCAGCTTCCTCGACAACATCAACCCCGAGTCGTTGCAGGTGCTCAAGGGTTGCCGTGCCGAGCCATCGCTGGCCCAGGCCCAGGCGGAAGACCGCTTCCAGTTCGAGCGCGAAGGTTACTTCTGCGCCGACCTGAAGGACAGCCAGCCAGGCCGTCCGGTGTTCAACCGCACCGTCACCCTGCGTGACTCCTGGGGCAGCTGAGGAACCGCCGTGCTTACGATCTACAACACGCTGAGCAAGACGAAGGAAGCCTTCAAGCCACTCGATGGCAACAAGGTGCGCATGTATGTCTGCGGCATGACCGTGTACGACTACTGCCACCTGGGTCATGGCCGAAGCATGGTGGCCTTCGACCTGGTCACGCGCTGGCTGCGCAAGAGCGGCTACGACCTCACCTACGTACGCAACATCACCGACATCGACGACAAGATCATCAACCGGGCCAACGAGAACGGCGAGTCGTTCGACGCGCTGACCGCCCGCATGATCGACGCGATGCACGAGGACGAGCGGCGCCTGAGCATCCTCAAGCCAGACCTGGAACCCCGTGCCACCGACCACATCCCCGGCATGCACGCGATGATCCAGACGTTGATCGACAAGGGCTACGCCTACGCGCCGGGCAATGGCGACGTGTACTACCGGGTCGGCAAGTTCGTCGGCTACGGCAAGCTGTCGCGCAAGAAGATCGAAGACCTGCGCATCGGCGCGCGGATCGAGGTGGGTGAGTCGAAACAGGACCCACTGGACTTCGTGCTGTGGAAAGGCGCCAAGCCGGGCGAGCCGTTCTGGGATTCGCCATGGGGCCCGGGCCGTCCGGGTTGGCACATCGAGTGCTCGGTCATGTCCACCTGCTGCCTGGGCGAGAGCTTCGACATCCACGGTGGCGGCAGCGACCTGGAGTTCCCGCACCACGAGAACGAGATCGCCCAGAGCGAGGCGGCCACCGGCAAGCAGTACGCCAACGCCTGGATGCATTGCGGCATGATCCGCATCAATGGCGAGAAGATGTCCAAGTCGTTGAACAACTTCTTCACCATCCGCGACGTGCTCGACAAGTACCACCCGGAAGTGGTGCGTTATCTGCTGGTGGCCAGCCACTATCGCAGCGCCATCAACTACTCCGAAGACAGCCTGCGTGACTCGAAGGGGGCGCTGGAGCGTTTCTACCACGCACTACGCGGCCTGCCGCGGGTTGCCGCGAAGGGTGGCGAGGCGTTCGTCGAGCGCTTCACCGTGGCGATGAACGACGACTTCGGCACCCCCGAAGCCTGCGCCGTGCTGTTCGACCTGGTGCGCGAGATCAACCGCCTGCGCGAGAGCGATCTGGAGGCCGCTGCCGGCCTGGCCGGTCGCCTGCGTGAGCTGGGTGATGTGCTGGGTGTGCTGCAGCTGGATGCCGACGACTTCCTGCGGGCCGGTGCCGAAGGCAAGGTCGATGCCGCTGAAGTGGAGGCTTTGATCCAGGCACGCCTGCAGGCGCGTGCGGACAAGAACTGGGCGGAGTCCGACCGTATCCGTGACCAGATCACCGCCATGGGTGTGGTGCTGGAAGACGGCAAGGGTGGCACCACCTGGCGCCTGGCTGACTGATCGAGTTGATTGGGGCTGCTGCGCAGCCCTTCGCGGGTAAACCCACAGGTACAGCACAAATCTCAATGCTGTGCTGTACCTGTGGGGGCGGGTTCTCCCGCGAAGGGGCCGCAATGTGTTCCCGACCGTTATTTGGCCAGGCCCGCCAACGGGCAATGCAGCACCAGCTTCGCCCCACCCAGCTCGCTGGCCCCCACCTCCAAGCCGAAGCCATGCAGGTCGACGATCGCCGCGACGATCGACAAGCCCAGCCCGAACCCCGGGTGACGGTGGCCTTCATCACTGCGATAGAAGCGCTTCAACACCGCCTCGCGCTCCTGCGCCGGAATCCCCGGCCCGCTGTCTTCGACGGCAATACGCACGCCATCGTCGTCCTGCATCGCCTCGATCCAGACCTGCCCACCCTCCGGGGTGAACTTGATTGCATTGCCCACCAGGTTGGCCAGTGCCTCGAACAGCAATTCACGGTCGCCATGCAACGCAGGCAATTGCCCGGGCTGCGCCAGGCGCAGGCGGATGCCGCCATCCTCGGCCAGTGGCAGATAGAAATCGTGCAGCTCCATCAGCAACGCATGGGGGTCGAGCTGCACGAAACCGGCACGACGCTGGCGATCTTCCAGTTCGCTGATGCGCAGCAAGCCGCGGAAGCGCGCCATCAGTGTGTCGGTCTCGCCGATCGCCTGGTCCAGCGCCTCGCCCTGCGCTGAGTCGATGCCGTTTTGCTGGCGAATGCGATAGAGCTGGGCGCGCAGCCGGGTCAATGGCGTGCGCAGGTCATGGGCGATGTTGTCGCACACCCCCTTGACCTCGTGCATCAGGCGCTCGATACGGTCGAGCATGGCGTTGACGATGGCGGCGAGCATGTCCAGCTCGTCACGTCGGGCCGACAGTGGCAAGCGGTGGGTGAGGTCGCCGGCGACAATCAGCTCGGCCTGGGCCTGGATGGCGCGGATGCGCTTGAGCGGTCGGCGGCGCAGCAGGTACCAGCCAGCGAAACCGGGGATCAAGGTGAGGGATATACCCCAGAGCAGGGCGTGGAGGATGATCCGGGTGACCACGAACAGCGAGCCGTTGTCCCGCACCAGCACCAGCCAGCGGCCGTCCTGGACCTTGATCGCCACCGCGTCGCAGCTGTCCGGCGGCAGGCGCGGGTCGTCCGCGTCCAGGCAGCGCTTGAGTTCGTGGATCTTGCCATCCAGGCCAAGATCCGAGGGGATGGCACGGATACGTCCGCCAATCGGGTTGAGCTGCGGATCGAACAGGCCGTACGCGTCGAAGCTGCGCTCTTCGAAGGCCTGGCTGGCGATCAGGGCGTCGTCCAGTTGCTTGCCGCTCATGTGGGCGAACAGGTGCTGGCGTTGCAGCATGGAGTGACGGGTGAGCTTGTTCAGGTAGCTGGACACCTCGAAGTACAGCACCCCCATGAGGATGCTGCTCCAGGCCACGAAGAGAAAGCTGTATAGCGCCAGCAGGCGGCTGGTGGAGGAACTCCAGCCCTTAGACGGGTTCGGCAATAGCATAGCCGGAGCCCCGCACGGTACGGATCAGGGGAGTCTGGCCGGGTGAGTCGATCTTCTTGCGCAGGCGCCCGATGTGCACGTCGATCAGGTTGGTGCCGGGGTCGAAGTGATAACCCCAGACCTCTTCGAAGATCATCATCCGGGTGATCACCTGGCCGGAGTGGCGCATCAGGTATTCCAGCAGCTTGTATTCGGTGGGCAGCAGGTTCAGCGACTGCTCGCCGCGACGCGCCTCGTGGCTGATCAGGTCCAGTTCCAGGTCGGCGACCTGCAGGCGGGTCTGGGTCATGGGCGTGCTGTTGCGGCGCAGCAACACTTCGACCCTTGCGGCCATTTCGTCCGAAGCGAACGGCTTGGTCAGGTAGTCGTCACCACCGGCGCGCAGGCCACGCACGCGCTCGTCGACATCGGAGAGGGCGCTGATCATCAGGATCGGGGTGGCGATTTTCAGGCTGCGCAGGGTGGTGACGATGGTCAGACCGTCGACTTCGGGCAGCATGCGGTCCACGGTGATCAGGTCATAGCCACCGGCGATGGCTTTGGACAGGCCTTCACGACCGTTGTCGGCCCAATCGACCTCCAGGCCATGGCTGGTGAGTTCGGCGACGATTTCCTGGCCGGTGACGGCATCGTCTTCGATGGTCAGTACGCGTGGCATGCTGGTTCCTGGGCGGCGAATGGAGGCTTGATTGTGCCAAAGAATAGACAAACGGCGATTTAAGAAAAATTCATCTGGCCGTGCGCGATGTACACGCCCCTGTGGGAGCGGGCAATAAAAACGGGGCATGCCATCGCTGGCATGCCCCGTTTTCACAGCAGGCGAACGCCTCAGGCGACCTTGACGATCCAGCCGGCCGGGGCTTCGACATCACCGCTCTGGATGCCGGTCAGCTCGTTGTAGAGCTTTTGAGTAACCGGGCCGACTTCGGTTTCGCTGTGGAACACGTGCAGCTTGCCGTTGTACTGGATACCGCCGATCGGGGTGATCACGGCGGCGGTGCCGCAAGCGCCGGCTTCAACGAAACGGTCTAGCTTGTCGATTTCCACGTCGCCCTCGATGACCTTCAGGCCCAGGCGCGATTCGGCCAGTTCCATCAGCGACAGGCGGGTGATGCCCGGCAGTACCGAGATCGACTTTGGAGTGACGAATTCGTTGTTGGCGGTGATGCCGAAGAAGTTGGCCGAGCCGACTTCCTCGATTTTCTTGTGGGTCAATGGGTCGAGGTAGATGCAGTCGGCGAAACCGGCTTTCTTGGCTTCGTAACCGGGTTGCAGGCTGGCCGCGTAGTTGCCGCCGACTTTTGCCGCGCCGGTGCCTTGCGGGGCTGCGCGGTCGAAGTCGGAGATCAGGAACTTGTGCGGGGTCATGCCGCCCTTGAAGTACGAGCCGACCGGGATGGCAAAGACCGAGAAGATGAACTCGGGGGCGGTGCGCACGCCGATGTTGTCACCGGTGCCGATCACGAAGGGGCGCAGGTACAGCGCGCCTTTGCCGTGCGGCGGGACGAATTTTTCGTTGGCCTTGACCACCTGTTTGCAGGCTTCGATGAACTGCTCGGTCGGTACGCGTGGCATCAGCAGGCGGTCGCAGCTGCGCTGCATGCGCGCGGCGTTCTGGTCCGGGCGGAACAGGTTGATCGAGCCGTCCTTGCAGCGGTAGGCCTTCAGGCCTTCGAAGCACTGCTGGCCATAGTGCAGGGCAGTGGAGCCTTCACTGATGTGCAGCACGTTGTCGTCGGTCAGGGTGCCCTTGTCCCACTCGCCGTTACGCCATACGGACAGGTAACGTTTGTCGGTCTTGATGTAGTCGAAACCCAGCTTGTCCCAGTTAATGCTTTCGTTACTCATGACACCCTCATAGCTCTACGCCCGAACACGGCGGGCTGCTTTTATATGCGCACCCCGCCACCTTAATACATCCGGCGCGGATCGGGAACCGTGGGTGATCACACAACCCTTTGGGGGCAGGGACCTCTGTAGGAGCGGCTTTAGCCGCGATGCCGGCGACGCAGTGCCTGGTACCCGCTTCGCCGGTGATCGCGGCTAAAGCCGCTCCTACAGGCGAACGGGCCACGCGGTTCAGCGCAAGCGCCGGTTCCAGTCACCGCCATGGTCGCGCCAGCAGGCCTCCTCGCTGTCGAAGCGCACATGCCAGGCGACATGATCCAGCTGGATGCCGGCGTCGGCGAGCGCCTGGGCCGTCAACCCGAGCATCCGCGCCTTGTCCTCGCCCGCCAGGGCCCTGGCCTTGTCGGTGTCGTCGGTGAACACCCAGGTGATGCGCAGGCTGGCGGGAAAGTCGTCGAGGTCGACCTGATGCGTGAGCCAGGCGAAGCCGACGATCTCGGCCTGGGCCGTGGCGCAGGCCTCGGTCAGGCAGGCGACCATTTCCCGTTCCAGGCGTGCCAGTGTCCGTTTGTCGCCGGCCATCAGGTGTTGTCGCCAATCTGCTGGCAGAAGCGCAGGCGGTTGCCGAACGGGTCGACGACCTGCATCTCCAGGCCCCAGTCGACCGTTTCGGCCTGGGGGCGGGCATAGCCGTACTGCTTGTCCAGCAGTTCGCGCTCCAAGGCCTTGAGGTCTTCTACCCGGGCGAAAACCGCCGATCCCGGCGTGGCGTCACCGTGGTGTTCGGAAAGATGCAGGATCAGCCCGTCGCGATGGATCTGCATGTACAGCGGCAAGTCCGGGGCGAAGCGGTGTTCCCAGTCGAGCTGGAACCCAAGAAAGTCGAGGTAGAACTCCCTGGCCTTGTCGATCGAAAAAATGCGCAGGATCGGGATGGCGGGGGCGAATGTCATGGGCACGTCCTTGTCTCGAAAAGGGGCGGGAGCGCCACTTTAGCGCACCTGTGCACGCGGGAAGGCACGCAAATCGCGCGTCAATGCGCCGGCTGCTCTGGCCCGAGGCCGGGCGGCCTGACTGACGGTCCGGAAGTTTCATCTTCGTTCACCTGCGGACTTGGCCCGCTACCTGCTATATCCAGCCAGCGAATATTGATCGAGTGGTCAGCCTGGCGCGCCTGCAAGCACCCAGCGCATGGCCCTCCGGACGGCCGCAAGGCCATGGATTCCAGGGGTTCCAGCATGTCGTTGGCGCAGCAGATCGAACCACCTCAGGCAGACCCGGGCTGGAGCGCCCACCTGCAGTTGCGCTTCATCCAGCGCGATGGCGTGACTCGCCTTGGTGCGCGGCGCCATGTCGGACCTCTTTTGGTGCAGCGGCCATTCCATCCGGAGGGCGCGACCTGCCATGTCTATGTGCTGCATCCGCCTGGCGGTATCGTCGCCGGTGATCGCCTGGAGCTGGATGTACACCTTGATGCAGGCAGCCACGCACTGCTGACCATGCCCGGCGCCAGCAAGTTCTACCGCAGCATCGGCCCGACCGCGCGCCTGGCCCAACGCTTTCACCTCGCCGCTGGCAGCATCCTGGAGTGGCTGCCCCAGGACAGCATCTTCTTCAATGGCGCCCGGGCCAGCCTCGACAGCCGCTTCAGCCTTGAACCCGGCGCCCGGTTGCTGGCCTGGGAAACCTTGTGCCTGGGGCGGCCGGTGATGGGCGAGCGCTTCGCCCAGGGCGCCCTGGACAGCCGCTTGTGCATCGAACTGCCAGGCGATCCCGGCTTGCACGAGCGCCTGCGCATCGAAGGGGGGCACCTGGACAAGGTGGGCGGATACCCGCTGATCGCGACGTTCTGCGCAACGCCGGCCGACCAGGCCGTGCTGGAGCAAGTCCGGCAACAGCTCGAGGCACTCGACACCCCGGCCGGCGCGACCTTGCTCGGCCCGCTGCTGGTGATCCGCCTGCTCGACCACGACAACCAACACTTGCAATGCAATCTGCAGCGCCTCTGGCACCTGCTGCGCCCGGCCGTGCTCGGCCTGGCGCCGTGCCCGCCGCGCATCTGGGCCACCTGAGAGAGCCGCCATGGAGCTGACCCCGAGAGAGAAAGACAAACTGCTGCTGTTCACCGCCGCGCTGCTGGCCGAACGGCGCCTGGCCCGTGGCCTGCGGCTGAACTATCCGGAAGCGGTGGCGCTGATCAGCGCCGCGGTGCTGGAGGGCGCCCGCGACGGCCGCACGGTGGCCGAGCTGATGAGCCTCGGGCGCGAGGTGCTGGTGCGCGAACAGGTCATGGACGGTGTGCCGGAAATGCTCCACGACGTCCAGGTCGAGGCGACCTTCCCCGACGGCACCAAGCTGGTGACCGTGCATGACCCCATTGTCTGAGGAACCCCGCATGATTCCCGGAGAAGTCCAGGTCGCCGCAGGCGACATCGAGCTCAACGTCGGCCGAGAAACGCTCAGCGTCAGCGTCGCCAACCACGGCGACCGCCCTGTGCAAGTCGGTTCGCACTACCATTTTTTCGAAGTCAACGACGCCCTGGTGTTCGAGCGCGCGCCGACCCGTGGCTTTCGCCTGGACATCCCGGCCGGCACCGCGGTGCGCTTCGAACCGGGCCAGGCGCGCACCGTGCAGCTGGTGGCCTACGCCGGCAAGCGCGAGGTGTACGGCTTCCAGGGCAAGGTGATGGGCGCGCTGGAGGGCAGGGCATGAGCCGCATTTCCCGGCAGGCCTACGCCGACATGTTCGGCCCCACCGTCGGCGACCGCGTGCGCCTGGCCGACACCGCGTTGTGGGTGGAGGTGGAGAAAGACTTCACGGTCTATGGCGAAGAGGTCAAGTTCGGCGGCGGCAAGGTGATCCGTGATGGTATGGGCCAGGGCCAGATGCTGGCGGCCGAGGCCATGGACCTGGTGCTGACCAATGCCCTGATCATCGACCATTGGGGTATCGTCAAGGCCGATATCGGCGTCAAGCACGGGCGTATCGCTGCCATCGGCAAGGCCGGCAACCCTGATGTGCAACCCGGCGTCAGCGTGCCGGTCGGGCCGGGCACCGAGGTGATCGCGGCCGAAGGCAAGATCGTCACCGCCGGCGGCATCGACTCGCATATCCACTTCATTTGCCCGCAGCAGGTGGAGGAGGCGCTGACCAGCGGCGTCACCACCTTCATCGGCGGTGGCACGGGGCCGGCCACCGGCACCAACGCCACCACTTGCACCCCTGGCCCCTGGTACCTGGCGCGCATGCTCCAGGCCGCCGACAGCCTGCCGATCAACATCGGCCTGCTGGGCAAGGGCAATGCCTCGCGCCCTGAGGCGCTACGCGAGCAGATCGCCGCAGGCGCGGTGGGCCTTAAACTGCACGAGGACTGGGGTTCGACGCCCGCGGCAATCGACTGCTGCCTGAGTGTGGCCGAGGAGATGGACATCCAGGTGGCGATCCACACCGACACCCTCAACGAGTCGGGCTGCATCGAGGATACCCTGGCTGCCATCGGCGACCGCACCATCCACACCTTCCACACCGAAGGCGCTGGCGGTGGCCATGCCCCGGACATCATCCGCGCGGCCGGCCAGGCCAACGTGCTGCCGTCCTCGACCAACCCGACCCTGCCATACACCGTCAACACCGTCGACGAGCACCTGGACATGCTCATGGTCTGCCATCACCTGGATCCGAGCATCGCCGAGGACGTGGCTTTCGCCGAATCACGCATCCGCCGCGAGACCATCGCCGCCGAGGACATCCTTCACGACATGGGCGCGTTCGCCATGACGTCATCCGATTCACAGGCCATGGGCCGGGTCGGCGAGGTGGTGTTGCGCACCTGGCAGGTGGCCCACCAGATGAAGCTGCGCCGTGGGCCTTTGGCGCCGGACAGCCGCTACAGCGACAACTACCGGGTCAAACGCTACATCGCCAAGTACACGATCAACCCGGCGCTGACCCACGGCATCGCCCATGAAGTGGGCTCGGTGGAAGTGGGCAAGCTCGCCGACCTGGTGCTCTGGGCGCCGGCGTTCTTCGCGGTCAAACCCGCGCTGGTGCTCAAGGGCGGGATGATCGCCACCGCGCCCATGGGCGATATCAACGGTTCGATCCCGACACCGCAGCCGGTGCACTACCGGCCGATGTTCGGCGCCCTTGGCGCGGCCCGGCATGCCACGCGCATGACCTTCCTGCCCCAGGCGGCCATGGACCGTGGCCTGGCCGAGGAACTCAACCTGCGCAGCCTGATCGGCGTGGCCCACGGCTGCCGCCGGGTACGCAAGGCCGACATGATCCACAACACCCTGCAGCCGCTGATCGAAGTCGATGCGCAAACCTACCAGGTGCGTGCCGATGGCGAGCTGCTGGTTTGCGAACCGGCCCGCGAACTGCCGCTGGCCCAGCGCTATTTCCTGTTCTGAAGGAGTGAACATGATCGTACTCACCCGGCGCCTCGCCGAAGCCGCCACGGTCACCGGCACCCTCACGCTCGATGTCGACAGCCGTATCAAGAGCCGGCTGCGGGTCAAGCTGGACGATGGCCGCGAGGCTGGGCTGATGCTCGAACGCGGCCATTTGCTGCGCGGCGGCGAGCTGCTCTGCGACACCGACGGCGGCCATGTGGTTCGCGTATTGGCGGCGCCCGAGGCGGTGTCGACGGTGCGCTGCGACGACCCGCACCTGCTGGCCCGCGCCGCCTACCACCTGGGCAATCGCCATGTGCCATTGCAGATCGAGCCGGGCCTGTTGCGTTACCAGCATGACCATGTGCTCGACGACATGCTGCGCGGCCTGGGCCTGAACGTCGACACCGAGCAGGCGCCGTTCGAGCCCGAGGCCGGCGCCTACCAGAGTGCGCCCCACAGCCATGCTCATGGCCACGATCATCCGTTCGTGCGCCTGCCCACCCATTCCTGAACCACCTTTGGAGCTTGCGATGAAAAAGACTTTCGCCCTGATGCTGTTGATGGTGGCCTTGCCGGCCTTCGCCCACCCCGGTCACGACGCCAACCCGCTGCAGGACGGCCTGCTGCATCCGCTGACCGGTCTCGATCACTTGCTGATGCTGATCGGCACGGGTGTGCTCGCGGCCTTGACCCGGCGCACCCTCACGCTGCCTTTGGCCACCCTGGCGGCCATGTTCGGCGGTGCTGTGTGCGGCCATCTGTTCGGTGATGTGCTGGGCATGGAACAGATGATCATCGCGTCGCTGCTGGTGGCTGCCGCCGCCATGCTGCTGCCGAGCCGTCAGTTGCTGCTGTCGCTGGTCATGCCGGTGTTCGCCCTGTTCCATGGCTGGGCCCACGGCGTCGAGGCCACGCCCAGCGCATTCTGGCTGTTCAGCGCCGGTTTCGTCACGGTCAGCGGCCTGCTGCTGGTGGTCGGTTACGCAGTGGGCTGCCTGCTGCGCCGCCATGCCGGCCTGCAGAAAGCCTTTGGTGGTGGCCTGCTGGCCGGCGCCGCGCTGGTGCTGGCTGGCTGATGAACACTGACCTGGCGTTGCTGCGTTTGCTGCAGCTGGCCAGCCCGGGCCTGCCGGTGGGTGGTTTCACCTACTCGCAAGGCCTGGAATGGGCTGTCGAAGCGGGCTGGGTAAGGTCTGTCGCAGGCTTCGCCGCCTGGCAGCGCGAGCAACTGCACGACACCCTTGGTTGCCTCGACTGGCCCGTACTGGCACGCCTGTACCACGCCTGCCAGGCCGACGACGCCGAGGCGTTCACCCACTGGAGCCGTTTCCTGCTGGCCAACCGCGAGACGTCCGAGTTGCGTCTCGAGGAGACCCAGCGTGGCAGCGCCTTGGCTCGCCTGCTCGATGGCTGGCAGTTGGGCCAGGATTCGGCCTGGCGCAGCAGCCTCGAGCTCAGCCAGCTCGGTGGCATGGCCTGGCTTGGCGCGCACTGGTCTGTTCCATTGCGCGACCTCGCCCTGGGCCATGGTTTTGCCTGGCTGGAGGGGGCGGTGATGGCGGGCGTCAAGCTAGTGCCATTCGGTCAACAAGCCGCCCAGACGCTGCTGCGCGACCTGGGCGAGGAACTGCCTGCCGTGCTCGATCACGCACTGGCGCTCGACGATGACCAGCTCGGCGGCGGCCTGCCGTTGCTGGCCATCGCCTCATCGCGCCACGAAACCCAATACACCCGTTTGTTCCGTTCCTGAGGACTGCCACGATGCAAAACTACCAGCAACCCCTGCGTGTCGGTGTCGGCGGCCCGGTGGGCTCCGGCAAGACCGCGCTGCTTGAAGCCCTGTGCAAGGCCATGCGCGATCATTACGAGATCGCCGTGGTGACCAACGACATCTACACCAAGGAAGACCAGCGCATCCTCACCGAAGCTGGCGCACTCGAGCCCGAGCGGATTGTCGGCGTCGAGACGGGTGGCTGCCCGCACACCGCGATTCGCGAGGATGCCTCGATGAACCTCGCCGCTGTCGAGGCGCTGGCACGCAAGTTCGGCAACCTCGAAGTGATCTTCGTTGAGAGTGGCGGCGACAACCTCAGTGCGACGTTCAGCCCCGAGCTGGCCGACCTGACCATCTATGTGATCGATGTCGCCGAAGGCGAGAAGATCCCGCGCAAGGGGGGGCCAGGTATCACCAAGTCGGACTTCCTGGTGATCAACAAGACCGACCTGGCGCCGTATGTCGGCGCCTCATTGGAGGTGATGGAGCGCGATACCCGACGCATGCGCCCTGAGCGGCCGTGGACGTTCAGCAACCTGAAGCGGGGCGACGGGTTGCAGGCGGTGATCGATTTCATCGTCGAGCGAGGCATGCTTGGCGAAAGGCATGTCGAGGGCGTGCCATCCGGCCATCGAAGCGGCGGCCAGCCTGCTTGATGGGTGGTTGATGAGGTCTCCTACGTGGTTGCTGGCATCTGAGCTCAATCAAAGGGTGGCACTGGGGTATACAGTTTTATCGCGCTGAACGCGCAGTGCTGCCCTTCATGCACAGCACATGACGGCGGAGCCCTCATTCAAGGAGAGAAACATGCAAAGGATCGTATCGATTGCACTATTGGCCACTGCAAGCCTGGCCCAGATAACCCATGGCGACGAGAGCATGCATTCAACCGACATCGAGTTGGCTGCTACATCACCGTGCATCAGGGGCGATACCGTGACGCCCGCTGATAATCGGCCCGTCGGCTATGTTGGCAACATTGCCCCCATCCAATGTCCGGAGGGCACGTTTCTCACGGGTGCCGGGCACTGCCAGCCAAGCTTTGAATTCGACTGACCGAGTCCGCGTCTACTGACCTTCCTACACCCGCGCCTGCGAATACCGTTCCCAGGCGTTGGTGTGTTCGTGTTCCTGGGCAGCCCACCGCGATGGGCTGCCGCTAACACCCACACCCCGCAGCCAATCGGAAACAGCCCCTGACCAGACAACCACGCCAGTGTTTGCAAATGGGCCGTATCGTGCTTCCGGGCTATGTGCCAACCCTGGCTGAACGCCTGCTCCAGCCGAGTGTTGCCGACCCTGTTCGTCCTCCGGCCAGCACAACCAAATGTGCTGAGTTCAAGCCCGGGCCGGGTGAACAAGCAGCCCTGGAGGAAGTTCCCTGTAGTCTAATTACCGCGTAATTTGGTAAGCGGGGATTTTGCCTGCGAAGCTGAGATATGTTTTCTGGGTATTCCTGAGGTTTTAGCTAACGCTTGTGCCGGGTGCATTGCGTAAAGTTTGTCGGGCTGGTGGCAGGGATGAGTAGGATTACTCGCCTGCCGCAGTTGAATCCCGAAATTTTACCCAGGTAACATGTATGAAAAAGTTCGCATTGATCGCTCTCATCGCAACCGCAGGCATGATTCAGATTGCCCATGCCGCTGATAGCTGCCCAGAGGGCACTTATCTGACGCCGGTCGGACATTGCCAGCCTGATTGGGAGTTCGACTGATCACCCTCAGGTCCAGCCGACCTTGTAGACCACCGTCAGTGGGGCCCCACTGACGGTGGTCTTTGCATTCAGGCCACTGAAAATATCCTCAACGCCCAGCTAAATCCTTGGTTGCACCACCCCCGCATCACACCGACGACGAGGTAAGCTGACAGGAATATTCCCCGCGCGTCGGCAGTGGCGCCAGAGAGATGCCCGTGGCTTCCTACACCTTGCGTCAACTGAAGTACTTCGTCACCACGGTGGAGGCCGGCAGCGTCGCCGAGGCGTCGCGCCAGCTCTATATCGCCCAGCCTTCGATCTCCACGGCGATCAAGAGCCTGGAAGAGAGCTTCGGTGTCCAGCTGTTCATTCGTCATCACGCTCAGGGCGTGTCGCTGACCCCTGGCGGCAAGCGTTTCTATGCCAAGGCCAAGTCGCTGCTGCAGATGGCCCGTGAGTTCGAACAGAATGCCCTGGCCGACAACGACACCGTGGCCGGTCAGATCGACATCGGCTGCTTCGAGACCGTCGCGCCGCTGTACCTGCCCAGGCTGATCGCCGGCTTTCGCCAGCGCTACCCAGGCGTGGACATTCGCCTGCGCGACGGTGAGCAGCAAGACCTGATCCAGGGCTTGACCGCCGGTACCTTCGACCTGGCCTTCCTCTACGACCACGACCTGGACGGCACCATCGAGACCGAGCCATTGATGGCGGCGCAGAAGCCTTATGTGCTGCTGCCGGAGAAGCACCGGTTTGCCGGCCAGACCCAGGTGTCGCTGCGCGACCTGTGCCCGGAACCGATGATCTTGCTCGACGTGGCGCCCAGTCGCACTTACTTCGTCAGCCTGTTCAACGAGCTGGGGCTGACACCCAACATCGTCTTCAGCTCACCCTCCATCGAGATGGTGCGGGGCATGGTGGGGCAAGGCTTCGGCTTTTCACTGCTGGTCACCCGGCCCTGTTCGGAGTTCACCTACGACGGGCAGCGTCTGGTGATGCTGGATATCGTCGAACCTGTGGCGTTGTCGGGGTTGGCGGCGGCGCACCTCAAGCGTGTGCAGTTGACCAAGCCGGCGCAGTTGTTCGTGGAGTTCTGCCGGGAGGAACTGGCGCGGTTGTAGCGCCGAAATGGCAGCGCCTGAACGAGGCTCGCTTATCGTCCAGTTTCCGACCACCCGTCGCTCCGTGCGCGCAAATGATCGAACGAACACTGCCTGGCAGGATTCTTCCACTAAGGTGCTAGAGGATCTTGCATGCCTTCATTAGGCGCGACGCATGAAGCGCCGCTTGGGCATGGGCAATATCAATTGGCGCCCGTCCACGCGAAAGCGTACTCACATGACAGGCCATCCAGCACAGAGAGGGTCGTACCATGTCGTTGATAGGAGTTTCAATGCTTGAGATGCGGCAGATGATCGAGCAGGCCTGCCTGCCGGACCGCTGCGAGGTAAGCTGCCCGGACGGCGAAAACCTCACCATCCGCCTGGGCCAGGGGCAGAACCTGGACGACTGCCTGACCCTGACCGGCGTTCCGGTCGCCAGCCTCAACAGTTGCCGCGACCTGGTGGGGTTGGTGACGCAGCTCAAGGAGCAGCGTCACGCCCATCCATCCACGCTCAAGGCCATCGCCTGAGCATCAGGTCAACCCGGCCGACCAAGGTTGGCCGGGTACACACAGGGCCGGCTCATTGCAGTTCGAGCAGAAGGTTCAGCCCGCCATCCCCACATTTGACGTGATCGCGAACGACGCCTCGATAGCTGCGTCCCTCCCAGGTGAACGACACACTGTGCGCACGGTCGACTTTGCCAGGCAGCGGCGGCTCGATATGCAGGCGCAGGGCCGGGCGGCCCTGGAGGCTCAGGGCGGCGATCTGGACCTGGCATTCGGCGTGTTGCGCCACCGGGCCGAACAGGGTGTCGCGTACGTAGTCCAGTTCCAGGCAGGCGCAGGGGGCACGGCAGGACATGCGCATGGCGGAGCTCCGGATGATCGAGGGCAGTCATCAATCATTGGAAGCCTACCGCGCGCAGACGTTCAATTTATTTCAATTCGCAAAATCAATGGGCGAACATCCCCTGGGGTTGCCACTGCCTTGTGCTGATTGCTCTGGCCCATTCGCCGGCAAGGCCGGCTCCTACAGCAGCGCCGTACTTGATTTCAAGGTCGTTGCGGTAGCACCGAGCCACCGAATGCATTACCCATCCGCGTCGAAGTCGCCGCCGGCGTGGCCAAGCCCATCTGGTTCGGTGCCTGGCGTTGCAACTGCTGCACCGGATCAAGCCGTTCCCGCAGGCCTTTGGCCGCCCGCGGATCGCTGCCTTGCAACTGCTGGCTCAGGCAGTCATAGGCCAATACCCGTGACTGGCCGACCTGCACGTCGATGCAGCCTTGGCCGGTCTTGGGCGTCTCGGCGAGCGCCGGCAACGCACAGGCCAGCAGTGCACAGGTAGCCAGCGACAATCTGCCCATGGGCACACTCCTTGAACCATTCCTCGGCGAAGTCTAGCCCGTGCTGTGTCGACCCTGGGTGAAGCTTTGGTTGCCGCGCACTGTCACCACAGCGTCATGCACAAGCCCCAGGATGGCGTTTCCCGGGCAGCGGCGGCCAGCAAGGAGGCCTGTTCATCCATGCGAGCATTGCGTGTGGCCGGCCTGGTGGCCCTGGCCTGGCTGCTGGTTGCGCTGCCCGTGCGCAGCCAGGTGCCATTGGCCCTGGATATCCCGGCGCAGCCTTTGAACCTGGCCCTGGACAGCTTCGCCCGGCAGAGCGGCCTGGCGGTGCTGGTCGACCAGGCGCTGCTGGCCGGGCAACGCTCAAGCCGGGTACAGGGACGTTACGCCGCGCGGGAAGGCCTGCAGCGTCTGTTGCAAGGCACCGGCTTGCAAGCCCACTACAGCGCGGCGGGCGGTTTCACCTTGCAGCCAGTGCGTCGGGAGACGGTGACAGGTGGGGGGCGCGGCAGCACCACAACAACGGAGGGCAACAGTTATGCCCTGGCATTGCAACAAGCGGTGGAGCAGGCCTTGTGCAGCTCCACACTGACCCGCCCCGGCAGCTACCGGGCGGCCGTGCAGGTGTGGATCGACGCGGGAGGCCAACTGGTGCAGAGCCGGCTGCTGGCCACGACCGGCGATTTCACCCGTGACGCCGAGCTGGTCGAACGTTTGCGCGCGGTGCGTCTGCAACGCGCACCACCGACATCCCTGGCGCAGCCGGTCACCCTGCTGTTGCGCCCGGTACCTATGGATTGCCCTTTATCGCAAGGAGCTGCGGCGGCATGAACACACCTCGGGACAGTGCGTTGCTCAAACTGTTTCTGAACTCCTACGACGCCCTCAGGCTACGCCTGAAGCGCCGGTTCGGGTGCGATGACCTGGCCCACGATGTACTCCAGGAAACCTACCTGCGGGTCGACCGCATGGAGGTGGTGCACAACCTGCAGAAGCCGGACGCCTATCTGTACCGTATGGCCCTGAACGTCGCCGCCGACCGCCGCGAGGCCGACGCACGGCTGCTTACCGGCGCCGAGATCGAAGCCCTGCTGCAGGTGGCCGAGGACCAGGACCCGGCGCGCATCGTCGGTGGCCAGCGCGAGATCCAGAACCTGCTGGGGGCGCTCTACGAGCTGCCGGCCAGGCGCCGCAGAATCTTCATTGCCGCACGCCTGGAGGAGGCTTCGCACCTGGAGATCTCCCAGCGTTTCGGCATTTCCACGCGCACCGTGGAAAAAGAGCTCAAGGCCGCGCTGGGACATTGTGCAATGCGCCTGGACAGAAAAGCGTTCCAGCGGTTCGGTCCGGGGGCGGGAAAACCGTCTTGATCAATAGTCGATTCTTTCATGTGAGCACCATGCACCAGATTTCGCCCGATCCCGACTTGCAGCGCCAGGCCCAGGACTGGGTCGTGCGGCTGACCTCCGGCCAGGCCACCGAGGCTGATGCCCAAGCCCTGCGACAATGGTGCGCGCGCAGCCCGGCGCATGCCGAAGCCTTCACCCAGGCACGTCGATTGTGGCGGCTGCTGGAGCCTGCCGCATGCCAGGCCAACCAGGTGCTGCCGCTCCTGGGGCGGCGAGCCTTGCTCGGTGGCGCGGTGGCGGCCACGGCGGCATTCGCGGCCTGGAACACCGGCCTGTTGGGCAACGTTGATGTTCAACCGGCTGCCTTCGAGACGGCGTTGGGCGAGCAGCGCCGGGTCGAACTTGCACCGGGGATCGACCTGGAGATGAATGTACGCACCCGTGTCAGTCGCCAGGCACACGGCATCGCGCTGCTGGGAGGGGAGATCGAGGTGTTCGCCCGCCACGCTGTGCAGGTGCGCGCGGGCGAGGGGCTGATCCGTGCCGAACAGGCGCGGTTCAATGTGCGCGAAGACGACGACGGTGTCTGTGTCACCTGCCTGAGCGGTGAGCTGCGCATTACGGCGTTGGGGCGTGTCGAAGCCTTGCCAGCCGGGCGCCAGCTGCGTTTTGGCGCTCGGCAGATCGGCGAGCCCCAAGCCTTCGATGCCAGCCAGGTGATGGCCTGGCGCGAGCGCATGCTGGTGTTCAACGACGCACCTTTGGCCCAGGTGATCGACGAGATCAACCGCTACCGCCCCGGGCGCCTGCTGCTGCTCAATCCGTCCCTGGGGCGTCGCCGGGTGCAGGCGCGCCTGAGCTTCGAGCAGTTGCCCCAGGCCGCCGAGCTGATCCGCGCCGCCTACGGGGCTCGTTGCCTGGAGTTGCCCGGTGGCGTGGTGCTGGTCAGTTGAAGGGGCCCAGTACCTGGCGGTAGTGCTCCTCGCCCTGGGGGCCACGCCAGGCCAGGCGCACTTCGAGGCCGGCAGGGTTGTCCAGGGGCTGGCTCCCCGGTGCCTGCCAACCGCCCTTGGCCTGCCAGCCGCGCAGGCTGAAAACCGTCACGTTGGCCAGTACCGCCGTCGCCGCCTTTGGCGCCGGCAGCGGGTAACGGTCACTGGCTGGCGCCATGGCGCGATACAGGATGCCACCGCGTACATACCAGCGCACACGTTGCAGGCCGCTGCCCGGCACGGCGCCGTTGCGGACCAGCTCGAGACGGTCGGGGCGGGCGCGCAGGGCAGGCAGTAGCGGTTTGTCGGGCGGCTCGCGCCCCGGCAGCGGTGGTTCGGCCAGCTCCAGGGTCGCGCGCAGCGCCAGGTCGCGCTCCAGTTGCTGGAACACCCGTAGCACCGCCTGGCTGTCCTCGCTGGCCTGGCGCACATGGCGGTCGGCGCGGCTGACGCTGTCCAGCCCGCGCCAGGCGATCAGGCTGACCACCGCCATCAGCAGGATGGCGATCATCACTTCGATCAGGGTGAAGCCTTGGGCGCGGCACTTCATGGCTGGCTCACCCGGACCTGCCCGGCGCCCGTGCGCGTCAGTTGCACCGTGGCCTGGCCGCTGCGCAGGCGCAGGCTCAGGGGCGCCGTGACCCATTCGCCCTCCAGCCACAGCGGGCCACGCGGCTCGACCTGTACCTTGACCGCCTCGGCCTGCCAGCGTCGTGGCTGCAACGGACCCTCTGCGAGCACCTGTCCGTCGGCCCGGACGAAGCGATAGCCGCCTGGCTCGCTTTGCCAGCGCAGGGGCTGGCCGTCGGCCTGGGCTTCGCTTTGCGCCAGTTCCAGCAGGTGCGCCAGGCGTTCGCCGTCGGTGCGCAGACGCTTGCCGGGGTCGGGGCGGATGTTCAGGCTGATGGCGGCGCTGGCGATTCCGACGATCACCAGTACCACCATCAGCTCGATCAGGGTGAAGCCGCGTTGTCCATTCACAGAATCGCTCCTTGTCCTGCAAGGCAGCATGCCCGACGAAGATGATCGCGATGTGAAACAAAACCGTGAGAATTGGCCGTTATGCTCGGGCGCAGGTGCACAAGGAGCCCGTGACCATGCAGATTGCCCGCATCACCTTTTCCCCCAACCTGCTGCTGCAAGGGCTGGGGGCGTTGGCCGCAGTTGCCGGCGTGCTCACCTGGGCCAGCGTGATGTTGCCGTCGGCACCGTCGGCGAATCTGGTTGAGCCCGTTGCCACGCAGGCCATGGGCGATGCGCCTGCCGCTCGCTGGTTCGCCGATATCCCCGTGCAGGTGGACATCAAGGTCAGCGGGGTGATGGCGGGTAGCCAGGGCGCTGTGGCCATCGTCAGCCTGGACGGCGGCCCGGCCCGTGCGGTGCGCAGTGGCGAGGAGCTGGCCCGTGGCGTGCGTCTGCTCGCCATCGAGGCCAGCGGGCTGCTGATAGAGCGTGCAGGGCAGCGCAGCCGTGTCAAGGTGCCGGTGCTGGTACGTACATCGTTCTGGGGGGAGTGAGTGGGCAGTGCCGCTCAGGGGAATGAGAAGCCGCTTCCACTGATGGGGAAGCGGCTTCTCACCGACCCTCAACAGGAGTTGCTCACCCCAGCCAACCGCTTGATCTGCTCGGCAAAGTCTTTTTCGGCGATCTTCACCTCCACCAGCACCGGACGGCCCACGACCATCAGCAACTGCGCCAGCAACTGCTCCAGCTGGTCCACCGTCTCCACCCGATACCCCAGCGCACCATACCCTGTGGCCAACGCGGTGTAATCCAGCGTGGGCAGGGTATCGAATGGCGCGAACTCACCGCCTGGAGTGAACGCATCGGGATCGACGAACGCCTGCTCGATCGCATACACCTGGTTGCTCATCACGAACACCACGGCATTGACCTGGTTGCGCGCCAGTGCCGCCAGCGACTGGCTGACCATCATGAACCCGCCATCGCCGGCCACCACCACCGGGCGGCGGCCGCTGCCCAGCGCCACGCCCAGGGCGCAGCCGGTCTCGTGGCCGAGCGAGCCCCAGATGGCGTCGGAAATGAAGCTGCCGCGGGGCATGCCATTGATGTTGCTGGCCACGTACAGCGACGAGCTTTCCCCCAGGATCAGCGTGCTGGTCTGCCACAGGCGGTGTTCCTGGGCGAAGTTCACCAGGCTGTCGAAGAAGCTCGCGTAGCTCAGCGCGCTGGGCACCGCACCGCTGCCCAGCAGCGGACGCGCAGCGGCGAGGGCCATGCCCTGGCGGGGGAACTGGGTGTCCACCTTCAGGGCCTTGAGCAGCGCGTCGACGTAGTCCGGCAGGCGTACGTTGGGGTAGTTGTCGTCGCCGGCGCGGGCCAGTTCGCAGTTCACCTGGATGATCTGGCCGTAGCGCGCATTCAACAGGTCGAGGTAGTCATCGGTGAAGATCACGCCGATGGCCAGGATGCAGTCGCAGGCGTCCACCCGGGCCGAGGTTTCCGGGCGCGAGGCGGGGCCGGCGTAGGTGCCGATGAACGGTGCCTGGCTTTCGTCGAGCACGGTCTTGGCGTCGAGGGTGGTGGAGAAGGGCAGGCCGCAACTGTCGATCAGATGTTGCACGGCATCCTGCAGGCCGTAGCGGATCACCTCCACGCCCAGCAGCACCAGGGGCTGGCGCGCCGCGGCCAGGCGCCGGACGGTGGCATCGACCAGCTCCTGCAGGGCCTGCGGGTTGGACGGGCGCGGGGCCGGGGTCAACTGGCCGTGGGGGCGGTTCACCTCGGCGCCCCAGATATCCTGGTAGGCCTCCAGGTAGATGGGCTGGCGGTGGGTGAGCGCAGCGATCAGGGCGTTGTCGATCTGCCAGGGCGCACGGTGCGGGTCGGACAGGATCTCGCAGGCCACGGTTACCTGTTCCAGCACGTTGCGGTCGGCCTCGAAGTCGCCGGTGGAGTGGTGGAACAGCACATTCTGGCTATTGGCCTTGAGGCGGTCTGCGGTCGAGGGGCTGGCGGAAATCACCACCACCGGGTTGCGCTCCACGAAAGCGCCGGCGATGGCGTTCACCGCGCTGAAGGTGCCCACGCCGTATTGCAGCGACACGGCACCCAGGCCATGCACCCGGGCGTAGCCATCGGCGCTGTAGGCGGCGCCCATCTCGTAGATCTCGCCCACGGCGTCGATACCTTCGAAGGCATCCAGCGCGCTCATGAAGTGCGAGCAATAGTCCCCCGGCACCTGGAACACCTTCTCCAGGCCCAGTTGCTTGAGCCGGGTGAGCAAGTAGTCGGCCACGGTGAATTGACTCATGGCTTGATCCCCGCACAGATGTTCTGGGTGATGCCGTCGAGCACCTGCGCGGGATGCGTGGGCATGGGTGGCTTGCTGTAGTCGATTTCCTCTGGCGCCGGGGTTGGCAGCAACTGATAGCTGGCGGGCAACCAGCTGGGGCGTGGCAACTCGAAGAACTCCTGCAGGGTGGACTCGGCGGTGGTCAGCGCGCCCTCGACCCAGCCCTGGCCATAGGAGTAGGCCTCGCCGACGATGAACACCTGCTGGTCTTTCACCGGGTGGCGCATCTTCTGGATGATCAGGTCCACGCGGTAGTTGGCCTTCCATTCGTGCCAGCCACCGCCGTACGGGTCGGCGTCCCAGGCGTGGTAAACGGCCGAGTACGGCGCCGGCAGCTCGACCTGTGCATGCAACTGGGTGACCTGGCGTTGGGCGATGCGTACCATCTCGTCGCTGATCTGGAACTGCGTGCGCGGCA
Source organism: Pseudomonas entomophila (assembly GCF_018417595.1). Taxonomy (NCBI): domain Bacteria; kingdom Pseudomonadati; phylum Pseudomonadota; class Gammaproteobacteria; order Pseudomonadales; family Pseudomonadaceae; genus Pseudomonas; species Pseudomonas entomophila. The sequence continues at coordinate 2,305,717 of NZ_CP070982.1, forward strand.
CCACCGCGTCGTTGGCGATGCGCCCTTCGAGGCTGCGCGGGGTGTAGCCGACGAACTCGGGGCCGTCTTCCAGGCCTTTCCAGAACGGCACGGTGCCGATGTCGTTGTAGGAGGCCATCAGCAGCGAGTTGAAGGTCTGTTCGCCGCCCGGCTGATCGCACTCGGTGCCCATGTAGTAGCACTGGCGGATCGGCAGGTCGGTGACCGAACGCCCGGCCACCAGGCCGAGGTTGCGCCACCAGGGTTGCTCGTAGGCCAGGAACAGCTTGAAGGCCGACTGCACCAGCACCGACTTCAGGTTGTCCTTGAGCCACGGGTCGTCGAACAGCGGCGAGTCGATCAGTTCCAGCGAGCGGCGCGGCAGGGCGAGGATCACCTGGCGGGCCTCTACCACGTCCTCGCCTTCGAGGTCGTGGGTCTTGCCGTTGATGGTCTCGGTGTGGCGCAGGTGCAGGCGGTAGGGGTATTCGCTGTTGCCGCTGTAGCTCAGGGCGGTCAGGCGGCGGTTCATCTGGATGCGCTGGTCGCCGGGTACCAGCCCGCCGGCGTGCTCGACGAAGCGCTGGGCCAGGGTCAGCGGCAGGCTCTGGAAGCCGTCTTTGAGTGTGTGGAACACGGTGGCGTCGCTGTACTCGGTGGCGGGCAACTGGGTCACGGCGCTGGCGTTGGCGACGTTGGCGTCATAGCCGCCGGCGTCCTTCATGAATTGGTAGCCTTCGTTGCTCAGTACGCGGTAGAGCAGGTCCCAGAAGCCGTAGCGCCAGATCGGCTTGCCGAACACCTGCACTTGCATCTGCTCGGCCAGGCTCAGTTTGTCGAAGCCGGGGTAGAGGCTGTTCATCACGTTGACCTGGAGGTCTTCGGGGTTGTAGCCGCGCTCGGTCCAGCCCAGGTCGTAGGGGATCTTGTGCGGCGCTTCGACGAAGTCGCGGAAGCGCAAGCGTTGGCCACGCAGGTAGAACAGGTTGTCCTTGGCGCCGATATGGTCCTGTTCGTTACCCATGGGGAAGACTTTGCTCGGCAGGCCCAGGTGCTGCACCAGGGTATCGACCATCACATGGCCGTCGGCACCGGGCATGTAGCGCATGCCACCCACTTCGGCGACCACATTGGGCAGGCCGGGCAAGTTGACGCTGAACAGGCGCCCGCCGATGCGATCACCGTATTCGAAGAGTTGGATGCGTTGGTTGGTGCCGTGGGCCTGTTGCAGGCGCCAGGCGCTGTAGGTACCGGAGACACCGCCGCCGATGATGGCGACGTCCAGGGGGTGGTTGTGGCTCATCGCAAATTCCCTTTTGTTGTGTGTGGGCAAGGAAATCCATGTGACGAGCCAGTATTGTCGAGGTTTGCCGGAATGCCAGTTTGCCATCACCGATTACCCATCGATTTGGCAAAACCTCCGTAGGCGCGGCTTCAGCCGCGATCACCCGCGCAGCGGGTGCCAGGCACCGCGCTGTCTGCATCGCGGCTGAAGCCGCTCCTACTGAGGGCGTTGTTTCTTGCGTGACAGCGCCGCCAGCCCGACAGTCAGCACTACCGCCAGCCCCATGGCCAAGCTGATGGTCATGGCCACGCCCAGCCGCTCGAGCAGCCCTGCCATCGCCAGGTAGAACGCAATCACCCCCACCGCGCCGATGGCATTGCCCCGTACCATCGCGGCCATCCCGGCCCGCCCACCCTGCACATGGGCGAACACCACCAGCGGCCAGGCGATCACCGGAATCGGCGCCAGCATGCCGCTGGTCGCCGGGCCCAGCCAGCTGGCCAGGCTGGTGGTGATCATCAGCAACGAGGTGGCGGACACCATGCGCAGAGGAATCTCCCAGTACCGGTGTCGGGGGCGTGCGAGTGTATCGGGTGTGGGCTCGCGGCCACTGGCGCGGATCAGCACGGCGATTAGTAGCAACGCCACGGCAATCGACAGGTACAGGCTGCCCCAGTGGGTGAAGGCGTAGGCCGCCAGGCCGTAGAAAAGGATCGCCAGTACGACCGCCGGAGCGATACCAAGCTTGCGTGTGGCGAACAGATAGAACGTGTAGGTGGCCTGCACCGCCGCCAGCCCACCGAGCGCGCCGGGCACCGCGCCCAAGGCGAAGTCCGTGCCTTGTTCCAGGCACAGGAAGGTCATCACCAGGGCCGAGGTGATCGGCAGCCCGGAAAGCAACCCACCCAGCAGGCCACCCCAGCGTCGCGAGGCAAGGGAGATGGCCCACATCAGCAGCGGGGTGACGATGAGTTTCAGGTAGAAAAGGGTCATTGCGCGGGGTTCCGGTTCTGCAAGGTGCGCGCCCGCCGTCGGCATTGGGTGGGGCGCGGGTGACTCAAGCGCGGCTGGCCTCCAGCGCCTGCGCGAGGTCGGCGATGATGTCGTCGCTGTGCTCGATGCCGATCGACAGCCGCACCATGTCCCGTGGCACGCCGGCCTTTTCCAGCTCTTCGTCGTTGAGCTGGCGGTGGGTGGTGGAGGCGGGGTGGCAGGCCAGCGACTTGGCGTCGCCGATGTTCACCAGGCGCACCACCAGTTGCAGCGCATCGATGAAACGCGCCCCGGCCGCCTGGCCGCCCTTGATGCCGAACGACAGGATCGACGCCGGCTTGCCGCCGGTGTAGCGCTGGGCCAGTTCATGCTCGGGGTGGTCGGGCAGGCCGGCGTACTTCACCCAGGCCACCTGGTCGTGTTGTTGCAGGTAACGGGCGACCTTGAGCGCGTTCTCGGTGTGGCGCTCCATGCGCAGGGCCAGCGTTTCCAGGCCTTGCAGGATCAGGAAGGCATTGAACGGCGACAGCGCAGCGCCCGTATTGCGCAGCGGCACCACGCGGCAGCGGCCGATGAAGGCGGCGGGGCCGAAGGCTTCGGTGTAGGTGACGCCGTGGTAGGACGGGTCGGGGGTGTTGAGCAGGGCGAAACGCTCCTTGTTTTCACTCCAGGGGAACTTGCCCGAATCGATGACGATGCCGCCGATGCTGGTGCCATGGCCACCGATGTACTTGGTCAGCGAGTGCACGACGATATCGGCGCCGTGCTCGAACGGGCGGCAGAGGATCGGCGTGGCGACGGTGTTGTCGACGATCAGCGGCACGCCATGGCGGTGGGCGGCGTCGGCCAGGGCCTGGATATCGACGATGTTGCCGGCGGGATTGCCGATGGACTCACAGAACACCGCCTTGGTGCGTTCATCGATCAACGCTTCGAGGGCGGCGATGTCGTCGTGGGCGGCGAAGCGGGTGGTGATGCCCATGCGCGGCAGGGTGTGGGCCAGCAGGTTGTAGGTGCCGCCGTACAGCTTGGCCACCGAGACGATGTTGTCGCCGGCCTCGGCGACGGTCTGCAGGGCGTAGGTGATGGCGGCCATGCCGGAGGCCACGGCCAGCGCGCCGACCCCGCCCTCGAGGGCGGCCATGCGCTGTTCGAGCACGTCGTTGGTGGGGTTCATGATGCGCGAGTAGATGTTGCCGGCCACCTTCAGGTCGAACAGGTCGGCACCGTGCTGGGTGTCGTCGAAGGCGAACGAGGTGGTCTGGTAGATGGGCACGGCCACGGCCCGGGTGGTCGGGTCGGGGCTGAAGCCCGCGTGGATGGCGAGAGTTTCCAGCTTCATGCGGTCGTTCCTTGCGCGTGGGTGGAAGCGGCTGAGCATGGGGTGGCAGGCGCAGGGCGGTCAAGCGCGCGGATGGCACGTCGGGGCGCGATTGTCTGTCGTACTTGGTAACTTCTCTATGTCGTAATTTCGGACGCGTCCGACATACAACGAGGTTTTACGTTTTTACAGTGCGAACTTTTTACAGGGAGTTCGCAGCATGGCTTATCACGGCTACATGACGATCACGGGCGCGCTTCAGGGCCTGATTTCGGCGGGGTGTTCCACTCAAGACTCCATCGGCAACAAATGCCAGGCGGGTCATCGGGACCAGATCATGATTCTCGCCTTCGATCACAGCCTTTCCAACCTCGACAGCGTCAGCCGGGCGTTGCACCGACCGGTCTACCTCACCAAGTTCGTCGACAAGTCCACTCCGTTGCTGGCGCAGGCGCTCGATTCGAGGGAGCGGGTGGAGTGCGATCTCACCTTTTTCCGCACCAGTGCTGCGGGCCTGCAGGAGCGGTACTACTCGGTAAGGCTCGGCGGCGGGCTGATCGTCCAGCAGAACGTGGCCATGCCCCATGCCGTCCTGCTCAACGAGCAGGAACCGCAGGAGCACCTGGCGATCCGCTATCGGGAGATTTCCTGGGTGCACCATGCGGCGGGGACCACCGGTTATTCGACCTGGGGTGAGGAATGACGGCGCGCAGCGAGCACGAGGTCCCGTGGGATGACGACTTCTGGGAAGTGAGCCATGCGGCGGCCCGGCTGACTCAATATGCCTGTGAGGTGGCCGCGCGGTGTTTGGATGACGGGATGTTGCGGCTGCAGTTCACGCAGGAGATGGCGTATGTCGGGAAGGGCATTGTGGAGGAGGTTCGGACGGGGAAGAAAACGCCGGAGCAAGGGCTGAATCTTATAAAAAAAGAGCATGTCGAATTGACTCGGCAGGCGCTTCAATATTCAAGGTTGGTTGCGGGTTTGGCGGCTGGAGTGTTGCAAGTTGCTGGAGGCGTTGCGGTCTGCAAACTTTCCGCAGGGATTGCATGTGCTACGGGTGGTATTGCGCTCGTACAGCACGGAATCAATGGAATTTATGAAAATGGCCGGAATATTATTCAAAGGCGAACCGATACGGTAGGACCACTTCGGTCGGGCTATCAAGAAATGGCGAAGGCTCTTGGTGGGAAAGCGTCACATGGGAATGTTGCGTATGGGGTTATGGAAATCGCTCTTTCGGTGTTTGGGTTGACCACGCTCGTGGTCAGTCGTTCTGCATGGCGACTCTACAGGTATGTCAGGGCTGATATGGTTCCTGCTTACAAAAAAATGGGGACGACTCTTGTAACGTTTGAGCTTGGGGTAAATGTCATGAACGGGGAGTTGATCTGGGTGGAGTTGACAAAGGAATGATCTCCTGGCTGTTTGGAGTCTGCGTAATTATGGGTGTGGTCGCCGCGCATGCACTCAGGTACAGATTTTCTGGGCAGAACTTCAGGTGGTGGAGTTTTTGGGTTTGTCTAATTTTTAATTTGTTTTTTATAACTTACTACATGAGGATTATGGAGCGTTCTTACTTGCTGTTTATTGGCTATAGGCCTGATTTTTTGTATGAGAACCCTGCTACAGGTTGGTGGTGCCTGGTGGGTATGGTGCTGCACAGCTTTGCAACACCTGTGCAATGGGAGCCCAAAAGATGGTTTAGGAAAAAATGAAGGGCGTCTGCATGGCTGTGGATGAAGTGGTACGCCAATAATTAGCGGGTGCTAAATGGGGTGTGAAGCTCATGTTGTATATTGCAATGATGGTTTGGTAAGTTCTGAAGGTCAGCAGCCTCGGAGGTGAATGATGGGTGCTCAGGAGGAGAGGTGATGATTTTATACATTGTTCTGGCTGTGGTGGGGCTTGCAATCTCAAGAGTGCTTCGTTGCTTGTTGACCACACCAAGCGAAAAGCGTGAGCTGAATTTCTTTGTCGTCATGTACAATTTTGTTCTCATGCTGCTACATGAGGATGTCGCTATGCGGGATACCTATTTGTTTCTCTACCACTGGCCAGAGATTTCGGAGAGGTATCCAGCTATCACATGGTTGGCGTTCATGTTCCTGTTTGTTCACCTTTATGGAATTGTGGCGAAAAATAATGTTCGGTGTTTTCCCGGGATGAGAAGGAAGGGGCAGTCAATTTAATTGAAGCTCCATGCCACTTCACTGCCCCTGTACCCGTACGGTCTTCTCCTCCGTATACGCCAGCAAAGCCGCCACCTCCGTCTCCTCCCAACTGTAGGTTGAGCATCGCGAACGGGTTGTGCTGGGCAGCAAATAGGGGCGGCGAGTGATAATCAATAAATTTTGAGCCTGTCGGCGTGAATGTTCGGGGGTTGTGCATTTAACTTTTGAGGAAGGTGGGGGTTGTATGCTGGCAATTTATCTGGTTTTTTCGGTCGTTGGGCTGGCTGGCTCCCGCCTTCTTCGTTGTTTGGTTACGATGAGGGGAGAGGAACATCTGAGGCATGGCTTGGTGATGTTTTATAATTTCATTTTTGCTTTTATGCATATGGCAGTTATAGCGCAGGACAAATATTTTTATGTTTATGTGCGGCCGGATCTGGTGGGGCTTCATCCTTGGTTGGTCTGGTTTGCCTGGTTGTTTATGGTTTTGCACGTTTGGGCTAAATATCGTAATAATGATGTAAATTGCTTTCGCTGGAAAAAAGACATGGATCGATTTAAGTGATGGCGGGGCGAAGATGAGTGTTATGGTGTTTGTCCTTGTCGTGGGTTGGAGTTTTATCTCTTCACCTCTTTTGAATTTGGTGCTTTCGGGAGCTGATCTGACCGAGGGCAAAGAGCTTGTCGGCATTTATTACAACAGCGCATTCGCGGTTTTTTACTACTTCAATGTATTCCCTGGGGAGTATGGTGGCTTTGGTCCACCTCCTGAAGTCATCTTGGATCATCCCTGGATCGTATGGCTCTCCATCCCGATGATCCTCTTCCACCTCTGGATGTTCCCTGGTCTGCGCCCCGCCCCTCTTCGCCTACGCCGAAAATGGGACCCCACGTTCAAACGCCACGGTGAACCATAGCCCTACCACCTCACTGCCCCTGCACCCGCACGGTCTCCTCTTCCAGATACGCCAGCAAAGCCGCCACCTCCGTCTCCCCCAACCGCAGGTTGGGCATCGCCAGTTGGTTGTACTGCCCGTACAGCAGCACCGCCAGCGGATCGCGCTCGGCCAGCATCTGGTCCGGTGCCATCAGCCAGCGTTTCAACCACGCCTGCTCCCGCTGCCGGGTAACGCCGAGCAGATCGGGCCCGATGCCGCGGGTGGCGCCGGGTTCGGCCTCGCCGACGGTATGGCAGGACGAACAGCGGGTGCGGAACAGCTGCTCGCCCGCACTGGGTGGGCGGATCTCGGGGGCCTGGGTGTAGTCGTGTCGCTGGGCGCTGGCGGTCTTCCAGTTGTGCAGGCTGTTGGCCAGGCGGTCGGCGAGGATGTACGGGCTTTCGAACGGTGATGCCTTCATCCAGCGCCCGGTGGCCTGGTTACCAATGATCAGGCTGAGGTTGTGGTCGTTGCTGCGGCCGTTCTCCAACCCTTCGATATACAGGCCGAGGCTGCGACGCAGTTGCTCGATGTCGGCAGCTTCGCCGGTGAGCAGGGTCCAGCCGGGGCCGATGGCGAATTTCTCGGCGTAGCGTTTCAGGGTGGCAGGGGTGTCGTTGTAGGGGTCGATGCTGATCGAGTAGAAGAAGATGTCCTGGCCGACGCGCTCGCCCAGCAGCTTCTGCACCTGGCGCAGGCGGGCGGTCTCCACCGGGCAGGCGTCGCCGCAACCGGTGAAGATGAAGTTGATGGCGACCACCTTGCCCTGGATCAGGTCGTCGTAGAAGTGCACTTGCCGGCCGTCCTGGGTGAGCAGGGGGATGTTGGGGAAGTAGTCGGCGCCCCAGGGGCCGGGGTCGGCGCTGGTGGGGGGGAGGGCGCCGGCGAGGTTGAGGAGGATCAGCAGGGGGAGCAGCAGGCGCCAGTGCCGAGGCATGGTGGTCGTCCTCTGATTGTGGGAGCGGGTTTACCCGCGAATCAGGCAACACAGTGCATGGCACCGGCTTTGCCGGTGTTCGCGGGTAAACCCGCTCTCACAGGAAGGCGTGCCAACCTCAAGAACAACGCCGTACCTGCAGGAGCCGGCTTTGCCGGCGAAGAGGCCCGCTCGGCCAATACCGTTGCTCCCGCAGGTAGGGTGCATCAATTCACCTGATACTGATCGGCGCGGTCACGCTCTGCCCCAGCGCCGAGCGCACGGTCACCGTCGGTGGCGAGGCTGGGCCGCTACCAATGGTGGTCACCGACAGCCGCCAGCGCGCGCCGGTGCCGCTGGTGGTGAGTGTCGCGGCCCCCAGCTCCAGTGGGCCGCTGGTGGTGTTGGCGGTCACGCTGATGCTGTTGTTGGCCGCCACTGACGTGGTGCCGGACAGCTCCCAGGTCCAGCGGTTGTTGCTGCGCAGTTGCACCGTGGCACTGCTGACCTGGATCTCGTCCATGGCCACCGCCGGCGTCACGGCGACGCTCACCGTGGCCGGCACCAACGACTCCAGGCTTTTGGCGTCGCGCGCGGCGTAGGTGAAGCTGGCGGTGAACGGGTTGGCCACCGTGGCCGGTGGGGTGTAGGTCACCTGGGTGCCGTTGCTGCTGGCCGTACCCTGCCCGGAGTCGGGCTGGGCCAGGCTGCTCACGCTCAGCGGCAGGTTGCCGTCGGGGTCGCTGTCATTGGCCAGCACGTTGAGCACGATCGGTTTGCCGGCGCTGGTGGCGGCGCTGTCGTTCGCCGCCACGGGCGGCTTGTTGCCGCTGTTGTCGTCGCTGCTGGCGGCTGTGCGGAAGGTCGGCAGGGCGGCGGAGTCGACGTACTCCACGCCGTCCCAGCCGGGCAGGGGCGTGGGCATCAGCTGGAACTGGCCGGGGTGTTCCAGGTCCCAGCGCAGCAGCATGGAGGTGTCTTCATGCTGGGTGTTGTGGCAGTGCTCCATGTAGGTGCCGGCGAACTCGCGGAAGCGAATGGCCATTTCCACTTCCGCGGTCGATTCGCTGTCCGGGCCGATGCGGTAGACGTCCTTGCGCGCCCACTTCTCCCACTCCGGCGGCGCCTTGCCGCCACGGCTGAGGATCACCCCTTCCTCGAAGTGCACATGCACCGGATGGCTCCAGCCATTGCCACCGTTCTTGATCTTCCACACCTCCAACGTGCCGTCGCCGCTGAAGCCGCCGTCGGTGGCCTCGCTGGCCAGCTGCGGGGCGGCATTGATGCGCCGTGGGTCCATGCTGTAGCCGAAGCCGCCGTCGGTCTTGATGGTCCAGGGCGCGCTGTCGGTGCCGTCCGCGCGGCCGAAGACGAACTCGCGGTGGCGCGCCGCCTTGAGCCTGGCCTGGTCGCTGGTACTGCCGGGGTCCAGGGGCAGGGGGATCATCACCAGGCCGGCGGCCTTGCCGGGCTTGGCCGGTTCGTACAGGGCCGGGTCCATGCTCAGGTCCTGGCCGCTGTAGGGCTGCACCAGCAGTTGCAGGAACTTGCCGACCGCAGGGTCGCCCTTGTCCCATTCCGGGCCCTTGCTGGTCTGCTTGATCACCGCCTTGTACTTCTCCGACAGCACGTCGGCCAGGGCGATGGCCTTGTTCGGGCCCTTGCCGGTCTGGTGTTCCATGAGGTTGACGAAGTACAGCTTGTCGCCGGGCTTGATCCCGTTTTTCGCGAAGTTGACGATGATGTCGTAGCGCTCGGCGATGCCTTGCATGGGCAGGATCGCGTTGTGGTCCTGGCGGTCACCGTCGCCGTTGAGGTCCATGCTGCCGTCGAAGGGCACGGCGTGCTCCATGAGGTTGCCGTCGTTGGCGACCAGGTGGAATGGCACGCGGTTGTAGGACAGGTTGGCGCCGGACGGCCCCTTGAATTCGCCACTGCTGCCGGCCACTTCACGCACCACGGCGAACTTGAAGTAGCGCGACACCGAGCCGTTGAGGATGCGGAAACGGTAGCTGCGCGCGCGCACCTTGAGCTTGGGTTGGTACTGCCAGTTGACCAGGATCTGGTCACCGAGGAAGCCGTCGCTGTTGAACGGGTTGAACCACAACTGGCCGTTGGCGTCCCAGGCCTTGTCGGCCACCACCAGGTTGACGTCGTAGTCGCGGTTGCCCCAGGGCATCGCGCTGCCGCTGGGCAGGCGCAGGTTGACGCCGTCCTGCAGCGCCTCGTTGCCACGGTCCAGGGCCGAGTAGTAGTTCATCATCACCGCGTTGCCCTTGTAGACGTTCTGCGCGGTGAAATCGAGCATGTGATCGTGGAACCAGTGGGTGCTCATGGTTTCGCGCCAGTCACCGCGGATCTTGATACTGCCGTTCTCGCAGGTCTTCAGCCCGGGGGAGGCGTCGTTGACGAACAGGGTTTCGCCCGGCGAGCAGGGGAAGGCGGCGCGTGGGTCCTGGGCGCGGGTGTTGATGGTGTCGTAGCCGGCCAGCTGGATCGGCCAGCGGTAGTCGTAGTACTGGCCGGGGAAGAAGTAGGCGTTGGCGAAACCGTCGCTCTCGGCCGGGGAGTGGCCGTTGTGTTCGTGAGTGGAGATGGTGTGCAGGCCGAAGCCGTTGTTGGCCGACGGGTCGATGGGCAGGGCGTTGTAGTGGCGCATCAGCACCGGTTGACCATAGCGCACCATCAGCAGCTTGGCCGGGAAAGTGCCGTCGAAGGTCCACAGGGCCTTGTGGCCCTGCAACGGCATTTTCGGGTGGAAGCGGGTGTCGATGCCCTTGGTGGTGCCCAGGGTGGTGGGGATGTCGGAGGTCTGGTAGTAGAGGCCGCCGGGGCCGAATTCGCCCTTGCTGTAGCCGTGCAGCTGCTTGCGGTCGCGCAGGCCTTGGTTGATGCGCGCACCGGCTTGCGCGGTCTTGAACGCGGCCTGGGGGTAGAACTCGTTCCAGCGCTGGTGCGACCAGCCCTTTCCTGGGGGCCGCCCTTCGGCGGGGGAACCGACCGAATTGCGGTTGAGGAAGGCTTCGATCTGCGCCTTCCACGGGTTGCGGTCGAGCACGTTGGCGTACTGCGACGGGAAGGGGGTCAGGCCCGGCTGGGTGAGGAAGGCTTCCAGGGCATTGCCGTTGGGGCTGCTGCGCGCGACGTTGTTCGGGTCCTGGGCGGGCGCCGGGCCGGTCACGGGTAGCGGGAAGGTGAGGCTGTAGGGTGGGGTGGCCGGGTCGAGTTTTTCCGGGCCGAACTCCTCGAACAGCAGCAGTTGCTGGGTGAACGGCTCGGCGCCGAACAGCGGGCTGGGCTTGCCGTTGGTGGGGTACTGGCTGGAGGTCTGCTGCGCGGGAGGCAGCACATTGTCGGTGCTGACCGTGGCGCGGGTGCCGAACACGCCGTCGTTCAGCTCCAGCGAGCCCTCGTTGGCCTCGGGCATCGATTTCAGGGCCTCCAGCGCCGCCGCCGTGGCTACCGGGTCCGCAGGCGGGTCGCTGTAGGCGGACGGATCGGTGGGCGGCGGCGGGCTCACATCGTCGAGCCCGCTGGCGACCGCACAGGCCACTCCGAGGCCGAGCAAAAGCGCCGTGACAGAGGATAACCTGAACAGGTGCGTGGAAGTCGCTGCTGGTTTCTTCATAGCCGTGTGCCCCGTGCTGTGCAGCCTGGCATCTGCTGCCACCGGCGAAGGTGGCGATGTGCCTTGTTTCAAAGGGGCTGAGCAACGGTTATGCCAAGGTGAAAACGGCTGGAAGGTACATGTTTCAAGATGTTGCAGTGATGCGAAGTAGAACCGATCCGGTCTGCCCCGCAAACCTGGGGCTGGACACCCACTCCTGGGTGGGGAATGCTGCCCCACGACCACCCCGCCGGGAGCACCCATGGACCCGCTTTACCTCATCGCCCTCGGGGCCATCGTCGCCGGTTTCGTCCAGGGCCTGTCGGGCTTTGCTTTCGGCATGGTGGCCATGTCGTTCTGGGCCTGGGGCCTGGAGCCACGAGTGGCGGCGGTGCTGACCGTGTTCGGCAGCCTCACCGGCCAGCTGATCGCCGTGTTCAGTGTGCGCCGGGGCTTCAGTTGGGAGCTGTTGTGGCCGTTCGTACTCGGTGGCCTGGCAGGGATTCCGCTGGGGGTGTGGGTGCTGCCGCACCTGGACATGCTGTGGTTCAAGGCGGTGTTCGGCACCTTGCTGGTGGTGTGGTGCCCGTTGATGTTGCTGGCGCCACGCCTGCCCCGGCTGCAGGGCGGGCGCCTGGCCGATGGCGCGGTGGGCATGGTCGGTGGTGTGCTGGGGGGCATAGGCGGATTCACCGGCACCGTGCCGACCCTGTGGTGCACACTGCGTGGTTTCGAACGCGACACCCAACGCGCGGTGATCCAGAACTTCAACCTGTCGATGCTGGCGGTGACCATGCTCACCTACCTGGGCAGCGGGCTGGTGACCACGGCGCTGTTGCCATGGTTCGGCGTGGTGGCGCTGGCGATGGTGCTGCCGACGGTGCTCGGCACCCGGGTATACCTGGGCATCAGTGAGCTGGCGTTCCGGCGTATCGTGCTGGGGCTGCTGACCTTGTCGGGGGTGGCGATGCTGGTGGTGGCGGTGCCGGGGTTGCTGGCGCGGGGGTGAGTGGCCAGCCCTTGCTCCGCACTCTGCTTCTTGGCACCCTTTGCCGGCCTTTGCTGGTCATCGACACCGTAGAACAAGGAAACACCAAGGTGAGCTGGGAAAAAATCGGTAAATCTCTCGTGGGCCTGCTAGTGGTCGCCATCATCGCAGCCGTGCTTTATGCGGTGCTGCGCAATGGCGATCGCCTCGAGGCGCGCCTGACCTACGCCTACCTCACCTACCCGGGCCAGTTCAGCGAACGCATCAGCCAGACCAACGAACTGCTCAAGTACGAGCGCTTGCATGCGCGTATCAGCGAGATTGGCGACGGTGCACTGAGCCATCCGCAGATCGAGCGCCTGGTCGAGCTGACCCAAGCGCCGTATTTGCAGCTGTTCGCCAAGCCGTTCGAGGCTGGCCTGGTGGACCACCGCACCGGGCTGCTCATCGAGCTGGTCAACCACCGCAAGGAACCGGTCAAGGCCGTGAAGATCCGTCTGCCGGCCAAGGGGTTGGTGCAGGTTCGCGACGATGCCGGCAACGACAGACTGATCCCGGCACCGACCGGTATCGTCGAGATCCCCGCCATCGATGCGGCAGGCGAGAGCAAGGTGTGGGTGTACTTCGATTCGGACTACTCGCAGGTCCGCCACGGCGGGGTCAACATTCGATACGCCGGTGGCACGGCCGATATCCAGGTGTACCGCGAGGTGATCGGATTCCCGGCGCTGGTGGCGCGTTACAGCCGGGAATTGATGGCGCTGTTGGTGGTGCTGGTGGCCTGTGTGCTGGGCCTCGGTTATCACAGCCTTGGGCCGGGCCGCGCCAGAACCTCACAGTGAACCTTGCCGGCGCCTGCGAGAGCGGTCACCGACCGCGTCTGCGGGAAACCCGTGCCTCGATATTCTTGCGCCCGATCAGCAATGGCGGTTTCTCCACCACCGGCTCGTCGGCCAGCCACTTGTACATCACCAGGCAATCCACCAGCCCATGCTTGGCATGGCGATAGGCCTTGGGCAGGCGTCCGACGGTCTCGAAGCCCAGCGCGTGCCACAGCGCCACGGCCACTTCGTTGGTGGCCACCACCGAATTGAACTGCAGGGCCAGGAAGCCCTCTTGGCGCGCCAGCTTCTGCGAGTGCTCGCACATCAGCCTGGCCACGCCACGGCCACGCGCCTGCTCGCAGACCATGTAGCCACAGTTGCCCACGTGCGCGCCGGGGCCGGCGGCATTGGCCTTGAGGAAGTAGGAACCGAGCAGTTCGCCGTCTTCTTCAGCCACCAGGGTGCGCAGGGGCAGTTCCAGCCACAGCTGTCGGGCCCGGCCGATGTCGAGTTCGGGGTCGAAGGCGTAGGTCTGGCGGGCCTGGACGATGGCCTGGAAGGTGGGCCAGAAGCGCTCGAAGTCTTCCGGGGTCATGGGGCGAATGTGGATCATGGTGATACCTGCGCGGGCTGGACCGCCCAGTCTGGGTGTCGCGGCGCCGTCGCGCAAGGGCTCCGACGCCGCGTGGGGTCAGGCGCCGGCCTTGCCGACGGCATCCAGCGCCCGTGCCGAGTAGACCAGCGCCGCGCCGGCGTTCATCGCCACGGCAACGCCCAAGGCTTCGGCAATCTCTTCGCGGGTGGCGCCGTGCTTGACTGCCTGCTGCGAGTGCACCGCAATGCAGCCATCGCAACGGGTGGTGACGGCCACGGCCAGGGAGATCAACTCGCGGGTCTTGGCGTCGAGGTGGTTGGTCTTGGTGCCGGCGCCGCTGGCGGTCATGTAGCCCGCCACGGTGTCGGGGGAGAGTTGCTTGAGATCGCCGATGCCGGCCATCAACTGCTTACGGTAGGCGTCCCAGTCCATCATGCTCATCGTCTTCACCTTGTCAGGTTGGCAACAGGAGCTATCAGGCTAGTCGAAGTTGAGGCGCCTGGGGCTGCGTGGCAGCCCCAACAGGCGATCAGATATAGATGAACACCAGCACCAGCGCCGCGACCACCGCCCACTTCTCCAGGTAGTAGCGGGTGCGGTTGCGCTTCTTCATCGCCTTGCCGCGCTCGCGGATCTTGTAGATGCGGGTGAACAGGCGGTTGATGCCACCCGTCTTGTCATTGGCGTCGTTGGGCGCGGCGGCGGCGGCCATCACGTTGCGGCTGAACCAGCGGTTGAAGGCGCTCGCCCAACGGTACTTGAGCGGGCGCTCGACGTCGCAGAACAGGATGATGCGGTTGTGCTCGGTGGTGTTGGCGGCGTAGTGGATATAGGTTTCGTCGAACACCACGGCCTGGCCGTCGCGCCACGAGTACTTCTCGCCGTCGACGTCGATGTAGCAGCCGTCGTCGTTGGGCGTGTCCAGGCCCAGGTGGTAGCGATACGAGCCGGCATACGGGTCGCGGTGGCGCACCAGCTTGGCGCCCGGTGGCAGGGTGGCGAACATCGCCGCCTTGACCGAACCGATGCCCTGCAGCAGCTCGGTGGTGCGCGGGCACAGGGTCATCGCCGACGGGTGGCTCTCGCCGTACCACTTCAGGTAGAAGCGCTTCCAGCCAGTCTTGAAGAACGAGTTGAAGCCGACATCGTCGTAGTTGTCGGACTTCTTGATTTCGCCCGCATGCAGCAGTTGCTGCGCCTCTTCGCGGATCTCCTGCCAGTGGTCCTGGAGCGTCTGCAGCTCGGGGAACGCCTCGACTGGCAGGTAGGGTTTGGCTGGATGTTTGGAGAACAGGTAGAGGAAGCTGTTGACCGGCGCCAGGAAGCTGGAGTGGTCGCCCAGCTGGCGGGTCAGCTTGTGACGAACCCGACCGCGCAGGTGAACATAGGCGATCGAGAGGACGAAGATCAGTACGAGTGCAATTTTCATGGACGATTACTTGTCGAAAAATGGCCATGCGCCATGGCTAGAGCCCGCCAGCATAAACAATCGTGACTTGGGTTTGTACTTATTGTTACGACAATTCCGGGCGACTTAGGTGTAATGGCCTACGGGTTGCGTAAACGATTCAACTGGAGGTGGGTCGTCATTTCGTGCTTGGAGTTGTTTTTCAACGTGGTCGACGGGAAGGTTGCAGCGCCCTCAAGATCGAGCGCCGCCCGCGCGGCGCATCGCGGATGAATCCGCTCCTACGTTTGTTGCAACGTGCCACACCTGCCATTGGCGCGGGTCGTTGCCATTGCCTCGCCTGACTGTAGGAGCGGCTTCAGCCGCGATGCGCCATGCACATTTTCATGGATCGGAACCAATCGCTTCCACTGACCTTGAAAAGGTTCGCACTTGAGCTTGTACACTCGATCACCCCTCTGCGCCCCAAGGAGCTTTACATGGTTCAGGATGCACGCCTCAGCGGCGCTCCGTTCAAGCGCCTGTTCTTCGCCCTGTCGGTCAGCGATGCCCAGCGCCGCGCCCTGGCCCAGTGGCGGCGCGAACTGAACCTGCGCAGCGGCAAGCCGGTGCCGGCGGATAACTTCCATGTCACCTTGCTGTTCCTGGGCGTTGTGGATGCCGATCAGGTGCCGGCGATCTGCGCTGCGGTCGACCTGCTGCAGCGCCCGCAAGCGCCGCTGCGCCTGCTGCTCGACCGCTTGCAGGTCTGGCAACGCGCCAATGCCCTGGTGCTGGCGCCGCAGGACACGCCAGCGCCCTTGCGGCAACTGGTGTATGGCCTGCACCAGGCCCTGCTGCCGCTGGGGGTGGAGGCCGCGAACCGTGAGTACCGGCCGCACCTGACCTTGTCCAGGGACTATCGTGGCCAACCGCCGGAGGCCGGCACGGCACCGGAGTTTTTCCTCACGGCTCGACAGTTCACGCTGTACGAGTCGCGCAAGGGCCGCTACTGGCCACTGGCGCAGTGGCCATTGCCGGAGTGAGGGCGTGCTCAAAACTGCGGCGTGTACTTCACCGAGAACATGAGGTTGCGCGGCTCGCCATAGTTGTTGCTGCCGTTGAGCTGGTTGAAGCCCGCGACCCAGTACTTCTTGTCGAAGAGGTTGTAGGCGTTGACCGCCAGGCTCACTTCCGGGGTCAGCTGATAGGCCACGCGCGCGTTCCACACCGTGTAGCCAGGCACGCTGTAGGTGCGCTCGTAGCCCAGGGTGTGGCTCTGGCTGGTGAAACCCAGGCCGGTGCTCCAGCGCTGGTCGTCCAGCGGTAGCGTGTAGTCGGCCCAGGCGCGCAACATGTGCTTTGGCGTCCACTGGCTGAACACCCGGCCCTCGTTTTCCGGGTCGTCGATGAACTTGGTGGTGTTGTAGGTATAACCAGCGAACAGTTGCAGGCCACTGAGGACCTCGCCACTGATCTCGGCTTCGATACCCTGGCTGCGCACCTTGCCCGCGGCAGTGGAGCAATACCAACCGTCGCAGGCAAAACCTGAGGCGGTGTCGGTGACGGCGCGATTTTCCTGGTCATAGCGGAACAATGCCAGCGAGGCATTGACGCGGCCATCAAGAAGCTCACCCTTGAGGCCGGTTTCGTAGTTGCTGCCGATCACTGGCTTGAGCGGCGTATTGCCAACACCGCGTTCGGTCTGCGGGGCGAACACATCGGTGTAGCTGGCGTACCAGGCCCATTCGGTGGTCAGGTCGTAGACGAAGCCCGCGTACGGTGTGACTTCGCCAGACTCGGTCATGCGGCTGGTGGGGTTGACCTGACCTGGGTTGAGCCCTCGATAAGTGGTGCTTGCATAGCTGTAGTCATACCAGCTGACGCGTGACCCGAGAATCAGCGTCAGGCGCTCGGTCGGCTTGACGCGCCAGGCGCCATAGAGGCCTTTCTGGCGAATGTCGTAGCCGCTGTGTTCATGCCGGCCGGTGGGCGCGGCGAGCAGCCCGTCGCGGCTGGGTTCAGGGCGGTCATGGTCAATGTCGAAGATGCTGTCATTGCCGCCAAACGTGCGCCAATAGGCATCATCGGAGGTCAGCTTGGAGTAGTTGGCGCCCACGGTTACCTCATGCGCCAGCGCACCGGTATCGAAGTGGCCGACCAGGTTCATGTCCAGGCCCAGCTTGGTATTGTGGAAATCGGTGATCCAGTCGGCGTACTCAACGCCGCTGCCATCCGGCTCCAGGCCTTCGCCGACGGTCTGGGTGCGCTGGTGGGTGGAGGTGTTGGTTTCGTCCATGCGCACGGCGGCGGCCTTGAACGTCCAGTCGTCGTCGAAGCGGTGTTCGAGGTCGAGGTAATAGGTGGTGACGTCGGTCTGCGCGCGGTTCCAGCGCGCACCGGTGTAGGTCGAGCGGGGCAGGTCGACTGCCTTGCCGGTGGCATAGCGGGGGATGCCGCGCAACATCGGCCGGGATTGCTGGCGGTTGTAGCTGATGCCGGCACCCACGGTGGTGGCATCGTTCAGGTCGATATCCAGCGCGCCGTACAGGGAGTGGGACTTGCTCCAGGCATAGTCGATGAAGCTGTCGCTCTGGTCCTCGTCGGCGACCATCCGCCCGCGTACCCGTCCGTCGGCGGTCAGCGGGCCGCCGGCGTCCAGTTGCAAGCCATAGTGGTCCCAGGAGCCGGCCTTGCCGGTGACGGTGACGCTCGGTGCGGCCTGGCCACGTTTGCGCACCAGGTTGATCGCCCCGCCTGGGCTACCGGTGCCTTGCAGCAGACCGGAGGCGCCGCGCAGGACCTCCACCCGGTCGAAGAACACCAGGTCCTGGGTCGCCCAGTTGCCCAGCGAGTAGTTGTTGCGTGGGATCGGCACACCGTCGTATTGCCAGTCGTCGATCTGGAAACCTCGCGAGGTCACTACCACGCCAGGTCCGATGCCCTGGGCGCCAACCAGGCCGGTGGTGTGGTTGAGCGCATCCTGCAGGTCGGTGATGCCCTGGTCATCCAGCTGCTTGCGGGTGATCACCGTCACCGACTGGGGGATCTCCTTGAGCGTGTGCACGCCTTTGCCCAGGGTCACCGCCCGCGCCGCGTAGGAGCCACTGCCTTCGCTGGTGGCATCGAGGTAGTTGTCGGTGACGCTGGTGCTGCCCAGCTCCAGCACGTTGCCCCCCAAGCTGGCCGGTGCGACGCTGAAGTGCCCGCCAGGGGTGACCCGAAGTTGCAGGCCACTGCCGGCCAGGGCGGCTTGCATGGCCTGTTCGGTGGTCATCTGGCCGACCACTGCGGGCGCCTGCTTGCCACGCACCAGCTCGGGCTCCAGGGCGATGATATGGCCGCTCTGGCTGGCGATGCGGTTGAGGGTGGTCGCCAGGCTGGCGGGCGGCAGGTCGAACGCCAGGGGCTGTGCCTGGGCGAGGGGGCTCAGGCAGCTCAAGGTGGCGACGAGGGGCAAGGCGCGGGGCCAGGGGTTGTGCACGGTGTTCTCCCGATTGAAGTTGGCTGTCAGGAGAGAGGTGGGATGAGAAACGAAAACCGGACACCCTTGCGAATGATTTTCAATAAAAACTTTCAGGGCGCATCTTTTGCCCCGATCAAGGTCAGCCACGGCCCGTAGTGGGTGAGGCTGATCGGCAGGGTCTCTGCCAGCGCAATCAGGGCCTGGCGTGGTTGATCCAGGGGGAACACGCCCTGTACGCGCAGGTCGCCCACGGCCGGGGCCAGGCGTAGGTAGCCACGCTGGTAGGGGCGCAGGGCGTCGATGACCGCGTGCAGGGGTTCGTCGAGGACTTCGAGGCGGCCGTCGAGCCAGGCGGCGCGCTGGCGTTGCTCGTCCGCCAGCGGCTCGATGCCAGACCCGCGCAGCAGGGCGGCCTGGCCTTCGTGCACATCTTGCCAGTGGCCATCGGCCAGGCTGGCGCGCACGCTGTGCTGCAGCACTACCACGCGGGTGGCGTTGGCCTCCTGGCTGACCAGGAAGCGCGTGCCGAGTGCCTGCACCTGCCCCTGTGCCGTGCGTACCCGCAGTGGCCGGCGTGGGTCCGGGGCGACCTGGATCAGCAGCTCGCCACGGCGCAGCACCAGCAGGCGCTGGCCGTCATCGAAGCGCAGGTCGACGGCACTGGCACTGTTCAGCTCGAGGCGGCTGCCATCGGCCAGGGTGAAGCCGCGCCGTTCACCGCTGGCGGTGTGCAGGTCGGCCAGCCAGCCCTGGGCGGCGTCGCTGCGCCAGCCGCTCCAGGCCGCGCCACCGAGCAGGCCCAACCCAGCCAGGCCACGCAGCACCTCACGGCGCGAGTGGTTCGGTTGGAGCAACAGCCGGCGCGCCTCGGCGGCATGGCCTGGGGCGTTGTGCTCCAGGGCCCTCAGTGCGGCGCAGGAGCGGCCGAGGCGTTGCTGCAGCAGGTCCCAGGCGTGTTGATGGGCGGGGGCCTGGCGCAGCCAGTGTTCGAAGCGCGCGAGCAGTGCAGCGTCGGGTGCGCGGGCGTTGAGTTCGACCATCCAGTCGATGGCCGCTTCGCCGATGGGGTCCAGGGTGGTCATGGCTGGGCCTCGCTCAGGTAGCACTGGCGCAGGGCCTGCTTCATGTAGCGGCTGACGGTTCGTTCGCTGATTTTCAGCCGGGCGGCGATCTCGACGTAGCTCAGGCCATCGAGCTGGCTGTACAGGAACGCGGTCTTGACGATGGTCGGCAGGCCGTCCAGCACCTGGTCGATGGTTACCAGCGCCTCGATCAGCAGCAGTTGCTCTTCGGCAGACGGTGCCACTTGCTCAGGCAACAGTGCCAGGCGCTCCAGGTAGGCCTGTTCCAGTTGGCGGCGGCGATGGCGGTCGAAGATCAGGCGGCGAGCGATGGTGGACAGGTAGGCGCGCGGCTGTTGGATGCTCTCGGGGTCGACCCGGGCGCCGAGCATCTGGCAGAACGCCTCGGCGGCGGTGTCTTCGGCATCGGCACGGTTGCGCAGGCGTTTCTGGATATGTTGGAGCAGCCAGCGGTGGTGGTCGCTGAAGAAGAAGCCCAGCTTGCGGGTCGAAGTGCTGTCCAACGCAGGATATCCAGTCGTGAGTGTGAATCGTTCTCAATACTAGCCGGGACAATTGTCAGCTCGCAACTGGGGTATCGTCACAACCTCTCGCGCCGCTGCCCGAAGCAGCGGCGCGCAAGCCTCAGGCCGCCGCTTCGCGGTCTTCGAACAGTGTCTGGCCCAGTGCGTGAGCCGGCGCCAGGAAACTGCTACCGGGCTCGATCTCACTGTCGGTGAACAGGGTCGAGCTCAGGACCTTGGCACCGCAGTAGTCGAAAATGCCGTGCTCGATCTGCACGCGCATCGCCCCGCCATAGCCATGCCGGTCGAAGGTACCGGCGTCGGCGCCGGCCACGCCGACCAGGTGCGCGGTTCGGCCCTTGAGCAGCTTGTTGATCTTGCCTTCGGCGGTATAGGCGAACGCCCAGCCATGGCTGAACACGCGCTCGACCCAACCCTTGAGCAGGGCGGGCAGCGACCACCAGTAGACGGGGTAGACCAGCACCAGGGTGTCGGCGCGGTCGATGCGTGCCTGTTCGGCCAGCACATCCGCAGGTGGTGCGGCCTGCAGGCGGTGGACGGCGTGGTCGGCCAGGCCAAAGCGCGGGTCGAAGCCTTCGCGAGCCAGGTCGGCGAATTCGCTGGTGTGGCCGGCGGCGCGCAGGCCGGCGGCGACCTGCTCGGCGATGGCGTGGGTGAGGGAGTCGGGGTCGTGGTGGCCAATGACGATCAGGGCATGCATGGCTGGTTCTCCAGAAGCAGGGTGCATGAATGGGGCGAGCGCTATATACTCGCAGTAAGTTACCGTTGGTAAGTTACTTTTGGTAGGTAATCAATGTCAAGCGATGAACAACCTACGGCGCGCAGGCGCCTGTCCCGTGAGGAGCGTCGCCGGCAGTTGCTCGACGTGGCCTGGCGGCTGGTGCGTGAAGAAGGGACCGATGCCTTGAGCCTTGGGCGCCTGGCCGAGCAGGCTGGGGTGACCAAGCCTGTGGTGTACGACCATTTCGAAACCCGTACCGGGTTGCTGGTGGCGTTGTATCAAGAGTACGACGCGCGCCAGACCGCCATGCTCGACAGCGCCCTGGCGGGCAGCACGGCCGATCTGCCGGGCAGGGCCTGGGTGATCGCCGAGGCGTATGTGGATTGTGTGATGAGTCAGGGGCGGGAGATTCCGGGCGTCAGCGCGGCCCTGGCCGGCTCGCCGGAGCTGGAGGCGCTCAAGCGTGTTTATGAGGGGCCGTTCCTCGCCAAGTGCCGTGAGGCGTTGCAGCCGTTCTCGGCCGCAGGCCGCATCGGCCAGGCCGGGATGCGGGCGCTGGTGGGGGCGGCGGAGGCGTTGTCCCAGGGCGCGGCGGCCGGTGAGCTGGAGGCGCGGGAAGCCAAGGAGGAGTTGCAGGCAACCATCGTGGCGATGGTGGGGCGGCATTGATCAGGCCTGACGGCTCCTACCAGTTGGTCGCGGGGGCGGGCTACCAGTTGAACAGCTCCCGCCGCGCACCTTCGGTGATCGCGATGATCCCGGGATGCTTGACCTTCCTCTCCACCGAGATGGCATAGAACGACTCATTCACCGCCTCGGTCTGGCCGATCAGGCGCACGCCATACTGCCGGCACACTTCTTCGGCGATCACGCTGGGGGCGACGAAGATCCCGCTGCCGGACTGCCCGAACGCCTGCATCAACGCACTGTCATCGAACTCGCCGACGATCCGTGGCTGCACTTGCTGCTCGGCCAGCCAGCGCAGCAGGCGGCTGCGCACCACGGTCTCCTGGCCGGGGATCAGCAGCGGCGCGTCGTCCAGGCAGGCGGGGAAGGGTTTGTCGAGCAACTCTGCCAGGGCGTGGGTGGCGAAGAAGCTCAGGCCGCATTCGCCGAGTTTCTGGCTGTAGCCCTTGATGTCCAGGTGGCTGGGCATCGGGCTGTCGGAGATCACCAGGTCCAGGCGCTGGATCGCAAGGTCCGCGAGCAGGCGCTCGAGTTTGTCCTCGCGGCAATTGATGCGCAGCACCTCGTCCAGCTCCATGGTCGGTGCCAGCAGGCGATAGACGATCGACTTGGGCACCACGTCGGCCACCCCCACGCGGAACAGGATCTGTTCTTGCGGCCCAGCACGCAGCATGGCTTCCAGCTCGCCGCCTATCTGGAACATCTGCTCGGCATAGACCAATGCCTGGCGCCCTGTCTCGGTGAGTTCCAGTTGGCGGCCGACGCGCTGGAACAGTTCGAGGTTCCAGGTCTGCTCGAACAGGCTGATCTGGCCGCTGATGGTCTGCGGGGTAAGGTTCAGTTGCTCGCTGGCGCGGGCGATGCTGCCGGTCTTGGCCACGGCCCAGAAATAGTGGAGTTGGCGGTAGTTGAGCATGGCGCGTCCATATTCGTAAAAACCGAAGTATATACGCTGAAAATACGAATTTTCCGGATGTTTCAGTCTCTCTAGAATGCGATCCCATCAGGCGCATGACGCGCCGCACGGTATTCGACAAGCGAGGACCCCATGCTACAACTCAAATCCATTGGTACACCGCTGGTGCTGGCGCTGGCACTGTTCGCAATTTCCGGCTGCGACCAGGCCGAGAAGTCCGCCCAGCAGATGCTCGACCAGGCGGCCGAAACGGCCAAGCAGGCCATCGACAAGACCAACGACGCCGCCCAGGAAGCCCTGAGCGAGGCTATCGGCAGTGATGGCGATAAGGCCAAGGCCGAAGACGACAAGAAAGACACCCAGGACATCTGAGAGCAGGACTGACCCATGGAATATTTGCTGGAACTCGCCGCAAGCCCCACCGCCTGGGTTGCCCTCGCCACCCTGGTGGCCATGGAGGTCGTGCTCGGCATCGACAACCTGATCTTCATCTCCATCCTCACCAACAAGCTGCCTGAGCAATACCGCTCCAAAGCCCGCCGCATCGGTATCAGCATGGCCCTGGTCATGCGCCTGGCGCTGCTCAGCACCGTGGCCTGGATCGTCCAGCTGACGGAGCCGGTGGTCGAGGTGTTCGGCCACACGTTCTCGTGGAAGGACATGATCCTCATTGCCGGTGGCCTGTTCCTGCTGTGGAAGGCGACCAAGGAAATTCATGAAAGCGTCGACCCCCATGGCGCCAAGGAAGAGTCCAAGGTCGGTAGCACCGTGACCATTGGCTTCACCGCGGCGATCTTCCAGATCCTGCTGCTGGACATCGTTTTCTCGATCGACAGCATCATCACCGCCGTGGGCATGACCGAGCACCTGCCGATCATGATCATCGCCGTGATCAGCGCCGTGATCGTGATGCTGGTGGCCGCCGACCCGCTGGCCAAGTTCATCAACGACAACCCGACCGTGGTGATGCTGGCCCTGGGCTTCCTGATCATGATCGGCATGACCCTGATCGCCGAAGGCTTCGGCGCCCATGTACCGAAGGGCTACGTGTACGCGGCCATGGCCTTCTCGACCGCGATCGAGATCCTCAACATCATGGCGCGTCGGGCACGTCTGAAGCGTGAGGCGGCTGAAGGGTAATCAAGCGCCAAGCTGCATGTGAACGACAAGAGGGGGCCACTGGCCCCCTCTTGTCGTTCATGGCTCGGAGACCGTTTCCGTCAATGTGCCCCGACATGGCGCCGCGCACGGCGCACGGGCTGTGGCTTGGCCAGGGCCTGAGGGGGCAGGTGGTGAGGGTGGGAGTGCCGCCGCACGATGCGCAGCACGCCCCAGAGCATGGCGGCCGCTACGCTCAGCCACATGCCGACCAGTATGAGAATTGCCATTGTCAGGCTCATGTGTGCCTCCTTCTCTCCGGCAAGCCGTGCTTGCCGTCCAGACACAGCTTCAGTCTAGCGCGACGCCTGTGACGTTCCATTGACCGAAGGTCTAGTGCTTGGGCCGTTTCGTTCCAAGCCCGTGCCGGGCTATACCCGCAGGCGCCCGACGCCTATGATCTGTGCCCAGGGCCGGGCGTCGCCTGCCTGGCATCGGAACAAGCGAGTGCCCATGTTGCAACATTCCCCCAAGTCCCGTATCCGCGGCCCACGCCGCCTGCTGGCAGCTTGCCTGGTGGCCGCCACGTTGTCCGGTTGCGCCAGTGCACCGCCGGCATCGCTCAACAGCCTGCCGCAACGGGTCGAGATCAGCAGCGTGCCGTTCTACCGTGGCAACGCCAACCACAGCGGTTCGATGGCCCTGGCCGCGGTGCTGTCGCAGAAAGGCGCGCCGATCACCCCTGGCCTGCTGGACAAGTCGCTGGGCCTGCCCAAGGATGCAGATAGGCTGGACACCGGCATCCCCCGGGTGGCCCGCGAGTACGGCATGGTCGTCTATCCCCTGGACAAGCGCATCGATGCCTTGCTGGCGCAGGTGGCCGCGGGCTATCCGGTGCTGGTGCGCTACCAGGAGGGGTCGGCCTGGTGGAGCGAGGCGCGCTATGCGGTGTTGATCGGTTATGACCGTTACAAACAGCGTGTGCTGCTGCGTTCGGGCATGCATCGCCGCCAGTTGCTGAGCTTCGCTGACTTCGAGTCGGCGTGGGCGAAGGAGGGGAGTTGGGCGGTGCTGGTACAGTCGCCACGGCAGGTGCCGGCCCAGGTGGATCGCCAGCGCTGGTTGCAGGCGGCCGATGAACTGGCCCGCGCGGGGCAGGAGATCGCGGCGAAGCAGGCGGTCAACAGCCTGGGGCATTGAGGTTGAAATGATCGCGGGGCAAGCCCGCTCCCACGATGATCGTGGGAGCGGGCTTGCCCCGCGATGGATTCACATCAGAAGCCCAGGCGGTCGCGCAGGCTGTAGTACCAGGCACCGATGGCGCTGAATGGCACGCGCAGCATCTGACCACCCGGGAACGGGTAGTGCGGCAGGCCGGCGAACGCGTCGAAGCGTTCGGCCTGGCCGCGCAGGGCTTCGGCCAGCACCTTGCCCGCCAGGTGGGTGTAGGTTACGCCGTGGCCCGAGCAACCTTGCGAGTAATAGATGTTGTCGCCGATACGGCCGACCTGCGGCAGGCGCGACAGGGTCAGCAGGAAGTTGCCGGTCCAGGCGTAGTCGATCTTGACGTCCTTGAGTTGCGGGAAGGCCTTGAGCATCTTCGGACGGATGATCGCCTCGATGTTCGCCGGATCGCGCGCACCGTACACCACGCCACCGCCGAAGATCAGGCGCTTGTCGCTGGTCAGGCGGTAGTAGTCGAGCAGGTAGTTGCAGTCTTCGACGCAGTAGTCCTGCGGCAGCAGGGTGCGGGCCAGCTCCTCGCCCAGCGGCTCGGTGGTGATCACCTGGGTGCCGCATGGCATGGACTTGGCGGCCAGTTCCGGCACCAGGTTGCCCAGGTAGGCGTTGCCGGCGACGATGATGAATTTGGCGCGGACCTTGCCCTGTGGGGTGTGCACTACCGGGTTGGCGCCACGCTCGATACGTACGGCCGGGGTCTGCTCATAGATGATGCCGCCCAGCGACTCGACCGCGGCGGCTTCGCCCAGGGCCAGGTTCAACGGGTGGATGTGGCCGCCGCTCATGTCGAGCATGCCGCCGACATAGCTGTCGCAAGCCACCACTTCACGGATGCGCTTCTGGTCCATCAGCTCGAGCTGAGTGTGCCCAAAGCGTTCCCACAGGCGTTTCTGCGATTCCAGGTGGCCCATCTGCTTGCTGGTCAGCGCGGCGAACACGCCGCCGTCCTTCAGGTCGCACTGGATGTTGTACTTGGCCACGCGCTCACGGATGATGCGCCCGCCTTCGAAAGCCATCTGGCCGAGCAGTTGCGCCTGCTTGGGGCCGACGGTGCGTTCGATGACATCGATGTCGCGGCTGTAGCTGTTGACGATCTGGCCGCCGTTGCGGCCCGAGGCGCCGAAGCCGACCTTGGCGGCCTCGACGATGCTCACCTTGAAGCCGTTCTCCAGCAGGAACAGGGCGCTGGACAGGCCGGTGTAGCCGGCACCGATGATGCATACATCGGTTTCCACCTCACCCTGCAGCGCCGGACGTGGCGGCACCGGGTTGGCCGAGGCGGCGTAGTAGGACTGGGGGTAGGGGGTGTTGGCCATGCTCGAGGAACCTCGTGTTTTATATTTTTAACGAATGTACCGATGCTATCAATAATAATAAACACCCGCTAGTCGTCCGGTGAAAATCCTTTACGAGCACCTGTCGCCTGGCCTTTCTATAAATATTTTAAGATTCAGTGAGTTAGCGTGAAAAAAACGGTTGACAGCGGTTTTGGATCGCGTAGAATGCGCCCCACACGACAGGCACATAGCTCAGTTGGTTAGAGCACCACCTTGACATGGTGGGGGTCGTTGGTTCGAGTCCAATTGTGCCTACCAAATCAGAAGAGGGCGATCCGAAAGGATCGCCCTTTTTGCTTTCCGCGATCCCGTTGCCGCGGACACACGCTGCAACCTTCCACCTTCGCCGCCTATCCCCGGCAACCCCCTCCCGCCATGCTAGAATCCGCCCCTTCGAATCTGGAGGTACAGGCGTGCGCAAACTGGCGGTGGTAATGGCGATGTTGGCCCTGGCAGGCTGTAACAACGAAGTCGAGGGTGTGCACAAGCAGGTGGCCGAACACCTGCACAACCCCAAG
This sequence comes from Pseudomonas entomophila, assembly GCF_018417595.1. NCBI lineage: Bacteria > Pseudomonadati > Pseudomonadota > Gammaproteobacteria > Pseudomonadales > Pseudomonadaceae > Pseudomonas > Pseudomonas entomophila. The sequence goes on from NZ_CP070982.1 coordinate 2,332,315, forward strand.
ACGGCCAAGTTCGCCAACGTGCGTTTCGACACGCAGGGCTCGATCTGTGGCCAGGTGCGTGGCAAGGACGATGCCGGGCAATACGAGCCCTACCGCAGCTACGTGGCGATCAAGCATGACGGCCAGTACGAGATCCTCATCGACGAAACCGGCAATAACCTGCGCATCCGCGAGGTTTGCGGTGGCGCCGACCTGCAGCGTCGCGCCGAGGCGCTGGCCGAGCAGCCGGCACCGGAAGGCTGGGATGTCGAGGTGATCCAGGGCCCGAACATGGGCGCCCTGACCGACATGACCGCGCGCCTGATCGAGAAGGGCATCCCATCCTGGGTCGAGTACCGCGACGGCAAGCCGGTGGTGCTGATGGGGCCGTTCCCGGCCAAGGCCGAGGCCGACGCGCACAAAGCAGAAGTCATGGCCAAGCTCGGCACCGACTCGATCGTCATCCAGCACGGCGCCCAGCGCTGACCTCTATCGTGCTCAACCAAGCATCGGGCGCAGGAAACTGCGCTCGTAGCTGAGGATGAAGCGCTGCTCCTCGGCCAGGGCAAAGGCGGCGATGCACTCAGGGTCGGTTTGCGACGCTGTGCGGTATTGCTCGTAAGTCGCGAGGCTTTCGAAGCTGAAGAGCGCGTAGGCGATGTTGTTGGCGCCTTCGCTGGGCAGGAAGTAGCCATGGTGCACACCGCCCATGCGGTTGACCAGGTCGATCCATAGCTTGCCGTAGGCCTCGAAGGCCGGGAGCTGGTACGGGTCGATGACGTACTTGAGGTGGCAGGTGATCATGGCGGGCATTCCTTTGAGTGGGCCGTGGGGGCCCACCTTACAGGCAACCCCGCCACCTGGGCGAGGGGATCTAGCGCGAGGTTTCCACGCGCAGTACTTCGGTGTAGATAGCGTCGACGGTCTGGCCGACCTTGAGGTTCTTCATGCGGGCCTGGAGCTCGGGCTTCTCGACCTTGACCACTTGCACCTTGCCCTCGGGCGGCAGCAGGGTGACTTCGTGGGTCTTCAGGTTGATCTTTTCGATCTTCGAGGTGACCCGCACCTGGCGGAACGCCTCGCCACCGGGGTTGGGGTTATCCTTGGTGGCGCGTATGGTGCCGGACTCCTCACTGGCCTTCGGCGCGCCCCCCACCTTGGTGTCCAGTACATAGGCGATGGCCCGGGTCACATAGATGTCGACCTGGTCGCCGACCTTGAGGTTGGGCAGGGCCTTGGCCTTTTCGGTGAGCTGGAAGGTCACGTCCTTCTCATGGGGGCCCTTGACCGTCACCTGACGGTTGGCCAGGTCGATGGCGGTCACCTGGGTGGTGACGTGGCTTTCCAGCGCTTCGCTGGCGATGGGCAGTTCGGCGGCCTGGGCGGTGAAGCTGGTGGCGGACATCAGTGAAGCGAGCGCGATGGCACGAGCGAGGGAGCGGGTGGATTTCATGGGCCTGTCTTCCTTGTGGTCGATACCGGTGGGTTTTGCGAGGTGAAGCATAGCCACTGGCAGGCAGAACGGGAGCAACGGCCCAAATTCTTGTGTAGGAGCCAGCCTTGCTGGTGAACAGGGGCGGTGTAGATCGCGGATCGGTGTGGACCTCTTCACCAGCAAGGCTGGCATCCTACAGATGCATGCCTTCAAGCCCGCTCTTCGCCCGGGACACGTTGACCGTGCCCGGCAAGCTGACGGCGTTCTTCGCCGCAAGCACTTCGGCCATCACGCTGACCGCGATTTCCGCCGGGGTCTTGCTGCCGATATAGATGCCGATGGGGCCGTGCAGGCGTTCGAGCGAGGCTTCGCTTTCGCCGAAATGCTCGATCAGCCGCTCGCGGCGCAGTTGGCTGTTGCGCCGCGAACCGATGGCGCCGATGTAGAAGGCCGGGCTGTGCAAGGCCTCGAGCAGGGCCAGGTCGTCGAGTTTCGGGTCGTGGCTGACAGCGATGATGCAGGTGCGCAGGTCGGCTCTGAATTCACGGACAACATCGTCCGGCATGCCCTTGAGGTACTCCACGCCCGTGACCGACCAGGTGGCCAAGTGTTCCGGCCGCGGGTCGCACACGGCCACCTTGAAACCATTGAACAGTGCCATCGTCGCCAGGTACTCGGCCAGCGCGCCGGCACCAATCAACAGCATGCGGTAGCCGGGGCCGAGGGTATTGATCATATGCTGGCCATCGAAGCTGAACTGTTCCGGTGTGGCGGTGGTTTCGAGGCTGGTCGTACCATCGGCCAGTGCCAGGCGTCGACGCATCAGGTTGCCGTTGTCGAGTTGATCGAGCAACTGCTGCAGCGGGGCCGCCGCGGGGCTGAACTCAAGCACCAGTTCCAGCGTGCCGCCACAGGGCAGCCCGAAGCGGTGGGCCTCATCGGCACTGACACCGTAGCGGATCACCTCGGGCGGCCCTTCCGGCAGTCCGACGCCGCCATAGGCGGTGGTGTAGCGGTGGATCAGGTCATCCTCGATGCAACCGCCGGATACGCTGCCGACTACCCGGCCGTCGTTGCGCAGGGCCATCATCGAGCCGACCGGGCGGGGCGATGAGCCCCAGGTGCGGGCGACGGTGGCCAGCAGCACGCGTTGGCCGGCCTGGAGCCAGTCGTGGGTGGTGCGCAGGACCAGCAGGTCGATGCTTTCCATGGTGTCCTCGTTTGTCTGCAGGTCAGCGCATGTGCAGGATGATCGGGCTGCTGCTGGCCGGGTCGGTATGGCCGCGCAGCTTGCCGACCGCCTGGGTGTCCACCGCGCCCCCCTGGTTGCCCCAGGTGGCGCGGGCAAAACTCAGCACCGCGGCGATCTCCTGGTCCGACAACTGCTCGCGGAACGCCGGCATGCGATAGGCGTCCGGCACGCCGGCCGCGACGATGCGCTGGGAGCCATTGAGGGTGATGTTGATCGCCGAGGCGTTCTCCTTCGCCAGCATCGAGGTGGCGCCCGCCAGCGGCGGCATCCATTCGGCCTGGCCCTTGCCATCCAGGCCATGGCAGCTGGCGCAGCGGGTCGCATAGATATGTGCCCCCGGCGTGTCGAGGTCCGCAGATACCGCCTGGTACTGCCACGGTGCACCGTCACGTTGCGGGTCGCCGGGCAGCGACTTGAGGTAGCGGGCGATCGCGGCCAGGTCGTCATCGGCCATGAACTGCGTGGAGTTGTTGAACGCCTCGGTCATCGAGCCGTACACCACTGCATGCTGATTACGCCCGCTCTTGAGGAACTGCACGATCTGCGCTTCGCTCCAGCGGCCCAGCCCGGTGTTGTGGTCCTGGCGCAAGCTGGGCGCGTACCAGCCATCGAGCAGGGCGCCGGCCAGGAAGGGCGTGCCCGATTCGTCCAGGGCCTTCTCGTTGAAGGCCAGGCCGCGCGGGGTATGGCAACTGCCGCAGTGGCCGGGGCCCTGGACGATATAGGCGCCGCGATTCCACAGCGGATCCTGTTCGGTTTTCTGTGCATAGGGCGTGGTTGGCGCGAACAGGCCGTTCCACAGGGCGATGGGCCAGCGCAGGTTCAGCGGCCAGGGAATAGCGCTGGGGATATTGGCTTCGGCAGCCGGTTGCACGCCTTTCATGAAGAACGCATAGAGCGCCCGCATGTCTTCGTCGCTGAGCTTGACGTAGGAGGGGTAGGGCATGGCCGGGTACAGCCGTCGCCCGCCCGGTGCGACGCCATGGCGCACGGCGCGGTCGAAGTCGGCCAGGCTATAGCCGCCGATACCGTGCTCTTGGTCGGGGGTGATGTTGGTGGCATGGATCGCCCCCAGCGGCGTGGCCATCTCCAGCCCGCCGGCAAACGGTGCCTTGCCGGGCAGGCTGTGGCAGGCCACGCAATCGCTGAGGCGGGCGATGTATTCGCCACGGCTGACCAGTGCCGCATCGGCGCTTTCTCCAGGGGGGAACGGCGAGGCGGGCTCGCGGGTGACATACCAGGCCAGCAGGCCTGCCGCGACCAGGCACGGCAGGGCCAGCCAGCCGGCGGCTCTGGCGAATCGGCTATTGCTCATTGGGCATTCCTTGTCGTGTCAGCTGAAGGTATGGCGGCTCAGGGGCATGCTGCGCACGCGTTGGCCGGTCAGCTGCGCCACGGCGTTGGCCACCGCGGGCGCCACGGCCGGCAGCGGCGGTTCACCGATGCCGCCCATCTTCGCGCCGCTTTCGACGATGCGCACATGCACCCGGGCCATGCGCGACGGCGGTAGCACCGGGTACAAGTCGTAGTTGCGCGCCCGTGGCATGCCGTTCAGCCACACCGCCTCTTCCAGCAGCACCTGGGACAAGCCCAGGGATACCGCACCATTGACCTGCGCCTCGATGATCGCCGGGTTGACGATGCTGCCCGGGTCGATGGCCTGCCAGATGTCGTGCACCTTGACCTGGCCGCCCTCCAGCGAGACTTCGGCGATCACCGCCGCTTCAGAGCCGAACGGCGAGGCCATGGCCACGCCGCGGGCGCGCTTGCTGCCGTCCTCGGCGGTGAACGGGCCGCGCTTCCAGCCGCCGGACAATTCGCCCACCGCCTGCAGCAGTGTGGTCAGGCGCGGGTTGTCGCGCAGCAGGTGCAGGCGCAGTTCGAAGGGGTCGTGGCCGCCTTTGTCGGCCAGTTCGTCGAGGAACGATTCGTAGAAGAAGTCGTTCAGCGAATTGCCCACCGAGCGCCAGTAACCCAGCATGGCCGGGCCCTTCACGTAGATCTGCGCGATGCGCTTGTTGGCGATGGCGTAGGCCTTGCCCGACAGCCCTTCCAGGGCGGTGGGGTCGACCTTGTCGCCTTGCTTGCCGGCGATGGCCTCGGTCGGGCCTTCGGTGGCGCTGACCGCCTCGATGGCCACCGGCAGGCCCTTGTCGTCCAGCCCGGCGCGGAACTTGACCACGGCCATGGGGCGCATGGCATCGCGCAAGAACTCCTCCTCCCGGCTCCAGATCAGTTTCACTGGCCGCCCCACGGCCTTGGCCAGGGCGATGGCCTGCGGGTAGGGGTTGGCCGAGTCGTACAGGAAGTGCCGGCCGAAGAAGCCGCCAAGCAACGGCGAGTGCAGGGTGATCCGTGCCGGATCCAGGCCGGTGCGCTTGGCGATGTCGTCGCGGAACATGTCCTGCGCCTGGTTGGGCAGCCACACCTCCAGCGAACCGTCGGGGTTGAAGCGGGCGGTGGCGGAGGGCGGTTCCAGCTGCGCATGGTTGAGGAACTGGTTGTGGTAGGTGGCCTCGACCGTGGTCTTGGCGCCAGCCAGGGCGGCGGCGACGTCGCCGTCGTTTTCCTCGTCGCGGCTTGGCCCGGTCTGCGCGGCCAGGTGGTCGCGCCAGCCGTCGCTGGAGAAGTCGGCGGGCATCGGCCGCACCTGGCTGTCGGCGCCGGGCGCTTGCCAGTCCACCTGCAGCGCTTCCACGGCGCGCTTGGCGTGCCACCAGCGCTCGGCGACCACCGCCACCGCGCCGGGCAGTTGATGCACCGAGTGCACGCCTTTCATGGCCTTGACCTGGTCTTCGTTGCGCAGGCCGCTTACGGTCATGCCCAGGCGTGGCGCGTGCTGCACGGCGGCGTGGAGCATGCCGTCGACCTTGATGTCGATGCTGTAGATCGCCTTGCCGGTGGACTTGTCGTGGGCGTCGAGGCGCTGCACCGGCTTGCCGATCCAGCGGAACTGGCCAGGGTCGCGCAGCGTGACGCTGGCCGGGTCCGGTACCGGCAGGTCCATGGCCTTGCCGGCCAGTTCGCCATAGCCCAGCTCGCGGCCCGACGCCGTGTGCACCACCTTGCCGGGCTTCGTGGTCAGTTCACTGACCGGAACACCCCATTGCGCGGCGCCTGCCTGCAGCAGCATGGCCCGGGCCAGGGCGCCGAGGCGGCGCATGGTCGGGTAGCTCATACGCACCGACATGCTGCCGCCGGTGATGCGCCAGCCGTTCTCCATCACCACGTAGGCTTCACCCGGTGGCGCGCTGTCGACCACGAAGGTGGCGGGGTCGGCATCCAGCTCCTCGCCGATGATCTGCGCCATGGCGGTATTGATGCCTTGCCCGCCTTCCATGAACGGGCTGAGCAGGTGCACGCTGCCGTCCGGGCGGATTTCCAGGAAGGCCGGCACCTGGGTGCCGCGTTCGGTTGTGGTGGTGGCTGCCTGGACCCGTGCCGAGCCCAGTGGCAAGCCAAAGCCCAGTACCAACGCGCCAATGGCGGTGCCTGCCAGGAAGCGCCGGCGCGACAGGTTGACGGTTTCGCCGTGGCGCAGGCGCAGCAGGTCGTCCGGGGAATCGATACGCGCGTTCATCAGGCGTTCTCCCCTTGGGCCAGGTCATGCACGGCGGCATGGATGGCGTTGTAGGTACCGCAACGGCACAGGTTGACCATGGCCGCGTCGATCTGCGCATCGCTCGGTTTGGGGGTGTGCTTGAGCAGCGCGGTGGCCGCCATCACCTGGCCGGACTGGCAGTAGCCGCACTGGGCCACCTGGTGCTCGACCCAGGCGGCGACCACGCGCTTGCCGACCGCGTCCTGCTCGATGGCCTCGATGGTGGTGACCTCGCGGCCGACCACGCCGGCCACCGGGGTGACACAGGCGCGTACCACGTTGCCGTCCACCAGCACCGAACAGGCGCCGCACTGGGCCAGGCCGCAGCCGTACTTGGTGCCGGTCAGGCCCAGGTCGTCGCGGATCACCCAGAGCAAGGGCGTGTCGGCGTCGGCCTCGACCTGGTAGGTCTGCTGGTTGATGCGTAGTTCCATGGGCTCACCTGCTGATCATCGGTTGGTTTCGTGGCCGGGGAATACGTTGTTCCCCAATCCGGAAACGCTAGCACAGGGGGATCGTTGCGGAACCGGTACACCCCGCAGGTCGAGAGGATCAGGCAAGCAATTCGGCGGAATGCGCAAGCAGTGCCCGTGGGGCCGCGCCATACCTGCAGGAGCCGGCCTTGCCGGCGAAAGGGCCAGTCCCGTCAGCCCAGGGCAGTGGCCAGCGCAGGGGGGCATGGCATGTCAGGGGGCAGTGGCGGCAAGGTCACGAGACATGAGCCATTGCCCCTCGCCCCATGCCTCGAACCGCTCCACCAGGCGCCATCCACGCTTCGCGTAATAGGCCTGCCGGTCATGGGTATGCAGGTACAGCGTCGGGATGCCGCCGTCACGGGCGTGATTACAGATCCCTTCGATCAACCTTTCGGCGAGTCCCTGGCCACGTGCCTGCGGGCTGACGAACACGCAAGCCAGCCAGGGCCCGAGCTCCGGTCGTTCAGGCAGGTCGTCGACGGCCAGTGCGGCACTGCCGAGCAAGCGGTCGCCGTCCAGGGCCACCAGGCACTTCCACCTGCCATTGCGTTGCCCCTCGGCGAACTCGCGTTGCCAGGCTGGCAAGGGGAAATCCTGGAACTCGTAGTGGAACTGTTCGTGCAGCCATTGCGCCAAGGTGTCGCAATGGGCCATGTGGTGTTCGAGCCAATCCAGGCGGGGCATGGGCAGTTCCCTTTTTGTTTTCGTTGACGGGCAGCGAACTTTGGTTTTGGTGATTTCTCTGTGGGAGCGGGTTCACCCGCGAATGCAGCAGTGAGTCACCTACCGTATTCGCGGGTAAACCTGCTCCTACAGGTATTGCGCTGAACCAGAGCCTTACGACAAACCTGCAGGCGCCGGTTTGCCGGCGAACACGGCATCCATATCCTGGCGATCATGGTCCAGCAGGTAGCGGTTGTACTGGTGGTACAGCTGTTCAAGCCGGGCATGGTTGGGCCCGACCACGTCCATGCCCCGGTCGTCGTAAGGCCAGACCATCAACTGTTGGGGCAGGTTGAACAGGTAGAGCAGGCAGGAAGGATTGGGGGTGATCGGGGTATCCGAAGCCATTGAGCACCATAACAATGCCTGCAAGTGGCTGACCGGCAGTTCGAAGGCCAGGCTGATCCAGTATTCGGGCGCGTGTTCGTCCCACCATGGCTCGTCTTCGATCAGCTCCCGCCACAGTGTGCGTTGCCGGGGAATGGTGATGTTGAGGTCGCCCAGTGCACGCAGCGTCTGGCGGGTAACTTCGCCAATGCAGCTGGAGTGGCTACGCAGGCAGACCACCAGGGTCCGTTCGCCAGCAAAGGCTTCGGTGCAGACCTCCGTGGCTTTGCGCAGCGCAGTGGTGAAGCGCTCGATCATGCCGCCCGATTCGGCCAGTTCGAAGCGCAGGCCACCCGGGTAGTTGTAGTAGACCGGGCGGGTAAAGCAGTCACGCCCGAAGATGCGCTCGATTTCGCCTTGCAGGTTCACATGTCCCTCGACAGTCACAGGTCTCACTCCCTGAAGCAACGGGATGATACGCCAGCGCATCCGTTGCCGCGAAGCCGCTGTATGATGCGGGTTCCGTAGCCTTGCACGAGCCTGAACATGGACACTCACTCGCTTCTCGCTTTCACCCTGGTCGCCGCGATCGCCATCGCCAGCCCAGGCCCCGCCACACTCATGGCGATCAACAACAGCCTGGCCCACGGGCAACGCAGCGCGGTGTGGTCGTCGCTGGGCAACGCCACCGGGCTGTTCTGCCTGTCGGCGGCGGCGATGCTCGGGCTGGGGGCGTTGCTGGCCAGTTCGGAAATGCTGTTCAACGCGGTCAAGGTCATCGGTGCCGGCTACCTGTTCTACCTCGGCGCGCGGCAACTGTTGAAGAAGAGCCCGATGCTGGTAGAGGGGCTGGAGGAGGGCGCGGGCAAGCGCCGGCCGACGCCGTTGAAACTGTACAAGTCGGCGTTCCTGACCGCGGTCACCAACCCCAAGGCGACGATGTTCTTCACCGCGCTGTTCCCGCAGTTCATCGACCAGGGCGCGGCATTGCTGCCGCAGTTCCTGATCCTGACCGGGATCTTCATCCTCCTGTCGTTGACCTCCCTGAGCTTGTACGCCGCGCTCGCCGCACGGGCCAAGGGCATACTGACCCGACCGTCGCTGTCGCGCTGGGTGAGCCGGGTCGTGGGCTCGACTTTCATTGGGTTTGGCGCGGCGATCCTGGCGATGCGTCGGCAGACGGCCTGAGCGACTTTTCATGACGGGGCGCCTGGCGCCCCGTACTGCAACTTCCCCGCGTAATGGTCTTGATGACCGTCCCTCTTCGAATCCCACTCTAAAGTTGTTGCCCGGTGATTCGTGTCTATTTGAAAGCGGGCACTCTGCTTTCGTCGGATTGTTCGACAATCCTTGTTTCGTGTTTTATGGAACCTGCGAGGCAGATGGGTTTGCGTGGGTTGCTATCAAAATGATGCGCAACTAATCGTCGAACTAATGACGCCAATTTTCCGAACTTTCTCAAGTTTCAAGACGAGGGCCGATAACCTGAAGTAGGCACGCCGGAAAGTTAAAAGATCCGACTGCCTGAATGCGTTAGTTGTGCAGTTCTGTCCGAATGGGTGTTGTATGTTGTACCTGCCTGCCATGTCCCGCCGTCCCGCCACGCCCAGCCGGTTGTTGCCTGCCATGTGGCTGTGCCTGTGTGCCGGTTTTGCCCACGCCGAAACAGTCGCCCCGGGTCAGGAAGTGCTGCGCCAACAGCAACAGCAGCAAACCGACCTGCAACAGTTGCAGTTGGAGCAACGCCGTCGACAATTGCAACGCGGCGCGTTTGGGCCCTCGGCGACGACAGCGCGGACGCCCCAGGCCGTGACCCCGGATGCACAATGCTGGCCCCTGGCGGGCGTGCGCGTCGGTGGCGTCACGCTGATCGACCGCGCCACGCTCAACGCCCGCATCGAGCCCCTGGTCACCCCTTGCATGGGCGTGGGCCAGATCAATCACCTGCTGGCAACCCTCACCGCGCTGTATGTCGAGAAGGGCTATATCGCCAGCCGACCTTACCTGAGCAGTGCGCCCGCCGCAGGGCATTCGCTGGATATCCTGGTCGACGAAGGCTATCTGGAGGCCATCGAACTGGCCGACCAACGCCTGCCGGTGTCCCTGGCCGGTGCCTTCCCCGGTATGCTGGGCGAGCCGTTGAACCTGCGCGATCTGGAACAGGGGCTGGATCAGCTCAACCGCCTGCGCTCGGTCGACCTGACCGCCGATATCGCCCCGGGCAGCCAGCCCGGCGCCTCGCGCATCGTTTTGCGCCCGCGCAGCGCCGGGCAGCCGCGGGTGGCCGTGGGGCTGGGCCTGGACAACCTGGGCAGTGCCGGCACCGGGCGTGACCGCCAGGTGCTCAGCCTGAGCCTGGACAACCCGCTGGCGCTCAACGACCTGCTCAGCCTCAGCGCCAGCGACACCCTCAACCAGGGCGATCGCTACAGCCGCAATGCCAGCCTGTACTACGCCATCCCCTACGGCTACTGGACCTTCAGCCTGTTCGCCAGCCATGCCGAGTACCGCTCGCCGTTCAAGCTCAGCAGCGTCACCCTGCACAGCACCGGCATTACCGACCAGCTCAGTTTGCGCAGTGAGCGTGTGCTGTGGCGCGACCAGCAGCACCAGCTGAGCGCCAACCTGCAGCTGGCGCACAAGGGGGTCGACACTGAGTTCGCCAAGGTGCGGCTGGATGTGCAGAGCCCGACCCTGACGGTGGCCGAGGCCGGGCTCAACCTGTTCTGGCTCGACCGCGCGGTGTGGAACCTCGACGTCAACTATGCCCAGGGCCTGCGTTGGCTCGGCGCCGACGACGATGGCCGGCGCTTGAACGGTGACCTGCCCAAGGCGCAGTTCCACAAGTACCGCGCCAGCCTCGGCCAGTGGCGCAACGGCCAGCTTGGCGGGCAGGCCTGGCAATGGCAGAGCCAACTCAACCTGCAATACAGCCCCGACCCGCTGCCGGCCATCGAGCAGTTGCTGGGTACCGACGATTCCGCCGTGCGCGGCTATCGGGTCAACAGCGTGTCCGGGGCCAACGGGGCGATCTGGCGCAACACCTTGCGCCTGCCCCTGCGCCATGACGGGCCCTTCGCGATCACCCCGCGCATTGGCCTCGACCATGGCTGGATCAAGGCCGACCACGGCGCCTCGAGCCAACGCCTGAGCGGTGCCAGTGTCGGCCTGAGCCTGGGCTACAAGGCCCTGCAGATCGATGTCGACTACCAGCGTGGCCTGACCACGCCCAGTGGCCTGCGCCACGAACCCGAAGTCTGGCTGTTCCGGGCCGGCCTGCAGATCTGACCGCGATCGCGCAGTGAATTGCAGCACCTACATGGAGAGTGACCTATGCCAAAGAACACCTTTGCCTTCCACCTTTCGCCGCAGGGCAAACTGCGCTGGGCGATTGCCAGCCTGTTCCTCGCCGCCAGCCTGCCGCAGGCATTGGCCGAGGGCGTGGTAGTGGCGCCCGGCCCCGGTGGCACGGCGCAATTACAGACCCAGGGTGGCGTACCCATCGTCAATATCGTCGCGCCCAATGGCGCGGGGCTGTCCCATAACCAGTTCCTCGACTACAACGTCGACCGTCAGGGCCTGGTGCTGAACAACGCCTTGCAGGCCGGCAATTCCCAGCTCGCCGGCCAGCTGGCGGCCAACCCGCAGTTCCAGGGCCAGGCGGCGAGCGTGATCCTCAACGAAGTGGTCAGCCGCAACCCGTCGGCGATCAACGGTGCCCAGGAAATCTTCGGCCGCGCCGCCGACTATGTGCTGGCCAACCCCAATGGCATCTCGGTCAATGGCGCCAGTTTCATCAACACCCCCAACGCCAGCCTGGTGGTCGGCCGACCCGAGGTGAACGAGGGCAAGTTGAAAGCCCTGGGCACCCAGGACGCCAGCGGCCAATTGCAGGTGCAGGGTGGCGGGCTGCGCAACGATGGCGGTTCGGTCAACCTGATCGCTCCGCGCATCGACAGCCAGGGGCGCCTGGATGCGCGTGACCAGCTCGACCTGACCGTGGGCCGCCAGCAGGTGGATTACGCCAGCGGGCAGGTCACTCACGTCGACCCAAGCGCCAGCACCACCGAGCAGCGCATCGACGCCAGCCTGTTCGGCGCAATGCAGGCCGGGCGCATCAACATCGTCAGCACCGCGCAGGGCGCGGGCGTGCGGGTCGGCGCGGTGCAGGTCGAAGGGCGTGATGGTGTGCGCATCGATTCGGCCGGCGACCTGAACATCAGTGGTGCGGCCGTGGCCGACAAGCTGGAGGCGACCCGTGCCGGCATCCACAGCAGCCAGGGCGATGTCGGGCTGCGCAGCGGCCAGGACCTGACCCTGGCCGCCGCCGATATCAGCGCGCGCGACGTTGGGCTCGACGCCGGACGCAACCTCACCCTGAGCACCGTGCAAAGCCGCAAGCTTCAGGAAAAGCGCGAGAACTGGCGCAGCGGCGCGCTGGGTATCGACTGGGAAACCTACCAGCGCACCCAGACCGACAGCGACACCCGCGAGCACGGCACCCAGGTCGTGGCCCGGCGCGACGCCCAGCTGAAATCGGGGCAGGACACGCAGCTCAATGCCGCCAGCGTCGAAGCGCCGGGCCACCTGAGCGTGACCAGCGGCGCCGACCTGCGCGTGACCGCGGCCACCGAACGCCATGTGCAGACCGACCAGGGCAAGCACACCAAGGGCTTCTGGAAAGCCGACTGGGACACCCGCAGCGAAGAACAGCGCAGTGTCACCAGCCAGCTCAAGGGCGGCGACATCGAACTGCGCGCCAAGGCGGCGGTGCTGGCCGAGGGCGCACAGCTGACCAGCGGCAAGGATATCCGCATCGCCGGCAAGCAGGTGCAGATCAACAACGCCTCGCGCACCGACCAGCGCGACAGCCAGAACCAGCAGAGCAAGTTCTTCGGCGTCAGCCACAACGAAGCCAAGCAGAACACCCGGGAAAGCACCTCGGTGCGCAGCGAACTGGTGGCCGGTGGCAATGTCGGCCTGAACAGCACTGAAGGCATCGATGTGGTCGGCTCGACGGTCAAGGCCAGCGGTACGCTGAACGCCGAGGCGGCGGGCGATGTGAAGGTCACCTCGGCCCAGGACACCCGTGAACAAAGCAGCGCCAGCAGCAATCGAGGTTTCGTGGCCTCTGCCAAGGAGACAGCACCTGGCTCCGGTCAGTACCGTGCGGGCGTGGGGTATGCCAGCGAGCAGCAGGGAGCGACCCGCACCGATGTCAAGCAGCAGGGTTCGAGCCTCAGCGGCAGCGAGGTACAGGTCAATGCCGGTGGCGAGCTGGCGCTCAAGGGCGCGACGGTGAAGTCCACTTCCGGCGACACCACCCTGACCGGCAAGCAGGTGTCGTTGCTGGCCGAGCAGGACCGCCACAGTGAATCCAGCGACAGCCGCCGCACTTCAGGGGGTGTCTACCTCACTGCCGGCCTCGATCGCGCGGGCGCCGGGGTCGATTTCGCCCATGGCACGCAACAGGATGCCTCGAGCACGACGACCGCGAAGACCACCGGCGTGGACAGCGCTGGCAAGCTGACGATCAAGGCCGACAGCCTGGCCAGTGAAGGGGCGCAGGTGAACAGCGCCGGTAAATTGAGCGTGACCGCCAACCAGGTGGACAACCGCGCGGCCAGCGATACCACCAGCAGCAGCCACCAGCAAAGCAGCTGGTCGGCGGATGTCGGTGTCAACGTCGAGTACAAGGACATCGCCCGGCCGATCGCTGGCGTGGTCAAGGATGTGGTCGATGGCAAGGTCTCGGTCAAGGATGCGCTCGACGGCAAGCTGCCGCTCAAGGACGTCAAGGATGTGCTGGACGGCAAGACCTCGCTGACCGATGCCCTGGGCAAGCTGGGCACGCCGAACCTGGGCGTCGACCTGGCCGTCGGGCATGCCAGCGAGCAGCGCAGCGAACAGACCGGCACTGCGGTGGTCGGCCAGTTCAATGGCCAGGGCGTGGAGCTGAATGTGGCCGGCGCAGTGAAGGACCAAGGCACCCAGTACAACGCCAACGCTGGTGTGCTGAGCGTCAAGGCGGGCTCGCTGCAGGCCGAGGCGGCCAGCAACACCCACAGCCGCAGCGAGCAGCAGGTAACCGCCGATGTGTCCGCCCGGGTCTACACCAAGACCGGCGAGGACCTGAACGTGACCGCCAACGGTTCGGGGGGCAGCAAGTCCCTGTCCGAAGACAAGTCCACTGCCGTGGTTGGCAGCTACATCGGCAGCCAGGGCCTGAACATCCAGGTCGGTGGCGATGCCCGCTTCGAAGGCAGCCGCCTCGACGGTGGCCAGGGCGCCGTGGCCGTCACCACCGGTGGCAAGCTGGCCCTCGACCAGGCCAACAACCATGAGCGTCGCGACACCGGCAGCCTCGGTGGCAGCGGTTCGCTGACCGTGGGCACCTTGCCGGTGGGCGACAAGATCGACCTGGGGGCCGGGTTCCAGCTCGACCATGCCGGTGAGCACATCGTTGACCGCAAGGCCCAGGTGGCGAGTATCAAGGGCAGTGGCTCGGTGCAGCTGGTCAGCGGTGGTGACCAGGTACTGCAAGGTACGCGCGTCGACGCGGGCGGCCCGGTCGAGGTCAAGGCCGGTGGCGCGCTCGACCTGCAAGCGGCCAGCGACACCCGTACCGTCACCGGCAGCCATCTGGGCGGCGGCCTCAACCTCGGCGGCAAGGCCGCCACCGGTGAACAAGGCCGTGACCTGAGTGGCAAGCTGGGTGGCAACTTCAATGTGGGGCAGACCAACGAACGCTCGCAGACCCTGACTGGTGGCCAGTTCGACAGCCGTGGCACCGTGGGCCTGGAAGGCCAGTCGGTCCATCTGCAGGGCACGCAGGTCGGCGCGGTGGGTGTAAACGTGGCGGCAGGCGAGGGAGGCCTGGTGCTGGAGTCGGCGCAGTCCACCCAGAGCCGCGGCAACTGGGGCGTCGAGCTGAAGGCTGGCAGCAACCTGAGCCGCAACACGCCAGCGGACGCCGGGCAACAGGTCACCACGTCGAAAGACTTCGACCTCGGTGGCAAGGTGCACGTCGACTACCTGCAAGGCGCCACCCAGCAGAACAGCCACATCACCGCTGGCGAAGTGACGCTGAACAGTGCCGGCGCGGCGCAACTCAGCGGCGCACGGGTCGATGGCCAGCAGGTCGGTGGCAAGCTGGCGGGTGGGCTGACGGTCCAGGACCGGCAGGACACCACCACGTCGGTTCGTCTTGACCTGGGCGCGGGCCTGGCCGGCAAGCCGGGCAAGGTGAAGGAGGGCCAGGACAAGGAAGGCCAGGAGAAGGCCGGCTTCGACTACACGCCATCGTTCAACGCCCAGGGCGAGTTCATGCGCAAGGCTTCGACCAACGAGTCGTCGCACATCGCAAGTGAGCGCAACCTGGCGCTGGAAGGCAAGGGTGTCGAGCAGGCCGGGACGCAGATCGGTGCCGAAGTGAAGCCGCTGGGCTATGAGGTCAAGGCCACGCTGGACCTGCCCAAGCTGCCTGAGGGTGGCGTGCCGAGCGTTTCGCTGGACAACGGCAAGCTGAAGGTCGGCCCTGTCACGGTCGAAGGCCATGTTGACGGCCTGACCACCAAGGGCTGATCGACACCCGCCGCAGGCGCCGGCATGGCCGGTTCCTGCGGTGGTCGGCGCGGTCCCTGTAGGAGCGGGTTTACCCGCGAATGCGAAGGTGGGCTCACCGGCGTATTCGCGGGTAAACCCGTTCTCACAAGGCCTCGTTGTTCAACGGGGCATGTAGCCCAACTGCCAGGCCCTGGGGATGAACCGCGTCACCAGGGCCAACAGGCAGGCCAGGGCACAGCTGGCCGCCAACGCCCGCAACCCGAGCCGCTGTTCCAGCCAGGCCCCCATCGCCGCACCCAGCAGCATGCCGCTCCATGGCACCAACTGCACGCGCCAGCCATGCCGACGTTCGCCCAACAGCCAGCGCCCGAGCCCGCGCCCGAACCGCGAAAGCGCCCCGGTCACGTAGGTCAGGCCGATGGGCAGGCCATTCACCTGTTCGACCACGGCATTGAGCATGCCCATGGCGAGAATCGTCGTGACCAGCGCCGCGAAGGTCGACGTCCCGGGCCAGGCGGCGGCGAAGGCAAGCAGCGCGGCGACCAGCAACAGCAATGGCGAGGCCCGTCGCCTGAATTGCCGGGCCAATAGCACACCCATGGCATTACCCAGCACGAAGCTGAGGATCGCCAGGGCCAGGCGCAGCATCAGGGCGAAGTCCGCCTGGCTGATCGCCACGGCCAAGCGGGTGGTGTTGCCGCTCATGAACGAGACGAAGTCCCCCAACGCCAGCAGGCCGATCGCGTCGGTCATGCCCGCCAGCACCGACAGCCCGGCCACCAACCCAAGGCCGACCCGCCCGCGCAGTACTTGCAATCTGACCCGGCGGGCGCTGTGCAGGGAGGAGGCGGTGGGCAGCATGCGGGTATCTCCGGTACAGGACGGGATGGGACCCCGATCATATACCTGGCGTCATGTTGGCGGCTGCCCACGGACGGATCTGAATCATGCTGTGGCTCTATTGCATGGGCTCATTGTTCAAAAGCTACCGGTGCGTACATCGCCACTGCGCACATAGTGGGCGACCAGTACACCGCTGGGTGAGACGGCCGATTCCCTCAAGGTGAATGCCGCCGCCTGCGCATCGTCACCGAACAGGCGCTTGCCGCGCCCGAGCAGCAACGGGTGGATCAGCAGGCGCAGCTCATCCACCAGGCCCGCGGCCAGCAACTGGCGGACCAGTTCGCCACTGCCCTGGGTCAGCAGGTGAGCGCCGTCCTGCTGCTTGAGCCTGGCGACCGCTGCGGTCACATCCTGGCCCAGGGCATGACTGTTGTGCCACTCGATCGATTCGGGGTGGTGGGTGGCGACGTGCTTGGGGACACTGTTGAACAGGTCGGCGAGCGAACCATCTTCCGAATCTTGCCCCTGGCGTGGCCAGTAACCGGCAAAGATGTCGTAGGTGCGCCGCCCCAGCAGCAATTCGAAGGGCTCGCTGAACAGCGCCTGCATGGCCTGGCCGAAGATCTCGTCGGCGTAGGGCGGAATCCAGCCGCCGTAGGTGAAGCCGCCGCTGGTGTCTTCCTCTGGCCCGCCGGGGGCCTGCATGACGCCGTCGAGGGTGATGAAGGCGGCAACGATGAGCTTGCGCATGGGGTGGACCTCCTCGGTTGTGTGAGGGGTAGTCGAACGGCAGGGGCTGAAATCGACGGGCGCACTGAACGATAGTTGGATATGGGCGGCTGTCGGCCTTGTTGGATGGGGAGGGTGATCGTCTTGCACTGCTCTCGGGATCGAGCGCCGCCCGTGCGGCGCATCGCGGATGAATCCGCTCCTACAGGTTTGTCTCGGGTAGGAGCGGATTCATCCGCGATGCGTCGCGTTGGCGGCGCTCGATCTTGAATGCGCTGCGACACTCACGTCGCACACCCAGAAAGGGTAGCGGCCACGTGCTCAAGGACGACCTGGCAGCAACGCGATCATTCGGTCGAAGGCCGCAATCGAATAACGTCCAACTGGGCTTTCCAGGGCAGGCAATTGCCTAGGGAAGTCGAAATGGACACGCCCGGGCAACACCTTGTCCAGGGTCGAATACCAGTCCATCAGCGCCGGTTGCAGGCGCACATGCAGCTCGAAGCCGCTACGTCGGCGGGTGCTGTCCGCCTGGGCACGTTCCCGCGCCAGTCGAGGGTCGATACGGCCGACAAGGTAACAGTCGGCGAAGCCGATGCGCCCTTGCGCGATCGTCTCCCGGGTGGCGGCAAGCTCCAGGCGCCAGTCACGCTCGCTTGCCTCGCCGATCTGCCACAGGCTCCAGATGTAGTGCAATTTGAGCGGGTCGCTGTCGCACACGGCCCATGTCGCGGTACTTTCCATCGCCAGCGCCGCCTGCCAGCGATCCACGTTGCGCTCCGCCCAGAAGGCCGCCGCGCCGGCCGGGTCCGTCGAGCGCTCCGGCACGTTGGCGAAACGCCCATGTTCAGCAACGACCTGTTGCCCACCATGCTGCGTGCACCAGGTGGTCTTGCCACAGGCGCTGATCCCTTCGACCACCAGAATCATGCTTCGACTGCTCCGTTGCTTGCCTCATCCATGTGGACAGGGGCGCATGACGCCCCTGCCCGAGGACATTCGAAAGGCGCGCACTTTACAGCCAGTAGGTCACCGCCCACCAGCCCAGGCCACCCATGACCACCGTGTAGGGCAGGGCCATCCACACCATGCGCCCGTACGACAGGCGAATCAGCGGCGCGATTGCCGAGGTGAGCAGGAACAGGAACGCGGCCTGGCCGTTGGGAGTAGCCACGCTGGGCAGGTTGGTGCCGGTGTTGATCGCCACCGCCAGGGTCTCGAAGTGCTCGCGGCTCATCGCGCCGTTGAGGAAGGCCTGCTTGACCTCGGTGATGTAAATGGTGGCGACGAACACGTTGTCGCTGATCGCCGACAGCAGGCCGTTGGCCAGGTACAGCATGCCCGGCTGCTGCTCGCTGGGCAGGGCCAGCACCCAGGCGATCAGCGGGCTGAACAGCTGCTGCTGGTGGATCACCGCGACCACGGCGAAGAACACCACCAGCAGCGCGGTGAACGGCATGGCGTCCTGGAACGCACGGCCCAGGCGATGCTCGTCGGTGATGCCGGTGAACGCGGTGATCAGCACGATCACCAGCAGGCCGATCAACCCCACCTCGGCAATGTGCAGGCCCAGGCAGACGATCAGGATCAGCGCGGCCAGGCCTTGGACCACCAGGGCGATACGTTGCCCCTGGGTGCGCGCGGCGTCGTCTTCGGCGGCATAGGCGGCCAGTACCTGGCGCACGCGCTCGGGCATCAGCGTGCCGTAGCCGAACAGCCGCAGTTTCTCCAGCAGCACGCAGGTCACCAGGCCTGCTGCCAGCACCGGCATGGAGACCGGCGCGACCTTGCTGAAGAAGTCAGCGAAGTGCCAGCCCATCTCATGGCCGATCAGCAGGTTCTGCGGCTCGCCCACCAACGTGCACACGCCGCCCAGGGCGGTGCCCACCGCGCCATGCATCAGCAGGCTGCGCAGGAAGGCGCGGAACTGGTCGAGATCTTCGCGGTGCAGTTGCTCGACCTGGTGGTCGCTGTCCAGCGCCGACTCCTCGCGCGGATTGGTGCCGGAGGCGACCCGGTGGTAGACGGCGTAGAACCCCACCGCCGCGCTGATGATCACCGCAGTCACGGTGAGGGCGTCGAGGAACGCCGAAAGGAACGCCGACAGCACGCAGAACAGCAGGCTGAGCACAGCCTTGGAGCGCACCCCCAGCAGGATCCGCGAGAACAGGAACAACAGCAGCTCCTTCATGAAGTGGATGCCGGCGACCATGAACATCAGCAGCAGGATCACCGGGAAGTTGTGCTGCAGCTCCTCATACAGCGCCTCGGGCGTGGTCATGCGCAGCAGCAGCGCCTCGACCAGCAGCAGCCCGCCGGGCATCAGCGGGTAGCACTTGAGCGCCATCCCCAAGGTGAAGATGAACTGGATCACCAACACCCAGCCGGTGGCCACCGGGCCGAGCGTCGCCAGCAGTACTGGGTTGAGGATCAGGAACAGGGCGATGACGGCCTTGTACCAACGCGGCGACTGGCCCAGGAAACTGTGGGCGAGGGCGCCGGTCAGGGAACGGGACATGAATTTGTATCCTTTTGATTCAGCAGTCGCGCACGGTGCCCCATCAAGCCGCGCGGCGCAAGGCATCCAGTCCAGCTTTTGGCACATGCGCGGCCTTGCCGCTGCGCTAAGATCCTGCACTGTGAACCCTTTCCCCACAGGAGTGCCGTCCGTGACCGACTACACCGCGTTCAAGGTCGAACTGACCGACAACATCGCCCACGTGCAAATCAACCGCCCGGAAAAGATCAACGCGATGAATGCCGCGTTCTGGGAGGAGATCGTCGACATCTTCCAGTGGATCGACGACACCGACGCGGTGCGCGCGGTGGTCATCAGCGGCGCGGGCAAGCATTTTTCCTCGGGCATCGACCTGATGATGCTGGCCTCGCTGGCCGGCCAGATGGGCAAGGACGTCGGCCGCAACGCCCGCCTGCTGCGCCGCACCATCCTGCGCCTGCAAAGCTCGTTCAACGCGGTGGACAATTGCCGCAAGCCGGTGCTGGCGGCGATCCAGGGCTATTGCATCGGTGGCGCCATCGACCTGGTCTCGGCCTGCGACATGCGTTACTGCGCCAGCGACGCGCAGTTCTCGATCAAGGAGATCGACATGGGCATGGCCGCCGATGTCGGCACCTTGCAACGTCTGCCGCGTATCATCGGCGACGGCATCCTGCGCGAGCTGGCCTACACCGGGCGCACTGTGGACGCCGAGGAGGCGCTGCGCATCGGCCTGGTCAACCGTGTCTACGATGACCAGGCGGCGCTGCTCGACGGGGTCTTTGCCATCGCCCGGGAAATTGCCGCAAAATCACCGGTCGCGGTGGCCGGCACCAAGGAGATGCTCAGCTATATGCGCGACCATCGCATCGACGATGGCCTGGAGTACATCGCCACCTGGAACGCCGCCATGCTGCAGTCCGAAGACCTGCGCGTGGCCGTGGCCGCCCACATGAGCAAACAGCAACCGACGTTCGCCGACTGACCGGGTTGGCGGGCGCCCTGAAGGGACCGCAAGCATGTCAGCACGCTGGACAACCGCAGTACTCGACCCGCAGACCACCGGGGGCTGGGCTGTCGCCCGCAGCCCAGAGGGGTTCCTGGTGGACGCCAACGGCGCACTGTTTCCCCGCGACTGGCTCAAGCGCCAGGAACTGGACGTGCTGTGCGAGCACGGCATTGGCCATTTCGACGGCCAGCCGGTGTTCCTGCTGGAGCTGCGCAGCGCCAGCGAAGTCCAGGGTTGCAACTGGCAAGGGCTGCGCCGGTTCATGCTCGAGGGCGATTTCGACACCTACAAGGTGCTGGGTTACGCCGCGCAGATCGGCACCTGGGCCCGCGAGCACCGTTTCTGCGGCAGCTGCGGGCAACCCATGACGCAGATCCACTGGGAGCGGGCGATGTATTGCCAGCCCTGCGACCTGCGCAGCTACCCGCGCATTTCACCCAGCATGATCGTGTTGATCACCCGTGGCGACGAGGTGCTGCTGGCCCGCTCGCCACGCTTCGTCACCGGCGTGTACAGCACCCTGGCCGGCTTCGCCGAGCCAGGCGAATCCGCCGAAGACTGCCTGGTGCGTGAGGTGCGTGAAGAAGTGGCGATCGAGGTGAAGAACATCCAGTACGTGGGCAGCCAATGCTGGCCGTTCCCGCACTCGATGATGCTGGGCTTCCATGCCGAATACGCGAGCGGGGAGATCGTCATGCAGCCGGACGAGATCGAGGACGCCCAATGGTTCAACGTCCACGACCTGCCGCCCCTGCCAGCCGGGCGCTCCATCGCGCGCTACCTGATCGACCTGTACGTAGCGCGGCGGTTGGGGCTGGCGGAGCCTGTACTGCCGGCCTGACGCCGCCGCGACCGCGCTAACTTCAAGCCTTACGCGATTCCTGTAGGAGCGGCCTTCAGCCGCGAAAGGGCCGCAAAGCGGCCCCGGCGATTGTTGCTCAACCTTGAAATCCTGGGGCCGCTATGCAGCTCTATCGCGGCTAAAGCCGCTCCTACAGGGGGAACGTAAATCCTGAACATCTGCAGGGCTGTTTCCCCCACGCCGTATCAGGCCTGACCGAACCAATGCTGCCACGCCAGGCGCACGGTCAACGCCAGCACCACGGTAATGAACACCGGGCGGATGAACTTGCTGCCGCCGCTGATCGCGGTGCGTGCACCAAAGAAAGCGCCCACCATCACCGACAGGCCCATGCACAGGCCGACGATGTAGTCCACCTGCCCGGAAATGATGAACACCGTCAGCGCCGCGATGTTGCTGACGAAGTTCATGCTGCGCGCCACGCCGCTGGCGCGGACCAGGTCGATGGGGTAGAGCAGCAGCGTACTCACGGTCCAGAACGCACCGGTACCGGGGCCGGCCACACCGTCATAGAAGCCCAGCGAGAAGCCCTGGGGAAACTGCCATTTGCGCTTGATCGGCGCATTGGCGTCCAGCGGTGCCTTGGGCGTGCCACCGAACAGCAGGTAGACGCCGCAGGCGAAGACGATCACCGGCAGCATCTTGTTCAGCCATTCGGCCGGCATGTAGTGGGCGGCCACCGCGCCGATCAGCGCGCCCACCAGCGTGCCGAGAATCGCCAGGCGCCATTGCGCCGGGTGGAACAGTTTGCGCCGGTAGTAGGTGATGCTGGCGGTGGCCGCGCCGAAGGTCGAGCTGAGCTTGTTGGTGCCCAGCACCAGGTGCGGGGGCATGCCGGCGGTCAGCAGTGCCGGGGTGGTCAGCAGGCCGCCGCCGCCGGCGATGGCATCGATGAAACCAGCGACGAAGGCGACCAGGGCGAGGATCAGCAGGGTGAGCGGTTCTACGGTGAGTTCGAAGGGCATGGGGGCTTGGGCTGGCAGGGAGGCGGGGTGCGGCAAAAGGCCGCGCTAGAGGCGGTACATGGTAATCCCAGGCGGTTTGGGTTGCCAGTGCCGGCCTCTTCGCGGGTAAACCTGCTCCCACAGGGATCGCGCCAGCCTCAAGACTGGCGACGCACCTGCAGGAGCCGGCCTGGCCGGCGAAGGGGCCGGAACAGCGCTCACAGGAACCAGCGATACTCCCGCGCACTCACCTCCTGCATGAACGCCAGGTGATCCTGGCGCTTGTTCTCGCAATACACCATGACGAACTCCGCCCCCAGCCCTTCATTCACCACCGGATGCCCGCGCATGGCCGCCACGGCGCCAAGCATGTCCTTGGGAAAATCGATGCCGCTGCCACGGTTCTCGTTCAGTGGCGCGATGGGTTCCTGCGCGGCATCCAGCCCATGCTCCATCCCACACAGGATCGCCGCCAGCACCAGATAAGGGTTGGCATCCGCCCCCGCCAGCCGATGCTCGATGCGCAGGTTGCGTGGGTCCGACTCGGGGATGCGGATACACGCGTCGCGATCCTCGAAGCCCCAGCTGGCGCGGCTGGCGGCATTGACCATGGCGCCGTAGCGGCGGAACGCGTTGTGGTTGGCGGCGAAGATCGGCATGCAGTGCGGCAGCAGCGCCAGGCAGCCGGCCACGGCGTGGCGCAGCGGGCGTTGCTGGTCGCTGGCGAGCAGGTTGTTGCCATCCCGGTCGTAGAGGCTGACATGCACGTGCATGCCGCTGCCCGGCGCCTGCAGGTAGGGCTTGCTCATGAACGAGGCGCGCAATCCGTGTTTCAGCGCCACGCCACGGGTGCTGCGGCAGAACATCGCCGCCCAGTCGGCGGCGCGCAGGCCATCGTCGCAGTGGCCGAAATTGATCTCGAACTGGCCCGGCCCCAGTTCGGCGGTGATGACATTGGCGTCCACGCCCTGGGTGTTGGCGGCCTCGACCATTTCGCGCAGCACGTCGGAGAAGCGCGACAGGCGTTCGATGTGCAGGTTGGGCTGGTCGTCGGCGTCGTTGCTGAACGGGTCGTGGGGAAACTGTGGCAGGCCTTCCTTGAGCGCGCGGTCGAACAGATAGAACTCCAGCTCGAACGCCACCACCGGGCGGATGCCGCGTCGCGCCAGGCGCTGCAACACACGGGCGAGCACTTCGCGGGGCTCGAACTCGATGGGCGCGGTGGTGCCATCGGAAGTGATCAACATCTGGCCCAGTGGCTCGCGCTCCCAGCTCACCGGCTTGAGCGTGCCCGGTACCAGGCGGCGCAGGGCGTCCGGGTCACCGTCGTTGAAGCAGTAGTCGCCAATCGGGAACAGGCCGCCCTGGACACCCAGCAACACGCAGTTCTGCGGCAGCTTCAGGGGGCTGCCGGCGGCGACCTTTTCCAGCATGTCGATGGGGTAGCGCTTGCCGTAGAAGTGGCCGGGGATGTCCAGGCTGATCAAGTCGACGTAGCGCACGTCGGGATGCTGTGAGCGGAAGGCACGGACTTCGTCGAGCAAGCTGTGGTTCGTGGTCATCGTGTGCTCCATTGCAATGAAACATGATTCGGTGATCGCTGGGCGTGCGCCAGCTTCAAGGTCAACGCCGCGCCTGTAGGAGCCGGCCTTGCCGGCGAATGGGCCCGGGCAGTCGACACAACTCAGTCGCTCCCACAGCGGCGATGGCCCCGGGCAGGCAAAGCCGTGCCGTCAACGGAATACCCAGAGGACACGCGTCACCAGGGACGTCAGGTTGGCGTAGCGAAACTGGCTGTGCGGCGGCAGCTGGAAGCTGTCGTTGGGATGCAAGGTCACGGCCGCTTCATGGCCGTGCAGCCACAGGGTCAGCTCGCCTTCGAGGACGAAGCCACCCTGCTCCGAGCTGTCGTCCAAGTGCCCCTCGCCACTGCTGGCGCCCGGTGCCAGGTGGCTTTCGAGCATGGCGAAGCGGCCGGTGAGCGTCGGCGAGACCAGGACGTCGGTAACCCCGGCGGCGTAGTACAGGGTGCGCCGTTCGCCGGGGCGGGTGACCCAGTCGATCTCCCTCGGTGGCACCGCCTGGTAGAAATAGGTGGTGGGTACCTGCAACGCTTCGCTGATGGCGGTGAGATCGGCCACGGTGGGGCGTGACAGGCCGCGCTCCACCTGGGAGAGAAAGCCCACGGAACGGTTCACCCGCGTGGCCAGATCATCCAGGGTGAAACCTCGGTGCTTGCGCAGGTCGCGGACCAGGCGCGCCAGGTCTTCGAATGCATCACGTGGCTCAGACATGATCGCGCATCCTGTACCAAGCCTTGGCCGCGGCCTCCAGCGGGGCGGCCAGCAGGTCGCCACCGAGGAAGCGGCCATTGTCGATACTCTGGTACAACGCCAGCAGGTCCTCGTCGCCGAGGATCGCGTCGCTGACCGCGCGCGCCCCGGCCAGGGTCGGCAGCACGCCGTGCCCGGAGAAACCCTGCAGCCAGTAGCGCTGGCCCTGGCGGCCGATGTCCGGCGTGCGCTGGAGGCTGCAGTCGATATGCCCACCCCAGGCGTGCTCGATGGCCACGCCTTTGAGTTGTGGGAATACCCGCTCCAGGCAGGGGCGGGTGGCGGCGGCGACATCTTTGGGGATGCCGCCCAGGTAGGTGCATCCGCCACCAAACAGCAGGCGGTGATCGGGGGTGAGGCGGAAGTAGTCGGGGATGAACTGGTTGTCGATCACGCAACTGTTGCGTGGCAGCAGCGAGGCGGCGAGGCTTGCTTCGAGCGGCGCGGTGGCCACCTGGTAGGAGCCCACCGGCAGCAAGCGGCGCGAGAGGGCGCGATCGAGGCCGTCGATGTAGGCATTGCAGGCCAGCACCAGTACGCGGCTGCGTACTTCACCTCTGGCGGTGCGGGCCACGAAGCCGCCTGCGTGTTCCTGGTAGTCGAGCACCTGGCTCTGTTCGAAGATGTCGCCTCCGGCCGCCTCGATCTTGCTCGCCAGCCCCTGGGCCAGTTTCAGTGGGTTGAGGTGGGCACCGTTGGGGTCGTATAGCGCGGCCTGATAACGCGGGCTGTCGATCCACTCGGACAGCTCATCGCGGCCGATCAGGCGCAGGCAATCGTAGTGGAGTGTGTCCTGCGCTTCGCGACGGGCTTCCTCCAGCAGCTTGACCCGGCGCGGCAGCACCGCAGTCCACAGACTGCCAAGGCGGTAGTCGACATCGAAGCCGTGGCGTTGGGGCAGCTCGCGCATTTCCCGAGCGGCCCAGCACATGCTGTCCCACAGGCGGCGCCCGCGCTCCAGACCAAGGGCCTTGAGCAGGGGCGGCATGTCGCACGACCAGCCGAGCAACGCCTGGCCGCCGTTGCGCCCGGATGCCGCCCATGCCACCCGGCTGGCCTCCAGCAGGGTTACGCGCTTGCCGGCCAGGGCCAGGCGCAGGGCGGTGTGCAGGCCACTGAAACCGGCGCCGATGATCAGAACATCGGTGTCGACGGAGCCTTTCAGGGTAGGGCGCAAGGGGATGGGAGCGGGGTAGGTCTGGGCGTAGTAGCTGGCGACGTGCTGGGCGGATTGTTTGAACATGCCGAAGCCTCGTGAAATTTTTTATGATTATTTTCATGAAAAAATAGCAGAGGATTTTCATATCGCCAGTCGAGGGCTCACCTCGGGGCAAGCCTTACGAGGTTGCCGCCTTGCGTCGCGGCTGTCGGGGTTTGCCGGCGGGTGCCTTGCCTTTCGCCGCGCCCTTGCGTTTCTTCTTCCAGGGCGCCGTGGCCTTGCCTGCCGCCGGCCCGGTGATGTTCAGGCGCATGCCGCTGCAGCGCTGCACCAGCTTGCCCATCCACGCCGACTGGCGGGTGACGAACTCGTCCAGGCTCATTTCGCCACTCTGTACCATGTCCAGCGCCTGTTCCCAGATCGCCGTGGTGCCGGGGTCGGCGATGGCTCGGGGCACGGCATCGATCAGGCTGAAGGCCGCCGGTGTCGCCGACAGTGCCTTGCCGTTCTTCACCAGGTAGCCGCGGTCGAGCAGGCCCTGGATGATGCTCGCGCGAGTCGCCTCGGTGCCGATGCCGGTGGTCTCCTTGAGCTTCTGCTTGAGCAGTGGGTCGTCCACCAGCTTGGCGACGTTCTTCATCGCCTTGATCAGGTCGCCTTCGGTAAACGGCTTGGGGGGCTGGGTCCACAGGTCCTTGAGCTGCAAGCCCTGCACCGCGCAGTCCTGCCCCTCGCGCAATGCCGGCAGCACCTGGGCCGGTGGCGCCTCGCGGCCCTTCGTGGGGGCCAACGCCTCAGGCAGCGCACGGCGCCAGCCCGGCTCGATGATCTGCTTGCCGACCGCCCGCAGCGTGTGCCCGGCGCAATCGAAGTCGGCCTGGGTGCGGTCGTACTCGTGGTTGGGCAGGAACTGCGCGAGGTAGCGGGCGCGAATCAGGGTGTACACCGCCTTGTACTTCGGCGGCAGGCGCGACGGGTCACTGGCGGCGGCAGTGGGGATGATGCCGTGGTGGGCGCTGACCTTCTGGTCGTTCCAGGCTCGCGAGCGTCGTTGCGGGTCGAGGTATGGCTGCAGCGGTGCAAGGCTGGCGTCGGTGCGTTGCAGCGCGGCGAGGATGCCCGGCGCCTCGCCATGCTGGCTGAGGGGCAGGTAACCGCTGTCGCTGCGCGGGTAAGTGATGAGTTTGTGGGTTTCGTACAGCGCCTGGGCGATGTCCAGTGTCTCCTGGGCACCGAGCCCCAGTTTCTTCGAGCAGACCTCTTGCAGGGTACCCAGGTCGAAGGGCAGGGGCGCGGCTTCGCGGACGCGCTCGGTGGCGATTTTCATCACCCGGGCGCTGCCGGCTGCCTGCATGTCATGGGCGGCCTGTTGCGCCAGGGCCTGCCTCAGGCAACGGCCCTGGTCATCGCAGACATCCTCCGGCGCACGCCATTGAGCGTTGAACACACTGCCAGCACTCTCCAGTTGCACGTCGATGGCCCAGAAGGGCACCGGCACGAAATCGGCGATGCTGCGGTCGCGGTCCACCACCAGGCGCAGCGTCGGTGTCTGCACCCTCCCCACGGGCAACACGCCTTGATAGCCGGACTGGCGCCCGAGCAGGGTGAACAGGCGGCTCATGTTCATGCCGATCAGCCAGTCGGCCCGCGAGCGGCCCAGCGCGGAGTGGTAGAGGTTGAAGGTTTCCTGGCCGGGCAGCAGGCGTGCCAGCGCCTTGCGGATCGAGGCGTCGTCCAGGGCCGACAGCCACAGGCGCTGGATCGGCCCCCGGTAGCGGCAGTGTTCGACCAGCTCGCGGGCGATCATCTCGCCCTCGCGGTCGGCGTCGGTGGCGATCACCAATTCGCGGGCCTCGCCGAGCAGGCGCTTGACCGCCTTGTACTGGCTGGCGGTCTTGGGCTTGACCGTCATCTTCCACTTCTCGGGGATGATCGGCAGGTCGTCGAGCGACCAGCGCTTGTAGCGCTCGTCGTAGCTGTCGGGCGGGGCGGTTTCCAGCAGGTGGCCGATGCACCAGGTCACGCAGACATCGGTGCCTTGCCAGCAGCCGTCGCCCCGGCGCTGGGCGCCGAGCACCTTGGCGATGTCTTTTGCCTGGGAGGGTTTTTCGCAGAGAAAGAGGCGCATGGCCGCAACGCTTGATCGGTGGGAATGGGCACTAGGATGCGCAAGGCAGGGCGCGCAGGCAAGTTTTATCTGTATGCATGTACAGTTTTTTTGTCCGCGATTTTGGCGGGGTTGCCACTTCCTGGGGCTTGAATCATGTGGCACTGGCGTGCCAGCTTTGCCTTTCGCCCTTCAGTCGTGTCAAAGGACGATGTCGCTGGGGCGTCCTACCTACAACGAACAGGGATGTATCCAATGCCCGTATTTGACTACCGCCAACTTGGCAGTGCTGCCTCTTCCGCCCTCTACAAGGATGCCATGGCCCTGGCCATGTACGCCTACCACGGTATCGACGATGGATTCGCCGCAGGCTACCAGCAGCATGGCTTCGGCCTCGGCCTGCCGGCAACGCTGGTCAAGGCACTGATCGGCGGCACCGACAGCCAGGGCGTGATCCCCGGCATCCCCTGGAACCCGGATGCCGAAGCCAAGGCCCTGGCCAACGCCAAGGCGATCGGCTGGAACCCGATCAGCGCCGCGCAACTGGGCTACCAGGGCAAGACCGATGCGCGGGGAACCTTCCATGGTGAAAACGCCGGCTATACCACGGCACAGGCCGAAGTCATGGGCCGCTACGACGCCGAAGGTCATCTGACGGGCATCGGCATCGCCTTTCGCGGCACCGGTGGGCCACGGGAAGTGCTGGTTGGCGACACCATCGGCGATGTGATCAACGACCTGTTGGCGGCGTTCGGGCCACCGGGCTATGCCCGCGACTACACCGGCAATGCCTTCGGCCGCCTGCTCGACAATGTGGCGGCGTTTGCCAAGGCCAACGGCCTGAGCGGCGCCGATGTCACCGTCAGCGGCCACAGCCTTGGCGGCCTGGCGGTGAACAGCCTGGCAGACCTCAGCACCTCGCGCTGGGGTGGCTTCTACCAGGATTCGCGCTACGTCGCCTTCGCCTCGCCGACCCAGGCTGCCGACGCCAACAAGGTGCTCAACATCGGCTACGAGAACGACCCGGTGTTCCGTGTGCTCGACGGCACCTCGGTCACCTGGGGCACCGCTGGCGTGCACGATGGCGCCAAGGCCTCGGCCACCAACAACATCGTCAACTTCAACGACCACTACGCCTCCGACGCCTGGAACCTGCTGCCGTTCTCCATCGCCAACATCGCCAACTGGCTGTCGCACTTGCCGGCCGCCTACACCGATGGCCTGGGGCGGGTGGTGGACTCTTCGTTCTACCCGTGGACCACCCGCGACTCGACCGTGGTGGTCAGCAACCTGTCCGATGCGACCCGGGGCTCGACCTGGGTCGAGGACCTCAACCGCAATGCCGAGCCGCACAAGGGCAGCACCTTCATCATTGGCACCGACAAGGACGACCTGATCCATGGCGGGCGTGGCAACGACTACCTCGAAGGGCGTGCCGGCAACGACACCTTCCGTGATGATGGCGGCTTCAACCTGATCGATGGCGGCGACGGGCATGACACGCTCAAGCTGCAGGACTCACTGGCCAACCTGAGCATCGCCCGCGACGGCGAGGGCACGGTGTATGTGCAGGATGCCGTGGGCGGCATCAGCCAGTTGCACAGTGTCGAGAACCTGGTCAGCAAGGAGCCGAGCCTGGTGATCTTCACCAAGGAGGTGACCCATCAGCTAGGTGTGGATGGGTTGCTGAACAGTGGCAAGCTCAACCCCTACGCAGCGTCGATCAGTGGCAGCCAGGCGGGTGACCAGCTGGTGGCGGGGAACCAGGGGCAGTGGTTGTTCGGCCTGGGCGGAGATGATCGCCTGCAGGGCGGCGCGGGCAATGACGTGCTGGTCGGTGGCACCGGCAACGATATGCTCAGTGGCGGTGCGGGGCGCGATACATTCCTGTTCAGCGGGCACTTCGGTCAGGACCAGGTGCTCGACTTTACCGGCCAGGACCGCCTGGTGTTCATGGGCGTGGAGGGCGGCACGGCTACGCCGGCCTGGCGCGATCATGCCAGCCAGGTGGGCAATGACCTGGTGCTGAAGTTCGGTGCGGACAGTGTGACGCTGGTGGGGATTGCAGCGCAGTCACTGGGGGATGGCCAGGTCGTGATTGCCTGACCCAATGATTCGCCGGCAAGCCGGCTCCTGCAGTAGGAGCCGGCTTGCCGGCGAATGGCGGCTCAAGCGATCTCGCGTGAGTCGCGCACCATGTCCACGTGTGGGATCCCGGCCTCGAGGAACTCCTCGCTGACCACGCGGAACCCCAGGCGCTCGTAGAACGGCGTGGCGTGCACCTGGGCACTGAGCATCTGCTGCTTGAGGTCGCGGTTCTGCGCCTCGATGATCACCGCCTTCATCAACGCGTCGCCCACCTTCAGGCCGCGCCAGTCCTTGAGCACCGACACCCGGCCGATGGTGCCGTCGGGCAACAGGCGCGCGGTACCGATCGGGTAGTCGCCTTCCATGGCCAGGAAGTGCACGGCGCTCGGGTCTTCGGCGTCGAACTCCAGTTCCGGCGGCACATGCTGCTCGGCGACGAACACGGCGCTGCGGATCCGGTGGATATCGGCGTTGTCCTTGTGCCAGTCGGCCAGTCGAACGCTGATCTTATTCATCGGCGAACCCCAGGCTGCCTTGCATGACCAACTGCTGAACCAGCATCAGGCCGTCTTCGTCCTGCAGCCACTCGGCCAGGTTTTCACTGTGCAGGGCGTCGGCGGAGCAGATCAGTTTCAGCAGCTCGCGCAGTTTCCCCGGCAGCGGGCAACTGCGGCCGCTGGCGAACAGCAGCAGGTCGTCGCCGAACTCCGACCAGGCCAGGCGTGCGCTCGGGTTGCGGATCAGGATGGCGCCCTGGCCGAGGTAGTCGAGCAGCTCCTGTTCGGACAGCTCCTCGCCTACCACCTGCTCGGGGTAACGCGGCTCGGTCATGAACTGGCCGAACCAGGTCAGCAGCAGGTCCTTGTCGGCCATGTGCTTGTCGATCAGGGCCTTGAGACGGTCAAGGGCGTCGTGCTGGATCTGGTGCGGGTCGCTGACCGGCTGGGCGTCGGCATCGCTGTAGCGCTCTTCGTCCGGCAGGAACTGGCCGAGGAAGTCGGTGAAGTGGGTCAGCACTTCGGCCGCGCTCGGGGCGCGGAAGCCCACCGAGTAGGTCATGCACTCACCCTCGGCGACGCCGTAGTGGGCCAGGCGCGGCGGCAGGTAGAGCATGTCGCCGGGCTCCAGGGTCCACTCGCCGCTCTGCTCGAATTCGGCGAGGATGCGCAGGTCGGCATGGTCGATCAGCGCGCTGTCGCTGTTGCACATCTGGCCGACTTTCCAGTTGCGCTTGCCATCGGCCTGCAGCAGGAACACGTCGTAGTTGTCGAAGTGCGGGCCGACACTGCCACCGGGGGCCGCGTAGCTGATCATCACGTCATCGATACGCCAGCTGGGCAGGAAGCGGAACTCTTCGAGCAGTTCGGCCACTTCCGGGACGAACTGGTCCACCGCCTGCACCAGCAGGGTCCAGTCACGCTCGGGCAGGTCGGCGAAGGCGTCCTCGGCGAACGGGCCGCGGCGCAGCTCCCACGGGCGCTCGCCGTGTTCGAGCACCAGGCGCGACTCGACTTCTTCTTCCAGGGCCAGGCCGGCCAGCTCGTCGGCGTCGATGGGGCTGACGAAGTCGGGGAAGGCCTGACGCACCAGCAGCGGCTTCTTCTGCCAGTAGTCGCGCAGGAATTCACGGGCCGTCAGGCCGCCCAGCAGTTGCAGTGGAGTATCAGAATTCATGTTCAACCTATTGAAAAAACGTAGTTTTCAGACGGGAATAAAAACGCCCGGCCAGGCCGGGCGTTAAGCGCGGGGCGCAGGTCAGATGCGTTTGGCCTGGGCCACGGCGTTGCCAATGTAGGTGGCAGGGGTCAGTTGCTTGAGCTCGGCCTTGGCTTCGGCCGGCATGTCCAGGCCGTCGATGAAGGTCAGCAGCGCTTCAGGGGTGATGCCCTTGCCACGGGTCAGCTCCTTGAGCTTCTCGTAGGGGTTCTCGATGTTGAAGCGGCGCATCACGGTCTGGATCGGCTCGGCCAGGACTTCCCAGCAGGCGTCCAGGTCGGCGGCGATACGGGCGGCGTTGACTTCCAGCTTGCCGATGCCCTTCAGGCTGGCTTCGTAGGCGATGACGCTGTGGGCGAAGCCCACGCCCAGGTTGCGCAGCACGGTGGAGTCGGTCAGGTCACGCTGCCAGCGCGAGATCGGCAGCTTGCTGGCCAGGTGCTGGAACAGTGCGTTGGCGATGCCCAGGTTGCCTTCGGAGTTCTCGAAGTCGATCGGGTTGACCTTGTGCGGCATGGTCGAGGAGCCGATTTCGCCGGCGACGGTCTTCTGTTTGAAGTAGCCCAGCGAGATGTAGCCCCAGACGTCGCGGTCGAAGTCGATGAGGATGGTGTTGAAGCGGGCGATGGCGTCGAACAGCTCGGCGATGTAGTCGTGCGGCTCGATCTGGGTGGTGTAGGGGTTGAACACCAGGCCCAGCTCGTCCTCGATGAAGGCGCGGGCGTTCTGCTCCCAGTCGATCTGCGAGTACGCGGACAGGTGGGCGTTGTAGTTGCCCACGGCGCCGTTGATCTTGCCCAGCAGTGGCACGGCGGCGACTTGCGCGATCTGGCGCTCCAGGCGGTAGACGACGTTGGCCAGCTCTTTACCCAGGGTGGTCGGCGAGGCCGGCTGGCCGTGGGTGCGCGACAGCATGGGGACGTCGGCGTGGGCGTGGGCCAGGGCGCGGATCGATTCGGCGATCTGGCGCATCAGCGGCAGCAGCACGTCGTCACGGCCGGCGCGCAGCATCAGGGCGTGGGACAGGTTGTTGATGTCCTCGCTGGTGCAGGCGAAGTGGATGAATTCGCTGACCTTGGCCAGTTCAGGCAGTTGAGCGGCCTGCTCCTTGAGCAGGTACTCGATGGCCTTGACGTCGTGGTTGGTGGTGCGCTCGATCTCTTTGACGCGTTCGGCGTGCTCGAGCTTGAAATCGGTGGCCAGGCTGTCCAGCAGGGCGTTGGCTTCGGCGGAGAACGCCGGCACTTCGCCGATCTGCGGGTGGGCGGCCAGGCGCTGCAGCCAGCGCACTTCGACCAGGGCGCGGAAACGGATCAGGCCGAATTCGCTGAAGATGGGGCGCAGGGCCTGGGTTTTGCCGGCATAACGGCCGTCTACAGGGGAAACCGCAGTGAGCGAGGAGAGCTGCATGGGGTGTTCTCGGACAGTCAGGCTTTTGGAAGGGCGCATATCATACATGAAAAACGCGCCCGAGTCGGGTGGCTGACCAAAGGTCGGGCCATTTCGAGTCTTGCTTGGGCCCCTGTAGGAGCGGGTTTACCCGCGATGCAATGCTGGATTCACTGACGCATTCGCGGGTAAACCCGCTCCTACAGGGGCACGGTGTTCGTTCAGTCGTTGGTGCGCATCATCCCGTACAGCTCCTTGAGCAGCTTGCGCCGGCTGAACACCAGCTGCCAGCGATGCCCGCCCAGCTGGCGCCACAGGCGCGCGGCGCGGATCCCGGCCAGCAGCAGGGCGCGGATCTTCGAGGCATTGCTCGCCTGCTGCAGGAAACGCATGTCGCCATGCACCTGGATGCGCTGGCGCAGGGTGCTCAAGGTGTCCTGGTACAAGGCTCCGCTGGAAGCGATGACGTTTTCGTGAACCAGGCCGAAATGATCGGCCTGCGATTGAATCTGCGGCAGGCGATTGCCGATGATGTCGAGCATGTCGCCGCGTTTGTTCAGCTGGCGCTCCAGGCCGAGCATCGACAGGGCGTAGCGCAGCGGCTCGCGCTGCAGGCTGCTGGGGTCGCGCTCCAGGGCGCCGACCAGCGCGCGGTAGCCGTCGCGCAGGTTGAGGTCGTCGCCGCCGAATACCTCCAGCGTATCCTTCGGGTCGCGCACCAGCAGGCTCCCAAGCATGCAGCCGATGTTGGCCTCGCTGGCCTGGCCGGTGCGGGCGATGCGGTCGACCAGCACTGCGGCCTGGAACACGCCGCCCAGGGCGATCAACTGCTCCTGGAGGTTGTTCATTGGCGCGGGCTCCACGGCTCGGCGGTCTCGATCACGCCGCCGCCCAGGCACACCTCTTTGTCGTAGAACACCACCGACTGGCCGGGGGTAACGGCGCGTTGAGGTTCGTCGAACACCGCGCGGTAGCCGTTCTCGGTGCGCTCCAGGGTGCACTGTTGGTCGCCCTGGCGATAACGCACCTTGGCGGTGAGCCGGCGCGGGCTGCTCAAGTCGATCGGGTTGACCCAGAAGATTTCCGAGGCAAGCAGGGCGCGGGAGAACAGCCAAGGGTGTTCGTTGCCCTGGCCGACCACCAGCACATTCCGTGCGAGGTCCTTGTGCAGCACGTACCACGGTTCGTCGCCGGCGTCCTTCAGGCCACCGATGCCCAGGCCCTGGCGCTGGCCGATGGTGTGGTACATCAGGCCGTGGTGGCGGCCGATGACTTCGCCATCGGTGGTCTGGATCTCGCCCGGCTGGGCAGGCAGGTACTGTTTGAGGAAATCACTGAAACGGCGCTCGCCGATGAAGCAGATGCCGGTGGAGTCCTTCTTCTTCGCCGTGGCCAGGCCGTGTTTCTCGGCGATGGCGCGCACCTCGGGCTTCTCCAGCTCACCGACCGGGAACAGGGTACGGGCGATTTCCTTGCCGCCGACGGCATGCAGGAAGTAGCTCTGGTCCTTGTTCGGGTCCAGGCCCTTGAGCAGTTCGGTCAGCTCGCCAGTGTCGCGGCGGCGCACATAGTGGCCGGTTGCAATCAGGTCTGCGCCCAGAGACAGGGCGTAGTCGAGGAACGCCTTGAACTTGATCTCGCGGTTGCAGAGGATGTCCGGGTTCGGTGTGCGGCCGGCCTTGTACTCTTCGAGGAAATGCTCGAACACGTTGTCCCAGTATTCGGCGGCGAAGTTGGCGGTGTGCAGCTTGATGCCGATGCGGTCGCACACGGCCTGGGCGTCGGCCAGGTCTTCGCGGGCGGTGCAGTATTCGGTGCCGTCGTCCTCTTCCCAGTTCTTCATGAACAGACCTTCCACCTGGTAGCCCTGCTCCATGAGCAGAAGGGCGGAGACGGAAGAGTCCACGCCGCCGGACATGCCGACGATGACGCGGGTCTTGGCGGGGTCTTTGAGTGCTGGGCTGGTCATGGCTACCGAATGTGTATCAGAGGGGAAAAATGCCGATTCTATCAAACCCGCAGGCTGGCGTCAGTCGCGCAGCAGGTCGAGGCTGTGCAATGGGCCTTTGAGGTAGTCGTCGAGGCAGCGGGGCACCAGTTCGCTGCGCCAGCGCGACGGTTCGGCCAGCAGCTCATCGCGGCTCAGCCACACGGCGCGGACGATGTCGCTGTCCAGGGCCAGGTCAGTGTGATGGCGCACGGGGCGGGCGGCGAAGCAGATGCGCTGGTAGGTTACACCGTTGCTCGGGGCGGTGTAGAGGTAGATGCCGACCACGCCGGTGAGTTCGACTTCCCAGGCGGTCTCTTCGAGGGTTTCGCGCAGGGCGGCCTGGGTGATGGTTTCGTTGGCTTCGAGGTGGCCGGCAGGTTGGTTGAAGACGTGTTGGCCTGCCTTGAATTCCTCGACGAAGAGAAACTTGCCCTCGTGTTCGACGATGGTGGCGACGGTGATGTGGGGTTGCCAGATCATGAGCATTTCCTATGGTTGGCGCGGCCCCTGTAGGAGCGGGTTTACCCGCGAATGCGTCAGTGGATTCACCATCGCATTCGCGGGTAAACCCACTCCTACAGGGGCCATGTAGGCCGAGAAATATCATCTATCCAAAAAGCACAAACCCCGGTGCGTGGCCGGGGTCTGTGCTGTTACTTCAAGCGAACCTTACAGTGCGGCAATGGCGCTGTTCAGGGTCTGGCTCGGGCGCATCACTTTAGCGGTCAGCTCGGCATCCGGGGCGTAGTAGCCACCGATGTCGGCCGGCTTGCCCTGGACGGCGTTGAGCTCGGCGACGATGGTCGCCTCGTTCTCGCTGAGGGTCTTGGCCAGCGGGGCGAAGCGCGCCTGCAGGGCGGCGTCGTCGGTCTGGGCGGCCAGGGCTTCTGCCCAATAGAGCGTGAGGTAGAAGTGGCTGCCGCGGTTGTCGATACCGCCGACCTTGCGCGAGGGCGACTTGTTGGTGTCGAGGAACTTGCCGGTGGCCTGGTCCAGGGTGTTGGCCAGCACTTTGGCGCGCGGGTTGTCGTAGGTGTTGCCCAGGTGCTCGAGCGAGGCGGCGAGCGCGAGGAATTCACCCAGCGAGTCCCAGCGCAGGAAGTTCTCTTCGACCAACTGCTGCACGTGCTTCGGTGCCGAACCGCCGGCGCCGGTTTCGAACAGGCCACCGCCGTTCATCAGCGGGACGATCGACAGCATCTTGGCGCTGGTACCCAGCTCCATGATCGGGAACAGGTCGGTCAGGTAGTCGCGCAGCACGTTGCCGGTCACCGAGATGGTGTCCTTGCCTTCGCGGATGCGGGCCAGGGAGAACTTGATGGCGTCGACCGGGGCCAGGATGCGGATGTCCAGGCCGGAAGTGTCGTGATCTTTCAGGTACTGCTGCACCTTCTCGATCATCACGCCGTCATGGGCGCGGGCCGGGTCCAGCCAGAACACCGCCGGGGTGTTGCTCAGGCGGGCACGGTTGACGGCCAGCTTGACCCAGTCCTGGATCGGCGCGTCCTTGGTTTGGCACATGCGGAAGATGTCGCCGGCCTCGACGTTCTGCTCCAGTACGATCTTGCCCTTGCTGTCGACCACGCGCACGACACCGTCGGCCTTGATCTGGAAGGTCTTGTCGTGGGAGCCGTACTCTTCGGCTTTCTGGGCCATCAGGCCGACGTTGGGAACGCTGCCCATGGTGGTCGGATCGAAGGCGCCGTGTTGCTTGCAGTCTTCGATGGTGGCCTGGTAGATGCCGGCGTAGCAGCGGTCAGGGATCACGGCCTTGGCGTCCTGCAGTTCACCGGCGGTGTTCCACATCTTGCCCGAGTCGCGGATCATCGCAGGCATCGAGGCGTCGACGATGACGTCGCTCGGTACGTGCAGGTTGGTGATGCCCTTGTCCGAGTTGACCATGGCCAGCGCCGGGCGAACGGCGTACAGGGCTTGGATGTCGGCTTCGATCTCGGCTTGCTTTTCAGCAGGCAGGTCCTTGATGCGGGCGTACAGGTCGCCGATGCCGTTGTTCGAGTTGAAGCCAACCTCGGTCAGCGCCGCGGCGTGCTTGGCCAGCACGTCGTTGTAGAACTCCTCGACGATCACGCCGAACATGATCGGGTCGGAGACTTTCATCATGGTGGCTTTCAGGTGCACCGACAGCAGCACGCCGGAGGCCTTGGCATCGGCGATCTGCTCGGCGATGAAGGCTTTCAGGGCCTTGCGGCTCATGGTGGCGCAGTCGATGACTTCGGCGGCCTTGACGGCGGTTTTTTCTTTCAGGACGGTGGTGGTGCCGTCCTTGCCGACCAGTTCGATGCGCAGGCTGTCGTCAGCCTCGATCAGCGCGGCCTTCTCGCTGCCGTAGAAGTCGCCGTGGGTCATGTGGGCGACGTGCGACTTGGAGTCGGCGGCCCAGGCGCCCATCTTGTGCGGGTGCTTGCGTGCGTAGTTCTTGACCGACAGCGGGGCGCGGCGGTCGGAGTTGCCTTCGCGCAGGACCGGGTTCACGGCGCTGCCCTTGATGCGGTCGTAACGGGCGCGGGATTCTTTTTCTTCCGCGGTGGCCGGCTCGTCGGCGTAGTCGGGGATGTTGAAGCCCTTGGTTTGCAGTTCCTTGATCGCCGCCTTCAGCTGGGGAACCGAAGCAGAGATGTTCGGCAGCTTGATGATGTTGGCTTCAGGGGTGGTGGCCAGCTGGCCCAGTTCCGCCAGGTGATCGCCTACCTGCTTCGCGCTGCCCAGTTGCTCCGGGAAGGCCGCGAGGATTCGGCCGGCCAGGGAGATGTCGCGGGTTTCGACGGCGATATCGGCCGAAGCGGTGAAGGCTTCGACGATCGGCAGCAGCGAGTAGGTGGCGAGGGCGGGGGCTTCGTCGGTGAAGGTGTAGATGATCTTGGAACGGGTGGGCATGCGGGTTAACTCTCTATGTGCTGAGCGTACTCGAGTCTCGAGGTGCGCAGGGTAGGCGCTTCGCCCTGGCGACGCCATGAGCGGAAAGTCGAGAGGCTGCGAGCGGTGATGGTGGATGCATCAGTCGAGCGTCAAGTGCTGGGCTGCGGTAACAACCCAGGCTTATGGCCATTTCCTGGCCAAGGGCGAGCCGCATTTTCCTAGGGTTCGCCCCGATGACCCTTCGGTCGCGCCGGAGTATATCAAACCCTTTGGGCTAATCAGCAAGGTGAAGTCGTATCAGCGCATTTATAAGACCAAAGACGTAGGAGCAATGTGGCGTGTTGCCGCAGGGGCTCAAGCCCGGCACGGGGCCTGTAGGCGCCGGCTTGCCGGCGAATGGCGCGCTGCGGTCAACCCAAAAAAGTTGCAGCCAGCGGGTGCCACCTTGCAGGTCGACAGATGTGGTTTAGGCTCAGTGGATCGCACGATTTCCAATCACACCAGGAAAAGCGGAGTAGTGCAGCATGGGATACCAGAAAATCAAGGTGCCGTCTGATGGTGCCAAGATCACCGTCAATGCAGACCATTCGCTCAATGTTCCCGACAACCCCATCATTCCCTACATCGAAGGCGACGGTATCGGCGTGGATGTCTCGCCGGTG
Organism: Pseudomonas entomophila; assembly: GCF_018417595.1. Taxonomy (NCBI): domain Bacteria; kingdom Pseudomonadati; phylum Pseudomonadota; class Gammaproteobacteria; order Pseudomonadales; family Pseudomonadaceae; genus Pseudomonas; species Pseudomonas entomophila. Next base: position 2,370,879 of record NZ_CP070982.1, read on the forward strand.
ATGATCAAGGTGGTCGACGCCGCCGTGCAGAAGGCCTACGGCGGCAAGCGCAAGATCGCCTGGATGGAGGTCTATGCCGGCGAGAAGGCTACGCAAGTCTATGACCAGGACACCTGGCTGCCCCAGGAAACCCTCGATGCGGTGAAGGATTATGTGGTCTCGATCAAGGGGCCGCTGACCACGCCGGTCGGCGGTGGCATCCGTTCGCTCAACGTGGCCCTGCGTCAGCAGCTCGATCTTTATGTGTGCCTGCGCCCGGTGGTCTGGTTCCAGGGCGTGCCAAGCCCGGTGAAAAAGCCGGGTGACGTCGACATGGTGATTTTCCGCGAGAACTCCGAGGACATCTATGCCGGCATCGAGTGGAAGGCCGGCTCGCCCGAGGCGAACAAGGTGATCAAGTTCCTCAAGGAGGAAATGGGCGTCACCAAGATCCGGTTCGACCAGGATTGCGGCATCGGCGTCAAGCCGGTTTCGAAGGAGGGCACCAAACGCCTGGTGCGCAAGGCGCTGCAATATGTGGTGGATAACGACCGCAAATCGCTGACCCTGGTGCACAAGGGCAACATCATGAAGTTCACCGAAGGGGCTTTCAAAGATTGGGGCTACGAGGTGGCGCGCGACGAGTTCGGTGCGGAACTGCTTGATGGTGGCCCATGGATGAAGTTCAAGAACCCCAGGACTGGCCGTGAGGTGATCGTCAAGGACGCCATCGCCGACGCCATGCTCCAGCAGATCCTGCTGCGCCCGGCCGAATACGACGTGATCGCCACCCTCAACCTCAATGGCGATTATCTGTCCGACGCCCTGGCGGCAGAGGTGGGCGGTATCGGTATCGCGCCGGGCGCCAACCTGTCGGACACCGTGGCCATGTTCGAGGCCACCCACGGTACCGCGCCCAAGTATGCCGGGAAGGACCAGGTCAACCCGGGTTCGGTGATCCTGTCGGCCGAGATGATGCTGCGGCACATGGGCTGGACCGAAGCGGCGGACCTGATCATCAAGGGTACCAATGGCGCGATCGCGGCCAAGACCGTGACCTATGACTTCGAGCGCTTGATGGAGGGCGCGACCCTGGTCGGCAGCTCGGGCTTTGGCGAGGCGCTGATCAAGCACATGTAAGCGGGGCAAAAAAACCGGTCGCCTCTTTATTAAAGGGGCGACCGGTTTTTTCGTTTACCGGCAGACAGGTCGGGGATCAGACTTCGACGGTGTTGCCCGGGTTCGTCGCGCTGGCCTGGACGCTGCTGGTGGCGCTTCTGATGTCGGTCGCGTGCAGCCCTTTGGGGCCCTGGATGATCTCGAAGTTCACGGCCTGGCCGGCTTTCAGCGTCTTGTATCCGTCCATCTGGATCGCTGAATAGTGGGCGAACAGATCATCGGTCTTGCCGTCCTCGTTGATGAATCCGTAGCCCTTGGCGTTGTTGAACCACTTGACTTTACCGCTTGCCATCCCTATGTCCCTCTGCAAAGGACTCCATCACTGGAGTATCATCCACTTCATCCGCATACGAACCATGCGAGAAAATCTGGTTGACTGCGCGGATCTTTATAGACCACGGTGGGTTCTTATTGGTTGTAACACCGTTTTGCCGTTAGTCAAGGTCAGCCGGCGCCCGCGCCGACAGCCACCTGAAGCGGTCAACCCACAACCTTAACCTGTCGCTCATGATGAAATTCTTTCCATGCATGTACCCAGTGAGATTCGACTAACATTCAATCAGGATCGCCCGCAGTCGAACGAGGACGGGCATGAGGACGATGGCGCCGGCCTTGCGGTCCAGGAGGCCAAGCCGATCCTGCAGGCGCCACCGATGTACAAGGTGGTTTTGTTCAACGATGACTACACGCCAATGGATTTCGTCGTCGAAGTGCTCGAGACGTTCTTCAATCTGAACCGCGAGCTGGCAACGAAGATCATGCTGACCGTCCATACCGAAGGGCGGGCAGTGTGCGGATTGTTTACCCGTGACATCGCCGAGACAAAGGCCATGCAGGTCAACCAATACGCCAGGGAAAGCCAGCATCCGCTACTCTGTGAAATCGAGAAGGACGGTTAATCGCCGACCACTTGGGTATGAGGTGAAGCTATGTTAAACCGCGAGCTCGAAGTCACCCTCAATCTGGCCTTCAAGGAGGCGCGTTCGAAACGTCATGAGTTCATGACTGTCGAACATCTGCTGCTGGCACTCCTTGACAATGAGGCTGCCGCGACCGTTCTGCGCGCCTGTGGCGCCAATCTCGACAAACTCAAGCATGACCTGCAGGAGTTCATCGATTCGACCACCCCGCTGATCCCCGTGCATGACGAGGACCGTGAAACGCAACCGACGCTGGGCTTCCAGCGCGTGCTGCAGCGTGCCGTGTTCCACGTGCAGAGCTCCGGCAAGCGCGAGGTGACCGGCGCCAACGTGCTGGTGGCGATTTTCAGCGAACAGGAAAGCCAGGCCGTGTTCCTGCTCAAGCAGCAGAGCGTGGCCCGCATCGATGTGGTCAACTACATCGCCCACGGTATTTCGAAAGTGCCGGGCCATGGCCCGCATACTGAAAACGAACAAGACATGCAGGACGAGGAGGGCGGCGAGACTTCTTCTTCCGGCAACCCGCTGGACGCCTATGCCAGCAACCTGAACGAACTGGCCCGTGCCGGGCGCATCGACCCGCTGGTGGGGCGCGAGCAGGAGGTCGAGCGCGTCGCGCAGATCCTCGCTCGTCGGCGCAAGAATAACCCGTTGCTGGTCGGTGAGGCCGGCGTGGGCAAGACCGCTATCGCCGAAGGCCTGGCCAAGCGCATTGTCGATGGCCAGGTGCCAGACCTGCTGGCCCAGAGTGTCGTCTACTCCCTCGACCTTGGCGCGCTGCTGGCGGGCACCAAGTACCGTGGCGACTTCGAAAAGCGCTTCAAGGCACTGCTCGGTGAGCTGCGCAAGCGTCCGCAGGCGATCCTGTTCATTGACGAGATCCATACCATCATCGGTGCCGGCGCGGCATCCGGTGGCGTGATGGATGCCTCCAACCTGCTCAAGCCACTGCTGTCGTCCGGTGATATCCGTTGCATTGGTTCGACCACGTTCCAGGAGTTCCGTGGCATCTTCGAGAAGGATCGCGCCCTGGCGCGTCGCTTCCAGAAGGTCGATGTCAGCGAGCCTTCGGTGGAGGATACCGTGGGTATCCTGCGCGGCTTGAAAGGCCGCTTCGAGAGCCACCACAACATCGAGTACAGCGATGAAGCCCTGCGCGCCGCCGCCGAACTGGCCTCGCGCTATATCAATGACCGGCATATGCCGGACAAGGCCATCGATGTGATCGACGAGGCGGGTGCCTACCAACGCCTGCAACCGGAAGCCAGTCGCGTCAAGCGTATCGATGTACCGCAGGTCGAGGACATTGTCGCCAAAATCGCGCGAATTCCGCCGAAACATGTCACCAGCTCCGATAAAGAGCTGCTGCGCAACCTGGAGCGTGACCTCAAGCTCACGGTGTTTGGCCAGGATGCGGCGATCGATTCGCTGGCCACTGCCATCAAGCTGTCACGTGCCGGCCTCAAGGCGCCGGACAAACCGGTAGGCTCGTTCCTGTTCGCCGGCCCGACCGGTGTGGGCAAGACCGAGGCGGCTCGCCAGCTGGCCAAGGCATTGGGTGTGGAACTGGTGCGCTTCGACATGTCCGAGTACATGGAGCGGCATACCGTGTCGCGCCTGATCGGTGCGCCGCCCGGCTATGTCGGGTTCGACCAGGGTGGCCTGCTGACCGAGGCCATCACCAAGCAGCCGCACTGCGTATTGCTGCTCGACGAAATCGAGAAGGCGCACCCCGAAGTCTTCAACCTGCTGCTGCAGGTGATGGACCACGGCACCCTGACCGACAACAACGGGCGCAAGGCGGACTTCCGCAACGTGATCCTGATCATGACCACCAACGCCGGCGCTGAAACCGCTGCGCGGGCCTCGATCGGCTTCACTCATCAGGACCATTCCTCCGATGCCATGGAGGTCATCCGCAAGAGCTTCACGCCGGAGTTCCGCAACCGTCTGGACACCATCATCCAGTTTGGCCGCCTGTCCCACGAGACGATCAAGAGCATCGTCGACAAGTTCCTCATCGAACTGCAGGCGCAGCTGGAAGACAAACGTGTGCTGCTGGAGGTCACCGACGCCGCCCGCGGCTGGCTGGCGGCCTCGGGCTACGACGTGCAGATGGGCGCGCGGCCGATGGCGCGGCTGATCCAGGACAAGATCAAGCGGCCGCTGGCCGAGGAGATCCTGTTTGGCGAGCTGGCCGAGCATGGTGGCGTGGTGCACATCGACTTGCGCGATGGCGAGCTGGTGTTCGACTACGAGACCACGGCTGAGGTCGCATAAGGCTGGGCCCATCGCGGCTGAAGCCGCTCCTACAGGGATGCGCGGTGCCTGTAGGAGCGGCTTCAGCCGCGATGCGTTTCCCATCAGGCACAAAAAAGCCCGGCACATGGCCGGGCTTTTTCATGGCTCGAGCTTAGCGCGCACGGTAGGTGATGCGGCCCTTGCTCAGGTCGTATGGCGTCAGTTCGACGCGGACCTTGTCGCCAGTGAGAATACGGATGTAGTTCTTGCGCATCTTGCCGGAGATGTGCGCGGTAACGACGTGCCCGTTTTCCAACTCCACGCGGAACATGGTGTTGGGCAGGGTGTCGACGACAGTGCCTTCCATTTCGAAGCTGTCTTCTTTCGACATGCAGTAAAGCCCTCGGTATCCAGTGTTGGCCCGACGCACGACTGCACCGGGCAAAAAAAGTGGCGTGGAGTATGCCCGAAAACTGCGTGTCAAGCCAATGCTTTCAGTTGAGGGTGACCCAGCGCTGATTGATCAGTAGTTCGATGGGGCGATATTGGGTCTTGTAGTTCATTTTCTTGCAGTTCTTGATCCAGTATCCCAGGTACACGGCTTCGAGGTTCTGGCGCAGGGCTTCGGTGATCTGCCAGAGGATGGCATAGCGGCCCAGGCTGCGCCGTTCTTCATCGGGTTCGTAGAAGGTGTACACCGCCGACAGGCCATTGGGCAGCAGGTCGCAGACTGCCACCGCCATCAGGCGGCCCTCGAGGCGGAACTCGTAGAACCAGCAGAACGGCAGGTCGCGGACCAGGAAGGTCGAGAACTGGTCACGGCTGGGCGGGTACATGTCGCCATCGGCGTGGCGCTGCTCGATGTAGCGACGGTACAGGTCGAAATACTCTTCCTTGAACACCGGACGCACGGCGCTGACGGTCAGGTCGGCATTGCGCTTGAGAATGCGCCGCTGCTGGCGGTTGGGGATGAAGCGCGCGGCAGGAATGCGCGCGGGCACGCAGGCATTGCAGTTCTGGCAATGCGGGCGGTACAGGTGGTCACCGCTGCGGCGAAAGCCCATTTCCGACAGATCGGCGTACACATGCACGTCCATCGGCTGGCTCGGGTCGAGAAACAGCGTGGTGGCCTGCTCATCCGGCAGGTAGCTGCAGGAGTGGGGTTGAGTGGCATAGAACTTCAACCGCGCCAACTCTGTCATGGTCAACCCCTTTGATGAGTCGTTGTCTCTAAGTGTAAGCCAGCTCTGGAAACTCGCCTAGCGAACCCAGCTGGCGCCGCTGGGCTGGTCGAGGTGGCGCGCCAGGTGGTCGGCGAATTCAGCGCGGCTGATGGCTCGGGCGCCCAGGCTGTGCAGGTGGTGGGTGGGCATCTGGCAGTCGATCAGGGCGAAACCGGCCTGTTTCAGGTGCTCGACCAGTGCCACGAAGCCCACCTTCGAAGCGTTGTCGGCGCGGCTGAACATCGATTCGCCAAAAAACAGGCGGCCCATGGCCAGGCCGTAGAGCCCGCCGACCAGTTCTCCTGCCTGGCGCACTTCCACCGAGTGGGCGTAGCCGCGGCGGTGCAGTTCGCAGTAGGCCGCGCGCATGCTGTCGGTGATCCAGGTGCCGTCCGCGTAGTCGCGCGGGGCGGCGCAGGCCTCGATCACGGCCGGGAAGTCGCTGTCGAAGCTGACCTGGTAGTGGCCCTGGCGGATGAACTTGGCCAGCGAGCGCGAGACGTGCAGTTCTTCGGGGAACAGCACGGTGCGTGGGTCGGGCGACCACCAGAGGATCGGTTGGCCATCCTGGTACCAGGGGAAGCAGCCGTGACGGTAGGCGGCGACCAGCCGTTCGGGCGTGAGATCGCCTCCGGCGGCAAGCAGGCCGTTGGGGTCGTGCAGGGCCTTTTCCAGGGGCGGGAAGGTCAGCGAGTCGCGGGTGAGCCAGGTGAGCATGGTGTTCTTGGGCGGCGGGGGAGGGGAGAGGGCAGCATGGCGTGCGTGCCTGGCAGGGTCAACTGCTGCGGCCCCTTCGCGGGCTGCATCCGTTGCAATTTTTCCCAGCATTGGCAGGCCGCTCGGCACCATCTGGCACATTTGCTGTCACACCTGTGCAAAAACACAGCATAAGCCTTTGTCACAAAAGAAAATGCATGCTCAAATTGCAACCATTGTGAAAGTAGCCCCCGTTCACGCTCTAGCAGCGTGCCGCCATGGCGGCTGGCGGGCAGTAATGTTAAAAGTAGTGGCTCAAAGGCCTGCGTACGGCCTTTCACTGTTTGGACGCGCAGCACGCGCAGGAATAGACGCGTTTTGAAGAAATCCACCGCAACTCCAGCCCCCTTGCCAGTGCCTCTCTGGCGGCAACAGCTGCACTACCGTCTGAAGGAAGGTGCGCTGATCGCCGTCGGCGCCCTGTGCCTGTACCTGTGGATGGCACTGGTCACCTACGACACCGCCGACCCAGGCTTCAGCCACACCAGCAACGCCGACCAGGTGCAGAACGCCGCCGGCCGTGCCGGGGCGTACTTCGCCGACATCCTGTTCATGGTGCTTGGCTACTTCGCCTACATCTTCCCGCTGCTGCTGGCGATCAAGACCTGGCAGATCTTCCGCGAGCGTCACCAGCCCTGGCAGTGGAGTGGCTGGTTGTTTTCCTGGCGGCTGATCGGCCTGGTATTCCTGGTGCTGTCGGGCGCGGCGCTGGCGCATATTCATTTCCACCCGTCGGCCAGCCTGCCGTTCTCCGCGGGCGGGGCCCTGGGCGAGAGCCTGGGGGACCTGGCGCGCAACCTGCTCAATGTGCAGGGCAGCACGCTGATGTTCATTGCCCTGTTCCTGTTCGGCCTGACCGTGTTCACCGACCTGTCCTGGTTCAAGGTGATGGATGTCACCGGCAAGATCACCCTTGACCTGTTCGAGTTGATGCAGGGGGCCGCCAACCGCTGGTGGGAGGCGCGTAACGAGCGCAAGCGGCTGGTGGCGCAGCTGCGCGAGGTGGATGAGCAGGTCGAGGATGTGGTTGCTCCGGTGGTGGCGGACAAGCGTGAGCAGGTCAAGGCGCGCGAACGCATCATCGAGCGCGACGAGGCGTTGACCAAGCACGTTGCCCAGCGCGAACAGCAACCGGCCCCGGTGATCAACATTCCGCCTGCGCCGGTCAAGGCGCCAGAACCCAGCAAACGGGTGATGAAGGAGAAGCAGGCGCCGTTGTTCATCGACAGCGCCGTGGAAGGCACCTTGCCGTCGATCTCCATCCTCGACCCCGCCGAAGAGAAGAAGATCGAGTACTCGCCTGAGTCGCTGGCCGGTGTCGGTCACCTGCTGGAAATCAAGCTGAAGGAATTCGGTGTCGAGGTCTCGGTCGATTCGATCCACCCAGGCCCGGTGATCACCCGCTACGAGATCCAGCCCGCCGCGGGCGTCAAGGTCAGCCGTATCGCCAACCTGGCCAAGGACCTGGCGCGCTCCCTGGCGGTGACCAGTGTGCGCGTGGTCGAGGTGATCCCCGGCAAGACCACCGTGGGTATCGAGATCCCCAACGAGAACCGCCAGATGGTGCGCTTCTCCGAGGTGTTGTCGACGCCGCAGTACGACGAGCAGAAATCACCGGTCACCCTGGCCCTGGGCCATGACATCGGCGGCAAGCCGGTAATCACCGACCTGGCGAAGATGCCGCACCTGCTGGTGGCCGGTACCACCGGTTCCGGTAAGTCGGTGGGAGTGAACGCGATGATCCTGTCGATCCTGTTCAAGTCGGGCCCGGAAGACGCCCGCCTGATCATGATCGACCCGAAAATGCTCGAACTGTCGATCTACGAAGGCATTCCGCACCTGCTGTGCCCGGTGGTCACCGACATGAAGGATGCCGCCAACGCGCTGCGTTGGAGCGTCGCTGAGATGGAGCGCCGCTACAAGCTGATGGCGGCCATGGGCGTGCGCAACCTGGCCGGCTTCAACCGCAAGATCAAGGATGCAGAGGAAGCCGGTGAGGTCGTTCACGACCCGTTGTACCGCCGCGAAAGCATGGACGACGAGCCGCCTACGCTGAAGACGCTGCCCACCATCGTGGTGGTGGTCGACGAATTTGCCGACATGATGATGATCGTCGGCAAGAAGGTCGAGGAACTGATCGCCCGTATCGCCCAGAAGGCCCGTGCCGCCGGTATCCACCTGATTCTCGCGACCCAGCGCCCGTCGGTGGATGTGATCACCGGCCTGATCAAGGCCAACATCCCAACCCGCATGGCGTTCCAGGTGTCGAGCAAGATCGACTCGCGGACCATCATCGACCAGGGTGGCGCCGAGCAACTGCTGGGTCACGGTGACATGCTCTACATGCCGCCGGGCACCAGCCTGCCAATCCGCGTACATGGCGCCTTCGTCTCCGACGACGAGGTACATCGCGTGGTCGAGGCGTGGAAACTGCGCGGCGCTCCGGACTACAACGACGACATCCTCAACGGCGTCGAAGAGGCCGGCAGCGGCTTCGATGGCGGTGGCGGTGGCGGTGATGGCGAAGATTCCGAGAGCGACGCCTTGTATGATGAAGCCGTCCAGTTCGTGCTCGAAAGCCGTCGCGCCTCGATTTCGGCGGTGCAGCGCAAGTTGAAGATCGGCTACAACCGGGCCGCCCGGATGATCGAGGCGATGGAGATGGCCGGCGTGGTCACCCCCATGAACAGCAACGGCTCGCGGGAAGTGATTGCCCCAGGCGGCCCGCGCGACTGATGAACACCCTGCCGGGCACCAACGAAGGTGCCCGGCCTTTCCAATGCTCAATGAGGATTCCCATGCGCGCGATTCGCATGCTGTTGGTTTCTGCCCTGGCCATGGGCGCCGTGTCGGCACATGCCGACGAGAAAGACGTGGCTCGCCTCACCCAGCTACTGGAAAAGTCCCAGACCATTACCGCGCGCTTCTCCCAGCTGACCCTGGACGCCAGCGGCACCAGCCTGCAGGAAGCCAACGGCGAGATGGCGGTCAAGCGCCCGGGCCTGTTCTACTGGCACACCGATGCACCCCAGGAGCAGGTGGTAGTGTCCGATGGCCAGAAGGTCACCCTGTGGGACCCGGACCTGGAACAGGCCACCATCAAGAAGCTCGATGTACGCCTGAGCCAGACGCCGGCGCTGCTGCTGTCCGGTGACGTGTCGAAGATCAGCCAGAGCTTCGATATCAGCTCGAAGGAGCAGGGCGAGGTGACCGACTTCACCCTCAAGCCGAAAACCAAGGACACCCTGTTCGACTCGCTGCGGGTATCGTTCCGCAAGGGCCTGATCAACGACATGCAACTGGTCGACAGCGTCGGCCAGCGCACCAACATCCTGTTCAACGGGGTCAAGGCCAACGAAGCCATCGCGCCGAGCAAGTTCAAGTTCGATGTCCCGAAAGGCGCGGACATCATCCAGGAGTAACCAGAGCCCGCCATGGACCTGTTTCGTAGCGAACCCGTCGCCCAGCCCCTGGCCGCCCGCCTGCGCCCGTCCAACCTGGACGAGTACGTCGGCCAGGAGCACCTGCTGGCACGCGGCAAGCCGCTGCGCGAGGCGCTGGAGCAGGGCGCGCTGCACTCGATGATCTTCTGGGGGCCGCCGGGGGTGGGCAAGACCACCCTCGCGCGGCTGCTGGCGCAGTTCTGCGACGCCCACTTCGAGACCGTCTCGGCGGTACTGGCCGGGGTCAAGGAGATTCGCCAGGCGGTCGAGGTGGCCAAGCAGCAGGCGGGGCAGTATGGCCGTCGCACCATCCTGTTTGTCGACGAAGTGCACCGTTTCAACAAATCGCAACAGGACGCCTTCCTGCCCTACGTGGAGGATGGCACGCTGATCTTCATCGGCGCCACCACCGAGAACCCCTCTTTCGAGCTGAACAACGCCTTGCTCTCGCGGGCGCGGGTGTATGTGCTCAAGAGCCTGGACGAAGCAGCGCTGCGCAAGCTGGTCGATCGCGCCCTCAGCGAGGAGCGTGGCCTGGGTAAGCGCAACCTGCGTGTGGGCGATGAAGCGTTCAGGATGCTCATGGCTGCCGCCGATGGCGATGGCCGGCGCATGCTCAACTTCCTCGAGAACGCCTCGGACCTGGCCGAAGACGGTGGCGAGATTGGCGTCGAGTTGCTACAGAGCCTGCTCGGTGACAGCCGCCGCCGTTTCGACAAGGGCGGCGAGGCGTTCTACGACCAGATCTCGGCCTTGCACAAGTCCGTGCGTGGCTCCAACCCAGACGGCGCGCTGTACTGGTATGCGCGCATGCTCGACGGTGGCTGCGACCCGTTGTACATCGCCCGCCGCGTGGTGCGCATGGCCAGCGAGGACATCGGCAACGCCGACCCTCGGGCTTTGAGCCTGTGCCTGGCGGCGTGGGATGTGCAGGAGCGCCTGGGTAGCCCCGAGGGTGAGCTGGCAGTGGCCCAGGCCATCACCTACCTTGCCTGCGCGCCGAAGAGCAACGCGGTGTACATGGGCTTCAAGGCGGCCATGCGCGAGGCGGCCGAGCATGGGTCGCTGGAGGTGCCACTGCACCTGCGCAATGCCCCCACCAAGCTGATGAAGCAACTGGGCTACGGTGAGGAGTACCGCTACGCCCATGACGAACCGGACGCCTACGCCGCCGGCGAAGACTACTTCCCCGAGCAGCTCGAGCCACGCCAGTACTATCAGCCAGTGCCACGCGGCCTTGAGCTGAAGATCGGCGAAAAGCTGCGCCATCTGACCGAGCTCGACCGCAACAGCCCCCGCCAGCGGAGAAAGCCGTGATCGCACTCATCGCCGCCGTCAGCGCGGGCGGCATTGCCGGCACGCTGCTGCGCTTCGCCACCGCCAATTGGGTAGCGGCCCACTGGCCACGGCACTTCTATGCCGGTACGCTGGCGGTCAACCTGGTCGGCTGCCTGCTGATCGGCCTGCTTTACGGGCTGTTCCTGCACAAGCCCCTGGCGCCGGTCGAGCTGCGCGCCGGATTGATCGTCGGATTTCTGGGTGGCCTGACCACTTTTTCCTCTTTCTCGCTCGATACCGTGCGCCTGATGGAAAGCGGGCAAGTACCGCTGGCCATGGGCTATACCATTATCAGCGTGGTGGGCGGCCTGCTCGCGACCTGGGCTGGCCTGTCCCTGACCCGATTCTGAACCAACTTCTACACATAACGAGAGAACGACATGCTCGATTCCAAACAGTTACGCACTGAACTTCAGGTAGTGGCGGACCGCCTGGCCACCCGTGGCTTCAGCCTGGATGTCGCGCGCATCGAATCGCTGGAAGAGCGCCGCAAATCGGTGCAGACCCGCACCGAGCAACTGCAGGCCGAGCGTAACGCCCGTTCCAAATCGATCGGCCAGGCCAAGGCCAAGGGCGAGGACATCGCGCCGCTGATGGCCGACGTCGAGCGCATGGCCAACGAACTGGCCGAAGGCAAGACCGAACTGGATGGCATCCAGGCCGAGCTGGACGCGATCCTGCTGACCATCCCCAACCTGCCGGACGCCAGTGTGCCGGTCGGCGCGAGTGAAGAAGAAAACGTCGAAGTGCGCCGCTGGGGCACCCCGACCACCTTCGACTTCGAGATCAAGGACCACGTGGCCCTGGGCGAGATCAGCCGTGGCCTGGACTTCGAAGCCGCCGCCAAGCTGTCCGGTGCCCGTTTCGCCGTGCTGCGCGGCCCGATTGCACGCCTGCATCGCGCCCTGGCGCAGTTCATGATCAACCTGCACACCGGCGAGCATGGCTACGAGGAACACTACACCCCGTACCTGGTTCAGGCCCCGGCCTTGCAGGGCACGGGCCAGTTGCCGAAGTTCGAGGAAGACCTGTTCAAGATCAGCCGCGAAGGCGAGGCCGACTTCTACCTGATCCCGACCGCCGAAGTGTCGCTGACCAACCTGGTGGCCGGCGAGATCATCGACGCCAAGCAGTTGCCGATCAAACTCGTCGCTCACACCCCGTGCTTCCGCAGCGAAGCCGGTGCCTCGGGTCGTGACACCCGCGGCATGATCCGCCAGCACCAGTTCGACAAGGTCGAGATGGTGCAGATCGTCGAGCCGTCGAAGTCGATGGAAGCCCTGGAAGGCCTGACCGCCAACGCCGAGCGCGTGCTGCAATTGCTGGAGCTGCCGTACCGCGTGCTGGCCCTGTGCACCGGCGACATGGGCTTTGGCGCAGTGAAGACCTACGACCTGGAAGTGTGGGTTCCAAGCCAGGACAAATATCGCGAGATCAGCTCCTGCTCCAACTGCGGTGACTTCCAGGCCCGCCGTATGCAGGCCCGCTGGCGCAACCCGGAAACCGGCAAGCCAGAGCTGGTGCACACCCTCAATGGTTCGGGCCTGGCCGTTGGCCGCACGCTGGTGGCGGTGCTGGAGAACTACCAGCAGGCCGACGGTTCCATCCGCGTGCCGGAAGTGCTCAAGCCCTACATGGGCGGCGTTGAGGTCATTCGCTGAATGGACTACCTGCCGCTGTTCCACAAGCTGCAGGGTGGCCGCGCGCTGGTCGTCGGTGGCGGCGAGATCGCCTTGCGCAAGGCGCGTCTGCTGGCAGATGCCGGTGCCGTGTTGCGTGTAGTGGCGCCGGAGGTCGACGGTCAGCTCGCCGCGCTGGCCCGTGAGCGCGGTGGCGAGGTTCTGGTGCGCGGCTATCAGCCGTCGGACCTTGAGGGCTGTCGCCTGGTGATCGCGGCCACCGATGACCCCGGGCTCAACGCCCAGGTCTCGGCGGACGCACAGGCGCGCAGCCTGCCAGTCAACGTGGTGGACGCGCCGGCCCTGTGCACGGTGATCTTCCCGGCCATCGTCGACCGCTCACCGCTTGTGGTGGCGGTGTCCAGCGGTGGCGACGCCCCGGTGCTGGCGCGGTTGATCCGCGCCAAGCTGGAAGCCTGGATTCCCTCCGCCTATGGTGAACTGGCCGGGCTGGCCGCGCGTTTTCGCGACAAGGTCAAGGCCTTGTATCCGGACGTCAACCAGCGCCGCGGCTTCTGGGAAAACGTCTTCCAGGGGCCGATCGCCGAGCGTCAGCTGGCCGGGCAGGGCGCGGAGGCCGAGCGCTTGCTGCAGGCAATGGTCGATGGCGCGCCGGTGCAGCAGGGCGGCGAGGTGTACTTGGTGGGGGCAGGCCCAGGTGACCCGGACCTCTTGACCTTCCGGGCCCTGCGCCTGATGCAGCAGGCCGATGTGGTGCTCTATGACCGCCTGGTGGCACCGGCCATCATCGAGATGTGTCGGCGTGACGCCGAGCGCATCTATGTCGGCAAGCGCCGCGCCGACCATGCCGTGCCTCAGGATCAGATCAACCGCTTGCTGGTGGATCTGGCGCGCCAAGGCAAGCGCGTACTGCGGCTCAAGGGCGGCGACCCGTTCATCTTCGGCCGGGGTGGCGAGGAGATCGAGGAGCTGGCCGATGAAGGGATTCCGTTCCAGGTGGTGCCGGGAATCACCGCGGCCAGTGGCTGCTCCGCCTACGGCGGCATTCCGCTGACCCATCGGGATTATGCCCAGTCAGTGCGCTTCGTGACTGGTCATTTGAAGGATGGCACCAGCAATTTGCCTTGGCACGACCTGGTGGCGCCGGCCCAGACCCTGGTGTTCTACATGGGCCTGGTCGGGTTGCCGACCATCTGTGCCGAGCTGATCCGCCATGGTCGCGCGGCCAGCACGCCTGCGGCGCTGGTGCAGCAAGGCACCACGCGTAACCAGCGGGTGTTTACCGGGACCCTGGCTGACTTGCCCGAGCTGGTAGCCCGCCATGAAGTGCATGCGCCGACCCTGGTGATCGTCGGGGAAGTGGTGAAGTTGCGCGACAAGCTGGCCTGGTTCGAAGGGGCGCAACTTAGCTGAAACTGTTGGGGCCGCAAAGCGGCCCCAATTTTCTCATGCCTGCCAGATGCCTTTGCCTGGCAACCGCTGCCGATCATGCGGCAAGTTGAAATCCTGCAGCGGCCCCTTGGGCACGATCCCATTCGGGTTGATGGTCTTGTGGCTCATGTAATAGTGCTTCTGGATATGCTCCATGTTCACCGTCTCGGCCACGCCCGGCCACTGGTACAGCTCGCGCAGCCAGTTGGACAGGTTCGGGTAGTCGCTCAAGCGGCGCAGGTTGCACTTGAAGTGGCCGTGGTACACCGCGTCGAAACGTACCAGTGTCGTGAACAGGCGCACGTCGGCCTCGGTCAGGTACTCGCCGGCCAGGTAGCGCTGGCGGCCCAGTAACCTTTCCAGCTGATCCAGCTCGTTGAATACGTCATCGAAGGCCGCCTCGTAGGCGGATTGCGAAGTGGCGAAGCCTGCGCGGTACACGCCGTTGTTCAGCGCAGGATAAATACGTTCATTGAGCGCATCGATGGTTTCGCGCAGGGGCGTCGGGTACAAATCCAGCGTATTACCGGTGAGTTCGTTGAATGCCGTATTGAAGATGCGAATGATCTCCGCCGACTCGTTGTTGACGATGCGCTTCTCCTGCTTGTCCCACAGCACCGGCACGGTCACGCGCCCGGTATAGTGCGGGTCGTCCTGGGTGTAGCGCTGGTGCAGGTACTGCAAGGCCTCCAGGTGGTCGCCCGTGGAGCCTTCCTGCTGGTCGAAGGTCCAGCCGTGCTCACCCATCAGCCAACTGACCACCGAGACGTCGATCAGGGGTTCGAGGCCCTTGATGGCTCGAAAGATCAGGGTACGGTGGGCCCAGGGGCAGGCCAGCGACACATACAGGTGATAGCGGCCGGCCTCTGGAGCAGGCAGCGGATTGCGGCGCTGTGCGTTCTCGCGCTGGAAGGCGCCGTCCTTGCTGCTCTGGTACCACTGGTCATGCCAGTGGCCGTCAATCAAAAGGCCCATGCTGGAGCTCCTCGAACAAAGTTGTCTGTCGTTGGAGCTCAGTCTAGATAAAAGCGTTCGAATAAATAGCGCAAAGACTGCAATATTCCGATCTGATTATTCGATGTTTTTCCGGGTTGCCCAGTAGGATTGTGCGGTGCTGAAGGCCTGTTCGCGGTTCTGTCCAAGCCCGCGCAGGGCCAGGGCCATGGTGGCGATGGCGGCCAGTTCGCCATAGCTGTCGTCGGCCTCACCGCGCCACACGGCCAGCAGGTGCTCAGGTTGCAGGCTGGCGGGTTTGACATGGCGCTGTGCACTCAAGGCTGGCCATTCCTCATCCCACGCCTCGCCGGCCGACGTGCCGTAGAGATGGCTGATCACGTCCGGATTGATCTCGATCTCGCCACCGTCGCCTTTGATCACCAGCGCATGGTCACCGAGCAGGCGGCTGGCTTCGCGGTGCACGGCCTGGTAGCCGGGGTGGAAGATACTTTGCAGCCCGCAGCGTGCGCCAAGGGGGTTGAGCACGCGGGCCAGCGAGTGGATCGGCGAGCGCAGGCCCAGGGTGTTGCGCAGGTCGATCATGCGCTGCAGTTGTGGGGCCCAGTCCAGCAGGGGGGCAAAGGCCAGCCGACGAGCGTCCAGCGCCTGTTCGACCGATGCCCAGTCGCGGCACAGGGGGATGTCCAGCAGCCCCAGCAGTTGCTCGGTGTACAGTCGCCCGGCGGTGTGCGCACCGCCGCCGTGCATCAGGATGCTTACACCATTGCCCGCCAGGCACTTGGCGGCTAGCAGGTACCAAGGCAGGTGACGTTTCTTGCCAGCGTAGCTCGGCCAGTCCAGATCGACGGCAATCCGTGGTGCTTGCAAGTGAGTGCGCAGAGCCTCGGTGAAACCGGCCAGCTCCTCGGCGCTTTCCTCCTTGTGCCGCAACAGCATCAGGAAGGCGCCGAGCTGGGTGTCTTCCACCTTGCCTTCGAGTAGCAGCGCCATGGCGGCACGGGCCTCTTCGCGGGTCAACCCGCGGGCGCCACGTTTGCCTTTGCCGAGAATACGCACGAATTCGGCGAAGGGATGTTCGGCCGGGGTTTCCAGGGTCAGTGCAAGCGGTTCGGTCATATGCAGTTGGTCGGCTTGGGCAGGCCCGCCAGCTTGGCGGCGAGTTTGGCGGGAGTGCCGTTGAACAGGCGGTTCAGGTGCGGGCTGTTGCCCTTTTCCGCACCCAGCTTGAGCGCGGTGTACTTGATCAGTGGGCGGGTGGCCGGGGACAGCTGGTACTCGGCATAGAACTGGCGCAGCAGTTCGAGGACCTCCCAATGATCCGTGGTCAGGGCGATGGCTTCGCGGGCGGCGAGGCACTCGGCGACCTCATGGGACCAGTCCTGCAGGTCGACCAGGAAACCATCCTTGTCCAGGGCGATCGAGCGATCGCCAACAGTCAGTGTGCTCATAGCCAGCTATTGACCTTGTCGTGGTGCAGGGTGAGCTCGACGAAGGCGGGGTAGTCCACGGCCCTGGCCAGTTGGCTGTAGAGAGCTCGAGCCTGCAGGTCCTCGGTGAGTGCGAACAAGCGGTCGCCAAGATGGGCGGCCTGCAGGGCCGCGAAGGGCTCGCTGCCGGGCTTGAGCGCGTAGGTGGCGTCTCCACACAGTAACAGTGCGTCTTGTGGGCCCAGCAGGCGCAGGCAGCTGGACAGGCGCTCGTCACCGAACGGCGAATGGGCGATTATGTGCAGGGTTGTCATCAGAGCGTCACCACCTGGTCGAAACGGGCAATCAGCGCAGCGAGCGCGGCATCGTCGAGCACCTCTACCGGCAGGCTAAGCGTGCCTTCGTCCAGCCCGCGACGGGCCAGGCTATGGCCGCAGGCGAACAGTTCCTCGACACCGAACATCGGCAGGGCCTGTAGGTTGGCGGCAAGGTTCTTCTGTTGCAGGGCATCGGGTTGCTGGTCGGCAGCGAGCTGGAACACGCCGTCATCGAGGAACAGCATGCCCAAGGGCAGATCGAAGGCCCCGCCAGCCAGGGCGATGTCGAGCGCCTCGCGAGCGGAAGGGCCATTCCAGGGCGCCTGGCGGCTGATGATCAACAGCGACTTGGCCATCTCAATCCCCTCCGAAACAGACCAGGCGATCGGCCAGTTGCGCCGCCTCGTGCAGTTGGCCCAGGCCGGACAGCTCCCAGGGCATGGGCAGATTTACGGCTGGACGCTGATAACGGTTGGCCTCCGAGTCGTCCAGCACGCCACGGCGCAGGGCAGCGGCAATACACACCACGGCGTCGAGCCGGTGTTCGCTGACAAATGCACGCCACTGAGCCGCCACATCCAGCTCATCCTGTGGTGCGACGATGTTGGCTGAAGCGCTGTGCACGCCGTCCTGGTAGAAGAACAGCCGGGCAATTTCGTGCCCGCCGGCCAGCGCCGCCTCGGCGAAGCGCAGGGCGCGGCGCGAGGAGGGTGCATGGGCCGGGGAAAAAACCGCGATGGCGAATTTCATGGAAAGCTCATACAAAGGAATGCGGTCATGATAAAGCAAAAAGCCCGCGCTGGTGGGCGCGGGCTTTTCGGTTCAGCCGGGCATGGCTCAGGCCGCTTCCTTGCTCTCCGGCAGGAACCAGTTGAGCACCAGGGCGCAGATGCCGCCGGTGGCGACACCTGACTCCAGCACATGGCGCAGTGCCGACGGCATGTGCGACAGGAACTCCGGCACCTGCGCCACCCCCAGGCCCAGGGCCAGAGAGACGGCGATGATCAGCAGGGCACGGCGGTCGAGGCGGGTGCTGGCGAGGATATTGATGCCCGAGGCGGCCACCGCGCCGAACATCACCATGGCCGCGCCACCGAGTACGGGCTCCGGCACGGCCTGGATCACACCGGCAACGCTCGGGAACAACCCCAGCAGGATCAGCATGGCCGCGATCCAGATACCGATGTGGCGGCTGGCAATACCGGTCAGCTGAATCACGCCGTTGTTTTGGGCGAAGATCGAGCTGGGGAAGGTGTTGAACAGGCCGGCCAGCAGCGAGTTGGCGCCGTTGACCAGAACGCCGCCCTTGATCCGCTGCATCCACACCGGGCCTTCGACCGGCTGGCGCGAGACCTTGCTGGTGGCCGTCACATCACCAATCGCTTCCAGCGAGGTAACCAGGTAGATCACCAGCATCGGGATGAACAACGCCCAGGAGAAGCCCAGGCCGAAGTGCAGCGGTGTGGGCACCTGGAACAGCGCGGCCTGGTGCATGCCGGTGAAGTCCAGGCGGCCCAGGTAACCGGCCAGGGCATAGCCCACGGCCAGGGCGATGACGATGGCGCAGCTGCGCATCCACACCACCGGGACACGGTTGAGGATGACGATGATCGCCAGCACCACGCCCGACAACAGCAGGTTCTCGCCGTTGGCGAAGGTGCCGTCGGCCATGGCACCGAAGCCACCGCCCATGCTGATCAGGCCGACCTTGATCAGGGTCAGGCCGATCATCAGCACGACGATGCCGGTCACCAGGGGCGTGATCAGGCGTTTGACGAAGGGCAGGATGCGCGATACGCCCATTTCCACGAACGAACCGGCGATGACCACGCCGAAGATCGCCGCCATCACGCTTTCCACCGGCGTCCCTTGCTTGACCATCAGCGCGCCACCGGCAATCAGCGGCCCGACGAAGTTGAAGCTGGTACCCTGGACGATCAGCAGCCCGGCACCGAATGGCCCGAAGCGCTTGCACTGGACAAAGGTGGCGATCCCCGAGATCACCAGCGACATCGACACGATCAGGTTGGTGTCCCGTGCCGACACCCCCAGCGCCTGGCAAATCAGCAGTCCCGGTGTAACGATCGGCACGATGATCGCCAGCAGATGCTGCAGGGCGGCCAGCAGGCCGATCATCAGGCGTGGCTTGTCTTCGAGGCCTAAAACCAGTTCATTGGCGGGCGCCGTGGCGCCTGGGCCTTGCTCGAGTGAACTCATGGAAATTGCTGCCCCGGATGAAAAAAGGAGCGCATTCTACGGGGTGAAATCGCGGAGGGGTAGTGGCAAGCACGATGGCCGCATAATCACGGAGGAATCAGCGAACAAGCTGACTTTTAGGTCAATTGTTTTGTTGGCAATTTCCAGTTTCGACCAGGCACGAAAAAGCCCGCCGAGGCGGGCTTTTCGAGGTGAGGCGGACGGTTGGATCAGTCGTCGCGACCCATGATGCCGAACAGTTGCAGCAGGCTGACGAACAGGTTGTAGATCGATACATACAGGCTGATGGTCGCCATGATGTAGTTGCGCTCGCCGCCGTGGATGATGGCGCTGGTCTGGAACAGGATGCAGACCGACGAGAACAGCACGAAGCCAGCGCTGATCGCCAGTTGCAGGCCGCTGATCTGGAAGAAGAAGCTGGCCACCACGGCACCCAGCAGGACGAAGAAGCCAGCGGTGATGAAGCCGCTGAGGAAGCTCATGTCCTTGCGGGTGATCAGCACGTAGGCGGACAGGCCGCCGAACACCAGGGCGGTCATGGCGAACGCCGAGCTGACGATTTCGGCGCCGCCGGCCATGCCCAGGTAACGGTTGAGGATCGGGCCGAGGATGAAGCCCATGAAACCGGTGAGGGCGAAGGTGGACACCAGGCCCCAGGCCGAGTCACGCAGCTTGTTGGTGAGGAAGAACAGGCCGTAGAAGCCGATCAGCACCACGAAGATGTTCGGGTAGCCGACACGCATCTGCTGGGCGACGAAGGCCATGATGCCGCTGAAGGCGAGGGTGAGCGCCAGCAGGCTGTAGGTGTTGCGCAGGACCTTGCTGACCTCCTGCTGATCGGCCTGCAGGCCGTGTTGGATGGCGTAATCCTGTTCGCGCATGGCGCACTCCTTTGGTGTGAAACCGGTGGGTCGGGACCCATGGTATTGGAACGTATGGGCTGAAGCATACCAGAGCTGCCACAACCCGCGACACAGAGAGTTTGACAGCGTGTTTCATTAAGGTATTATTGCCGCCGCAAAACCAGCTGGAAGCGTGGCCGAGTGGTTTAAGGCAACGGTCTTGAAAACCGTCGATGGGCAACTATCCTAGAGTTCGAATCTCTACGCTTCCGCCACATTCAAAGCCCTGATTGTTCAGGGCTTTTTGCGTTTTTGGGGTGCAGAAAAACTACCCGTGGGAACACCTTGGGAATGGTTTGATTTGTCAGCGCTGACAATACTTTGCTACTTGGTGGGTTTCGCCAAGGCTCCAATTCGACGATAAACTCGCTCGGTAATGTCGCCCTTGGTGTGGCCCAGCAGCAGGCTGGCGTGGTCGACATCCGTGATCTCAGACGCCGCTTTGGGGCGAATGTCGCGCAATTGGAACTGGCTGACCCGGCCGGCCAGGACCTGCTCGCCGGCGGCAACTGCCTCCTTCACCGCCTCCTCCCTGGCGTCGTCCCAGCGATGGCGCAGCATGGGTGCCGTCACCCGTTTGCCGTTGTCGGTCAGCAGCAGGTATGGCGACCCATGCGGAGCGTTGCGCTCCAAAATCTTCCTGATCAGGGCGCCAAGGCTGCTCTCCACGCCATCCACCTCCAGCATGATCCGCAGTTTCTTGTGGGTCTTCTTCTGCTTCACGCCGAGAGCCTTGCCCTCGATGTCGTCCCTCCTCATCACCAGAACGTCCGCAGGACGCTGGCCCGTCAGATACGCCAAGTCCATGGCGTCCTTCAGTTCACCCACCGCTTTCGCATACACCGCGTTCCAGATCGCGTCGTTGGCGTAGAAGTCGCGCGGCACCTCTTTGTTCTTGCGCACGCCCTGGCACGGGTTCTCGTTTGTGGTAAGCCCCCATTCCCGGGCGATGTTGAAGATGTGCGACAGGGTTGCGATCTCGCGGTTCGCCCTGACCGGTGCTGTCCTGGCATCGCGGTACTTCGCCACATGCGCAGGCGTGATCCCGTCGATTGGTGCCTTATCGAAGTAATTGCGCAACTGCCGTATCTCGGCCAGGTTGTCCTTCTGGGTGCACGCCGCCTTCTTCGGGATGATGTCGCGCTCGTACCGATCGAAGATCGCGCCCATGGTGACCAGGTCTTTCGGCTTTTCGTTCGCCTCCAGTTCGGCCCACTTCAGCCTCGCCAGACTCAGGTCGGTGCCCAGCGGCACCGGCTTCCCTGACTTGTCCAGGTAGAAGTAGCTGATCCACTCCTTGCCGGGGCTCTTCTTGCTCTTGCTGGTGCGTTTGCGCCGGTACACCTATTCAGGGCCTCGACATAGTTCGAGGCCTTGTCGTTTCTGGCCTCGCAGACCAGATCCGTCAGGTCATCCGCGACGAGCTCAAACCTGGCGGCATGCTCCATCGCGGCTGACGTCTACCGCGCCTGCCAAGAACGGGGGCTGCAGTAAGCTAATGAAGCCATCAACCGCCTGGAGCATCCTGGCATTCGCCAGTTACGCCCTGCGCCGAGACATCAGCGCCGATGTCTTTCTTGACTGCGTCTTCATTATCCAAGGTCTAAAAGGTCACGGTGCAAATACTGGTTGCATATACAGTGTCGGGGTGAGACAATTTATTTACTCCATCGTCAGACCCAAACAGTGCGCGCAATGCGCTTGGTGGGTTTTTCTAGAGAAGGCCTTTGAGTCTCGAGTGATAGTAGTCAGGTGCTAACCCTGCCTAATAAAACTTTCAATCATTTTCTAAGGTGTATCTATGACAATTCGCACGCTGGGTAAGCAATTCAAGTATCAAACCGTAAGTGGCAGGGTACAAGAGGTGCATACCGTTATTGCGCCAGAAGAAAATCTGCATGGTCTATTGATTAGGTCTTTGCATAATGCTAGCTGGGATTACGTTTACGTTTATGGCCCGGTCAAACCACTGGATCGCAAAGATGCCACTTGCGTGAGGTTTCCGCGAGATTGCGTTATTTACAACGACTACTTTGTACCGGCTGGAAATGGTGTCTATTTCCTAGCTCCGAATGAGTACACTAACAATATGAATATTTCGTGGGACTTCCTCAGCGCAGATGGGTCGGTAGCATAAGTAGTCTTTCCGTTACTTTGGCTCGTTTAGCACGAGCATGAGCTCGGATGTTTACACCCATTCATTAGATAGGCTCGCCATTTGGCGGGCCTTTTTCATTTTAGCTCCCTACAACGGGAGGAACCGAGATGCCAAGCATGCACGAGACGGACCCTGGCCTATGGGCCGCCGTGCTCACATGGGTTGAATCGCTGTCTTCGCAGCCTCACAGGCTTTCGCAAACTCGGCATCATGCAGGATGGTCGAAGTTGAAATGGAAACCGCGCCATGGTCGCTGACTTGTACCTGCTCAGCGACCTCATTGAGTTGCCTGGCAATGGCCAGTGACTCTTCGGACGGTTTGGAAACCAGTTGCAGAACGGTCTCCCAGAAATTTTTGTCGCTCGCTGTCGTAGCTCCTTTGTCTCAGGCCGGGCCTGAACACGTACCCCTAGATTAGCAGCTTGGTATCGAAGCTCTGCTAAGCCGGGCGCGGAGACTAGCATACCGCAAGGTCCACACCTAAAGAGACAGATGGTTGGCCAGGATGTTTCGGGTAGTTTCGAGGGCTGCCTCTGCGAAACCTGGCAGTTGTCGGCGTTCATACCGTACGGCAAGTGCACCAAGCGTTGGGCGGTCCCTCAAGCCATTCTGATGGACATTGGCGATCCTGGCTATCCGGCCGGTGAAGCCAACCGCTACGCCCGCAGCTTCACTCCGCGCCTGATGTAGGTTGCCGTGCACTGCTTCTGGAACAACTTCACAGTGCGGCCCACACGACCGCTCCTACCCCGCAATTGGCGGGCTTGACTGAGCGCTAAAGGCGAGCGCGCGCGGATTGACGCCAATCCGAGACCAGCGCGGTTGATCTTTCGTTTGTTCCAATAATTCAATGCTCTACAGCCGGCGCCGGCATATAGACAACTTGGTCACGCCCTCCCTGTTTGGCGGCGTAGAGTCCGCTGTCGGCACGCCGCAGTGCGTCATCGATCTGTTCGCTATCGGTAAGTAGAGTACATCCAATACTGGCGCTCACCCTCAACGGACCGCTGGAGAGTTGCACCGGTCTGCTGCCGATGAGTAGCCGCACGCGCTCCGCGATCAGCATCAGTTCTTCACGGTCATTTACCCGCAGCAGGGCGACGAATTCCTCACCGCCCTGGCGCACCAGCAAATCATCGGGACGAAGCGCAGCGCGCAGGCGCCGCGCGCACTCGCAGAGCACCAGGTCGCCCTCGGCGTGCCCATGCTTGTCGTTGATAGACTTGAAATGGTCAAGGTCCGCATAAACAGCACCCAACTGTAGACCTCTTTCCTCTGCCAAACGCCGTTCACGATCCTGGAAGGCTGCCAGCGCGCCGCGGTTCCAAAGCTGTGTAAGTGGATCAAGTAAAGCCTTGCGTTGCTCACGGTCCATTTCCAACCGAAGGTCGCGGTTGGCCTGTATCAAACTGCGTAGTTGCAGATAACCCTCAGCGAGTGTCGCGAGATCCCTGAAGTTGGATTGTTGGGCTTCGCTCAGAAGGCGCGGACGAGGGCCGAACATGCATAGGGTGCCGATGGCTTTGCCGTTTCCAGCACGCAAGGGGTGCCCGGCATAGAAGCGGATATAGGGTGGGCCCAGTACCAGCGGATTATCGGCGAATCGCGGATCGTTCTCAGCGTCCGGTACCAGCAAGGTGTCGTCACCCAGAATGGCATAGCCACAGAAGGATACATCGCGTGGGGTCTCGCTCACGTCTAACCCAATCCTGGCCTTGAACCATTGTCGATCTTGATCGATCAGGCTGATAAGCACAGTGTCCACGTGTGAAACTTCCTGGGTGAGCCGCACCAGGGTATCGAGGTAATGCTCGGCCGGCGTATCCAGCACATTCATCTCATCGAGGGTACGCTGGCGAAGCGTTTCGTCAGTCGGTATGGGGCAGGCCGGCATGTCTTTTCTCCAGTCCATGGGTAGGTAGCGTCTGCGAAAGGCAAGCTTTTGACGCCGAGACATGAAGTACTTTAGACAGATGAGAGCATTAGATCGAAGCCAGTTCTGGCATTCGAACACCTGGTTCAACGACCCACCACATCCGGCCCGTCCTGGCTGATCCACTTCGCGCAATACCCGAAAATCATGGCCGTCGAGGTGTGCCCCATCGCCAATTATCAGGACCCCTGGCGTGCTTTGCGTGGGTACGGTATCTCTCGCCGCGACGCGTCTAGAATCTTGATAGACGGGGGTGGTGAGGTGAGTCATGCGTTACTCGAAAATTCGGCCGTTTCTGTGGTGGGCTGCCGCACTGCAGTTTTTTGCCATCCTGGCGGCCATTGAGCACAAGGCGTGGGATGTCGTGTTCATCTGCCTGATGGTGATAGGGGTCGGGGTATGGTTCGCCAGGAATGCGCAGCGGCTGGAGACACGCAAGCAGCACAGCTGATCACGCCGATACCTGCTCAAGATGCTCTTGCAGCATCTGGCGCCGGCTCGCAGTTGGAAGTTGCGCAATGGCACATGGCTAGTAGAGCTTGACCCAACACGGCCATTTGCTGTTGAATGCGCGCCCTAAAGCCTCCGCAACCTTTCCCCCAAGTGGTGAAGCCAGTGCCCTACGCCAGCCAACACGCCTGATACCGACGACGGTCCATCGTGCCTGATGGCTGCCCGCGCCTGTGCGCGGCGGCGCTTCATCGCTGTGCCTGCCTGATCCTGTCGTCGGTTTTTCCCTTTTTTAATGGAGAAACCCATGAACATGGATTTTCGTGCCGACGCGCACACCCTCGAACTGCTCAAGTACCCGCGCACGCCTCACCTGGAAGGTTCGCGCCTTCAAGATGGCGACACTGACGCTGGCCAGGTCCGCTATGCCACCCTGGCCGGCCAATGGCTGGTGGTGGAAGAAAAACTCGACGGCGCCAACGCCGGCATCAGCTTCACCGAAGGCGGTGAGCTGCGCCTGCAATCGCGCGGTCATTACCTCACCGGCGGTGGCCGCGAGCGCCAGTTCAACCTGTTCAAGCAATGGGCCGTGGCCCATGAGCGCTGGTTGCTGGAACGCCTGGAAGACCGCTTCGTGCTGTATGGCGAATGGCTGCACAAGAAGCACTCGGTGTTCTACGACCACTTGCCGCACTACTTTTGCGAGTTCGACATCTGGGACCGCGCCACCGGGCTGTTCCTGTCCACCGCGGCACGCCGACGTTTGCTTGAGGGTGGGCCGGTGCTGTCGGTGCCGGTGTTGTACGAGGGTCCGGCGCCGCGCCGTTATGCGGACCTGATGGCGCTGGTCGGTGATTCGCTGGCCAAGACTGCACGGTGGCGAGAGGTGTTCGAGCAGGTAGTGAGCCGCGAAGGCCTCGACCTGACCCGCGCCTGGCGCCAGTGCGACCGCTCCAGCCGCATGGAGGGGCTGTACCTGAAGCTCGAGGACGAGCGACAGACCGTCGGCCGGCTCAAATGGGTGCGCCAGGACTTCGTCCAGGCCATCCTCGATGCCGACCAGCACCATGCCAACCAACCGTTCATCCCTAATCAACTGGCCGACGGCGTCGACCTGTATGCGCCTTGCCTGTCCATGGACTGGCAGGGCCCGCGCCACGGCTACTGAAGGAGCATCCCGAAATGGACATTCGACAACTGCAACAACTGGTGCCCGAGCCTGGGCGCGACATGGACGCCACGGCCTGCCTGGCGGCAATTCCGGCCTTGGCGCGCCTGGCCGACACACCGCAGGACCCGACCTATCACGCGGAGGGCGATGTGTGGACCCACACCCGCCTGGTGGTCGAGGCGCTGCTGGTACAACCTGCTTATCAGCAGGCCACCGCCGAGCAGCGCCTGGTGCTGTTCTTCGCGGCGCTGTTGCATGACATCGCAAAACCTGACACCACGGTGATCGACCCGGAAACCGGGCGCATCGGCCAGCCCGGCCACTCGCGCCGGGGGGCGGTGGATGCGCGGCTGCTGCTATGGCGCGCTGGCGTGCCGTTCGACCTGCGCGAGCAGATCTGTCGCATCATCGCGGTACACCAGTTGCCGTTCTTTGCCTTGCAGGATGATCGCAGCGGGCGCAGCGCGGAGTTCCTGCTGCACAAGCTGTCGTGGGAGCTACCGGTGTGGATGCTCTGCGCGGTGGCTGAAGCCGACATGCAGGGCCGCCACTACGCCGGCAAGGCCGATGTGCTGACCGCCATCGAGCTGTGGAAGGAGCTGGCGGCCGAGGAGGGCTGCCTGCATGGGCCGCGGGCGTTCGCCGATGACTACACGCGCATCCAGTACCTGCGCGGCGCCCGGGTGCACCCGGATTACTCGCTGCACGAGCCGGAGGGCTCGCAGGTGGTGATGCTCTCGGGCCTGCCGGCCAGCGGCAAGGATACCTGGACCGCGCGGCATCATCCGGATCTGCCGGTGGTGTCGTTCGACGATGCGCGCCAGGCCCTGGGCTTGCGCCATGGGCAGAACGAGGGGGCCGCCGCGCATTACGCCATTGACCGGGCCAAGGCCTTGCTGCGAGAGCAGCGGCCGTTCGTGTGGAACTCGACGCACCTGTCGGCGCAGATGCGCAGCCGTACCCTGGACTTGCTCTACGGTTACGGCGCGCAGGTGGAGATCGTCTACCTGGAGCGCCCCGAGGCCGAGATCATGCGGCGCAACCAGCGGCGTGACACGTCACTGCGCAACGACGATATCCGCCGCATGCTGTTCAAGTGGGAGGTGCCGTTGCCGACCGAGGCGCACCGGGTCACGTACCAGGCCGTGACGGCTTGATCGGGCCCGCATCGCGAAAGCTCTGGCACGTTGGGCTTTCGCGATACCGTGTGCCCGTGGCCATGCGCCTTCAGTCCAGCACGCTGTGCAAGACTTCATAGATCACGCCCGTGGCAATCGTCACCAACAGCAGGTCTGCCCCGGCCTGTCGCCATTCATAGCCGTCGTAATGCGGAAGTCTCCCCAACAGCCGGCTATCCAGCTTCTTGGCAATTCCCGGCGGAAGTGGTTTGCCCCGTTCAAGATTCTTTTGCACCCCAGGCGGTAACGCCGAGCCGCGACTCCAGTACTCGCGGTTGTCATCGAGTACGACCCGCACCCCGCCCAGGTCCACGGATGGGCCGCCATGCCAGTCGCTACCGTTCTGTGAGTGGCCCTGACTACCATGCGGGTTGCCCTTGTCATGGCCCTTTCCCTTGCCTGGATCCGCCAGCAAGGTAGGGCTCGCGCAAACCAGGGCCAGGCTCAATGCTGCAGTTAATAGCGATTCAAGCTTCATTAGCGGCTGCCTCTGGACGTCTTCCTTTGAACAAAGAGCGTAGTCAGTCTCTTGCGCCGTGCAGACATTTCACTGCGTGTGGCCTACAGTCCAGCGGTCAATTTCTCCAGGGTCTCTTCCATGCTGACGGGCTTCAATCACCTCACCCTCGCCGTAAGCCACTTGCCCCGAAGCATCGCGTTCTATCAGCAAGCCCTGGGCTTCAGGTTGCATGCGAGCTGGAAGGCAGGGGCCTATCTCAGCCTGGGCGACCTGTGGCTCTGCCTGTCATTGGACGAAGCGCGTGCGGTGGACTTGCCGCGCAACTACACGCACTACGCATTCTCCATCGAGCCGGGGCATTTCAGTGCTTTCGCGCAACGTTTGCGTGAACGGGATGTTCCGCTGTGGAGGCAGGACAAGAGCGAAGGTGATTCGCTCTACTTCCTCGATCCCGACGGCCATCAACTGGAAGCGCATGTCGGCGACCTGGCGTCGCGTTTGGCGGCGTGCCGTGCCAGCCCCTATAGCGAGATGGTGTTTTTCGACTGACCCGTGTCAGATCACTGCAAAGTGGTCGGCTTGAAGGCTTGCGGAGTATTGATCAGCCCCTGTTCCAGCCTGGCAATGATGCGCGCCAGTTCATCCGCACGCTTCAGGTCCCCGGTTGCTTTCAGTTTTGCGTGGTCCTTGCGCATGTTCAGCAGGCATTTTTGTAGCCCCAGTGCGGAAGCGTCGTAGTTTTCCATCGTGTTCTCTCTTGGCGTGGCATCCCTGCCGTTGTAGGAATGTGGCGACGGTATCAGCTCAATTCGGCATTCAATACTGATTATTCATACACGGGCGAGGGGCTAGAGTGAAACGTCCTACTCCACGAAAAGATCGTTCCTACAGAGTGTTCATCGAGAGTGTTTCCACATGCTTCCAGCCGATTAGCTGCAGGCCCTGCACCTAGCGGCCTGGCACTGAAAAGAGGATGCATGCATGGATGTTTTGGGTTGGCGGTGCTTGCAGGTCCCTGCTGAAAAGATATGTTGCAAATCAGCGCGGCAGGGCAACTTCCGTTAGCATGTTGCGTTCTGTTTCCCGCCATCCGGACACCCCATGAGTTCCCTGACCTTCCGCCAGGCCACGCCACACGATGTGGACCGCTGTTACCAGATCGAAACCACCGCCTACGAGGGCGATGAAGCCGCCACTCGGGAGAAGATCGCCACGCGCATCGCCCAGTATCCGGAAGGTTTCCTGATTCTGGAGCTGGACGACCAGGTGATCGGTTTCATCAACAGTGGTTGCGCCCACGAAGTCGTGATGTCCGATGAAGCCTTCAAGGAGCTGGTCGGGCATGACCCTCAGGCCCCCAACGTGGTGATCATGTCGGTGGTGCTGGACCCGGCACACCAGGGCCAGGGCCATGCCGGGCGCTTGATGGCGCGCTTCGTCGAGCAGATGCGCGAGCGCGGCAAGGCGACCATCCACTTGATGTGCAAGGACCGCCATGTCGGCCTCTACGAGAAGTTGGGCTACCGCTATGTCCGCCCATCGGCCTCCGACCACGGTGGCATGGCCTGGCACGAGATGGTCATGGTGCTCTGAGTCAGGTCTGTTAGCATCGACGCTTTTCGCAGCCAGGGAGAGGCTTGTGAAGTACGTCGTGATAGCACCCCACCGCAGTGAATACCCTGCACCCATCACTTTCGCCAGGGATACTCTGCTGGAAATAGGCCAGCGCTATGAGGGCAACGAGCACTGGGAAGACTGGTACCTGTGCAGTTGCGCGGGGCAGGCCCCGGGCTGGGTGCCGGCCCAGGTCATCGAGCGGCTCGGTGTTGGACGGGGCAGGGCACTGGAAGCCTACAGCGCCCATGAGCTGGACATCGACCCTGGCCAGATGGTCGAGGGCCTGCGGCCGTTGAACGGTTGGCTGTGGTGCCGCAGCCTGCGCAATGGCGAGCTGGGCTGGCTGCCATTGGCGAAGCTGCGGCTGATGGCTTGAGCTCAGTCGGCGGCCAGTACAGTGGCGCTGTCGACGATGCAGGCATAGTCCATGGCCAAGTTGCTCAGCGACAAGGTATGCACCTCTTCGGCAGGCCATCGGCGGCCCTGCAGATCCTGCTGGTCGAAGGTGTAGCAGGCATCGCTGACCACCGTTGTGGCGAAACCCAGGTTGCCGGCCGAGCGCGCGGTCGACTCCACCGAATTGTTGGTGATCACCCCGACGATCACCAGCTCGGTGACGCCGCGTACCAACAGCCAGCGCTCAAGGCCACTCTGGCAGAATGCATCGGGCACCTGCTTGGTGAAGACGGCTTCGCTGGCCAGTGGCGTGAACGCGGGCTGGAACTCGCAGCCAGGCTGTCCGGGCCAGAACACCGAGCCAGGGTCGCGCGAGGCGTGCCGCACGTGCACCACCGGGCGGCCATGCACGCGCCAGGCGGCCAGCAATTCGGCCATGCGCAGCTCCGCCTCGGGGTTGTTGCGCCGGCCCAGGCGAGGGTCGTTGATACCGGCTTGCATGTCGATGATCAGCAGGGTGGCGTTGCGGGTGCAAATGTTCATGCGTGGGGCGCTCTTCGGTGTGTCTCGCGGACCGTAGCACAGCTTGTCCAAGCAACGGATCAGCGATTCATCTGATCCGCTTTTTTTCCACGAACCTGCATCTGTAACCGTATCAGCCAAGCGCCGACAATAGCGACCAGGCCCAGCCTTGCGAACCGGCGTGCTGGGCAGGTTGGCCTACCTCGGCCGGCCCCGCCGACTAGTCATCACATCGTAGAGGTTCCAATGGGCAAGCTCGCTCTGTTCCTGGGTGGTTTTCTGCTGCTGACCATCATGATTGGCCTGCTGGGAACCATCCCGCCAAGCTGACACGTACATTTTCCTGGTTTCAGCCCGCCTCGCCGCAAGGCGGGCTCGATCCTTCCCCCAGGCTGCCAAGCCGTCTTTTTGCAGTTGTCTGGACAAGCGGTATCTGCAAGTCGTTCTCAAGTGCAGGACGCTCGTGTAATCTCGCGCCCCCATCTACCAGGTCCGGGCACACGGGCCAATCACCTGCCTTGGAGTCGAAGTTCACTATGGAATGCAAGAATGGCACTGCAGCGATGCTGGAGTGGCGCGGTCGTTTTCTTGGAGAAGGTATCCTGCACGAAGAAGATTACGACCAGGCACTGCGCCGTGCCGAGGCGTTGGAGCGTTCCGGGGTGATCAGCCCAAGCGAGTGGATTGAACTGGTCAAGCAGGCCAATGCGGCCTTGTTGCGATTGCGATAAACCCTACAGACCCTGCTGAAACTGTCCACAAAAATCGTGGGTAGGTCTGTGGATAAAACGCTACAGGCCAGGATTTGCAGGGGGTCTGTTAGATTGAGCAGAATTTGAACAGTGATTTCACGCAGGTGTTTGCGGCCGAGGGTGAGCCTCACGCAAGGCCTGCAGCAGTTCGCGAACCCGTGCAGGCATATTGCCTGCGGGGTACACCGCATGCATCTGCGGGTCATGACCACTGCTAGAGGTCAGGTGGTAGTCCGGGCAGATCTTCACCAGGCGACCAGCCTGTTCGTGTGGCTCGGCCAGCCAGTCGGCCAGCCGGGCGATACCAGCACCCGCCAACGTACTGTGCAATACGGCGACGCCCGAACCCAGCCGTAACCGGGGTTGTGGGCGCAGGCTGGTGATCTGGCCGTCACGGCAGAAGTGCCAGGCCTTGAGGATGCGCGGGGCGGTGTGCAGGATCAGTGCGTGCCGCTCCAGTTCATCCAGCGTTGTGGGGGTGCCTACGCTCGCCAGGTAGCGTGGGCTGGCATAGAGATGGCGACGATAAGCCCACAGTGGGTAGCCGATCAGTTCGCTGGACTGCGGAAAAGCCCCGCGGATGACGAAGTCGAACTTGCCCTGCAACGGGTCGAGCGCCTGGTCGCCGAACTGCACGTCGAGGGTCACTTTCGGGTGGCGCTGGGAGAATTCGGCCAGTACCGAGGGTAGTACATGCTGGGCCAGTACTTCGGGTGCGGCCAGGCGGATCCAGCCCTGGGCCGAGCCGGTCAGTGCCGCGAGCTCGTCGGCGGCATCTCGTTGCACATCCAGCAAGCGCTCGGCGTGGGGCAGCAACCGCTCACCGGCCTCGGTCAGGCTGACGGCACTGGCGCTGCGGTTGAACAGCTTGGCGCCGGTATTGTCCTCGAGCGCCTGCACCGCTCGGGTCACGGCGCTGGGTGAGCGTCCCAGCGAACGGGCGGCGCTGATGAAGCTGCGCTTGTGCGCAACGCTGACAAAGGCTTGTATCTCTCGCAACATGTCCAGGGCCATAGGGCTTTCTCATTGCAGTTTTTGCAATATGGCATTTCAACACAAGCGTGACGCTTTGATTAGTCTGGCAGCCTGTTTTCCGCTGCCCGGACGTTCAACATGATGGATATTGCCCTGCTTTCACTGTTCGCCTTCGCCGCCGGCTTGATCGATGCCGCCGTGGGAGGTGGCGGGCTGATCCAGATCCCGGCGCTGTTCAACGTGTTGCCGAACGCACAACCTGCCGCGTTGCTGGGTAGCAACAAGCTGGCCTCGGTGTGCGGCACAAGCTTTGCCGCGCGCTCGTTCATTCGCAAGGTGAAGCTGGACTGGGGGCTGATCGTGCCCGCGGCGTTGAGCGCCTTCGTCATGTCGTTCTTTGGCGCGGCCACGGTATCGCTGGTGCCCGCGAGCGTGATGCGGCCGATGGTGCTGGTGCTGATCGTGCTGATGGCGGTCTACACCTTCTGCAAGAAGGATTTCGGCACCCTGCACAAGCCCACCGTGATAGGCCGCAAGGAACAATGCCTGGCGGTGCTGATCGGTGGCGCCATCGGCTTCTACGACGGGCTGTTCGGTCCGGGCACCGGCAGCTTCCTGATCTTCCTGTTCATCCGCTTCTTCGCCCTGGACTTCCTGCATGCCTCGGCGTCGGCCAAGTTGGTCAATATCGCCACCAACCTCGCTGCGCTGGTGTTCTTCATCCCTTCCGGTAATGTGCTGTGGGCCATCGCCCTGCCCATGGCGGTGTTCAACATTCTCGGCGCACTGACGGGAACCTGGCTGGCAGTGCGCAAGGGGGCGGGCTTTGTGCGGGGGCTGTTCCTGATCCTGCTCTGTGTGCTGATTGCCAAGCTGAGCTGGGACCTGCTCAGTTGACTCAGACCAGCTGGCGCAGTGTCTCGGCTTGCTCGACACGATTGCGGCCGTGCGCTTTGGCCCGGTACAGGGCCAGGTCGGCCTGGGCCAGCAGTTCGTCGAGGCTGGACGAAGGATGCTCGGTGGAGCAACCCGCAAGGCCGATGCTGACGGTGATCTGCAAGCGTTGATCAGCTTGGCTGATGTGCAGGTCCTGTACCGTGCGGCGCAGTCGTTCGGCGCTGAATCGCGCCTGTTCGGGTGCCAGCCCAGGCATGACGATGGCGAACTCCTCCCCCCCCAGACGGGCGAACAGTTCGCCTTCGTGCAACTGATCCTGCAGGGCCAGGGCGAATTGGCGCAGCACCTGGTCGCCGAGTGCATGGCCATGGCGGTCGTTGATGCTTTTGAAGTGGTCGATGTCGAGCATCATCAAAGTCAGCGGCATGGGCTGCGCATCTCGCTGGCGACTCTCCAGCAGGCTATTGGCACGCTGGGTGAACGCGCTGCGGGTGAGGGCGCCGGTCAGGTGATCGATGGATGCCTGGTGCGCCAAGCGGGCCATCAGGTTGCGGTTGGCGCTGCTCACACAGGCCAGTACCAGCGGGCCCAGCACGAGCATGGCGATGCCCAGCCGCGCCGACATCAGCGCGGTGACCCCAGCCTCGCTCTGCGGCACGCTGAAATGCATGAGGTTCTGCGCCACGGCGACGATCAGCGTGCTACCGGCGGTCAGCGCCAGCAGTGAAACCAGGAAGGGCGTGTAGCTCAACGCACACCACAGCAGCGCGGCGATGGGGAAGGCGATGGCGCCGGGGCCGCCGAAGGCGATGCTCAGGGCAAGGGAGGCCAGCAGCACCAGCAACGGCGCGATAGGGATTGACTGGCTGCCGCTGCGTGTCAGGGCGCGCGGCGAGGGCGCGGTGAGCAGTACCGGCAATACCAGCACGCTGGTGGAGAACTGCTCACTGAACCAGGCCAGCCAGGTGGCGCGCAAGGATTGCTCGAACCACGGTGTGGCCATCACGCAGGCCAGGCTGGCGGCCACCGCGGCACCAGCGGCGCAAGCGCCGAACAGGCAAAGCGTGCCGTGTGGTGTTCGCAAGCGACGGTGCTGGCGCGGTAGGCGAGCTACCAGGTACCAGATAGTGGCAATGGCGCCCAGGTTGCACAGATTGAACCACAGGGCCGGTTGCCAGGCTGTACCGCAGGCCAGGTCGGCGATGACCATGGCCAGGTAGACCAGGCCGAAACCTGCCGGCGTGGCCTGGCGTGGGTTGCGCAGCAATACGCCGGCGAGCACCGCATTGACCGGCCAGAACAGCGAAAGGGACTCGATTGGCCGGGCCAGGATGCCGCCCAGGGTCAGAGCCAGGGTCAGGCCGAACAGGATCAGGGCAGGCAGCAGGCGCGAAGTGACTGGAGACACCATAGGCTCGACCGGCAAGCGAGGACGGAATCCAGGAAAGCGGCTGTAGGCACCTGGGGTGATGTCGCGTCAGTGTCTTTCAAGTCGTCAATTGATGTCAATTCACGGAAAACCGTGGGGATATTGCCAGGGATTACAACTTGAACACCCAGGGCACCATCAGTACGGTCACCAGCATCACCAGCAGCGTGAAGGGTACCCCAACCTTGACGAAGTCGGCGAAACGATATTGGCCAGGGCCGAGTACCAGGGTATTGACCGGTGACGAGACCGGCGTCATGAACGCCGCCGAAGCGGCCAGGGCCACGGTCATGGCGAAGGGGTAGGGCGACATGCCCAGTTGTTGGGCAGTGCTGATCGCCACCGGGGCCATCAGCACCGCGGTGGCGGTGTTGGAAATGAACAGGCCGATCAGCGCGGTGAGGGCGAACAGGCAGCCGAGGATCACGCCGGGGCCGGCGCCACCGAGCAGGCCGACCAGTGCTCCGACCGCCAGGTCGATGCCGCCGGTCTTCTGCAGTGCCAAAGCAAAGGGCAGCATGCCGACGATCAGCACCAGGCTCTGCCAGTGGATGGCGCGGTAGGCGCTGTTCATGTCGATGCAGCGGCCGGCACCCATCAGCAGGCAGCCGATCAGCGCGGCGATGACATTGGGTACCAGGCCGCTGACCATCAGCCCGACCATCACCGCCAGGCTGAGCAACGCGTAGGGTGCGCGGGCGCGTGCCGGCGCCACCTGGTCGATCTCGGCAGGCAGGCTGAGCACCAGGAAGTCACGTGGCTTGCCTTGCAGTTGGCGCACTGCTTTCCAGGGGCCGATCACCAGCAGGGTGTCGCCCAGGCGCAGCTTTTCTTCCACCAGTTGCCCTTCGATGGCCACCTGGTCGCGACGCAGGCCAACCACATTGAGGTCGTAGCGGGTGCGGAAGGCCAGTTCGAGAATGGTCTTGCCGATCAGTTGCGAACCGGGCGGCAGCGAGATCTCTGCCATGCCCACTTCCTGGGACTGGTCGATGAAGTAGGCCGCCTTGAAGTGCAGCGGCTCAAGCAGCATCCCCTGGCACAGGCTGCGCAGGTCGTCGCGGTTGGCGAACAGGTCGAGCAGCAGGATGTCGCCTTGCTGCAGCAGCGTGCCGGAGTCGGCGGGGATCACCCGAGTGGTGAACTTGTGCTGGCGCTCGATGCCCACCACGTTGGCGCCGTGGCGGGTGCGCAGCTCCAGTTCGCCCAGCGTGTGGCCGATCAGCGGCGAGTGTGGGCGGATGCGCAAGCGCCGCTCGCGGCCGTTGAGCTTGTAGTCCAGGACCAGGTCGAGCAGGGTGCGGCGGGTCTCCACCCGGCCATCCTTGCGTACTTCGCCATTGAGCCAGTGACGGGTCAGCAGCATGTAGCCGATGCCCAACACCAGCACCACCAGGCCGAAGGGGGTAAAGCTGAAGAAGTTGAAGCCCTGTTCGCCGTGGCGTACCAGTTCACTGTGCACCACCACGTTCGGGGGCGTGGCCACGAGGCTGAGCATGCCGCTGATCAGGCCGGCGAAACTCAGGGGCATCATCAGGCGGCTGGGCGAGAGTTGCAGGCGCGCGGCGATGCTCAGCACCACCGGGATGAAAATGGCGACCACCCCGGTCGAGCTCATCACCGAGCCAAGACCGGCCACCGCGATCATCAGCAGCACCAGCAGGCGTGCCTCGCTGTTGCCGGCGCGTTCGCTCATCCATTCGCCGATACGGTAGGCGATGCCGGTGCGGACCAGCCCTTCACCGATCACGAACAGCGCGGCGATCAGCACCACGTTCGGGTCGCTGAAACCGGCCAAGGCTTGTTCCACGGTCAGGATGCCGGTCAGCGGCAGCGCGAGGATCACCAACAGGGCGACCACGTCCATGCGTGGGCGATTGATGATGAACAGGACGACGACGATGGCGAGCAGGCCGAGGACCCAGATCAGCTCATGGTTCATGGAGGGAGGGGGTTCCTTCACACAGGGCACGAAAGGCAATGGCACCAGTGTGGCAGCTTGGCGTGAAGGTGGTGTTGACGTGCTGCAGTATTTTGCCGGGGAGAAGTGCATCAGCACGGCGTGGGGGCCGTCCGGTAGGCGCCGGCTTGCCGGCGAAGCCGGTGCCATTCACCGTGTTGGCGCCTTCGCGGACAAACCCGCACTCATGGAGCAAAACTTATCCTGTTGACCAGATGCAGCCCCCGCAGGAGCGGCTTTAGCCGCGATCACCCGCGATGCGGGTGCCTGCACCACGGTGCCTTCATCGCGGCTGAAGCCGCTCCTACAGGACCACTGCGGCGATTTGGGGCCCCGGTACAGGCCGTTGCCCCGCCGAGGCCTGGATCAGTGACGGTGCTTGTGCTTGCGGTTGTTGTCGCCCATGTGGTTGCCGATGGCGCCACCGGCCGCGCCACCCAGGCCTGCGCCAATGGTCGAGCCATTGGAACCACCCAGCTTGCCGCCGATCAGCGAGCCACCAGCTGAGCCCAAGCCGCCACCAATGGCCGCTTCGGTGCGGTTGCCCTTGCGCGCACCCACCGCGCTGCCGGCGGCGCCGCCCAGGCCGGCACCGATCGCAGCACCGGTGCTGCCACCGATCTGTTTGCCGACGACGTTGCCCAGCGCACCGCCCAGACCACCACCAATAGCGGCGGTACCGTCACCGGCGAAAGCGCCTTGGCACAGCAGCAGGCCGAGGGCGAGAGAAGGCAGAGTCAGACGCATGTTATGAACCTCAGGGGGAATCATCAGGGAATTTGCCGCACGGTCAGCGGCGAGTCAGGGATGCAGAGACGTTTCAGCGGTAGTAGCGGTCACGGTATTGGCGGTCATCGTCATCGCGGTCGTCCCGGTCATGGCGATGGTGGTGCCGGTGGTCACGGTCGCGCCAGCCGTCATCGTCGTCGTGGTAATGATGGCTGTAGCAGCCCCCAAGCAGCAGGAAGGCGGCAACCAGCGAGGCACTTGCGAGACGCGAAATCATGAAGTAGGTCCTTGATCCGAATAGGTTTACCGGATACGTGATCAGACCTGGATCGATCCATTTGGTTCTTCGTCGCGCAAAATTTTGTTGTGGGGTATTCATGTGGATCACACAGATCGAGAGCTCACCCATCAGCCCTGCACGATGCTAGAGTCGCGTTCTTTTTTGTCCCGAGGATGGAACATGCGAGCGATTCTGCCGATCACCGTGGCGCTGCTGCTGGCGGGCTGTGCGTCATCTACCATGGAGGCGGCGCGCAATGGCACGCCAACCGCTCGCCTGGATTCGCAAAAGACCCCGGACGTGGTTGCCCAATGCATCCAGTTCAGCTGGCAGGAAGAGTCTTCGTTCGGCGTCGATGCCAGCGGCTACCTGGAGGCACGCAAGCAGGGTGGGTTCACGGTGTATACCCGGGAAGCGGAATCGTTCGTCGATGTCTATGCACAGGCGGGTGGGACACGGGTGGACTACTACGCCCAGCAGGATGATGGCATGGCCTTGCGCCGGCGGGCCGCCGCCGCGACCTGCCTGTAAGAGATTGTTGCCCGGCGCACGGTAGGAGCGGCTTCAGCCGCGATGAAGGCACCGCGGTGTCAGGCACCCGCATCGCGGGTGATCGCGGCTAAAGCTCCTACAAAGACCGCGCCAAAGCAATGGGGTGTGGTTCGCTCCATGATTGTCGGCTTGCCGGAGAACACCGGCCGCAAGGGCAAGGAACACGCTGATCATGTGTTCCGGCTGCCCGGCAACTCGCAGAAGCTGCCATTGACGCGTTGCCAACTGCCTTCCAGGGCCAGTTCATGCGCGTTTCGCTTTCCATGATCGAGGCGGTATAGCGACGACGCACATCGGTCATCGGCAACTCGATCATTGTGGTGCTCGAGCAGTTCCTTGAGGCGAAAGGCGAAGCTGTTCCGTCATGGGTACTGGACCCTTTGGGGACGTGCCGAAGGCAGCGGTATACCAGAGCTGTAGACTTGAGGTTGACGGGGGTGGTTGTTCGGTGGGGCAGGCGCGATTAACGTAATGCATCGTTATCAAACCAAGGAAGGACTGCATGAGCCGCTCACTTGAAGTCAATCGCGCCAGTTGGGACGAGCGGGCGCCTTTGCACGCTGCGTCGAAGGACTACGAAGTCGAGTGCTTTGTAAGCAACCCAGGGCACCTCTCCGAGGTGGTGCGTTTTGACCAACCGCGGCTAGGCGACATCCGGGGGCTGCGCGCGGTGCATCTGCAATGTCACATCGGTACCGATA
Source organism: Pseudomonas entomophila (assembly GCF_018417595.1). Classification (NCBI taxonomy): domain Bacteria; kingdom Pseudomonadati; phylum Pseudomonadota; class Gammaproteobacteria; order Pseudomonadales; family Pseudomonadaceae; genus Pseudomonas; species Pseudomonas entomophila. The sequence goes on from NZ_CP070982.1 coordinate 2,409,009, forward strand.
CCTTGTCACTGGCACGCCTGGGCGCTCAGGTCAGCGGGCTGGATTTTTCAGAGGCCTCATTGCACCAGGCGCGGCAACTCGCCGAGCGCGCCGGGGCACGCATCGACTACGTGCAAGCGGACGTCTACCGGGCCGCCGAAGTGCTGGAGGCAGGCAGTTTCGACCTGGTCTACACCGGTATCGGCGCCCTCTGCTGGCTGCCCAGCATCGAGCGCTGGGCACGCACCGTGGCAGCGTTGTTGAAACCTGGCGGGCGGCTGTTCCTGCGTGACGGCCATCCGATGCTGATGGCCGTCAACGAAGACTATCAGGACCGCTTGCAACTGGATTACCCGTACTTCGAGCGGGAGGCGCCGACGATCTGGCACAGCGACCAGACCTACGTCGACACCGACCAGGCCCTGACCCAGACCGAAACCCATGAGTGGAATCACGGCCTGGGTGAGATCATCACGGCCTTGTTGGCCAACGGCCTTCGGATAGCTGGCCTGGAAGAGCACCAGAGCATCCCTTGGGAGGCCTTGCCCGGGCAGATGGAGCTTGGAGCCGACGGCGAATGGCGCCTGTGCGAAGCACCTTGGCGCCTGCCGCTGAGTTACACGCTGCAGGCGCTCAAGGCCTGAACATCAGGACAGGAAGCCACCGTCGACATTCAGCGCGGTGCCGGTGGTGTAGCTGGAGGCGTCGCTGGCCAGGTACAGCACCGCGCCGGCCATCTCGCTCGGGTCGGCCACGCGCTTGAGCGGGATCTGTTGCAGGGCGGCATTGCGGATGCTGTCGTTCTTGACCAGCGCCGAGGCAAACTTGGTGTCGGTCAGCCCCGGCAGCAGGGCATTGCAGCGGATGCCGAACTGCGCGCATTCCTTGGCGAATACCTTGGTCATGTTGATCACCGCAGCCTTGGTCACCGAGTAGATACCCTGGAACAGTCCCGGCGAGATGCCGTTGATCGACGCCACGTTGATGATGCTGCCGCCACCGTGCTCGCGCATCAGCTTGCCGGCCTCGACCGACATGAAGAAGTAGCCGCGGATGTTCACGTCGACGGTCTTCTGGAATGCTCCCAGGTCGGTGTCCAGCACATTGCAGAACTGCGGGTTGGTGGCCGCGTTGTTGACCAGAATGTCCAGGCGCCCGAATTGCTCGCGAATGCCGGCGAACACCTGCTGGATCTGCTCCATCTCACCGATATGGCAGGCCACCGCCGTAGCTTTGCCGCCTGCGGCGACTATTGCCTCGGCCACCTGCTGGCAGCCGTCGAGCTTGCGGCTCGAGACGATCACATGGGCACCCTGCTGGGCCAGCAGGTGGGCGATGGCCTCGCCGATGCCACGGCTGGCACCGGAGACGAAGGCGATCTTGCCGTCGAGGTCGAACAGGTGGGTCTTGGACATGCCGGGATTCCTTGTTGTCTGCCGGTGTTACAGGCTGGATTTGTCGATCAGTTGCAGGCTCATGTGCTCCAGTAGCCGGTTCATATGGATGAACTGGGCGAAGCGCTTGTCCTGGGTCTGGCCGTGGAAGAAGCGGTAGTAGATCTGCTGGACGATGCCGGCGAGGCGGAACAAGCCATAGCAGTAATAGAAGTCGACGTTGTCGATACGGATGCCGGCGCGCTCGGCGTAGTAATCGACGAACTGCCGGCGGGTGAGCATGCCGGGTGCGTTGCTGGGCTGGCGGCGCATCAATTGCACGGGAGCCGGGTCGCTTGCCTCGATCCAGTAAGCGAGACTGTTGCCCAGGTCCATCAACGGGTCGCCGATAGTGGCCATTTCCCAATCCAGCACACCGATGATGCGCATGGGGTTGTCGCTGTCGAGGATGACATTGTCGAAGCGGTAGTCGTTGTGCACGATGCCGGGGCGAGGGTGGTCTGCGGGCATTTTTTCACGCAGCCAGGCGATCACTCTCTCCCAGCGTGGAGCGTCGGGGGTCAGCGCCTTTTCGTAGCGGCTGGCCCAGCCCTCGATCTGGCGTTGCACATAGCCTTCCGGTTTGCCCAGGTCGGCCAGGCCGTAGGCGGTGTAGTCCACCTGATGCAGTTCGACCAGGCGATCGATGAAGCTCTTGCACAGGGCTTCGGTGCGGGTGGCATCGAGGTCGAGCTCGGCGGGAATGTCCGAGCGCAGGATGATGCCTTTGACCCGCTCCATCACATAGAACTCGCCTCCGATCAGCGTTTCGTCAGTGCAATGCACATAGGCTTTCGGGCAGTAGGGGAAGCCTTCGTTGAGCTGGTTGAGGATGCGAAACTCACGACCCATGTCGTGGGCCGACTTGGCCTTGTGGCCGAACGGTGGGCGACGCAGGACGAACTCCTTGTCCGGGTAGGCCACCAGGTAGGTGAGGTTGGAGGCGCCGCCTGGGAACTGGCTGATCGTCGGCGTGCCTGCCAAGCCTGGAATGTGATCCTTGAGGTACGGATCGATGACGGCGGCATCGAGTTCTTCGCCGGGGCGGACCTGGGTGGACTGATCGGTGAGCGTCATGCGATTTCCTTATGATCGGTAGCAAGGACTATTGGCTAATCTAATTTCCTAAGGCAGTTGGTACAAGCGTGCCAGGCCGTTATAGGCCGGGGTGTTGCCGGACGATCAATGGCCCTGATGGCCCGACCTTTTCTTGTGCAAAAAAAAACCGAAGCGCGTTGGCTTCGGTCTTTTCTTTCTACGATACGCCCTGGCGATCAGGCCGGGAACAGTTCGCTGAGCTTCATCGACAGCATCATGTCGCCTTCGACGCGCAGCTTGCCGCCCATGAAGGCTTGCATGCCGTCGGTGTCACCGCTGACGATGCCCTTCAGCGTCTCGCTGTCCAGCACCAGGGTGCAGTTGGCGTCGGCGTTCTCGCCTTCCTGGATCTCGCAGGTGCCATCCTTGACGAGCAGCGCGTAGTGCTTGTCTTCGTCGGTGATGTTGAAGCCGAACACCAGGTCCAGGCCGGCGGCCGCTGCAGGGTTGAATTTTGCCTTCATCGCCTCGACGGCTTTAGCTACATCGCTCATGGTGTATTCCTTGTTAAGTGATATTCGCGTCCGCAGGGACACAACAGACCGGGCTCATCGATAGGTGATGAGCTCCGGCGCCCGCAACAGCTGCACGTGGGCTTGGCTGTTGAAGGAAGCCAGTGCCACGTCGCGGCCCCGGAATTTCAGGTGGCTGAGCGACGTGTTGATGATCTGCCAGTTCAGGTTGAAGGCCTGCGCCGGCGTGACTCCGGTTACCAGGTGGAGCAGGGCGGCAATGGTGCCGCCCGAAGTGAACAGGGCGATGTTGTCGCCACTGGCGGCGCTGGCGAGCAGGCGACGAAGGCCGTCGCCGACTCGGTCGATAAAAGCCGGCCAGGTTTCCAGATGGTCGTCGTTATTGTGCTCGCCGTCATGCCAGCGCTGAACCATCAGCGCGAACAGGCGTTGGAACTCGCCACGATGTTGCGCGCCATTGCGCAGGATGTGCAGCGCCTCGGGTTCGTCGGGTAGCAGGCCTGGGAGCAGGGCGCGGATGACGCCGTCGGCGTCGAACTCGTTGAAGGCGGCATCGGTCTCTATGACGGGTACCGGGCTGCCGCTTTGCTGCAGCGCCTGTAGCGCCAGCCGGGCAGTGTCCTGCTGACGACGCAAGGTGCCGGCGACGCAGCGATCCAGCCGCAGGCCCAGTTGTGAGAGGTGCTCACCCAGGGCCTGGCTCTGGCGCTCGCCCACGGGCGAAAGGACGTCGTAGTCGTCGGCACCGAAGGAGGCTTGGCCATGTCGGATCAGGTAGAGGTTGCCCACGAGGTAGTCCGGCCCGGTTGGAGGTTGCTGCGAGGTTAGGATGCCCTTGGCAGGCTGTCAACGAAAAAACATACAAGCGTTTGAAAAGGTCGTTTGAACTGTGTTGCCAGCGTTTTCCCTGGCTGGCAGCCGCCCATGCGCACCGGTATGCTTGCAAGCATTTCGCACCCTTCGTGGTGCTGGTCTATCAAGGAGTCAATGTGGAGTTTCTTGCCGAATACGCAAGCTTTCTCGCCAAAACCGCCACGCTGGTGATCGCCATCCTGGTCGTGCTGTCGGCCATCGCCGGGCTGCGCGGCAAGGGTAGGCGCAAACCGGGCGGGCAGTTGCAGGTCACCCGCCTCAACGAGTTCTACAAGGAACTGCGCGAGCGCCTGGAGTCGGGCCTGCTCGACAAGGCCCAGCTCAAGGCCCTGCGCAAGCAGCAGGCCAAAGCGGAAAAACAGCAGAAGAAAAAGCCCGAGGACAAACGCCGGGTGTTCGTTCTCGATTTCGATGGCGACATCAAGGCATCGGCCACCGAGAGCCTACGCAATGAGATCACTGCGTTACTCACCCTGGCTACTCCGCAGGATGAAGTGGTGTTGCGCCTCGAGAGTGGCGGTGGCCTGGTGCACAGTTATGGCCTGGCCGCCTCGCAGTTGGCGCGCATCCGCGAGGCCGGTATTCCGTTGACCATCTGTATCGACAAGGTGGCGGCCAGCGGCGGTTACATGATGGCCTGCATCGGCGAGAAGATCGTCAGCGCCCCCTTCGCGGTGCTGGGCTCGATCGGCGTAGTGGCGCAGATGCCCAACGTCAATCGCCTGCTGAAAAAGCACGATATCGACTTCGAAGTGATCACGGCAGGTGAGTACAAGCGCACCCTGACCGTATTCGGTGAAAACACCGACAAGGGGCGGGAGAAATTCCAGGAAGACCTGGACATCACCCACCAGCTGTTCAAGGACTTCGTCGCCCGCTACCGCCCGCAGTTGCACATCGACGAAGTGGCCACCGGTGAAGTGTGGCTGGGTATCGCCGCGTTGAATCGCCAGTTGGTTGACGAGCTGGGCACCAGCGACGAGTACCTGAGCCTGCGTGCCCGCGAGGCCAACCTGTTCCACCTGCGCTTTGCCGAGCGCAAGACGCTACAGGAGCGCATTGGTGTGGCGGCCAGTGGCGCGGTGGAGAACACCCTGGTCGGTTTGTGGAGCAAACTCGGGCGTTTGCGCTAACACCTTGAACCCCTTGAAGATTTTTTTCAAAAAGGGGGTTGCAAGGTGAATCGAATGCCGACATAATGGCGTCCATCGAAACGCAGCTGACTTGAAAAAGCCCAGCGGTTTCAAGGAGATAGCGAAAGCTGACTCCGACTTTGAGGCCGAGTAGCAAAGTGGTTATGCTCCGGATTGCAAATCCGTCTACGCCGGTTCGATTCCGACCTCGGCCTCCACCATTCGAAACCCCGCAGATCTAGGTCTGCGGGGTTTTTATTTGTGCCTGGATAATGCCAAGAGTTCCGAAACTACGTTCACCAACAAGGAGAGTGGTATGCGCACATTGATCGGTTTGGCCGCATTGACCCTGATCGCGGGTTGTTCCACGACGCCGGTTTCCGAGGAGCATGCGAAGCAGATTCCATCCGAGCGAATCTATGATCAGGCACTCATCAGAGCCGTGTCGAAGGATGAGTCCACGGTCACATTCTTGCGCGACGAGGGGTTCTCTGGATCGGGGTGCAGTCACGTGGTGTATGTGAACAACCGCAAGGCTTTTGCCATCCGCTCCGGTGAAGGCATTCGCATCCATCTTGTTCCCGGATCTTACTTCTTCCGTCTGGAAACAGGCGCAGGCATGTGCCCAAACATCGCCACATCCCAGAACTCCGAACTCAAACCAGGGGCGCACGAGGCATATCGTATTCTATTACCTTCAGATGGCAGCCTACGACTGACAAGGATCCAGTAGCGAGGGCGGCATTGGAGTGCGTGTGGCATTCCTCGAGCGCCACGCTAGATCGGTTCGATAAGGCCGCTTCCCTGGTTTCTTGCATTCCCGACGGCAGTCGCCACCCGATACCACTCGAACGCTACTGCGGGTTCACCCAGTTCGAGCACCATCTGTTCCGCTTGTGCCTTGGATGTTGCTGGAGCAAGCCATTCACGGGCCAATGCCGGTGCCAGCACCACGGGCCGCCTGTCATGCACATCGACCATGCCCCCCTGGGCGTCGGCGGTGATGATCACGAAACCGTCATCAGCAGTACCGGAGAATTGGCCGATCGAAGCGCACAGGGCAGGGCGCCCGTCTCGGCGCTTGATGAAATAGGGCTGTTTCCGAGGGCCGCCCTCAGCCACCCATTCGAACCAACCGTCCACGGGGGTGATCGCCCGATGGGGCCAGATCGCCCGGAAGAACGGGCCGTGCGCGACTTTTTCAGCCCTGGCGTTGATTGGTGGTGCGCGATCGGTTGCCCAATGGGGGCGCCATCCCCATCGGACCAGGTCGGCCCGGAGGCCTGCGTGGTCCAGTCGAAGCACGGCCACTGGTGTCGAAGGGGCAATGTTGTAGCGAAGCAGCGGCAGGTTACCGACCGCATTGCGCCAGGCGCCTTCCATGTTCAAGGTGTCGGCGAACTCATGCAGGCCGCGGTACTGTGAAAGTCTTCCGCACATGGGGATTACCTCCGCACCTTGAGCATAGTTGCCGGTGCGGTGGTCAGTTGCTGGCATGCAAGCACTGCCCCAAAAAAGAAAACCCGCCGAGGGGCGGGTTGAACAGAACGTATCGAAGCCAGGTCAGTCTGCCTTCACGAATGTCAGCGTTTCGTGAAAACCTGTTGGCAAGGGCTCCAGTAACCGTTACTGAATTTTTCATCGATCATGTGTGTAGAGCGCCGCAGCGGCGCAAGCTCGCACGAAAAAAGCCCGCCATCAAGGGCGGGCAAGAACGTTTCTGAAGGGAGAGCCACTAACCTGCGCCTTACCGGTTAAGGCAGGGTTAACCGCACCGATGATTGACCAGGCGATGCGCTCGGCTTATACAGGCGGGCTGTTGTTACCGGAGACTGTAATGCACGACGAAGACGATTTGCCCGAACCCGAGCACGACCACCTGCTCGACCCTGAATTCCACGATGACTTCGACCCCGAAGCCGACGCCCATGGTGCGCTGGACGAAGTGGAGGAGGACGAAGAAGTGCTGGATGACTTCGATGACGAGGAAGACCATCCAGCCTGGCATGACGACTACGACGATTGACGCCGCAGTCGCCGCGCAACGACCTGTTCAGCGCTTATCGAGTGAGAATCGGCCAGGGCCGCTGACGGCAAGCACAAGCAAGCCACCGATGATGCTCAGGTTCTTGAGGAACTGGGTCATGTTGGCGCTGCGCTCGGGGTCGACCATGTTCCAGAACGGGTGGCCGAGCACTGCAGTGCCGAGCACGAACAAGGCGAGCAACAAGGCCAACGGCCGGGTGTAGAACCCGAGGATCAGCAGGATGGCGGCCAGGAACTCCATGATCACCGCGATCACCGCAGCCAGCATGGGGGCGGGCGCACCCAGTGATGTCATGTAGGCGACCGTGCCTTCGAACCCGGTGAGCTTGCTCCACCCGGAGAGCACGAACAGGATCAGCAGCAGGATGCGGGCAATCAGCAGGATGAGGTCACGTTGACCGTCGAGCAGTGTATAGCGCATGGCGGCGCTCCAGTGGACAGGGACATGTTCCACTCTAGCAGCCGGGCATTTTTTTGACGGGCATGAAAAAAGGCGCCGCAAGGGCACCTTTTCGAAAGAGGATGGTGCGAGTGGCGGGACTCGAACCCGCAAGGCTCACGCCGACAGATTTTAAGTCTGCTGTGTATACCAATTCCACCACACTCGCACGTTTGACTGTCGCGCTTCATAGGCAGAAGGGCCTGACAATCAAGGGCGCTTTATAACCCATTGTTATAGAAGCGTCAACCGGCGCAAGGGTCAGGCGTCGATGGCGTTGGCGATGTCGCGCATCTCGCACGCCGTGTCACGCAAGCCTTCCACATGCCCGTTCATGGCCTGTGCATCGGCCTGGTGGACCGAGTGGCGCAGGAACAGGGCGTGGCCATCCAGTGCCTCGCACAGTTCGTCAAGTTCCGTGGCCGTGCGCATCAGGTCGTCCTGCAGGCCTTGCATGCGAAGGTTCGAATTCATGTCGCTTCCTTGTGGGTTCGAGGCGGACGCAACTATAGGTCAATTGACAGGATGCTTCCATTGCGCCACCTTTTGCCCATTGGATCCAATAGAGCGTGCCGCCATGCCTTCGTCTTCCTCCGACCCCAGTACTGTGCCTGGACGCATCGTGCGCCCACGCCTGTTCTGGCGCCTGCTGTTCATTCAGGTCTGTCTGCTGGGGGCTTTTCTGTATGTCGGCCTCATGTGTCTGGGCGGTTACCTGGTGATGCTGGCGATCGACGAGCAGCATCCTGATCCACAGCGGTTCATGGCCTTGTGCGGTGGGGCGCTGATTCTCCTGGTGGGCTTGTGGCTGCTGAAAGTGGCGATGCCAAGGCGCCTGGTACCTTCGATGTTCGAGCGCGAGGGTTGACGATCGTCGCAGGCGGCCGGGTGCCCGCGAGACTTTTGACTACGCTCAATAAGTCTTTTCGCGGTCTTGTGGAGCTCGCATGGTTTCAGCGGACCAGCCCGGCCATTCCAACATGCCCGAAGCGCGCTATGAACAGTTGGTTCAGGCGGTGGTCGACTACGCCATCTACATGCTCGACCCGACGGGCCATGTGGTGTCATGGAATGCAGGGGCCCAGCGGATCAAGGGCTACCGTGCGGACGAGGTGATCGGCAAGCATTTTTCCCTGTTCTTCACCCCCCAGGATTGCGCCGATGGGCGCCCTGAGCGTTTATTGCGCCAGGCGCTGGAGCAGGGAGTGGCGCAGGACGAAGGCTGGCGAGTGCGCAAGGACGGCACGCAGTTCTGGGCCCTTGCCGCGCTGGATGTCATCCGTGACGAGCAGGGGCAAGTCATCGGCCTGGCCAAGGTGACTCGGGATATCACTGACCGCCGAGAGTCGGCCCTGCAGCTGGATGCCATGCGCGCGCAACTGTTCCAGGCGCAGAAGCTCGAGGCGCTTGGGCAATTGACCGGCGGATTGGCACACGACTTCAACAATCTGCTGACCATCATTCTCAGCTCGGCGCGTCTGGCGGTGAACAGCCAGGACCCGGCCCGTACCCAGCGGCTGCTCGATCATATCCTCGATGCCGGACAGCGGGGCACGCAACTGACCCAGCAATTGCTCAGTTTCGCCCGTCATCGTCAACTGAGCGTGACGTTTATCGCGCCAGCCGACGTGGTGCAGGCAACGCGTGGTCTGTTGGAGCACGCCTTGCCAAGGGATATCGAGTTGCACGAGCAGGTCGAGCCCGGCTTACCATCGATCGAGGTCGATGCAGGGCAGTTGCAGATGGTCCTGCTCAACTTGATGTTCAACGCTCGTGACGCTATCCAAGGGGCGGGAACGATTCGCCTGGTGGTGGAATGTGTACAGTTGGCCGGTGAGGTCGAGGCGCTGCAGGGGCGCTTCGTGCGCTTCGCCATCTACGATGATGGCCAGGGAATCGAGCCGGGCGTGTTACCGCGAATCTTCGAACCCTTCTTCACCACCAAGGCCTTTGGCAAGGGCACGGGGCTCGGGCTCAGCCAGGTCTACGGTTTCGCGAAGCAGAGCAATGGCGCGATCAGCGTGGACAGTCGCCTGGGCGAGGGGACCTGCATGAGCCTGTACTTACCGGCCAGCCAGGCGGCCGATGACCTTGAACCCGGCAGGTAGGTAGACAGCCATGGTAGAACAACTCAAGCGCCTGCCCACCGGCATCCCAGGACTCGACGCCTTGCTCAAGGGCGGGTTGGTGGCCGGCGCCTCGTACATCGTCCAGGGCCATCCGGGCTCGGGCAAGACCATCCTGGCCAACCAGCTCGCCTGCAATCATGTGCGCGACGGTGGTCGAGTGCTGGTGGCCACCTTGCTCAGCGAGTCCCACGAGCGGTTGTTCCAGTACCTGTCGACGCTGGCCTTCTTCGATCCCTCCCAGGTGGGCGACGCCATTCAATTCGTCAGTGCCTTCGACACATTGGAGCAGGACGGATTGGACGCGGTGGTTCGCTTGTTGCGTCAGGAAATAGCCCGGCAGCAGGCCAGCCTCCTGATCGTCGATGGCCTGCTCAATGCCCGTTCCCGGGCGGAGACCAGCCTGGACACCAAGAAATTCGTTTCCGAATTGCAGGGCCATGCCGCTTTTGCCGGCTGCACCGTGTTGCTGCTGACCAGTGCGCGCCTGGAGGAGGGCAGCCCCGAACACACCATGGTCGACGGCGTGATCGAACTCGGTGAGCACTTGGTCGGCAGCACTGCCGTGCGCAATGTCCAACTGCGCAAGACCCGTGGCAGTGGGGCATTGTCCGGACGTCATGAGTGCCTGATCGACGAGGACGGCCTGCAGATCTACCCGCGGCTGGAATCGCTTTACAGCCATCCAGACGGGGAGGGTGGGCGTACCGTGAACCAGGTGGCCACAGGCGTCCCTGACCTGGACACGATGCTTGGCGGTGGCCTTGCCGAAGGCTCCGTGAGCCTGCTGATGGGGCCATCCGGTGTCGGCAAGACAGCCTTGGGGGTGGCTTTCCTCGCCGCATCGAGCAAGGAATCGCCTGGGCTGCATTTCGGGTTTTACGAAACGCCGACGCGTCTGCGCCTGAAGGCGGCGGCGCTGGGCTATGAGTTGGCTGGACTGGAGCACGACGAAGCGGTACGGCTGAGCTGGCAACCGACGACCGAAGGGTTGCTCGACCAGGTTGGTGAGCGTTTGCTGCGGCAAGCTCGAGAGATGGGCGCGCGGCGCGTGGTGATCGACAGCCTTGGCGCCTTTGGGCGCCTGGCGCTGGACCCGGCACGCCTGAACGCTTTTTTCCGTGCCTTGACCGGTGAGCTGCGTTCACGTGGTATCACCGTACTGCTGACCTGGGAGATGCGCGATATCTTCGGTTCGGAGATCACCGCCCCGGCCCCGGACCTGTCTAGCATCGTCGACAACCTGATGCTCCTGCGCTTCGCCGAGCTTGATGCCCGCCTGCACCGCGTCTTGTCGATCGTCAAGGTGCGCGACAGCGATCATGACCCGACCCTGCAGGCGCTGCACCTGGGCCCCTGTGGAATCAGTCTGGGGCGGGTGTTCGACGGTGCCAGCGGTGTGCTCAGTGGTACGGCGATCCCTCAGGGGGATCGCTGATGGGATAGCGCGATGAACACCATCCTGATCGTCGATGACGAGTACCTGATAGCCGACATCCTGGGCTTTGCCTTGGAGGATCAGAACTTTCTGGTGGAAAAAGCGAGTAATGGGAGTAAGGCCCTGGATGCGCTGAAAGAGAAACGAGTGGACCTGGTAATCACCGACTATATGATGCCAGTGCTCAATGGCGAGGAGCTGGCACGGGCGATTCGCGACGAACTGCACCTGCCGGACCTGCCGGTGATTCTCATGAGTGGCGCCCAGGCCAGCCTGGGACGAGTTCGCCCGGAGCTGTTCGCGGCGGTATTCGACAAGCCATTCGACATGGACAGGATGATCGCCAAGGTGCGCGAACTGCTGGGCACCTGAGGCGCGAGGTGGGCTCCCCCGCGTGGGCGGGCAGTCGATCAGACGCGTCCGTGCGGCTTGATACCTGGGTGTTGTCAGTGGTGCTCGTCACTTTTCTCCGGGGCTGGGCTACCAGCCTGGATACGCTTGAAAATCTCTTCACGGTGCACCTGGACATCCTTGGGTGCATCGATGCCGATCCTCACTTGCATCCCCTTGACGCCCAGAATGGTGACTTTGATGTCATCGTTGATGACGATACTTTCGCCAACCTTGCGGGTGAGTATCAGCATGTAGTTCTCCTTGGTGGTGTAGAAAACCGCGGGGCCTGTGCCCAACGGGTGGGAGCGTGTCCCTCTTCCTTCTCATTAAAGACGCTTTCGGCGGATAGTAATTCCCTGGCGGACAAATTCTGTTGCCAGTCTTTAGGTGCAGGGGCCGATGAAAATCGTGTGACCCTCATCGGCGAAGGTGCTCGGTGGCAAGGATAGGGTGCTTGGCTCCATATGGGAAATTTCTGTGTTCGATGGGTTAAATAGCCAGTGTCAATCATCGTTTAGGTTTCCAGGTCCTGAAGGAAGCGCAACAGGACCACTTCCTCCCTCTCCAGGCCCTTGCGCTGGCGCACCCGAGGCAGCTTGGCCAGGTGCCCGAGCTGAAAATGCTCCAGCACGGCAGGGTGGATGTAGCAACGCCGGCAGACTGCCGGGGTGTTTCCCAAACGGGCGGCCACCTGGCGGACAACTGCGGCCACCTGGCGTCTGGCCTCGCTGATCGGTTCCCATGCAAGCGGTTTCAACAGCTCGAGGGCCAGGCTGCTGCCCGCCCAGGTGCGGTAGTCCTTGGCTGTGAAGTCGGCCCCTGTGAGTTGCTGGATGAACTGGTTGACTTCGGTCGAGCCCACGCAATGACGCTGCCCTTGTTCGTCGAGGTATTGGAACAATGCCTGCCCGGGGAGTTCGATGCAGCGCTTTAGCAAACTGGCCAGGCGCCTGTCCCGCAACGTGACGTCATGGTCGACGCCACGCTTGCCACGGAACTGGAAACGCATGGTGCTGCCCCGCACTCTGACGTGGCGCGTTGCGAGGGTGGTCAGCCCGTAGGAGCGATTGTCACGCAGATACTGACGGTTACCGATGCGTATCAGCGTGTTGTCAAGCAGGCTGATCACCAGCGCCATGACCTTCTCCCGGCCCAGGCCGGGGTGCGCCAGGTGTCGATCCAACTGTTTGCGCAGGTTCGGCAGGGCTTCGGCGAAGGCCAGCATGCGTTCGTACTTGTGCTGGTCGCGCAGTTCGCGCCAGAGGGCGTGGTAGCGATACTGCTTGCGCCCACGGGCGTCGCGCCCTGTGGCCTGAAGATGCCCCTGCGGATCGGCGCAGATCCACACGTCGGTATAGGCGGGAGGGATCACCAGCGCGGCGATGCGAGCGAGGGTTTCAGTGTCGCGAATCCGCTGGCCTTGCCTATCGAAGTAATGAAAGTGGTCGCGCCAACGGCGCCGCGTCAGGCCGGGCTGGGTGTCATCGACATAGTGCAGTGAGGCGGGCAGCGGGCAGTCAGGCATCCTGGCGATCCTGGCGTGGGTCATGCTGCAATGGACAACCGCAGCATGGGCGTTGCTCAACCCAGCAACGCCACCGACTTGATCTGCGCCCACAACAGTTGACCGGCCTGCACCCCCAATTGCTCCGCCGAGTAGCGGGTGATGCGTGCCAGCAGCGGGTTGCCGGTGGCATCCAGGCTGACCAGCACATGGGCCGGATTGTCGGCGGGGCGGCATTCGCGCACCCGGACCGGCAAGCGGTTGAGGATGCTCGAGGCCGCGTCGGCGTTCAGCGCCAGGCTCACGTCGCGCGCCTGCACCTTGAGCCGCAGGGTGCTGCCGACATGCAGGTCGGGGTGGGCGATGCGCAGCAGTTGGCCGTCGCTGCCGGGCAGGCGCAGGTCGAACAATCCGTAGTGCGGATCATGGCCGACCACCACGCCTTCAAGCACGACGCCGGCGTCCTCGCCCTGGGCCAGCGACAGGTCGAGGCGGGCCAGGGTCTGGCCGATGGGGCCACTGGCCACGGCCTTGCCCTGTTCCAGTAGCACCAGATGGTCGGCCAGGCGTGCCACTTCGTCCTGGGCATGGCTGACGTAGATCAGCGGGATGTCCAGCTCGTCGTGAAGGCGTTCGAGGTAGGGCAGGATCTCGCGCTTGCGCGCGCTGTCCAGGGCCGCCAGGGGTTCGTCCATCAGCAGCAGCCGAGGGCTGCTGAGCAGTGCCCGGGCGATGCCGACACGCTGGGCCTCGCCGCCGGACAGCGTTGCCGGTTTGCGCTCGAGCAGGTGGCCGATACCAAGCAGTTGGCAGGCCTGCGCCTGGTTGATCTTGCGCTCGGCGGGGGCGATGCGGCGCCAGCCGAATTCCAGGTTGGCGCGTACCGACAAGTGCGGGAACAGGCTGGCTTCCTGGAATACATAGCCCAGCGGGCGCTTGTGCGGGGCGAGGAAAAGACCGCGTGCGCTGTCTTCCCAGACCTCGCCGTTGACCTCGATGTAGGCGCTGGCGGCCCGTTCGAGCCCGGCCAGGCAGCGTAGACAGGAGGTCTTGCCCGAGCCCGAGTGGCCGAAGAAAGCGCTGATGCCACGGCCGGGCAGGTGCAGGTCGACATCCAAGGTGAAATCGTCGCGGGCCAGTTTCAGGCGCGCCTGTATCGCTTTTGTCATTTCAGCTCCAGCCCGCCTTGCCACGGCGGCCAGCATAGAGCATCAGCAGCACCAGGAAGGAGAACACCAGCATGGCCCCGGCCAGCCAGTGGGCCTGGGCGTATTCCATGGCCTCGACGTGATCGAAGATCTGCACCGACACCACGCGGGTCTTGTCGGGGATGTTGCCACCGATCATCAGCACCACGCCGAATTCGCCCACGGTGTGGGCGAAGCCGAGGATGCTGGCGGTGATGAAGCCGGGCCTGGCCAGCGGCAGCACCACGTGGACGAAGGTGTCCCGGGGGCTGGCACGCAGCGTCGCAGCCACCTCCAGCGGACGCTGGCCGATGGCGCCAAAGGCGTTCTGCAGGGGTTGCACCACGAATGGCATGGAGTACACCACCGAGCCGATCACCAGCCCGGTGAAGCTGAACACCACGCTACCCAGGCCCAGGGCCTGGGTGGTCTGGCCAATCCAGCCGTGGGGACCGAGGGCCAGCAGCAGGTAGAAGCCGATCACTGTCGGTGGCAGCACCAGGGGCAGGGCCACCACCGCGCCGATTGGCCCGCGCAGCCAGGAGCGGGTACGGGCCAGCCACCAGGCGATGGGCGTGCCCACCACCAGGAGGATGGCCGTGGTCAGGCTGGCCAGCTTGATGGTCAGCCAGATTGCCCCCAGGTCACTGGCGTCGAGCGGCATCAGATTTCATAGCCGTACGATTTGATCACCGCGGCGGCTTTCGGGCCCTTGAGGTAGTCGACCAGTGCCTTGGCGGCCGGGTTATCCTTGCCTTTGTTGAGGATGACCGCGTCCTGACGGATCGGATCATGCAATTCGGACGGGACGATCCAGGCCGAGCCCTTCTCGATCTTGCCGTCCTTGTAGACCTGCGACAGGGCGACGAAGCCCAGTTCGGCGTTACCGGTGGAGACGAACTGGAAGGCTTGGGTGATGTTCTGGCCCTCGACGATCTTGGTCTTGATGGCTTCGGTCAGTTTGAGCTTGTCCAGCACCTGGGTGGCAGCCAGGCCATAGGGGGCGGCCTTGGGGTTGGCGATGGACAGGTGCTTGAATTCGTTCTTCTTCAGTACTTCGCCTTTGGTATCGACGTAGCCCGGCTTGGCCGACCACAGTGCCAGGGTGCCGACGGCGTAGGTGAAGCGTGAACCCTCGACGATCTCCTTTTCCTGCTCGAGTTTGGCGGGGGTGGTGTCGTCGGCGGCGAGGAACACCTCGAATGGCGCGCCGTTCTTGATCTGCGTGTAGAACTGACCGGTGGCGCCATAGGCGGCGACCAGCTTGTGGCCGGTGTCTTTCTCGAAGTCCTTGGCGATGGCCTGGATCGGCGCGGTGAAGTTGGCCGCCACGGCGACCTGCACTTCATCGGCCAGGGCGTTGTTGACGGAAACCAGGGTGGCCAGGGCGCTGATGGCCAGGTGGGACAGGCGAATACGCATGCAGACGGCTCCTACTACCTTCTAAAGGGACGGCGGGTTATCGTTATAGTGTGGAATATATAGCGATAGGCCATCCGTCGGGAAGAGGGCGGTGCGGAAAAACTTGATCAGAAAGTCAGTTTTTTCAGGGCGTTGTCCGCGATCTCCCGGGTCAGCTTGCCGGCAGGCATACGCCGCCCAAGGCGCAGGGCCTGGCCGGACCACAGGTTGCTGAAATCGGCATTGCCCTGCGCATCGGTGATTGCCCGCAATGGCATCAGCGCGCCGCCTGCCAGCGGGAAGCGTGGGGCGAGGGCGCTCATCGGCCCCAGTTCGCGCATGAGGCGGTTGTTGATGCCCCGCGCGGGGCGGCCAGTAAACAGGTTGGTCAGCGCTGTATCGCTGGCAGGAGCCGTGTTCAGCGCGCGACGGTGGGCCGCAGAGACTTTCGCTTCCGGGCAGAACAGGTAGGCGGTGCCGATCTGCACGGCCGAGGCGCCCAGTGCGAGGGCGGCAACCAGCCCGCGGTGGTCGCCGATCCCGCCAGCGGCGATCACGGGCACCTGCACGGCATCGACGATTTGCGGTACCAGGGCGAAGGTGCCGATCTGGCTGCTGATGTCTTCGCTGAGGAACATGCCGCGATGGCCGCCGGCTTCATAGCCCATGGCGATGATCGCGTCACAGCCCTGCTGCTCCAGCCAGCGGGCTTCCTCGACCGTGGTGGCGCTGGACAGTACCTTTGCACCCGAGGCCTTGACCCGGTGCAGCAGGTCGGCCGCAGGCAGGCCAAAGTGAAAGCTGACCACTTCCGGGCGCATCGCCTCGATCAACTGGCAGCTCCGCTCGTCGAAGGGCGCCCGGTTGGACACGGGTGTCGGCGCCTCGAAGTCTGCCCCGAGCTCTTCGTAATAGGGCTTGAGTGCCTGCTTCCAGCGCGCGTCGCGTTCAGGGTCGGGCGCAGGTGGCTGGTGGCAGAAGAAGTTCAGGTTGAGCGGGCCTTGGCAGGCGGCGCGGAACGCCTCGATCTCGCCACGCACCTGTTCGATCGTGAGCATGGCGCAGGGCAGGGCGCCCAGGCCGCCGGCATTGCCCACGGCGATGGCCATGGCCGCGCCGCTGGCGCCGGCCATGGGCGCCTGGAGGATGGGCACCTCGATGCCCAGCAGGTCGAGGATGCGGCGGTCTTGCCAGGTGCTCATGGGCGACTCCTTTCGTGCGGCGGGATCGGACGTGGTTACAGCGCCTTGCTCACCTGGATGTCGCTGATCTTGTCGGCATCGTCGCCGTGGATCTTGCGCAGGGCTTCCCGGGCTTGCTCGAGGGAAGCATCCGGCATCTGGGCGAAGTCCCAACGGCGCTCGCCGTCGAGTTTGTACTTGATCACATACTTGATGGTCTGGGTCATGCGGTCTTATCCGAGTTTCGACGACGAGCGGCGAATGATCTTGATCTTGTGAGTGAGCGTCGGCTTGCGTGTTACCGAGATCGGCCGCGTGGTCACGGTGTCGATGGTGATGTTCCAGAAACCGGTGCTGGGTACGGTGATCTTGGCTGGGAAGCGTTCGAAGTGGCCGCCGTGGTACGTGTGCCGGCCGCCGTTCTTGAAACTGCGGAAGTTGGCGTCGTTCATCAGGCGGATGTTGCAGCGCTGGGAGCACTCGATGACGACGATGTCGTCCTCGTTCAGGTGCTCGCGCTGGTGTACGAATTTCATGGGGTGCTCCGCAAGGATTGGTTCAGCAAAGGCGAACGATATCACGATGTGAGGGTACACTTGCGCCTCGGCTGGCCGGGCCAGGGAGATTTCTGCCAGAGCAGGGAGCAAAACCGCCCGGATGTGGTCACAGGATGACTTTCGATGTTGGAGATGGCGTGGATGAAGTGGATGGTAGCGGCAGCGGCGTTGGCGTTGGGTGGTTGTGTCAGCGTGGCGGAGCTGGAGCAGTCGCATGCGACCCTGGATGTGATATCCGGCAAGACACCGCGTGAGTACGCGGATTGCGTGAAGCGCAAGCTTGCGGATTCGCGGGACCCGCTGCAGGAAGAAGGGGCGGGCGATTCGCTGCGCCTGATCGTGCCGCAGAAGGTGTCGGCGGGTGTCGGCCCTGCCGCACTGGTTGATATCGACAAGCGTGGTAGTGGCAGCGCGATCAAGGTTCATGAGCGCTTGAACAACTTCCCGCTGCGCCTGGGCGATGTGCGCACGGCAACGACCGAGTGCATCTCGGGTTCTTGATCCAGCTCAGCAAATGAGCGATTAACCAGCGGATTGTCCGTTTCCTGCCCGGCGACGCGTTGTCGCATGCCGGGTAATAGGCCTAGTATTTCTGGGCTTATATCGAATAAGCCTAAGCTTATAACAAGGAAATGGAGCCTCCGTGATGAGACCCTTGAGCCGTGTCGTGATCAGCAGTCTGCTGGTCCTGGCCTGGCCCTCGGCGCATGCTGCCGATGGCCAGAAAATCTTCAACCAGGGCGGGCAGAACCCCGCTGCCATGGCCTGTCTGGGTTGCCATGGCGTCGACGGCAAGGGTGTTGCCGCCGCTGGTTTTCCCCGCTTGGCCGGCTTGCCTGCCGGCTATCTCGCCAAGCAACTGCACGATTTTCGCAACGCCAGCCGCAAGCAGGCGGTGATGGAGCCGTTGGCCAAGGCGCTGGACGATGCGGAGATCGAAGCGGTGAGCGCTTACCTGAGCACGCTGCCGGCTGACGCAGCCCCGGATCAGCGCCGCCAGCAGATCGCCACCGATCCGGTCACACGCCTGGCACTGTATGGCGACTGGAGCCGCCAGATCCCCGGTTGCGTGCAATGTCATGGGCCTGGCGGCAGTGGTGTTGGCGAGCACTTTCCACCCTTGGCCGGGCAGCCGGCCGGTTACCTGGTGGCGCAACTCAATGCCTGGCGCGACGGCAGCCGCAGCAACGACCCCAACCAGTTGATGGTCAACGTCGCCAAGGCGATGACCGACGCCGAGGTCAAGGCGGTCGCCGAGTACTTCGCCCATCCCGTCACCCAGGAGGCCAAGCCATGAAAGCCGTGATTCCAGCCCTGCTGTTGTTGGCCATGGGGGGGACCCAGGCGGCGCCGATCGCCATGGAAGATCAATCCCAGCTCAAGGTGCCTGGCGCCCAGGCCGCTCCGCAATTCGTGCCACCCAGCGAAGACGCGATCCCTGACAATGCCTTCGGCAAGATGGTCCGCCAGGGACACGCGCTGTTCGTCGATACCCGGCGCCTGATGCCCGAGGCCGTGGGCAATGGCCTGAACTGCAGCAACTGCCACCTCGACCAGGGCCGTCTGGCCCACTCTGCGCCGCTGTGGGGCGCCTATCCGATGTATCCGGCGTATCGCAAGAAGAATGACAAGGTCAACACTTTCGCCGAACGCATCCAGGGCTGCTTCCAGTTCAGCATGAACGGCAAGCCGCCGGCAGCCGACAGCCCACAGATGACCGCGCTCAGCGTATATGCCTACTGGCTTTCGACCCAGGCGCCGACGGGGGTGGAGATTGCCGGCCGGGGTTACCCCGAGGTGCCCAGGCCTGAAGGCGGGTATGACTTCAAGCGTGGCCAGCAGGTCTTTCAGGCGCAATGCGCGATCTGCCATGGCAGCAATGGCGAGGGCCAGAAGGTCGCCGGCGAGTACGTGATGCCGCCGCTGTGGGGCAAGGACTCCTACAACTGGGGGGCCGGCATGCACCGGATCAACACATCCGCCTCCTACATCAAGTACAACATGCCCCTGGGCAAGCCCGGCAGCCTCAGCGACCAGCAGGCCTGGGACGTGGCGGCCTGGATCAATCGCCACGAGCGGCCCCAGGATCCGCGGCTGGTGGAGGGCTCGATCGAGAAGACCCGGCTGAAGTTCCATGCCAATGATGGGGTCAACCTGTATGGGCAGAAGGTCGATGGGGTGCTGATCGGACAGGGGACTGGGGGCTGACGGAAGCTTTCCGCTGATGAAACAGACACCTGTGGTAGCGGGTAAACCCGCTACCACAGGAGAAGGCGCCGAGCCTGAGCAACCGTTCGACGGAGGCAATATTTACGATCCCCCGGAACTATCTACACTTGGATATCTCTATCATGGCATCGGCCAAGCGCGGGTGGGGCATTGTAAGGTGACCGCCGCCTGATTAGACTGCGCCGAATTTCGTACGCAAAGCCCTTGTTAAGGACGTTTATGATCAAAAAATGCTTGTTCCCGGCAGCCGGTTACGGCACTCGTTTCCTGCCCGCTACCAAAGCCATGCCCAAGGAAATGCTGCCGGTGGTCAACAAGCCACTGATCCAGTATGGCGTTGAAGAGGCACTGGACGCCGGTCTGAACGAGATCTCCATCGTCACTGGCCGTGGCAAGCGTGCCCTGGAAGACCACTTCGACATCAGCTACGAGCTGGAAAACCAGATCAAAGGCACCGACAAGGAAAAATACCTGGTCGGCATCCGTCGTCTGCTGGACGAGTGCTCGTTCGCCTACACCCGTCAGACCGAGATGAAGGGCCTGGGCCATGCCATTCTCACTGGCCGCCCGCTGATCGGTGATGAGCCGTTCGCCGTGGTGCTGGCGGATGACCTGTGCGTCAACCTCGAAGGTGACGGCGTGCTCGCGCAGATGGTCGCGCTGTACAAGAAGTACCGCTGCTCGATCGTCGCCATCCAGGAAGTCGATCCGCAGGAAACCAACAAGTACGGTGTCATTGCCGGTGAAGAGATCAAAGACGGCATTTTCCGTGTCGACTCCATGGTCGAGAAACCGAAGCCGGAAGACGCACCGTCCAACCTGGCCATCATCGGCCGCTACATCCTGACACCGGACATCTTCGAAAAGATCGAACAGACCGAACCAGGCAAGGGCGGCGAAATCCAGATCACCGATGCGCTGATGAAGCAAGCGGCGGAAGGCAACGTGATCGCCTACAAGTTCAAGGGCAAGCGTTTCGACTGCGGTGGCGCCGAAGGTTACATCGAGGCGACCAACTTCTGCTTCGAGAACTTCTACAAGACCGGCAAGGCGTACTGAGTTCGCCCGCCAGGTCACCAAGCCACCCTTCGGGGTGGCTTTTTTGTTTGTGGCGGCCATCGGCGCTATGCTGGGCGACCGCCAAGGAGACTGAATACATGGCCTACGATTTTGATCTGTTCGTGATTGGCGCCGGTTCCGGCGGTGTGCGCGCGGCGCGTTTTGCTGCTGGTTTCGGCGCCAAGGTGGCAGTGGCCGAGAGCCGCTACCTGGGGGGCACCTGCGTCAACGTCGGTTGTGTACCGAAGAAACTGCTGGTGTACGGGGCCCATGTCGCCGATGAGCTGGAACAGGCTGCTGGCTTCGGCTGGACCCTGGAAGAGGGCCATTTCGATTGGGGCACGCTGATCGCGAACAAGAACCGCGAGATCGAGCGCCTCAACGGCATCTACCGCAACCTGCTGGTCAACAGCGGCGTCACCCTGCTGCAGGGCCATGCGCGCATGACCGCCGCCCACGAAGTGGAAGTGGACGGCCAGCGCTACAGCGCCAAGCACATCCTCATCGCAACTGGCGGCTGGCCGCAGGTGCCGGACATCCCGGGCAGGGAGCTGGCGATCACTTCCAACGAAGCCTTCTACCTCAAGGATTTGCCACGCCGTGTGCTGGTGGTGGGCGGTGGCTACATCGCCGTGGAGTTCGCCGGCATCTTCCAGGGCCTGGGCGCCGACACCACGCTGCTGTATCGCGGTGACCTGTTCCTGCGCGGCTTCGACGGTTCAGTGCGCACGCACCTGAAGGAAGAGCTCGAGAAGCGCGGGCTGGACTTGCAGTTCAACGCCGATATCCAGCGCATCGACAAGCTCGACGACGGCAGCCTCAAGGCAACGCTCAAGGACGGCCGCGAACTGGTCGCCGACTGCGTGTTCTACGCCACCGGCCGCCGGCCGATGCTGGACAACCTGGGCCTTGAGAACACCGGTGTCGAACTCGACGAACGCGGCTTTATTCGCGTCGACGAGCAGTACCAGACCACCGAACCATCGGTGCTGGCCATTGGCGATGTGATCGGCCGCGTGCAGCTCACGCCAGTGGCCCTGGCCGAAGGCATGGCCGTGGCGCGCAGGTTGTTCAAGCCTGAGCAGTATCGCCCGGTGGACTACCAGAACATTCCCACCGCGGTGTTCAGCCAGCCACCGATCGGCACGGTGGGCCTGACCGAGGAGCAGGCGCTCAAGGCCGGGCACAAGGTGCACATTTTCGAGAGCCGCTTCCGGGCGATGAAGCTGACCCTCACCGACATCCAGGAAAAGACCCTGATGAAACTGGTGGTGGATGCCGAGACCGACAAGGTGCTGGGTTGCCACATGGTTGGCCCTGATGCTGGCGAGATCATTCAGGGCTTGGGTGTAGCGCTGAAGGCCGGTGCCACCAAGCTACAGTTCGACGAGACCATTGGCGTGCACCCGACCGCCGCGGAAGAGTTCGTCACGATGCGCACGATCACGCGCTGATTGTCGGGGGCTTATTCGCGGGTAAACCCGCTCCCACAGGTTCCATGCATACCCCTGTGGGAGCGGGTTTACCCGCGAAGAGGCCAGCACGGGCGGCGCAATCCTTTGCTCAGCCCAATCCCTTCTATTAATAAACCTCGCTTATAGCCAAAACCAATTGCCAGCATGAGCTTTGCCAATGAGCCTTCTTCAGGACCAGCGGTTAGGATTCTCTCCGTCAACTGATTCCAACCCCATGAAGGAGCGTCTCTCATGCCTATCATCAACAGTCAGGTCAAACCGTTCAACGCCACCGCCTACCACAACGGCGAGTTCGTCCAGGTCAGCGAAGCCGACCTGAAAGGCAAGTGGTCCGTCGTGTTCTTCTACCCAGCCGACTTCACCTTCGTCTGCCCGACTGAACTGGGCGACCTGGCCGACAACTACGCCGAGTTCCAGAAGCTGGGCGTGGAAATCTACGGCGTGTCCACCGACACCCACTTCACCCACAAAGCCTGGCACGACACCTCGGACACCATCGGCAAGATCAAGTACCCGCTGATCGGTGACCCGACCCACGTCATCTCCCGCAACTTCGACGTGCTGATCGAAGAAGCCGGCCTGGCCGATCGCGGTACCTTCGTGATCAACCCGGAAGGCCAGATCAAGATCGTCGAAATCAACGACGGTGGTGTTGGCCGTGACGCCAGCGAACTGCTGCGCAAAGTGAAGGCCGCCCAGTACGTTGCCGCTCACCCAGGCGAAGTCTGCCCGGCCAAGTGGAAAGAAGGCGAAGCCACTCTGGCACCGTCGCTGGACCTGGTCGGCAAGATCTAAGCCGATGCGCACCCCGCGGGCGGTAGACAGCCGCCAAAGCTGAAGTACCTACCGCCCCGTAAAAGCGCCCGGGCGACCTCGCCTGGGCGTTTTTGTATCCGAGTATTGAAAAAGGAATCGCCCGTATGTTGGACGCCACGCTTAAATCGCAACTGAAAACCTACCTGGAGCGGGTCACCCAGCCGATCGAGATCGTTGCCTCCCTCGACGACGGCGCGAAGTCCCGCGAATTGCACGACCTGCTGGTGGAAATCGCCGGCCTGTCGAAACTCATTACCTTCAGCGCGGATGGCACCGACGCCCGTCGTCCTTCGTTCTCGCTGAACCGCCCGGGGAGCGATATCAGCCTGCGTTTCGCCGGCATCCCCATGGGCCACGAATTCACCTCCCTGGTACTGGCGCTGCTGCAAGTCGGCGGCCACCCGTCCAAGGCCAGCGCCGAAGTGATCGAGCAGATCCAGGGGTTGCAAGGTGAGTTCACCTTCGAAACCTACTTCTCGCTGTCGTGCCAGAACTGCCCGGACGTGGTCCAGGCGCTGAACCTGATGGCGGTGCTCAACCCCAACGTGCGCCATGTGGCCATCGACGGCGCGCTGTTCCAGGATGAAGTCGAAGCCCGCAAGGTCATGGCGGTGCCGAGCATCTACCTGAACGGCGAAGTGTTCGGCCAGGGCCGCATGGGCCTGGAAGAGATCCTCGGCAAGATCGACACCAGCGCCGGTGCCCGCCAGGCCGAGAAGATCAATGCCAAGGATGCTTTCGATGTGCTGGTGGTCGGCGGTGGGCCCGCAGGTGCCGCGGCGGCGATCTACGCCGCGCGCAAAGGTATTCGCACCGGCGTTGCCGCCGAGCGCTTCGGTGGCCAGGTGCTCGACACCCTGGCCATCGAGAACTTCATCTCGGTGCAGGAAACCGAGGGGCCGAAGCTGGCCACGGCCCTGGAGGAGCACGTCAAGCAGTACGATGTCGACATCATGAACCTGCAGCGCGGCGAAGCGCTGATCCCGGCCACCGACGGCGGCCTGCACGAAGTACGCCTGGCCGGCGGCGCCTCGCTCAAGGCCAAGACCGTGATTCTGGCCACTGGCGCCCGCTGGCGCGAAATGAACGTGCCGGGCGAGCAGGAATACCGCGCCCGTGGCGTGGCCTACTGCCCGCACTGTGACGGCCCGCTGTTCAAGGGCAAGCGTGTGGCGGTGATCGGCGGCGGCAACTCCGGTGTGGAAGCGGCCATCGACCTGGCGGGTATCGTCGCCCAGGTGACCCTGATCGAGTTCGACAGCCAGTTGCGCGCCGATGCCGTGCTGCAACGCAAGCTGCACAGTTTGCCGAACGTCACGGTGATCACCAGTGCGTTGACCACCGAAGTGGTCGGCAATGGCGAGAAGGTTACCGGGCTGCGCTACAAGGATCGCACCACTGATGCGCTGCATGATCTGGCGCTGGAAGGGATCTTCGTGCAGATTGGCTTGCTGCCGAACACCGACTGGCTCAAGGGTACCGTCGAGCTGTCGCCGCGTGGCGAGATCATCGTCGATGCCAGGGGCGCGACCAGTATCCCGGGCGTGTTCGCGGCAGGTGATGTGACCACCGTACCGTACAAGCAGATCGTCATCGCGGTGGGCGAGGGCGCCAAGGCCTCGCTGGCGGCGTTCGATCACCTGATCCGCACCTCGGCGCCTGCCTGAGTCTGGTTGCCGGTTAGAGAAACGCCGCCCCTTCGCGAGAAAGGGCGGCGTTTTCGTTGGTGTAGCGGCTTTAGCCGCGATACAGGCAACGCGGTGTCCAGCACCCGCTTCGCGGGTGATCGCGGCTGAAGCCGCTCCTACAGTGAGCAGGTCAGTGCAGCCTGAATGGAAGCGGCAGGTCTACGCTTAACCTCAGTTCACCTCAGGAACCTCTCCCATGAAGCCAATCAGCCGCGAACCCTGGTGGCTCGTGCCGCCCCAGCCCGGGCAGCAAGAGCAGGACCTGCACTGGGGCTACCTGGAAATCTACGCCGACGGCCGCACCGTGTTCGTCGACCAGCGCCCCAGTGAAAAGGAGCTGGCCGAGCGCAAGAGTTGCCGCAATTTCCCGGAAGCGGAGCAGCCCTGAATCAGCCCTCCAACTGGGCCAGACGCGCCTCCAGCGCGGCGATACGCGCTTCCAGCGCTTCGATGCGTTCTTCCGACACATTTGCGCCAGCACTGCGCGCGCCACCTTCCTGCTGGCGCGCGGCAAGGATCTCCTCGATCTGCGCCGGATCGCCCAGGGCGTGGGTATAGCGGTCCTCGCGCTGCCCGGCCTGACGCGGCAGGTGCAGGGCCAGGCCACGGGAGATCAAGCGCTCCAACTGGTGCTGGACCTGGTCGACATCCTCGAAGTCATGCAGGCGGTTGCTGCGGGTCAACAGTTCGCTGAGGGTTTGCGGGCCGCGCAGAAACATCAGCCCCATCAGCACCAGTTGCGCCGGCACCAGTTCCAGGGCCTTGTCGACCCGCTGCTCCCAGCGGTCGGCGCGGCTGCCCATCTGCAGGCGGGCCATCTCCTGGCCCTCGAGCGCGCGCAACGCCTGGCCGACCTGGCCGGGGGAGAGGTTCATCACAGGTTCGCGGCTGGTCTTCTGGTTGCAGGCCAGGACCAGGGCATTGAGGGTCAGGGGGTAGGTTTCCGGGCTGGTGGCCTGCTTCTCGATCAGCGAGCCGAGCACGCGGATCTCGATGTTGCTGAAGCGGCCTTCGCCGGTGGTTTGGTGTTCTGACATGGCCCTGTCTCATTGCGAGGAAAAGGCCACTAGCCTAGGTAAACCGTCAGGCTTAAGCAATCGGTTCACCGGCAAGCGGGCTCCTGCTGGGGCGTGGAGGAGCCCGCTTGCCGGCGAAAGGGCCCGGTCAGGCGCTACGTTGCTCCATGGCCTGGCAGGCGGCCGCGGTGAACAGCACATCGGTGGAGGAGTTCAACGCGGTCTCGGCCGAGTCCTGCAGCACACCGATGATGAAGCCGACTGCCACCACCTGCATGGCAATCTCGCTGGGGATGCCGAACAGGCTGCACGCCAGCGGGATCAGCAGCAGCGAACCGCCGGCCACGCCGGACGCGCCGCAGGCGCAGATGGCCGCGACCACGCTGAGCAGCACGGCGGTGGGCAGGTCGACCGGGATGCCGAGCGTGTGCACGGCGGCCAGGGTCAGCACGGTGATGGTGATCGCCGCGCCGGCCATGTTGATGGTCGCGCCCAGCGGGATCGATACCGAGTAGGTGTCTTCGTGCAGGCCGAGCTTCTGCGACAGCGCCAGGTTGACCGGGATGTTGGCCGCCGAGCTGCGGGTGAAGAACGCGGTGATGCCGCTTTCACGCAGGCACATCAGCACCAGCGGGTACGGGTTGCGGCGGATCTTCCAGAACACGATCAGCGGGTTCATCACCAGCGCCACGAACAGCATGCAGCCGATCAGCACGGCCAGCAGGTGCAGGTAGCCCAGCAGCGCGTCGAGGCCCGACTGCGCCAGGGTGGCGCTGACCAGGCCGAAGATGCCCAGCGGGGCGAAGCGGATCACCACGCGCACGATCAGGGTGACGCCGTTGGACAGGTCCTCGACCACGCCGCGGGTGGTGTCGTTGGCATGGCGCAGGGCCACGCCCAGGCCGATGGCCCAGGTCAGGATGCCGATGAAGTTGGCGTTGAGCAGCGCGTTGATCGGGTTGTCCACCGCGCTGAGCAGCAGGTTCTGCAGCACCTCGCCGATACCGCCCGGCGCGCTGAGCGATGCTTCGCTGGTGCTCAGCACCAGGCTCGATGGGAACAGCATGCTGGCGGCCACGGCCACCACTGCTGCGGCGAAGGTACCCAGCAGGTAGAGCCAGAGGATCGGGCGGATGTGGGTTTCCTGGCCGTGGCGGTGGTTGGCGATCGAAGCCATCACCAGGATGAACACCAGCACCGGCGCCACGGCCTTCAGCGCGGTGACGAACACCTTGCCGAGGAACGCCAGGTCGCGGGCCACGGCCGGGGCGAACAAGGCGAGGGCGATGCCGGCCAGCAGGCCGATGCAGATCTGCGTCACCAGGCCGGTGCGGTTGATCAGGCGAAGAACGGGGGTCATGTGCAGCACGGTCTCGGTTTTGAAAAAAGGGCGTGACTTTACCATAGACCTTGGTCGGGCTGTTCTGACGCTTGTCATGTCAGGTAGCGGCCGTTACCAGGCCATGGGCTTGTCGAAGCCTTTCCAGCACAGCCAGCGGCGGACTTCCCCATGCTCGCCGGTGCCGATCTGCCAGACGGGGCGACCCTGGTCCAGGGCGATGAGCGAAATGAAGCCAGCCTCGCTGGCCGCCACCAGGGTGCGACCGTCCTGGCTGATGTCCATGGCGCTGATGGTCGAACCAAGGTAGTGCTGCCAGTGCTCTTGGCCGTCTTCGCCGAAGGCGCGCAGATAGCCTTGAGCGTCACCGACGATGTATTCACCGTCACGGGCGACACCGGCATGCAGCGGTGCGCCTTGCTGCAGCAGTGGTGCTTCTTTGTGGACGTCGGTGCCCAGGCTCGGCAGGTCCGCTACGCGCACGCCGACGGTCGTGCCGTGACAGCAGCGGCAGGCATTGAGCATCAACTGGTCGCCCCGATGGTTGAACAAGGCGAAATGGGGAGACTCGTCGCCTGGGCTGACTTCGGCAAGTTGGCGCAGTTGCCCGTCGAGCACCAGGTGGCGGCCACACTGCTCGCCGAGTGCGATCAGCCGGCCATCCGGCGACAGCGCGGCGTGCTCCATTTCCAGCATCAGGGGAACGTCATCCGGGTCGGTGCCGTTGCGCAGCGCCTCGAGGATCTCGCTTTCCCGTGGCAACAGGCGGGTCGCCCCCTGGGCCGCCAGGAGAAAGATACCGTCGCTGCTGACCAGCAACACGCGCTTGCCGTCGGGGAAGGGGAGTAGCGCGGTTGGCGTCGGTGGCATATCGAGTGGGTCGAACGGGTAACCCTTGGGTAGCCCTTCCAGCCCATGGGGCCACGCCAGCCGCGCAACCAGGGGGCCACCCCAGCCATCGCTGACGCGCACGCCCTCGCTGTTGGCCAGGGCGTAGTAGCGTCGCTGTGGGCAACGGCCGAAGTGTTCGACGCCGATCACCGGCGTGATGGTGTAGCCATCGATATGCAGCACCTGGCCCCGGTCCCAGGGCCGGCCGACCCGCACCAGCAGACTGCCGTCGTCGAGCATCAGCAAGTGGCCGATGCCTTGGGCCTGCTTTTCCAGTAAAGGCAGCAGCGGCAGGTGCGCTGGCGGCCAGGCCTCACGGAATAGCGCGCGCTGCTGCGCGTCCGTGCCGGGCCGGTTGATCGCCTGCAAGGCACAACGCCAGGCGTCGAGCAGGTGCGCGGTGTCGGGTTCCAGGGGGGCGTCGAGCGTGTCCCAGCCTTGCGCACGGCCCTGTGCCACATAAGCGTTGACCGCTTCGGCATAGGTGACTACGGCTTTGCGCCACTGCTGCTGGGGGTGTTGCTTGTCCATGGTCGGATCGAACTCCTTGTTCCGCGAGGCTGACCGGGTGCGTGCCACAAAAGGGTGCACGAATGCGCGCATGGTACTCCGTCCACGCCCGTGGTTGTGAGGGCCAGGCGGGATGCGTACCATGCCGGCATCCTTCCAATAACAAAACGTGCGTCAGCGCCTGAGTGCCAGGTGGCCGGCGTGCGTTCCCTTGCCTTGTCCGCGGAGTAAAGACTTCATCACATGAATGGCCCCGTTCCCTCGAACCTGCCCCCCACCGCCGGCAACGGCAGCTGGCTGAGCGTCGTCGCCCTGGCGTTGGCGGCGTTCATCTTCAACACCACCGAGTTCGTGCCGGTGGCGCTGCTCAGCGACATCGGCCGCAGCTTCGACATGACCACCGCCCAGGTCGGCCTGATGCTGACCATCTATGCCTGGGTCGTAGCGCTGGCGTCGTTGCCGATGATGCTGATGACCCGCAACATCGAACGCCGCCGCCTGCTGCTGTTCGTGTTCGTGGTATTCATCCTCAGCCACCTGATGTCGTGGCTGTCGCAGAGCTTCGCCATGCTGCTGGTCAGCCGTATCGGTATCGCCCTGGCCCATGCCGTGTTCTGGGCCATCACCGCGTCGCTGGCGGTGCGGGTTGCGCCGCCCGGGCAACAGGCCAAGGCGCTGGGGCTGCTGGCCACCGGCACCACCCTGGCGATGGTCATGGGCATCCCGCTGGGCCGCGTGGTGGGCGAGGCGCTGGGCTGGCGCATCACCTTCCTGTGCATCGCCGGGGTGGCGCTGGCGACCATGCTCTGCCTGATGAAGTCGCTGCCGTTGCTGCCGAGCCAGAACTCCGGCTCCCTGCGCAGCCTGCCGATCCTGTTCAAGCGCCCGGCCCTGGTGATCACCTACCTGCTGGTGACGCTGGTGATCACCGCGCAGTTCACCGCTTACAGCTACATCGAGCCGTTCGCCCTGCATGTGGCGCAGATCGGTGGCGAGCGCACCACCTTGCTGTTGCTGTTGTTCGGTGGCGCCGGGGTGTTCGGCTCGCTGCTGTTCAGCCGCTACAGCGAGCGTTTCCCCCACGGTTTCCTGGTGATGGCCATCGCTGCCCTGGCGGCCTGTCTGCTGTTGCTGCTGCCGCTGTCGGGCAACTTCTACCTGTTCGCAGGGCTGAGCATGGTGTGGGGCGTGGCGATCCTGAGCTTCGGCCTGGCGCTGCAGTCGAAAACGCTAAAGCTCGCTTCGGATGCCACCGATGTGGCCATGGCGCTGTTCTCCGGCATCTACAACATCGGTATCGGTGGTGGTGCGCTGCTGGGCAGCATTGTCAGCAGCCAGCTGGGCGTGGCCGATATCGGCCTGGTTGGCGGCGGCGTCGCGCTGGTGGGGCTGGGGCTGGCGCTGGCCAGTGCCCGGCGCTTTCGCGAGGCCTTGGGCGGCACGGCGCGCCACGCGTGAGCCGCCATCTGCCGGTGTTCGAGCACCCGGGCCAGCGCTGCCGCCCGGTGTGGCGCGAGTATGCCGACGGCCAGTGCCTTGAAAGCCACTGGCACGATGCCGGGCAATTGGTGTTCGCCGCCCGGGGCATCATGGAGTTGCGCTGTGCCCATGGGTTCTGGGTGCTGTCGCCGCAGCAGGGGCTGTGGGTGCCGGCAGGGTTGGTGCATAGCCTGCGGGCGCGTGGTGCGGTGAGCTTGCGCAGTCTTTATGTGCATACCAGCATCCAGGGTTTGCCTGCGTCTGCGCAGAGCTTGCTGGTCACGCCGTTGTTGCGCGAACTGCTGTTGCGTGCGCAACCCGTAGGGCTGGAGACGCCCGTCGACAGCCGCGAGGCGCACCTGATGACCCTGCTGGTCGATGAGGTGCGGTGGGCCCATGACCTGCCGCTGCGTTTGCCAATGCCTGGCGAAGCGCGCTTGCAGAAGCTCTGTTGCCTGTTGCTGGCGACGCCATCGGACGGGCGCAGCCTGGAGGACTGGGGACGGGAAGTGGGGGCCTCGGTGCGCACCCTGGCGCGCCTGTTCCAATGTGAGCTGGGCTGTACCTTCCAGCAATGGCGTCAGCAGGCTCGGGTGTTCGCTGCCATCGCCCGGCTGGAGCAGGGAGAACCGGTTGGTCGTATTGCCCTGGCATTGGGCTATGAGTCGCCAGCAGCATTCACCAAGGTGTTCCGCCGGCTGATGGGCTGTGCGCCGAGCGAGTTCGTCGCAACCTGGCCGATACGCGCGCATCCGTGACCGAAGCGCGCCAGCGTGGGCATGCGTGCCAGCCTAAGCTACAGAGCCTTTGATCTGTAGCAGGAGGCGCCACATGGCTGTCCCATTCACACGCGAGTCGCTGGCCATTTCCGTCAATGGTGTCCACCTCGATGCGTGGCTTTACTTGCCCGCGTCTGCTGGCCCACATGCACTGGTGCTGATGAGCCCGGGCTTCGCAGCCCTGAAGGGGCAGGCCCTGGACCGTTTCGCCGAGTGTTTTGGCGGCGCCGGGCTGGCGGTGCTGGTCTATGACCCGCGCAATTTCGGCCACAGCGGTGGCGCGCCGCGCGGTGAGATCGACCCGCGCCAGCAACTCGATGACCTGCGCGAAGTGCTGACCTGGGCCTGCCTGCAACCCCGTTTCGACGCCCTGCGCATCGGTGTGTGGGGGTCGAGCTACAGCGGCGGGCATGCCCTGCAACTGGCGGCCTGGGACCGGCGCGTGCGTTGCGTGGTGGCCCAGGTGCCGACCATCAGTGGCTACCAGAGCTTTCTGCGCCGTGCGGGGGAGCGCCTGCATGAGCTGCGCGAGGGATTCGCCGAGGACCGTGGCGCACGCCACGCGGGCGGCCCGATCGGCTATCGCCGGGTAATTGCCGAAGCAGGAGAGGCCGGGATCTACCCAGGGGCTGATGCCGAGGCGTTCTACAACACGGCGCGGGTGCTGGAGGCCGGTTGGGACAACCGCGTGACCCAGCGTTCGAGTGAGCTTGCCAGCGAGTACGAGCCGGGCCTTACG
Organism: Pseudomonas entomophila; assembly: GCF_018417595.1. Taxonomy (NCBI): domain Bacteria; kingdom Pseudomonadati; phylum Pseudomonadota; class Gammaproteobacteria; order Pseudomonadales; family Pseudomonadaceae; genus Pseudomonas; species Pseudomonas entomophila. The sequence continues at coordinate 2,440,290 of NZ_CP070982.1, forward strand.
ATCGAGCGCATCAGCCCGACGCCATTGCTGATGCTGGTGGCCGAGCGTGACACGGTCACGCCCACCGACCTTGCGCTGGCGGCATTCAACCGGGCAGGGGAGCCCAAGCGCCTGGTGCTGCTGCCGGGTGGGCATTTCGATCCGTACGGGCCGTGCTTCCAGCAGGCGGCCGAAGCGGCTCGGGAGTGGTTCTTGAAGTATCTCGGTTGACCACAGGGCCTCTTCGCCGGCAAAGCCGGCTCCTACAAGCTGGACTACCCCTCTGCTTAAAACGTTTGTGCAGCCTTCAGCGCTGGGCAAACGCCAGGTTGATCCCCAGCCCGGCGAACGAGGCAGCAAAGCCCCGGCGCAACCACGCCTGAACGGTGGGCGACTCGATCACCGCACGGCGGAACAGGTGGGCGAGCAGGCCGTAGAGCACGAACACCACGAAGGTCATGGCCATGAACACGGCGCTCAGCCCAAGCATCTGCAGGGTGGCGGAGCCGGCGCGGGGGTCGATGAACTGCGGCAGGAAGGCCAGGAAGAACAGGGTCAGCTTGGGGTTGAGGATGTTCAGCAGGCAGGCCTTGAGCACCAGCTGGCCAGCCGAGGCGGGCGTGGCCTTTGCGTCCACGGCGAAGGCCGCGCGGTCGCGCCAGGTGGCGTAGGCCAGGTACAGCAGGTAGGCGACCCCCGCGAACTTCAACCCCTGGAATGCCAGGGCGCTGGCATGCAGCAGCGCCGACAGGCCCAGCACCGAGGCCAGCAGGTGCGGGACGATGCCCAGGGTGCAGCCCAGGGCGGTCCACAGGCAGGCCCTGCGCCCGGCCACCAGTGCGCTGGAGACGGTGAGGATGACGCCGCTGCCGGGGATCAGCACGATGATCAGGGCAGTGACGAGGAATTCCAGGCTCGGCATCGGTGACAGCTCCTTGCAGTCGGGGGTGGATGCACTATACGCCGGGTGCCGGTGGCTGCAACACGTCCTCCGGGCGCAGCGCGGCGAAGCGTTCGCGCAGCCACTGGTGCAGTTGCGCCACGGCGGGTGTCAGTTGCTTGCGGTGCGGGCAGACCAGCGTCACGGGGGTGAGTTCGCCGAGGTGCTCAGGGAGCAGAACCTCCAGCTCGCCAGCGGCGACGTTGGCGAACACATCCAGCCATGATTTGTAGACGATGCCTTCGCCCTCCAGCGCCCAGCGCCGGACTACGTCGGCGTCGTCGCTGAACAACGGCCCGCGCACATGCACGATCTTGTGGCCCAGGCGCCATTTGTCATAGACCCGGCTCTGTTGCAGGTACAGCAGGCAATCGTGCTGCTGCAGCGCTTCGGGCGTGCGCGGGCGGCCATGGCGCGCCAGGTAGTCGGGCGAGGCCACTACCACCCGGCGGTTCCAGGGTGCCAGGGGCAGGGCAATGTAGTTGGCGTCTTCGTTGAGGCCGTAACGGATGGCCACGTCCACCGGGTCGCGGTACAAGTCGGCCATCTGGTCGGAGAGAAAGAAGCGCAGGTTCAGGCCCGGGTGTTCGCGGCGAAAGGCGCTGAGCCAGGGGCGCAGCAGGTTGCGGCCCATGTCCGAGGGCGCGGCGATCTGCAGCACGCCGCGTAGGCTGCTGTGGTCGCCGTGCAGGTCTTCGCGGCCCTGGCGCAGGGCATCGAGCACGCGCTGGGCGGTCGGCAGGTACAGCTCGCCCTCGGCGGTCAGGCGCAGGCTACGAGTGGTGCGGGCGAACAGGCGCACGTCCAGCTCGCGCTCCAGGCGCTTGATTGCCGCCGCCACCTGGCCGGGCAGCAGGTCGGCCTCGTGGGCGGCGGCGGTGAAGCTGCCCAGGGCGCTGGCACGGGCGAACAGTTCCAGGTCGGTGATGCGCAGCATTTTCACTCCAGGGATGAAAGTGTTGCTGCATTGTGCGGTTTTTTCTTTGCAGCCGGGAAGATAAGATTCGCCTCAATCACGATCCCACCGAGGAATTACCGTCCATGGACACCGTTGCCCTGGCCAAGCGCCGCTACACCACCAAAGCCTACGACGCCAGCCGCAAGATCCCCCAGGCCACCATCGACGCGCTGCTCGAGCAACTGCGCCACAGCCCGTCCTCGGTCAACTCGCAGCCCTGGCACTTCGTGGTCGCCGACAGCGACGAAGGCAAGGCGCGCCTGGCCAAGAGCACCGAGGTGGGCTTTGCCTACAACACGCCGAAGATCCTCAACGCCTCCCACGTGATCGTGTTCGCCGCCCGCACCGACATGACCGAGGCGCACCTGAACGGCCTGCTCGAGCAGGAAGCCAAGGACGGGCGCTTCCGTAGCGATGAGGCCAAGGCCGGGCAGGACCAGAGCCGCCGTTTCTATGTCAATCTGCATCGCTACGACAACAAGGACCTGCAGCACTGGATGGAGAAGCAGACCTACCTGGCCCTGGGCACTGCGCTGCTGGGCGCCGCCGCCTATGGTCTGGATGCCACGCCGATCGAAGGCTTCGACGCCAAGGCGATGGACGCCGAGCTGGGCCTGCGCGAGCGTGGCCTGACCAGCGTGGTGGTGCTGAGCCTGGGCTACCGCAGCGAGGAAGATTTCAATGCCGGGCTGGGCAAGTCGCGGCTGCCGGTGGACAAGGTGTTCACCTTCCTCTGAGCCTGCTCCGCCAGGGTGTTTGGCGGGAGAGTTGCCGCGCCTGTCAGATCGAGCGCCGCCCTGCGGCGCAGCGCGGATGAATCCGCTCCTACAGGTCTGTCTCGGGTAGGAGCGGATTCATCCGCGATGCGCCGCGTGAGCGGCGCCCAATCTCGAGAGCGCTGCAAGGTTATCGCCTGGCACCCGCCCGCCATTACGCAATCCCCACCGGAAAGTGCTGGCTGTAAAACCCACAGGGCACAGGTAGACTCGCGCCTCCCTCAAGCCCCCAGCGAGCCAGCCGCATGGATGCCACCCTCGAACTGCTGCAGACCGGCCCCGACCAAGCCGACCTGGTGCGCAACCTCTACCAGTTCTACGCCTACGAGTCTTCCGACTGGGAGCAGGAGGACGTGGAAGTGGACGGGCGCTTCTACATCCACGAGCCGCACTTCGAGCGTTACTGGCAATCGCCCGGCTGGAGCGCAACGTTGGTGCTGGTCGATGGCTTCATCGCCGGCTTCGTCCTGGTCGAGCGCAGCGAGTTGCCAGGCATCGACGCCTTCGAACTGGCCGACCTGTTCATCCTCAAAAAGTACCGTCGCCTAGGCATCGGCCGCGCGGTCGCCCGGCAGTTCCTCTGCGAAGGCGATGCCGACTGGCTGCTGCGCTGGCATGGCGCCGATGCCGTGGCGACGCAATTCTGCCGGGCGCTGTTGGCCGATCTGCCGCGCGCCACGCGGGAAATTGCCCTGGACGATGAACCGGAGCTGTTCAATTACCTGGTGACGCCACGCCGGCACTGACAGGTCTTTGCATTTTGTGACAGGCTTCACAAAATTCCCTCGGACGGCATAATGCCAGCACTGTGCGGTTCCGTTCGCCAGAGGCCCGGAAGCGCTCCACTCGTGCCCGTCGCAGGTTCAGGGAAACCCCATGTCGCTAGCCACAAGTCCCGACGTCATGTACCGGCTGTTGATCCAGAGCGTGGTGGACTACGCCATCTACCTGCTCACCCCCGAAGGCATCGTCGCCAACTGGAACCCCGGCGCGCAGCGGGCCAAGGGGTATCACGCCGAGGAAATCGTCGGCCAGCACTATTCGCTGTTCTACCGCGAAGATGAACGGGCCGCGGGAATGCCGGAGAAGAACCTGGAGCAGGCCCGCAGCACCGGCCGCTTCGAGGAGCAGGGCTGGCGCCTGCGCAAGGACGGCTCGGCGTTTCACGCCCATGTGCTGATCGAGGCGGTGCGTGACGACCAGGGTCAATTGATCGGTTTCGCCAAGATCACCCGCGACATCAGCGAGCGCCGCCGGCATGAACAGGAGTTGCTGCAAGCGAAGGAACTCGCCGAGCAGTACAGCCAGGAAATGGCCAAGTTGTCGCAGTTTCTCGATTCGGTGATCACCCACATTCCCGCCAGCGTGATTGTCCAGGACCTGCACAGCCAACAGATCCTGCTGGCCAACCAGCAGGCCGAGCGCCTGTTCGGCGGCGAGGGTGCGAGCCTGGTCGGCAAGCAGCCGGGCGAGTGCATGGCGCCCACGGCGGCCGACTACCTCGAACAGCACCTGGCCCGTGGCGCGCGCAGTGCCAAGGGCTTTGCCGCCGAGACCCGGGTCGATACCGCCAGAGGCCCGCGTACCCTGCGCAGCCGTGCCATGCTCTGCCAGAATCCGGGACAGGGCGACTACGTGCTGTTCGTGGCCGAGGACGCCACCGAGGAACTGGCCGCCCATGCCCAGATCCACCACATGGCGCACCACGACGCCCTGACCGGGCTGCCCAACCGCACGTTGTTCCATGAGCGGCTCAAGCAGGCGCTGTTGCGCGGCGAGGACGACGGCAAGCTGACCGCCGCCCTGTGCCTGGACCTGGACAATTTCAAGAACATCAACGACACCCAGGGCCACGCCTTCGGCGACAAGCTCCTGCGCGCCCTGGGCAAGCGCCTGCGCCGCGAGCTGCGCGAGCACGACACCCTGGCCCGGCTGGGCGGCGACGAGTTCGCCGTGGTGCTGGCCGGCCTCGACAGCCGCGAGGCCGCGCGCACTACCGCCCAACGCCTGATCGAGGCGATCTGCCCGCCGTTTCATATCGAGGGGCACCAGTTCAGCGTGGGGGTGAGCATCGGTGTCGCTACCGCGCCGGACGACCACGACCAGGCCGAGCAGTTGCTCGGCTATGCCGACATGGCCCTGTACGAAGCCAAGCGCAACGGGCGTAATCGCTTCGAATGCTTCCATGTCGAACTCGACGTCGCCGCGCGCCAGCGCCGGCTGGTCGAGACCGACCTGCGCACCGCCCTGCACTTGGGGCAGTTGGAGCTGCACTACCAGCCGGTGGTCGACCAACAGAGCAACAGCGTCACCGGCTACGAGGCGCTGCTGCGCTGGCAGCACCCGACGCGGGGCATGATCATGCCCATGGACTTCATCCCCATTGCCGAGGAGACCGGGCTGATCCACGAGATCGGCGCCCGCGCGCTGAACCTGGCCTGCCAGGAAGCGGCCAGCTGGGGCACCGAGCAGACGGTGTCGGTCAACCTCTCGGCGGTGCAGTTCAAGAACGCCGGGCTGGTGCACAGCGTGGCCCTGGCGCTGTCTGATTCAGGGTTGCCGGCGACGCGGCTGGAACTGGAGATCACCGAGTCGGTGCTGCTGGGCAACAGCGAGGAGAACGTGCGCACCTTGCGTGCGCTGAAGGACCTGGGGGTGTCGATCTCCCTCGATGATTTCGGCACCGGGTATTCGTCGCTGGGCTACCTGCGCTCGTTCCCGTTCGACCGGATCAAGATCGACAAGTCGTTCGTGCACGACATGTGCGAAAGCCGCGAGGCGATGTCGATCGTGCGTGCAATTACCGAGCTGTCCAACAGCTTGATGATCAAGACCACCGCCGAGGGGGTGGAGTCGGCGGAGCAGATGCAGCGGTTGATGGCCGAGGGCTGCTCGCATTTCCAGGGTTATCTGTATGGGCGGCCGGCGCCGGCCAGCGAGCGGTTGCGGCAGGTGGGGGTGGTGGACACGCATCGTGTACCGACCTGAATCGGCAGTGACGCTGTGGGTAACTGTCTTGCAGATATACGTCTGCCTCTGTGGGAGCGGCCTTGTGTCGCGAAAGGGCTGCGCAGCAGCCCCAGGTTCAGCGTTGATGCAATGATCGCCGGGGCCGCGTTGCGGCCCTTTAGCGACACAAGGCCGCTCCCACAGAGACCAATCCCTCACTACACCCCGTAGGAGCCAGCCTTGCTGGCGAAGCCTGGCATGGCCGGGCCAGGACAGGACCGCGCATAAAAAAGCCCCGACGACCAAGGCCATCGGGGCAAACGGTTGGGGGAGGAACCAACCAAAGGAGTCTTCAGATCAGGGAAGCGCTCAGCGCGCGCTGGCCACCACCTCCGGTTGCCAGCCGCCGCCCAGGGCCTTGTAGATCGCGACGATGCCGCTGTACAGCTCGACCTCGCCCTGGGCCTGGGCATCCTCGGCGCTCAGCCGCTCACGCTCGGCATCCAGCAACACCAGGTAATCCACCGTCCCTTCGCGATAGCGGATCGAGGCCAGCTCGGCCGCCTTGCGGCTGGCCTCGCTCTGGCGCATCAGCGCCAGCAGGCGCTGCTGGCGCTTGCCATAGTCGCTGAACGCGTTGGCGGACTCTTCCAACGCCAGCAGCACCTGCTGCTCATAGTTGGCCAGGGCGCCGTCAGCGTCGGCCTTGGCCCCGCGCAGACGGGCGCGCACGCTGCCCAGGTCGAACGCCGCCCAGGTGATGCTCGGCCCCAGCGCCCAGGCGTTGGAGGCCGCCGAGCCGATTTGCGAACCGCGTGCGGCGGTGAAACCGAGGAAGCCGCTCAGGCTGACCCGCGGGAACAGGTCGGCGGTGGCCACGCCCACGTTGGCCGTGGCCGCTGCCAGCTGGCGCTCGGCGCTGCGGATGTCCGGGCGGCGGCGCAGCAGCTCGCCCGGGTCGCCCACCGGCAGGGCCTTGGCGATGGCCGGCAGGGCCTTGGGCGACAGATCCACGGTCATGGCGTCCGGGCGCTGGCCGAGCAGGGTGGCGATGCGGTTCTTCGCCCGCACCTGCGCGGCCTGCAATTGCGGCACGGTGGCTTCGACACCCGCCAGGCGGGCGTCGGCGCGTACCACGTCGAGTTCGTTGCCGACCCCGGTGTCGCGCAGGGTCACGGTGATGTCCCGCGACTGCTGCTGGGTCTTGAGGTTGGCCACGGCGATCTGCTCGCGCAACTGGGCGCCGCGCAACTGGCCATAGGCGTCGACCAGCTCGGCGATCAGGCTGACCTGCAGCTGTTGCAGGTCGGCTTCGGCGGCGGCTTCCTGGGCTTCGCTGGCCTCGATCTGGCGCTGGATGCGGCCGAACAGGTCGAGCTCCCAGGCCATGTCCAGGCCCAGGTCGTAGCGCTCGCTGTTGACCCGGCGTTCGGTCTGGCCCGGGACCTGGCCCTTGCCCTTGCCCAGGTCGCTGCTGGCGCGGCTGGTGACCACCGGGAGCTGGTCGTTGGACACATCCTCGCGGATCGCCCGCGCCGCCTTCAGGCGGGCGAACGCCACGCGCAGGTCACGGTTGCCCTCCAGCGATGCCTGCACCAACTGGTTGAGCACCGGGTCGTCGAACTGCTTCCACCACACACTCTCGAAGCGGCTGCGGTCGAAGGCCTTGGCCTCCAGGCCGCTGTCCAGCCTGGCCGGCGCGGTGTCCGGCGTCTTGTAGTCCGGGCCCACGGCGCAGGCCGCCAGGGCCAGGGCCAGCAGGCTCGGGGTCAGGGGTTTGAGCAACTTCATGCGTGGTTCTCCAGCGCGATGCTGCGCTCGGCCTTGCGGGCCTGGCGACGCTCGACGAAACGGCGGATCAGGAAGAAGAACACCGGGGTCAGGAACAGGCCGAACACGGTCACCCCGATCATCCCCGAGAACACCGCCACACCCATGGCGTGACGCATTTCCGAGCCGGCGCCGGAGGAGAACACCAGCGGCACCACGCCCATGATGAAGGCGATCGAGGTCATCAGGATCGGCCGCAGACGCAGACGGCAGGCTTCCAGCACGGCAGCCAGCGGGTCGAGGCCCTTGGCCTGTTCATCCTTGGCGAACTCGACGATCAGGATCGCGTTCTTGCACGCCAGACCCACCAGCACGATCAAGCCGATCTGGGTGAAGATGTTGTTGTCGCCACCGGAGACGATCACCCCGGTGATGGCCGACAGCAGGGTCATCGGCACGATCAGGATCACCGCCAGCGGCAGGCTCCAGCTTTCGTACTGGGCGGCCAGCACCAGGAAGGCCAGCAGCACGCAGAGCGGGAACACGAACAGCGCGGTGTTGCCCGAGAGGATCTGCTGGTAGGTCAGGTCGGTCCACTCGAAGGTCATGCCGTTGGGCAGTTCCTCCTTGAGCAGCTTCTCGATCGCAGCCTCCGCCTGGCCGGAGCTGTAGCCGGGGGCTGCGGCTCCGTTGATCTCGGCGGTGATGAAGCCGTTGTAGTGCATCACCCGGTCAGGCCCGGAGGTGTCGCTGACCTTGAGGAAGGTCGCCAGCGGGATCATCTCGCCCAGGTTATTGCGCACCTTCAGCTGGCCGATCTGCTCGGCGTCGAGGCGGAACTGCTGCTCGGCCTGGACGTTGACCTGGTAGGTGCGGCCAAAGCGGTTGAAGTCGTTGGTGTACAGCGAGCCCAGGTAGACCTGCAGGGTGTCGAAGATGTCGGTGATCGCCACGCCGTGGGTCTTGGCCTTTTCCCGGTCGATGGCGGCATCGACCTGCGGCACGTTGACCTGGTAGCTGGTGAACAGGCCCGCCAGCTCCGGCACGCTGCGGCTCTTGGCGATGATGTTCTGGGTCTCTTTGTACAGCGCCTCATAGCCCAGGTTGCCACGGTCCTCGATCTGCAGGCGGAAGCCGCCGATGGTGCCAAGGCCTTGTACCGGTGGTGGCGGGAAGATCGCGATGTAGGCGTCCTGGATGTCGGCGAACTGGGCGTTCAGCGCCGCGGCGATGGCCTGCGCCGACTGGCTCGGGTCCTTGCGCTCGTCGAACGGCTTGAGCGGGGTGAACACGATGCCGCTGTTCGGGCTGTTGGTGAAACCATTGATCGACAGGCCCGGGAAGGCCACCGAATCGGCCACGCCCGGTTGCTTGAGGGCGATCTCGCTCATCTTCTTGATCACAGCCTCCGTACGGTCGAGGCTGGCGGCGTCAGGCAGCTGGGCGAAGGCTACCAGGTACTGCTTGTCCTGGGCCGGGACGAAGCCGGTCGGGGTGGACGAGAAGCCAAGATAAGTCAGGCCCATCAAGCCGGCATAGACGAACAGGGCGATGCCGCTGGAGCGGATGACCCGGCGCACGCCGCCGACATAGCCATGGCTGGCGCGGTCGAAGAAGCGGTTGAACGGCGCGAACAGCCAGCTGCCCAGCAGCTTCTCGAGGAACCGCGAGAAACGGTCCTTGGGCGCGTGGTGGTCCTTCAGCAGCACGGCGGCCAGGGCCGGCGACAGGGTCAGCGAGTTGAACGCCGAGATCACGGTGGAGATGGCGATGGTCAGCGCGAACTGCTTGTAGAACTGCCCGGTAAGCCCCGAGATGAACGCGGCGGGCACGAACACGGCGCACAGCACCAGGGCGGTGGCGATGATCGGGCCGGTCACTTCGCTCATGGCCTTCTGCGTCGCTTCCAGCGGTTTCAGGCCGAGCCCGATGTTCCGTTCGACGTTCTCCACCACGACGATGGCGTCGTCCACCACGATACCGATGGCCAGCACGAGGCCGAACAACGACAGCGCGTTGAGCGAGAAACCGAACAGGTGCATCACCGCGAAGGTACCGATCAGCGAGACCGGCACGGCCATCAGCGGGATGATCGAGGCGCGCCAGGTCTGCAGGAACAGGATCACCACCAGCACGACCAGGATCAGTGCTTCGAACAGGGTATGCACCACCGCTTCGATGGAGCCACGGACGAACACGGTCGGGTCATAGACGATGCTGTAGTCCATGCCTTCCGGGAAGTCTTTCTTCAGCTCGGCCATCTTCGCCCGCACTTCGTCGGAGATCTCGATGGCGTTGGAGCCCGGGCGCTGGAAGATCGGAATGGCCACGGCCGGCTGGTTGTTCAGCAGCGAACGCAGGGCGTACTGGCTGGAGCCGAGCTCGACCCGGGCGATGTCCTTCAGGCGCGTGATCTCGCCATTGGCGCCGGCACGGATGATGATGTTCTCGAACTCTTCCTCGTTGACCAGGCGGCCCTGGGTGTTGATCGACAGCTGGAAGCTGGTCGAACCCGGGGCGGGCGGGGCGCCCAGCTGGCCGGCGGCGACCTGGCGGTTCTGCTCGCGAATGGCGGCGACCACATCACTGGCGGTGAGGTTGCGCGAAGCGGTCTTGTTCGGGTCGAGCCACACCCGCAGCGAGTAGTCGCCCATGCCGAACAGCTGCACGTCGCCCACGCCGCCCAGGCGCGCCAGCTCATCCTTGATGTTGAGGATGGCGTAGTTGGACAGGTAGAGCATGTCGTAGCGGTTGTCCGGCGAGGTCAGGTGCACGACCATGGTCAGGTCGGGCGAGGCCTTGTCGACGGTGATACCGATACGGGTGACTTCCTCCGGCAGCTTGGGCTGGGTGCGGGTCACGCGGTTCTGCACCTGCACCTGGGCGTTGTCCAGGTCGGTGCCTAGAGCGAAGGTGATGGTCAGGGTCAGCTTGCCGTCGGCGGTGGACTGCGAGGACATGTACAGCATGTTCTCGACACCGGTGATGGCCTGCTCCAGCGGCGCGGCGACGGTTTCGCCGATCACCTTGGGGTTGGCGCCGGGGAAGTTGGCGCGCACCACCACGGTGGGTGGCACCACTTCGGGGTATTCGCTGATCGGCAGCTGGAACAGCGAGATCGAACCCGCGATCAGCAGCACCAGCGACAGCACCGCGGCGAAGATCGGCCGGGTAATGAAGAATTTCGAAAAGTTCATCGGTGTCGTCCCTTAACCGCGTGGCGCCTGGGCGCTGGCGACTTTTTCGTTGGTGCCGGCAACCTTCGGCGCCGGGTTGCTGGCCTCCAGGGCCTGGCGCTGCTGGGCGAGGGCGGCGAGGGTCTGTTCGCTGGCCATTGGCGTTTCCTCCGGGGTGACCGGCGAGCCAGGGCGTACGCGCTGCAGGCCCTTGACCACGATGCGGTCATCTTTGCCCAGGCCGCTGCGCACGATGCGCAGGCCTTCGAGCTTGGGCCCCAGTTCCACGGCGCGGTAGGCGGCCTTGTTGTCCTTGTCCATCACCAGCACGAACTTCTTGCCAAGGTCGGTGCCGACCGCCTCGTCGTTGATCAGCACGGCGTCGTACTGGGCGCTGCCGACCAGCTTCAGGCGTGCGTACAGGCCGGGGGTGAACTGGCCGTCGCGGTTGTCGAACACGGCGCGGCCACGGATGGTGCCGGTGCGTGGGTTGACCTGGTTGTCGACGAAGTTCATCTGGCCCAGGTGCGGGTTGCCGGTTTCGTTGGTCAGGCCCAGGTACACCGGGGTGCTCTGGCCACGCTGGCCGTCGCGGGCGAGCTGGCTGTACTTGAGGTACACGCGCTCGTCGGCGTCGAAGTAGGCGTACACCTTGTCGGTGGAGACCACGCTGGTCAGCGGGGTGACATCGGCAGTGACGATGTTGCCGGCGGTGAACTGGGCGCGGCTGACGCGGCCGCTGATGGGCGCGGTGACGCGGGTGAAGCTCAGGTTCAGGCGGGCCAGGTCGAGCTGCGCCTGGATCGCGTCGACCCCGGCGCGGGCCTCGGCGGCGGCGCTGGTGCGCGACTCGGCCAGTTCCGCGGAGATGGCGTTGCTGTCGCGCAGGCGCTCGCCACGGCTGGCTTCGTTGGCGCTGCGCACGGCGGTGGCTTTAGCTTGTTGCAGCTGGGCTTCGAGGCGGCGGACTTCAGCCTGGAACGGACGCGGGTCGATCTGGAACAGCAGGTCGCCTTTCTTGACCTGGGCGCCTTCGGTGAAGGCCACCAGGTCGATCTGGCCGGAGACGCGCGGGCGCACCTCGACGGTTTCCGGCGCCTCGAGGCGGCCGGTGAACTCGTCCCATTCGTTGATCGGTTGCTCGATCACCTTGGCTACGCTGACCTTGGGCGCGGCGGGAGCCTGCACGGCGTCGGGGGTGCGACCGCAAGCGCTGAGCACCACCACTGCCAGGGCAGCGAGCGGAAAGCGCAAGGGTTTGAGTGAGTGATCCATGGAGAGCTCCGCCAATGTATTAGTAGTGGGCGGAGTGTGAGTGTGTTGCGTTTAAGGAACGAATCGAACGGAGCGAAGGTTATTATCACGCGCAATGATATGAGCGGTGGTGGCATCGATGATGTGCATGCATCGCGCACTCAGCCTATCAGGTCGAGCGCCTGTGCTGATTGCCGTGACCGATGGCCTCAAAGGTATGCCAGAGGCTCTCAGTGCCGTGTTTCCAGAGACGACGTTGCAAACGTGCATCGTGCACCTGATCCGCAACAGCCTCGACTTCGCGGCCTGGGACAAGCGGCGGGCTCTGGCCAAGGAGCTGAAGCCGATTTACCAAGCCATTAATGCTGAAGCGGCTGAGCAAGCACTCGATGAGTTTGAGAACGGGCCGTGGGGCGAGAAATATCCAACGGTGGTGGCTGCCTGGAGACGCGCCTGGGATCGAGTGATTCCATTTTTCGTCTTCCCACCGGCCATCAGAAAGGTGATTTACACCACCAACGCCATCGAGAGCATCAACGCCCAGCTACGCAAGGTCATCAAGACTCGCGGGCATTTCCCGAATGATGACGCAGCGACCAAACTGATTTGGCTGGGATTGCGCAACATAACAGCCAATTGGGGAAAACCGGCCCATGATTGGAAAAGCGCGATGAATCAATTTGCGATTCTGTACGGAGATCGGTTCATCAGGCCGACCTGGTGAGAATCAGGGCCTGCCTGACGGCAGGCCGTTACCGGCCCGCACACAAAAAATCTGACAGTCCCAGCGCCGCTCGCGCGGCGCATCGCGGATAAATCCGCTCCTACATCTGTTGCAACGTGCCGCACCTGCAAGGCGATCCCGACCTGTAGGAGCGGATTCATCCGCGATGCGCCGCCTGGCGGCGCTCGATTTGCGCACCACCACAAAAACCGCTCAGCCCCCCACCACCGTCACCGTCTGCAACCGCGCCAACGCCCCTCCCTCCCGGTCTCGGTCGAACACCTGCACCGACACCTCCACTCCTTCACCCGCCAAGCGCACCACCCGCTGTTCACAGCGCAACCGCAACCGCCCCTGGTCACACTCGACCTGCCGCACCCCGGGCTTGGGGGCCCCCTCCAACCGCACCTCGGCCAGCCGCCCCTGGGCCGCCAGCAAGGCCAGCGACTTGTCCCGCAGCAGCCCATTCCCCTGGGTCATCAGCCCGGTCGCGCGCACGGCAGCGGCCATGGCCACCGCGACGATGGTCAGGGCGACCAGTACTTCAATCAGGGTGAAACCCGCCTGGCGGTTGCGCACGGGCTGAGCTCCGGGCAAGGGAAAGCCGCACTGTAGAGCGCTTGGGTGACGGTTTGACGACGCCGACTCCCGAGCTTTTTCAATATCCGTGACATACCGGCTTGCCACAATCGGCCCCCGACTCGAACTCACGCAAGGAATGCCGAGATGCAGATCGTCCGTCGCAGCGCCAGAGGCCGCCGTTTCCGCCAGCAGGGCTTCACCCTGATCGAGATCATGGTGGTGGTGGTGATCCTCGGGATTCTCGCGGCAATGGTGGTGCCCAAGGTGCTCGACCGCCCCGACCAAGCCCGCGCCACGGCGGCGCGCCAGGACATCGCCGGGCTGATGCAAGCGCTCAAGCTCTATCGCCTGGACAACGGCGGCTACCCGAACCAGAACCAGGGCCTGAAGGTGCTGGTGGAAAAACCGGCCCAGGCCAAGGACGGCCAATGGCGCGCCTACCTCGACCGCCTGCCCAACGACCCGTGGGGGCGCCCGTACCAGTACCTGAACCCCGGCGCCAACGGCGAGATCGATGTGTTCTCCCTCGGCGCCGACGGCCAGGCCGGTGGCGATGGGGTGAACGCCGACCTCGGCTCCTGGCAGTTGTGACCGGCCATGGCGCGCCAGGAAGGCATGGCGGTGATCAGCGCCTTGCTGATCGCCGCAGTGGTGGCAGTGATTGCCGCCGGGATGATCGAGCGCCAGGGGCTGCTGACCCGGCAGGTGGAGAACCGCCAGCTGGCGGTGCAGGGGCAGTGGGCGTTGCAGGGGGGGCTGCAACTGAGCCGGCAACTGCTGGCCGAGCAGCGCCAGCGCGACCCGCTGGTGCGCGGCGGCCAGCCCTGGACTCGGCCGTTGCCGGACATGGCGGCGGGCAATGTGCTATTCGCCGGCCAATTGGAGGACGAGCAGGGCAAGTTCAACCTGCGCAACCTGGTGGTCGATGGCCGGGTCGACGCTGAGGCGCTGGCGACCTTCCAGCGGCTGTGTGGGCTGATCGGTGTCGAGGCGCGGCTGGCCTCGGCCATCAGCGAGCGGGTGATCGACAGCTATCCCCGGCAACCGGTCACCCCGGTGGCGCCGCAACAGGCCGGTTTCGACAGCGGCCGCCTGACGTCGCCCGCCAGTGCCAGCGCGCCACTGCCGGCCAAACAGCCGATGATGAGCAGCCTCGACGCCCTGGCATCGCTCAAGGGCATGAACACGCAATCCCTCCAGCGCCTGCGCCGGTTTGTCACGGTGTTGCCGGCGCTTACCTGGGTCAATGGCAACACCGCCAGCGCCGAGGTGCTCGCCGCCCAGGTGCCGGGGCTGTCGCTGCAACAGGCCGCCGCGCTGGTGGCCGAGCGCGATGGCGGACGCTGGTTCGTCAACCGTGGCGACTTCGTCAACCGCCTGCGCATGCCGCAACTGGCGCAGGCCAATGTGCGGGTGGGGATCAACAGCGACTGGTTCCGCCTGCACGGCCAGGCGCGCCAGGGGCAGCGGGTGCTGCGCATGCAGGCGCTGCTGCGCCAGCGCGAGGGGCGGCTGCCGGATGTGATCTGGACACGGGTGGGCGCATGAACACGCTACTGGACGTTCAACTGCCACCGCTGGCCGAGCTCGGGCCGGCGTCGAGCCTCGACTATCGCCTGAGTGATCGCCAGGGCCGCACCTTGGCCACGGGCAACGCCGAGCTTGCGCAGTTGCTAGGCGAAGCCAAGGGCGCCGGCTGGCGCCTGCACCTGCACGAGGACGACAGCCTGGCCCTGGCTGTCGCCTTGCCGCCGCTTTCGGGCAAGCGCTTGAGCGCGGCGGTGCGCTGTGCGGTGCAGGGGCTGGTGCTGGGCGATATCGGGCAGGTCCATGTGGCTCACGGGCCACGCCAGGGCGATGGCCAGGTGGCGGTGGCCTGGCTTGGGCTGCCGCAGCTGGCCCACTTGCAGGCTTGGTTGCAGGCCGGACGGATCAGACCGCAAGGGGTGTTCACACAGCCTGCGGAGGATCGCCCGGTGGTGGACCTGGGCGGTGGCTTGCAGGGGCCGGCCCACACCTTGGATGTGGGACGCGCCGTAGCGGTGTGGAGTGTGGCGGCGCTGGTCTGGTGCCTCGGTTTGAACCTGCATGCCATGCAGTTGGCCAGCGAAGGTGAACAATTGCGGGCGCGGATGGTGACCCAGGTGCGCACGGCGTTCCCGCACTTGCCGGTGGTGCTCAACCCGCTGCAACAAGCGCGTCAGCAGTTGCAGAGCGGGCAGGGCGCCACGGGTACTGGGCTGGTCGCTCTGCTCGATGGCGCAGGCAAGGCCATGCCGTTTCTCGCCGGTAATGTCGCGGCGCTGGACTACACCGACGGCGAGCTGCGCATCACCCTCTTGGCCGACGGGCGCAAGGCGCCCGCCGACATGGCTTGGCAGGCGCAACTCGCCGCCCAGGGCATCGAGGCCAGCGCTGGCGAACAAGGTTGGACACTGCGCGTTGGCGGCGCCGCGAACGAGGCCCTGGCCCATGTCGATTAAGGCGCGCATCAACGGCCTGCGCGGGCAGGCGCGGCAGCGTTGGCAGGCCTTGGCCCCGCGTGAACGGCGTGCCGTGGCGCTGGCCGCCGCTGTGCTGGGGAGCTTCTTCTGCTGGCAAGTACTGGTGGCGCCAGCGCTCACCCGTATCGAGCACTGGAACACTGAAACCCCGAAGCTGCGAAGCCAGGCCCAGGCCTTGGACGCCTTGCTTGGGCAACGCCCGGCCGACCTTGCCGGCGCCCTGGCCCAGACCCTGGACGAGGCGGGCCTGCGGGCGCACTCGCAACTCGATGCCGAGGGCGACGGCTGGCACCTGGCCTGGCGGCAGGCCCCGGCCGAACCGGCCATGGCCTGGTTGCAGCACATTCCCCCGCGCCTGGGGCTCACCATCGGCCAACTGAGCTTGCGCCGCGACCCGGGTGCCGACACCGGCCCGGTGACGTTTTCCGGAACCCTTCGCATGGATCAGGCGCACGGCGCTAAGGACCCTTCATGACGTGCACTGGATCGCCACGTATTCTTTCTCGGGCACTGCCGTTCGCACCGCTGGCATTGGTCCTGGCGCTCAGCGCATGCGCCAACGCGCCGGCACCGCACAAACCCCTGGCCAGCAGCGAGCTTGGTCAGCCCCTGGCCCAGGTCGACAGCACTTCGACCGCGCTGGACCTGCACACCCAGCCCGGCGCCGGGGCACGCCAGGCCGTGCGCCAGGTACCGCCGCGGGTCGGCCAGCGGCATAGCCGTGGCACGCCCGCGCCGGTGGCCGGCAACCCGCTGGGCGATCAGCCGGTGCAGCTGAACTTCGTCGACGCTGATATCCAGGCGGTGGTGCGCGGCCTGTCGCGGGCCACGGGCCGGCAGTTCCTGGTCGATCCGCGGGTCAAGGGCCAGCTGACCCTGGTCTCCGAAGGCGAGGTGCCGGCCAGCAAGGCCTACGGCATGCTGCTGGCGGCGCTGCGCATGCAAGGTTTCAGCGTCGTCGATGTCAATGGCGTGGCCCAGGTGGTGCCCCAGGCCGACGCCAAGCTGCTGGGTGGCGCGC
Organism: Pseudomonas entomophila; assembly: GCF_018417595.1. Lineage (NCBI taxonomy): Bacteria > Pseudomonadati > Pseudomonadota > Gammaproteobacteria > Pseudomonadales > Pseudomonadaceae > Pseudomonas > Pseudomonas entomophila. The sequence goes on from NZ_CP070982.1 coordinate 2,456,923, forward strand.
TGGTGAGTGGCGACCGCGACGCGGGCAACGGCATGGTCACTCGCACCTTCCGCTTGCAGTACGAGAATGCGGTCAACCTGATCCCGGTGCTGCGCCCGATCGTCTCGCCGGACAACCCGATCAACGCCTACCCCGGCAACAACACGATCGTGGTCACCGACTATGCCGAGAACCTCGAGCGGGTGGCGCAGATCCTCGACCGCGTCGACATCCCCAGCGCCCTCGACACCGACGTGGTGGCGATCCACAACGGCATTGCCAGCGATATCGCCAGCATGGTCGGCGAGCTGCTCGACAGCCAGGGCGCCGACCCGACGCAGAAGATCAGCGTGCTGGGCGACCCGCGCTCGAACAGCGTGGTGATCCGCTCGTCCAGCCCCGAGCGCACCCAGCTGGCGCGCGACCTGATCTACAAGCTCGACAACGCCCAGAACAGCACCGGCAATCTGCACGTGGTGTACCTGCGCAACGCCCAGGCCGACAAGCTGGCCCAGAGCCTGCGCGGGCTGCTCACCGGCGAGAGCGACAACGCCACCAGCGACGGCGCCCGGGCGCTGCTCAGCGGTGGCGGCATGCTGACGGGGGGCAATAACAAGAGTGGCGGCGCCAGCAGCAGTGGCACGTCGCAAAACACCAACGGCAACACCGGCAGCCTGAACCGGGGCAATGGCCAAGCGGGCACCACCACGCCCAATGGCTACGGCAATGGCTCCCAGCAGAGCGACCAGGGCATCGCGTTCTCCGCCGGCGGCGCGACCATCCAGGCCGACAAGACCACCAACACGCTGCTGATCTCTGCGCCCGAGCCGCTGTACCGCAGCCTGCGCGAGGTCATCGACCAGCTCGACCAGCGCCGCGCCCAGGTGGTGGTGGAAAGCCTGATCGTCGAGGTCGGCGAGGATGACGCCAACGAGTTCGGCATCCAGTGGCAGGCCGGCAACCTGGGCAAGAACGGCCTGTTCGGCGGCGCCAACCTGGGCGGCAGCGGCCTGGGCAAGGGGCCCACCAGCATCGATGTACTACCGCCGGGGCTGTCGGTGGGGGTGGTCGACGGCACGGTGAAGATCCCCGGCGTCGGCGCAGTGCTCGACCTCAAGGTGCTGGCCCGGGCGCTCAAGAGCAAGGGTGGCAGCAACGTGCTGTCGACGCCCAACCTGCTGACCCTGGACAACGAGGCGGCGAGCATCTTCGTCGGCCAGACGATTCCCTTCGTCAGCGGCCAGTACGTCACCGACGGCGGCGGTAACAGCAACAACCCGTTCCAGACCATCCAGCGCGAGGAGGTCGGCCTGCGCCTGAACGTGCGCCCGCAAATCTCCGAGGGTGGCACGGTCAAGCTCGATGTCTACCAGGAGGTCAGCAGCGTCGACCAGCGCGCCTCCAGCGCCGCCGGCACGGTGACCAACAAGCGCGCCATCGACACCAGCATCCTGCTCGACGATGGCCAGATCATGGTGCTCGGTGGCCTGCTGCAGGACGGCTACACCCAGAGCAACGAGGGCATTCCGTGGCTGTCGAGCCTGCCGGGGGTGGGCGCGCTGTTTCGCAGCGAGCGCCGGGCCAGCAACAAGACCAACCTGATGGTGTTCCTGCGGCCCTACATCGTGCGCGACGCCAATGCCGGGCGCAGCATCACCCGCAACCGCTACGACTTCATCCGCCGCGCCCAGGGCGACCTCAAGCCCGAGCACTCGTGGGCGCTGCCGGACATGGACATGCCGTTGCTGCCGCCGGTGGAGCAGGGGGTGCCCGATCAAGGGCGTGCGCCCCGTGCATCTATTCGCGCGGTGCCGCTGGACGAGGTCGCCCGGTGAGTCGCCTGCCATACGCCTGGGCCAAGGCCCAGCGCCTGGTGCTGCAGGCCAGCGGCGAGGAGGACGCGCGCCTGGCGCGCTGCCCGTCGAGCCCGGCGTGGGCGGTGGCGGAGGTGCGGCGGCGTTTTGGCCAGGTGCCGGTCGAGGCGCTCAGCGACGCGCAGATGGACGCGCTGCTGGTCAGCGCCTACGCCGACACCGGCAGCGCCGCGGCGGTGGTGGGGGCGGCGGAGAACGAGGTCGACCTCGACCGGCTGTTGCAGGATATGCCCGAGGTCACCGACCTGCTCGAAGCCCAGGACGACGCGCCGGTGATCCGCATGATCAACGCCTTGCTCACCCAGGCCGCGCGCGACCAGGCCAGCGATATCCATATCGAGCCGTTCGAGAGCCACTGCCTGGTGCGTTACCGGGTCGACGGCACCCTGCGCGACGTGGTCTCGCCACGCAAGGCACTGCACGGGGCGCTGGTGTCGCGGATCAAGATCATGGCGCAGCTGGACATCGCCGAGAAACGCCTGCCCCAGGACGGTCGCATCGCCCTGCGGGTGGCCGGGCGGCCGATCGATATCCGTGTGTCCACCGTGCCCACCGGGCATGGCGAGCGGGTGGTGATGCGTCTGCTCGACAAGCAGGCCGGGCGCCTGCGCCTGGAGGCGCTGGGCATGGACGCGACGTTGCTGGCGCGGCTCGACCAACTGATTCGCCAGCCCCATGGCATCGTCCTGGTCACCGGCCCCACCGGCTCGGGCAAGACCACCAGCCTGTACGCCGCCCTGGCGCGGCTGGACGCCAGCGTCAGCAACATCCTCACCGTCGAGGACCCGGTGGAGTACGACCTGCCGGGGATCAGCCAGATCCAGGTCAACGCGCGTATCGACATGAGTTTCGCCGTGGCCCTGCGGGCGATCCTGCGCCAGGACCCGGACGTGATCATGATCGGCGAGATCCGCGACCTGGAGACCGCGCAGATCGCCGTGCAGGCGTCGCTGACCGGGCACCTGGTGCTGGCCACCCTGCACACCAACGACGCGGTGTCGGCGGTCAACCGCCTGGTGGACATGGGGGTGGAGCCGTTCCTGCTGGCCTCGGCGCTGCTCGGGGTGCTGGCCCAGCGCCTGGTGCGCCGGTTGTGCCCGCATTGCCGCGAGCCTGATCCGGCGGCGCCGGGGCAGTACCGCGCGGTTGGCTGCGCCCAGTGCAACCAGTGCGGCTATAGCGGGCGTACCGGCATCCACGAATTGTTCTGCGTCGACGACGCGGTGCGCAGCCTGGTGCACCAGGGCGCCGACGAACAGGCCCTGCGCGCCGCCGCCCGGCGCAATGGCATGCTCAGCCTGCGCGAGGATGGCCAGCGCTGGGTCGACGATGGCAGCACCTGCCTTGAAGAAATCCTGCGTGTCACCCGGGACGCCTGATGAACCGCTATCGCTATGAAGCCGCCGACGCCCAGGGGCGCCTGGTCAATGGCCTGCTGGAGGCCGACAGCCCAGCCGCGGTGATGGCCCAGTTGCGCGCCCTGGGGTTGACCGCCCTGGCGGTGGAACCCCAGGCCGTGGCCGGGCAGGGCGCTGGCCTGTTCAGCGCGAAGCTGTCCGATGGCGACCTGGCCTGGGCGACCCGCCAACTGGCCAGCCTGCTGGCCGCCGGGCTGCCGCTGGAAGCGGCGCTGGGGGCGACCCTGGAGCAGGCCGAGCGCAAGCACATCGCCCAGGTGCTGGGCGCCGTGCGAGCGGATGTGCGCAGCGGCATGCGCCTGGCCGATGCGCTGGCCGAGCGGCCACGGGACTTTCCGGATATCTACCGCGCCCTGGTGGCGGCGGGCGAGGAGTCCGGCGACCTGGCCCGGGTGATGGAGCGCCTGGCCGACTACATCGAGGAGCGCAACACCCTGCGCGGCAAGATCATGACGGCGTTCATCTACCCCGGGGTGGTCGGCCTGGTGTCGGTGGGGATCGTCATCTTTCTGCTCAGCTACGTGGTGCCTCAGGTGGTCAGCGCCTTCACCCAGGCGCGTCAGGACCTGCCCGGGCTGACCCTGGCCATGCTCGCGGCCAGCGACTTCGTGCGAGCGTGGGGTGTGCTGTGCTTCGCCTTGCTGGCCGGGGCGTTCTGGGGCTGGCGCGCCTATTTGAAGGCGCCAGGGCCGCGCTTGGCCTGGCACAGGCGGGTGTTGCGGCTGCCATTGATCGGGCGCTTTGTGCTGGGCCTGAACACGGCGCGCTTCGCCTCGACCCTGGCGATCCTGGGCAGCGCCGGGGTGCCGTTGCTTCGCGCATTGGAGGCGGCGCGCCAGACCTTGGGCAACGACTGCCTCGACCAGTGTGTCAGCGAAGCCACGGCGCGGGTGCGCGAGGGCGTGGGGCTGGCGTCGGCGCTGGCGGTCGGCAAGGTATTCCCGCCGTTGCTGATCCACCTGATCGCCAGCGGCGAGAAGACCGGCGACCTGCCGCCGATGCTCGACCGGGCGGCCGACAGCCTGGCCAAGGACATCGAGCGGCGGGCGATGGGCATGACGGCGTTGCTCGAGCCGCTGATGATCGTGGTGATGGGCGCGGTGGTGCTGCTGATCGTGATGGCGGTGCTGATGCCGATCATCGAGATCAACCAGCTGGTGCAGTGATGCCTGTGGTTACTCGCCGAGGCGTTGCTCGCGCGAGGGCGGGTAGCCGAAGTAGGCGGCATAGCACTTGCTGAAGTGCGACACCGAGACGAACCCGCAGGCCACTGCGACTTCCATCACCGACAGGTCGGAATATTGCAGCAGGCGCCGGCTCTTGGTGATGCGCAGCTCCATGTAGTAGCGCCGCGGCGAGGTGCCGAGCTGGGCCTGGAACAGGCGGTCGATCTGCCGCCGCGAGCGACCGGAGTAGGCGGCCAGCTGGTCCAGGCTCAGGGTTTCCTCGAGGTTGTTCTCCATCAGCTCGACGATGGTGCGCAGGTGCAGGCTCATGGATTTCTTCGCCCCGGGACCAACCTGGCGATAGCGCGCGCCGGAGAACGACAGGATCTCCTCGACACCTTCGGCCAGGGCGTCGCCGTGCAGGCGGCGGACCAGGCCGAGCATCAGCTCCATGGCACCGTTGGGGCTGGCGGCGGTGAGGCGGTCGCGGTCGAGGGTGAAGCTGGCCGGGGTGATGCGGGTCTGCGGGCTGCATTCGGCCAGGCTGGCGCGTTGTTCGGGGTGGACGCTGCAGCCATAGTCGTCGAGCACTCCGGCGCGGCCGAGGAACCAGGCGCCGTTCCATAGCCCGCCGAGGGTCATGCCGTGGCTGGCGCAGTCGCCCAGCAGGCGGTCGAGCTCGGGGTACTTGAGCGGCGTGCGCAGGCCGCCGCAGATCACCAGCAGGTCGAGCGCGTGCAGCGTCTGCGGGGTGAGGGGGGTGGCGACCAGTTCCAGGCCCAGGTCGCTGAGCACCCGGTCGCCGCCCAGCGACAGCGGGGTGAAGGCGAAGCGCTCGGCGCGCAGCAGGTTGGCGGTGACCAGCACGTCCATGGCCACGGTGAAACTGGCCATGGAGAAGTGTTCGAGCAGCACGAAGGCGACCTGGTAGGGGCGTTCGGCGCTGCCGTCGGTGGGCTTGAGCCGCAGCATGTTGCTGGTGCTGGTCTTCTTGCTGAACTGGCGTGGCGTGGGCACTGCGGACTCCGCTTCCTGGCTGGCGGGGATGAGTGTGCGTCGGGGCGGGGGGAAAGACAACCGGGTGAGTGCGCGTTGGGCTATGCTGGGCGCCCGCTACCCCAGGACCTTGATCACGATGAAATACGCCGCCGCCCTGTTGCTCAGCCTGCTCCCGTTGCTGGCCCTGGCCGTGGAACCTGGCGACAGGCTCGCGCCCTGGACCTTGCTCGACCAGTACGACCAGCCCTACAGCCTGTCGGCCGACACCCGCATCCTGCTGGTGGCCCAGGACATGGACGGCGCCAAGCTGGTCAAGGCGGCGCTGGAGGGGCAGCCCAAGGGCTACCTGGAGGCGCGCGATGCGGTGTTCGTCGCTGATATCCAGCGCATGCCGGCGCTGGTCAGCAAGCTGTTCGCCATACCGGCGATGCGTGACTACAGCTACCGGGTGATGCTGGACCGCGAAGGGCGGGTTGCCAGCCGTTATGCGGCGGGTGACGGCAAGGTGCAGTGGTTGACGTTGGATAAAGGTGTGCTGGTGAAGCGCCAGGCGTTCTCCGACGCTCAAGCACTCAAGGCGGCGCTGAAGCAGGTGGGCCGCCCCTGAACCTGTTATCTGAACTGCTGATCTAGTGTCCCTGTGGGAGCGGGTTCACCCGCGAATACGGTAGTGAATTCACCTCCGCCTTCGCGGGTAGACCCGCTCCCACAGGTATGCCGTGCTCTTAAAGAAGGCGTATTGGGTTGAACGCTTCTTGCAGCAATCCAGGCAACACTTCTCCCGCCTTGCCGGCCAGGGTGAACTCGCGCGGATGGTTGGTCACCACCGGTTGCGGATTGACATGCACCACGGTCGCGCCGGCCTGCAACGCCATCCGTGGTATCGACGCTGCCGGCTGGACCACGCCCGAGGTGCCTATCGACAGCAGCAGGTCGCAGTCTTCGGCAGCCGCGAAGGCCTGGTCCAGCGTGTGTTCGGGCAACTGCTCGCCGAACCAGACCACGCCGGGCCGCAGGTAGCCTCCACACGTATCGCAGCGCGGTGGCTCGATACGCCGGCCTTGCTCGGCGCCTTCGGTCAGAGGAAGTGTGCTGCCGACCGGTTGCGCGCAACTGAAGCAGCGAAATGCATCCAGTCGCCCGTGCAAGTGCAATACTTCGCGGCTGCCTGCGCGTTCGTGAAGGTCGTCGACGTTCTGTGTCACCAGGGTGACTTTCGGTAGCCTGGCTTGCAGGCTGGCGATGGCCTGATGCGCGGGGTTGGGGCGTGCCTGAATGATGCCCGCACGACGCATCTCGTACCAGCCCCAGACCAGCGCCGGGTCCGCGGCAAAGCCGTCGGCGCTGGCCAGTTGCACGGGGTCGAAGCGCTCCCACAGCCCCTCGAGCTTGTCGCGAAAGGTAGCGATACCGCTCTCGGCCGACACGCCGGCGCCGGTGAACACCACCAGGTGGCGGGCCTGGGCAAGCAGTCCGGGGTCGAAGGGCATGGCGAATCTCCAGGGGCAGGGCGGTCACTGTGCCTGCGGGGCGGAAAACGAACAAGGGGAATTGGTGCTTGACCTCGACTTAACCCGAGGTTCGATACTCGGCCGCTCTTCCCTCGACGGAGCGATACCATGACCCAGCCACACGCCTTTCACCTGTCCAACCCGGAAGGCCTCTACGACCCCAGCGCCAACGCCTATTCCCACGTCGCCGAAGTGCGTGCCGGCAGCCGCTTGCTGTATATCGCCGGGCAGGGCGGGGAAGATGGACGGGGCGAACTGTCGGCGCATTTCGACGAGCAGGCCCGGCAGGCCCTGGCCAACCTCAAGACCGCCCTGGCGTCCAAGGGGGCGAGCCTGGCCGATGTGTTCAAGCTGACGCTGCTGGTGGTCGACCACTGCGAGGAACGCCTGCGCCAGTGGGTGGCCGAGGCCGAGCGGGCCTGGGGCGGGCGGATGGCGCCGACCTGCACGTTGATTCCGGTGCCGCGCCTGGCGCTGGACGGCATGCTGGTGGAAGTCGATGCGGTGGCGGCGCTGCCTGCGCAGTAGTGTCGGCAAGGCCGCTCCCCGACCGGCACCGCGCGCTATCGAGGCATTGGGCCGTCACCCGCGCGAGCAGTTCCAGTACGATCGGGGCTGGCCTACTTGTTGTTGATGCACTGCGACTGCACCACATAGCGCACGGTACGCAGGGTGCCCTGGCTGTCCTCGAAGGTCATCAGCCTCGGTACCACCTCGCAGGTGCGCGGGTCGCCCGACTGGCGCACGAAGCGGGCGACATCCAGCTGCATGCCATAGCGATAGTCGACGATCTCGGGCATCGGCTTGTCGCGTTTCGCCGCGTAGGCCGCCACGGCCTGCTGGTGGTCGGCGAACAGCTGCTCGTTGCGCTGCCCGGAAAAGCCGCTGGCCTGGGCCGAGAGGGAAAGCGCCAGCAGTGCGGCGCAGATGATCAGACGTTGCATGGGGTGCCTCCGAATGGTCCGTGGTTTCGGAGCCCACCCTAAAGAGGGCCGACCAACAGCGGCATGACGCCAGGGTTACAGATCTGCAAGGGTCGCCACGTCCGCTGTGTTCACCCCTTGAATGACGCGATTGTAATCCGCCCATCACCTTCCCGTTATCCGTCGGCGGCGAGCATCAGCCTCGGCCGAAGGGGCTGGGTGCGCCTGCATCTGGCCAAGCCAGGGACGCTCCAGCGCCAAGGGCCGACAACAAGAACAGCCGCAATCGAAGGAGCATCGGATGACTAACAGTCCCACACTTTCCCTGGCCGCGCTGCTGGCGCTGGCGGGTGTCGGCCCGGCCGCCTGGGCCGCCGAAGAGCAGCAGGAAGGGTTCATCGAGGGCAGCCGCCTGAGCGTGCTCAACCGCAACTATTACTTCAACCGTGACCACCGCGACGGGCCGGCCCCCACCTACAACCGTGGCAAGGAGAGTGACAACGGCTACTCCGAAGCCTGGGCCCACGCCATCATCACCCGCTTCGAATCCGGTTTCACCCAGGGCACCGTGGGGGTCGGCGTGGATGCCTTCGCCATGCTCGGGCTCAAGCTCGACACCGGCGGTGGGCGCAACGGCGGGCGCAGCTCGTTCGATGTGCTGCCGGTGGACAGCGATGGCCAGGCCCGCGACGAATACAGCAAGGTCGGCGGCGCGGCCAAGGTGCGGCTGTTCGACACCGTGCTGCGGGTGGGCGATGTGTTCCCGGTCAACCCGGTAGTGGCTGCGGGTGACTCGCGCCTGCTGCCGGAGAGTTTTCGCGGCGTCACCCTGGAGAACACCAGCCTGCAGGGCCTGACGCTGCAGGCCGGGCGCCTGCATGCCATGAGCCAGCCGGTGTCCAGCGACTTGCGCGACAACTTCGTGACCTTCTACGGCGGCCCGGTGGATTCGCCGTGGATCGCCTACGGCGGTGGCGACTACGCGATCAACGAAAATGTCAGCGTGAGCCTGTTCGGCAGCCGCCTGAAGGACGTGTGGAACCAGTACTACGCCGGCACCAGTGTGACCTGGCCGCTGTCGGATGAACTGGCGCTGATCGGCGGCTTCAACTTCTACAACGCCAGGGACGAAGGGCGTCAGCGCCTGGGGCAGTTCGACAACGACATCTGGAGCGCAAAGGTCGGTGTGCGCTACGGCGCTCACACCCTGGCGCTGACGCACCAGCGCAACAACGGTGACGACGACTTCGACTACCTGCGCCAGTCCGACTCGATCTTCCTCGACAACTCCATCCAGTACAGCGACTTCAACTCGCCGAAGGAGCGTTCGTGGATGCTGCGCTACGACCTGAACATGGCCGCCTACGGCGTGCCGGGGCTGTCGTTCATGACCCGCTACGGCCGGGGCAGCGACGCCGACTACAGCCACGCCAACGCCTACTACATGCGCCGTGACGACAACGGCGACCCGCTCACCGACCAGAAGCGCTGGGAGCGCGACATCGAGGTCAAGTATGTGGTGCAGACCGGCGCGGCCAAGGACCTGTCGCTGCGCGTGCGCCAGGCCACGACCCGGGCCACGGCCTTCGAGTCGGACCTGGACGAGGTGCGGGTGATCGTCGAGTACCCGCTGTCGATTCTCTGATCGCAACCAGAATTCACCTTGAGAAGCCCACGTGCTCCTTTGGTTGAAGGTGAATGTTTTGGCGCCTCTTGCGAGGCGCTTTTTTTATGGATTTGAAGGTCGAATTGCAGCGACCATTCAACCGCGCGCCGCCCGCGCGGCGCATCGCGGCTAAAGCCACTCCTAGAAACATGCTGCGCAGCGCCTGTAGGAGCGGATTCATCCGCGATGCGTCGACCTCAGCTGTCTTCCTTCGGCTGCACCACGATCGCCAATGCATCTGGCTCGGGGCCGACCTTCCAGCGCGCCTTCTCGGTCCAGTTGACGGTGCTGATCACCGCGACTTCGTCGCCACCGCTGATCGCCACGTAGACCCGCTTGCCATCAGGCGAGACCACGGCCCCGATCGGTAGCGCCTCCTCACCGAGCATCGTGCGGCGGTACTCGGCACCCTCGCGGGCCAGGCCGATGCGCTTGATCTCTTTCTTGGCCGCTACGTCGATGACGGCAAGCTCCGCCGATTTGGCGCAGGTGACCAGCGCATACTTGCCGTCCGGGGTCATGGCGACGCGGATCGGGAACAGGCCGGTGCGGATGCGGTCGGTGACCTCCAGGCGCTGGGCATCGACGATGACCACTTCGTTGCCGCCACGGTTGCTGACCCACACCTGGTTGCCGCTGGGGGTGACCGCCACGCCTTCGCTGCCCGAGCCGGTCGGGATCTCGGCGATCTTCTTCTTGTGCAGCAGGTCGACCACCGACAGGGTGCCGCTGTCGACATGGGTGACATAGGCGCGGTCGGCGCCGGGCGACAGCGCGACCATGTGCGGCTTGCCACCACCGACGTCGATGCGCTCGAGCACCTTGCCCTGGGCCAGGTCGACGATCAGCAGCCGTTCGCTGGCCTCGGTGGTGACCACCACGCGCTGGTTGTCGGGCAGGAAGCGGATGCCGTGGGGGCGGGCGTCCTGGCCCAGGTCGATGGTGCGGATGACCGTGCGCGTCGGCCAGTCGATCACGCTCAGGCTGTTGTTGGCCGTGCCTTGGGCGCCGTAGTTGCCGACCACCGCCAGCAGGCCGTTGCCGCTGACCACCACCTCGTGGGGGCCGTCGCCGACCGGCAGGCGGATCATTTCCTGGCCGCTGCGGGTGTCCAGGGCCGACACGCTGGCGTCGGCCTTGTTGCCGACCAGCAGCACGTCGTCGGCATTGGCCAGGGGCGCGCAGGCGAGCAGGGCGCTGGCCACGGCCAGCAGGCGGAAGGGGGTCGTGAGTGTCAGGGGGTAGGGCATGTCCAGTCTCCTTGAGGGTGCATTCCTTATTGCATGCACTGGATGAGACCGGCCGGGCAAGGTGGGAGTTTCAGTGGATGGGCGCGGGATGGAAAAATTGACGTTGTTGTTACAGGTGTACGCGAGGCGTTGGGTTGCGCTGAGCGGGCGAACTGATGCCAGTTATTAAAGTGGGTAATAGGTGAATTATTTATGTATGTGTTATGCCCTGGGTCAGTGTCTTTATGAGATTTAGTTGTGGGAATAGTTGTTTTTTGTCAATGCATGGGTATGAGGGGGTTAGGCTTTTAATTCTAAATTATGCGGGTGAGTGGCGATGCTTTTCGAGGTGGCTTCAACTGAGTGGATTTGGAGTTATTGCTCTATATTTTTCGCTCTATCTCGGCGATTTTGCTGTGTTTCAGGTAAATTGACAGCAGTGTCTGCATCCTCTAGAGTCCGTCGCTACTTGTTGCAAACTAATTCGTTAGTAGAGTGGCAAGACGTCGCTATGGATTGGCGTCATATAAGAACAACACCCGTCTGCGTATGTCTCGTGTTTCTCGAAAGTTGAATGAGATTAACGCTGCCTTAGTGGCATCAAGCCATGAAGCGGACAGGCACGCGGCTGCCTGTCGATAACCGGAAGCCACTAAAGAAAAGGAAATTCTTTATGTTCCAGATATACAGCTGCCCGCTCAGTACCGCCCAGCAGGAAGTGTGCCTCGCTATCAGCCAGAGCGGACGTAACCTCAACTATCACTTGTGTGACGTCATCGACTTGCGCGGTGACCTGAACCTGACCTGGTTGGAGGCGGCCATCCATGGCCAGTTGCTGCAGGCCGACGCCCTGCGCGCCAACTTCGAGATCGACCCGCGCAGCGGTGAATACGTACAGCGCATTCATGCCACCGACACACTGCCGGCCAAGACCTTCCAGTTTCATGACGTCAGCGACCGCGCCGACCCGGAACAGGCTTGCAGCGAGCTGCTGCAGCACCTGTTGGGGCATGACATGGACCTGCAGCACGAACCGCTGACCCGCTACGTGGTGGTTCGCCTGGGCGCGCGCCACCACCGCCTGGTCGAGCTGGCCTCGCACCTGGTGGTGGACGGTTTCGGCCATGGCATCCTGTTCGGCAACATCACCGCGCACTACAACGCCTTGAGCCGAGGTGAAACACTGGCGCCCCACGGCTACGCGCCCCTGGCCAGCGTGGCCGAGGCCGAGCAGGCCTATCGCGACAGCCCGCAGCACGACAAGGACCGCGGCTACTGGCGCCAGTACTGCCTGAAAATGCCCGAGGCCACCCAACTGGTGCCGGGCGATGCGCCCTTGGTCGAGCTCAACCGCCTGCGCCAGGTGTTCCAGGGCGAGACCGTGCAGCGTTTGCGCCATGTGGCCGGCGAGCAGTCGTTGCGGCTGTCGAGCATCCTGCTGGCGCTGTGCGCCACCTACCTGCACCGTATGACCGGCCAGGCCGAGCTGGCCGTCGGCATGCCCGTGGCCGCGCGCCAGCTCAAGGCGCTGCGCGAGTTGCCGTCGATGGTCGCCAACATCCTGCCGTTGCACCTGTCGTTCACGCCCCAGAGCACGGTGCTGACGGTGGCGGCCAACATCCAGCGCCAGTTGCGCCACCACCTGCTGCACCAGACCTACCGCAGCGAAAGCATGATCCGCGACCTGCACGCCGAGCGGGGCAACAAGCCGCTGTTCAATACACTGCTCAATATCGTCGCCTACGACCAGGGCCCCGGCTTCGAAGGCTGTGACACCACGATCCAGAACTATGCCAACGGGCCGGCCGAGCACCTGGGCATCGATATCTTCGACCGGCACCAGGACGGGCGCCTGGAGATCGGCTTCAATGCCAACGCCGACCTGTATCCGGACGCCGCGCTGGCGTTGCATTACCAGCGGTTGGTGGCCCTGTTCGAGCGTTTCGCCGAGGCGCCGCAGACCCTGGCGGCGGACTATGACCTGTTCCTGGCGGATGAACACGTGCGCTACTACTCGCTGCCCGTGACCGAGGCTGCGCTGCCGGTGTTCGCCGATACTTTCTCCAGCGCCGTGCGCGAGCATGCCGGGCGGGTGGCGCTGAGCGAAGGCGGGCGTTCGCTGCGCTATGCCGAGCTCGACGCCGACGCCACGCGCCTGGCCGCGCACCTGCGCGGGCGTGGCGTGGTGGCCGGCGATTGCGTGGTGGTGATGTTCTCGCGCAGCGTCGAGTGGGTGGTGGCGGCAGTGGCATTGTTCAAGCTAGGCGCCTGCTACGTGCCGGTAGACCCCGACTTGCCGCCGGCGCGCATCGAACACATCTTCGCCGATGCCGACCCCGCGCTGGTGATCGTGGCGCCCGGCAGCCAGCTGGCCGTCGAGGTCGCCGCCGACAAGCTGCTGCCGCTCACTGCTGAAACATTGGCGCACCTGCCGCAGGTCGAACAGGCGCTGGCGCCGTTCGATGCCAACCTGCCGGCCTACCTGATCTATACCTCCGGATCCACTGGCAAGCCGAAGGGTGTCGAGGTCACCCACCGCAACCTGGTGCCGATTGCCCGTACGGCCATCGAAGCGGCCCACTTGCAGCCAGGCGCGCGCGTGCTGCAGTTCATTGCCGCCGGTTTCGACATGTCGGTGCTGGAGATCATGATGACCCTGCTGGCCGGTGCGCAGCTGGTGATCACCGACAAGGTTTCCAGCGCGCCGGGCAAGGCGCTGGCCAAGGTGGTCCGGCAGGCGTCCATCGACCTGCTGGTGATGACGCCGAGCCTGCTGGCCTGCCACCAGACCGAGGACTTCCCCCAGGACACCACGCTGATGCTGGGCGGCGAGCCGTGCACGCCGGCGTTGCTGGCGCGCTTCGCCCATTGTCGCCTGCTCAATGTGTACGGGCCGACCGAGACGTCGTTCGCCACTTCGATCAACGCTCACTACGGTAGTGGCGACCTGTCGATCGGCCCGGCCACCGACAACACCCGGCTGTACGTGGTGGACAGCCAGCAGCGCCTGCTGCCGCCGGGCAGCTGGGGTGACCTGTTCATCGGTGGCCCGGGCGTGGCGCGGGGGTACCGCAACCGTCCGGACCTCACCGCCAAAGGTTTCGTCACCGACCTGCTCGACCCGCGGAGCACCATGTACCGCGCCGGGGACCGGGTGTACTTCGACCACCAGGGGCGCATCCACTACCTCGGCCGCCAGGACAACCAGGTCAAGTTGCGCGGCCTGCGCATCGAACTGGACGAGATCAAGAACGTGCTGCTGGGTTGCAATGGCGTGACCGACGCCACGGTGTTGCTGCGTGAGTTGCGGCAGGGGCCGGCCATCGTCGCCTATGTCGCCAGCACCGATAGCCGTCTGGACAGCGCGCAACTGAAGCAGGCGCTTGGTCGGCATCTGCCCCAGCACATGATTCCGAGCGTGATCATGCGCGTCGACCACTTCCCGCTGACGCCCAACGGCAAGCTTGCGGTCGATCGCCTGCCGGAGCCTGTTTTGACCGAAGCCAACGAGCTGAGCGCCGCCGAGACCCCGGAGGAGCAGGCCATGTGCGCGTTGTTCGCCGAAACGCTCGACTGCCCGCAGGTGTTCGCCAACCAGAGTTTCTTCGACCTGGGCGGGCATTCGCTGCTGGGCTTGCAACTGGTCAACCGGATCCGCGAGCAGTTCGGCGTCGCCTTGGGCATCGCCGATTTCCTCGCCGCGCCGACCCCGCGCCAGCTCGCCCAGCGCCTGCGGCGCAACAACGGCTACAGCGATCCGTTCAGCGCCGTGCTGGCGCTGCGTACCGAAGGGCGGCGACCACCGCTGTTCTGCATCCATCCCGGCGGCGGCATCGCCTGGCCCTATGCGGGGCTGCTGGCGTACCTGCCGGAGGACCAGCCGCTGTATGCCCTGCAGTCACCGATCCTGCTCGACCCGGAGCGGGTGGTCGGTTCGCTGGAGGAACTGGCGCGGGAGTACCTGCAACGCATCGTCGCGCTGCAACCCCAGGGCCCGTATCAACTGGCGGGTTGGTCGGTGGGCGGCAACCTGGCGCTGCTGATCGCGGCGATGCTGCAGGCCCAGGGGCATGAGGTGAGTTTCCTGTGCATGTTCGACAGTTATCCGCTGCAGGGCGGGCCGGCCTCGCTGAAGCTGGACGACGCGATGATCATCAGCCGCATGACCCGCGCCATCGTCGGCACGCCACGGGCCGGGCTGAAGGGGCTCAAGAGCGCCATGGAGGAAGTGCTCGGCAGCCAGCAGCTCGGGGATGCCTTCCTGACCCGGCTGGTGGACGACTCCAAGCTGATGCTCGAATTGCTGGGGCGTTGCCAGTACGCGCGCTACAAGGGCGACTTGCTGTTCATCCGTGCCACCACCGATATCCTGCGCCAGGACGAGCAGCAACCAGGCTTGTGGTTGCCCTGCATCGACGGTGAGCTGGTGCAGGTCGATGTCGAGGCACCCCATGAGTGCCTGCTGCAGCGCCAGTACCTGGACCAGTTCGGCGAGCGCTTCGTCGAGGCGTTGCTCGAAAAGCAGGTTGCGGTGGCGGTGAACGAAGCCTGAAACGCATCGCCGCCCGGTTCTCCCACTGAGGGTGAAGCCGGGCGGCATGCCTTCACTCCGTGAACAGATTGCCGGTCGAGGGCAGCGCGTCCAGTTTTGCCTGAAGCAGTGCGATGCACTGCTCGTGGTGGGCGATCTGCGCACGGTGGGCCTCGATCTGCGCCTGCAGGTCGTGGCTGTCCGGTGAGACGAGGCGGGCCATCTTCCTCGACAGTGAGATCTTGCGGTCGGCTTCCTGCCTGGCGCGGTCGTCCATCTGCGCCACCAGCCATTGCAGATCCACGGGCGACTGCACGGTCTGGAACTGCTCCAGAGGCTTGAGGTAGACCAAGGACTTTTTCTGGCGCCCCAGCAGTTCGAGCACGTTGCCGAGCGTGCCGGGGCTCTTGCAATCCCAGATCATCAGGCCGTAGTCGCAGTCCGCCGCCATCGCCAGGTCCTTGGCGGTATGGAAGGCGCGGCCTTTGGCGTTGATCGGCGGCGAAATCATCGCCAGCGGCCAGCCACCGTCGTTATGGCGAGGGGTGTCGCCACTGCAGTAGACGGTGACGGCCGGGTAGGCGGCTTGATGAAAGTGGCGCTGCACGGCATGGTCCACACCGCCGGCGTCCCCCACCAGCACGTCCAGCCCGGATGAGCGGATGTTGTCGAGCCTCGCCTCGACCTGTGGGGGGAGGCGCTTGATGGTGATGGAGCCGGCAATGAAGACCCTGGGCATTAGTGCCTCCGCGTCAGGGCGACGACAGAAATGCTGCGGATGCTAGCGTATTCGCGCAGGGCGGTACAGGCGGCCTCCAGCGATGCGCCGGTGTCGTACAGGTCGTCCAGCACCAGGATGTCGGAGCCGAGCTGCAGGTTGGCGTTGACCGTGAAGCAGCCGGCCAGCGCCTTGACCCGCTCCTCGTAGCTGGCCAGGTCCTTCATCAGGCCGGTGCTCCAGCGTTTTTCCAGGGTTTGCTCGTTGTAGCCGGCGTCGAGCAGCGCGGCGGCACGCTGGGCCACTTCATACACCGGCTGGCGCGCACGCTGCTTGCTGGCGGGCATGGGCAGGATCGCATCGAAGCGGCGGCCGGCGAGTGCGCCGGCGACCGACTGGGCGAGGAATTCCACCTGTTTGTAGTTGTCGCGGTACTTGAGTTGGAACACCGCTTCGCCGATGGCGGTCCTGACCGTGTCGAACTGCATGTAGCCGTATTCGTTGGGGCCGATGGGGACGCTGGAAACGATGTGCTTGTCCAGGCTGATGCCGTAGTCCCAGGCGGTGTTGGCGGGGAGGGGGTGAATGACCATGGAGTGCTTCCTTGTACGTGAGTCGATGGGAGGGGCCCTTGTGGGCCGAGACGCCATCTTGCGTCTGACTCGAGACGGGATCGACTTCATGGTTTCCGTGTTTGCTGTAGTCCTTTTCCTTGTTTTTCGGGTTCCGACTTTCTCGATTCGGCGACGGTTCCTGGAGGGTGTTCGGCGGGAGAGTTGCAGCGCCGAACACCTGGAAAGCGCCCACCCTCAGTCGGCCTCTATAACTGTCTGCACAGTACTCAGCCCACCCGCAACCAGATTGCCGAGGCGTCGTCGCTCATCTTGAAGCGCGGATGGCGCAGGCAAGCGGCGTCCTCCTGTTCGATCTCCCGCAATGTGCGCGCCAGCTCGACCAGACCATGAGCCAGCAGGTGCTCGACGAATGCAGTCGGTGTGTAGGCCTGGTAGGTGTCGAACAACGCGGCGAAGCCATCGCTCATCAATACGATGTCGTCGCCCCGCGCCACTGCAGCACGGTTGTAGCGGGTGCCTTCCCGGGACAACTCGGCATCGACGCCGAGCACGGCCCGGGGCCGTTCGCGGGCCTGGCGGCGGTCGGCCAGCACTGCGGGCGTGCGTACATTGTGGGCACCGGTACCGGGGCCCAGGGCGGCCGCTTCGCCGCGTTCCGCCTCGCGATCGGGCTCTGGCGTGAGGAAGGCGACGCCCCGCGCGCTGCGGTGCAGAACCACGCAATCGGCCAGGTGCGCGCAGACCAGTTCGTCGCCTTCCAGCGCCACGGCGGCGAACGCGGCGCGTGGCAGCTCCCAGTGAGCCACGGGTTCGCGTCGGCGGTCTTGCCGGTAATCGCGGGCCAAGGTCTCGAACACCGTTTCGCACAGGGTCTGCAAGGGGCCCGAGGCCACGCTGAAGGCACGCTGCGCCGCACCCGCCAGCCAGGCCGCGCCGCCGCGTTCGCCCAGCAAGCCGGGCGCGCCGAGGTCGGTGGCGCCGTCGATCACCCAGGCATGGCAGTCGGCGCAGCCAATGCGGTCGTCATTGGGCACGTCCGGCTTGCCGGCCAGGCTGAGGGTCTGGATCAGGTCGAAATGCATGGGGATCTCCGTGTCGGGGGCAGGGGCGTGCATTGGCCTGCGACCTTGAACCCTGTGCTGGCGCACGTCAAATCCGGGGCATGCCTGACAGTCATCAGCGTTGACCGACGATACGTCCGGTATTCAGGCGAGGGGCTTGGCCATCTCAGTCGTGGCCGCCCAACCGAGCCCTGCATAGACCGGCCTGCCGGCCTCGGTTGCATGCAGCACGGCAAAGCCAAGGCCACGCTGGGCGAACTCGGCCTCGGCCAGTTGCATCAGCCTGCGGGCCAGGCCACGGCGCCGATGGCTTTGCGCGACGTAGACATTCAGCACATAGCCACGCAAACCCTGGGTAGGGTGGTTCGGGTGCGGCGGCCATTCGATGTCCATCAGGCCAATGGCCGCCACCGGGCGCTCCTGGTCCAGCAGCACGAAACCGTAGTAGCGGCCGTCTTCCAGGCGTGGCCGCAGCCAGGGGGCGAAGTGTTTGGTCATCAGGCGAAGGCGCTCCGGCGCACCACCGGCCTCGAGGAACATGGCCTCGCGATGGGCACAGACCATGGCATGGTCTTCGGGGCGCAGGCGGCGCACGGTCAGGCCTGGAAAATCGATGTGGGTGGGGAGGTCGTTCATGTCGGCTACCGGGGCGGAGTGTTCGATGCTAGGGGCTTCGGCCCAGGGGCGGCAGATACAGATGGGCGCTGAATCCGGCATACAGCGCGCTTGCCGCGGTCGTCGAACGCGGCGATGATCGGCGCCAACACCACGCCCATCGACGAGGCTTGCATGTCCATCGCCCTGCTTCTGCGTTGCCCCGACCTGGTAACCGTGCGCCGCCATTACCGTGACGTGCTGGGCTTTACCGTCACGGATACCGCCCAGGGCACCCTGACCGCGCGCCTGCAAGGTTGCAGCCTGGTCTTCACCGGGCAGGACCTGTGGCAGCAGCCGGTGGGCTGCTCGGGGACGTTCTACCTGGTGATCGACGATGTCGAGGGCTACTACGCACGGATCAGGGACAAGGCCGACATCGCCTGGCCGCTGCAGGACATGCCTTACGGTTCGCGCGAATTCGGTGTACGTGATTGCAACGGTTATCACCTGGCGTTCAGTCAGTACCAGGCTGGATGGGGCGTTGCTTGAAGGGGGCGTCATTAGCACCATCTCTTGCAGTGCTTGCGAGATCGAGCGCCGCCCGCGCGGCGCATCGCGGATGAATCCGCTCCTACATTCGTTGCAACGTGCCTGTGCCTGCCAGGGCTGGCCCGCGCAAGAATGATCAAACCTGCCTCACGCGCACTTGCTAAGGTGGCCGCGCTGACTGAGGAGCAATGGAATGCGCGGCATCGAACACATCCTGTGGTACATCGAATCGGCCCTGGACTCTGACCTGGACCTGTCTGGTGTCGCCAGGCATTTCGGCCTGTCGCCGTTCGCCCTGTCGCGCCAGTTCGTCGCCACCACTGGCTGGCCGGTCATGCGTTATGTCCGGGCCCGGCGGCTGAGCCGGGCGGCCCTGGCCCTGCGCGAAGGCCACCCGGATATCCTGGACGTCGCCCTGGCGGCCGGCTACGGCTCCCACGAAGCATTCACGCGGGCCTTCTGCGACCTGTTCGGCGTTGCGCCGAGCCAGGTGCGTGGGCAGGCCCATGACCCGATCAAGCTGGTGGAGCCCCTGCGCATGAAAGCACTGAACTTTGTCCCCCTGTCTGAACCCCGTTTCGAACACCGTCCCGAATTCATCGTCGCCGGCCTGGGCGAACGCTTCACCTTCGAGCGCAACGAGGGCATCGTGGGGCTGTGGCAGGCCTTCGATCCCTACGTGGGCCGGGTGCCTGGCCAGGTGGGCGATTTCACTTACGGGTTGTGCTGCAACCCGGGGGAGGATGGCAGTTTCGAGTACATCGCCGGGGTCGAGGTGGCCCGTACCGCCGAGCTTGCGGCGAACTTTCGCTTCTTCCGGCTCGCGGCGCGGGACTATGCGGTGTTCCGCCACCTGGGCCACGTGTCGATGATCCACCAGACGGTATTCACCGTGTTCAACCAGTGGCTGCCGGCCTCCGGCTACCAGGCCGCCGACGCGCCGGAGTTCGAGCTGTACAGCCCGGACTTCGACCCGATGCGCGGCGTCGGCTATGTCGACCTGTGGATCCCCCTGGCTGGCCGCTGATCGCACGAGGCAATTTGCTCGGGGTAGAGGGCTAGACTCGACGGGACATGGCAAGGGCACAGGAGCCACCGACATGACCCCGAAGAACAGTATCTGCCTCTGGTTCGACGGCGACGCCGAAGCGGCGGCGAACTTCTATGCGCGCACCTTCCCCGACAGCAGGGTGACCGCGGTGCACCAGGCACCCGGCGACTACCCGTCCGGCAAGCAGGGCGATGTGATCACGGTCGAGTTCACCGTGATGGGCATCCCCTGCATCGGCCTCAATGGCGGGCCGATGTTCAAGCACTGCGAGGCATTTTCATTCCAGGTGGCGACCGACGATCAAGAGGAAACCGACCGTTACTGGAACGCGATCATCGACAACGGTGGCGAAGCCAGCGTTTGTGGTTGGTGCAAGGACAAGTGGGGGCTGTCGTGGCAGATTTCACCGCGCGTGCTCACCCAAGCGGTGGGGGGCGCTGACCGGGCTGCCGCCAAACGGGCGTTCGAGGCGATGATGACGATGGGCAAGATCGATATTGCGGTGATCGAGCAAGCGCTCAAAGGCTGAGAGCCGGGCGAGCGAGGCGTATCTCTGCGCCGGTCTGTTCGCCGGCAAGGCCGGCTCCTACAAGTGTAGCGCTGAACCTGAGGTGATCATCGCCTCTGCGTCACTTTGGCCCATGGGCGGCAATACGCTTGCCAGCCTGCAAGCCAACTTCCATTGCCTGGCCATCGCGTTGCTTACCTTGTCGCGCCTGGCCGACCAGCTCGGGAATCAGCGGCCCTTCGGGCAGGTTCCTCCAGAACCGACCAGGGAGGTGCTGGCGCAAGGCGTCCGGGTTGAGCCGGGCGGGGTTGAAGGTGTGCCGGTAGTAGGTGAGCCACAGCTCGGCGCCCGGATCCTCCGCGCTTCGCGCCCACTGGCGCCATTCATCCGGGCAGTGGCGGTGGTAGTGCAGGTTTTCTCCGTCGCAGCGGATGCCGTCGCGCGGTGTCGCGATCAGCCAGCGCTGGCGCCCCAGGCGCTCGGCGAAATGGCCGCTGGCGCTGGCGAGGATGTCGTGGGCGGGTTCGTGATAGGCAACCAGGTCCAGTTGCAGGCGTTCGGCCAAGTCGGTGGGCAGTGGCACGAAGCGCACGAAGGCGTGCAGGTGATGGGCCTCGCGACCGACCTGCTTGATACGCCGCTGCAGTTCACTGCCCAGGCGGTCACCGGCGAGCATGGCGGTGCGGTCGCCATGGGCGACGCGCCAGAGCACTTCGTAGAGCAGGTTCCAGCGTTGTTCGCCGCGATAGCGCCCGGCCTGTTCCAGCTGGGCCAGCAAGGCCGCCGGCACACGGGCGCGAAACGGGCCCGGGCCTTCGGGCAGTGGCGCCGGCACCGCGAGCAAATCATCCATCGGGCCTTGGCCCCAGGTCACTTCGGCAGGGTCGATGCCATGGCCGAGCAGCCGCCGTGCCTGGTCGCGCCAGGTGGCGAAGTCATCGTCGCAGTCGAGCGCGATCATCCCCACAAGCCCATCTGCACCGGTGCCTGGGGTTCGCGCAGGCGGGCGCGCAGCAGGCCGCTGCGCAGTTCGGCCTGGGCCGGGCGGTAATCGCTGGTGACGATGAACGGGCGGGCTTTTTCCAGCACGCAGCGCAGCTGGATCAGGTCGTCGTAGCGCACTCGCCGTTCACGGCGCAGGGCCACCAGGCGCTGCACGCTGCGCAGGCCGATGCCGGGGATGCGCGCCAGCAGCGCCGGTTCGGCGCGGTTCACGTCGAGCGGGAACACGTCGCGATTGGCCAGCGCCCAGGCCAGCTTGGGATCGATGTCCAGCGCCAGGTTACCGGCCTCGCCGAGCAGCTCACCGGCCTTGTAGCCATAGCCGCGCAAGAGAAAGTCAGCCTGGTACAAGCGGTGCTCGCGCAGCAGCGGCGGGGCGGCCAGAGGGACGCTGCCAGGGCTGTCGGGGATGGGGCTGAAGGCCGAGTAATAGACGCGCTTGAGCCCGTACCCCAGGTACAGCGACTCGGCATTGCGCAGCAGCGTGCTGTCATCGGTGGTGTCGGCACCGACGATCACCTGGGTACTTTGCCCGGCGGGCGTGAAGCGCGGCGCCCGGGGCTCGCCGGCCACTGCCTGTTGCCCCTGGTGGATCACCCCCATGGCCTGGCGGATGGTGCTGGCCTGCTTTTCCGGGGCCAGGCGCTTGAGGCTGGCGTCGGTGGGCAGTTCAATGTTGACGCTCAGGCGGTCGGCCAGGCGCCCGGCTTCCTCGATCAGCAGCGGGTCGGCGTCGGGAATGGTCTTGAGGTGGATGTAGCCGCGAAAGCCGTGTTCCTCGCGTAGCAGGCGCGCCACCCTGATCAGTTGCTCCATGGTGTAGTCGGCCGAACGGATGATGCCGGAGCTGAGGAACAGGCCGCTGATGCAGTTGCGCCGGTAGAAGTCGAGGGTCAGGCGCACCACTTCCTCGGGGGTGAAGCGCGCCCGTGGCACGTTGCTGGAGCGGCGGTTGACGCAGTACTGGCAATCGTAGAGGCAGAAGTTGGTGAGCAACACCTTGAGCAGGGATACGCAGCGGCCATCCGGGGTGAAACTGTGGCAGATCCCCATGCCATCGGTGGCGCCAAGCCCGTCACGGCCTCGCGAGCTGCGCTTGGGCGCGCCGCTGCTGGCGCAGGAGGCGTCGTACTTGGCGGCGTCGGCAAGGATGCCGAGCTTGGCGATCAATTGCATGGGGGGTCTCGAAATACTGATTATTCATACAGTATTTCGGGAAGTGGCTGATTGCAAGTGCCAGCTCGATCATGCCTGAGCAAATCAGTCGACTAAGCTTGACCCAGGCTCGACACCGCAGGCCCTGTGCCTGTGGGTTGCCGGTGCAGGCAAAGGCGAACACGGGAGCGCACATGAACATTGTGAAAAGAACGAAATGGGCCTTGCTCGGACTGGTCCTGGCTGTGGGCCTGGGCAGCGTCCAGGCCGCCGATACCAAGCGGGTCGACGTACTGCTGGTGGGCGGCGGCATCATGAGTTCGACGCTGGCGGTCTGGCTCAACGAGCTGGAGCCTGGCTGGACGATGGAGATGGTCGAGCGCCTGGACAAGGTCGCCGAGGAGAGCTCCAACGGTTGGAACAATGCCGGCACCGGCCACTCCGCGCTGGCCGAGCTCAACTACACGCCGGAGAAGGACGGCAAGATCGACATCAGCAAGGCGGTGGAGATCAACGAGTCGTTCCAGGTCACCCGCCAGTTCCTGGCCTGGCAGGTGAAGCAGGGCGTGCTGAAGAATCCGCGTTCGTTCATCAACACCACGCCGCACATGAGCTTCGTCTGGGGGGACGACAATATCCGTTTCCTCAGGAAACGCTACGAAGCCTTGCAGGCCAGCCCGTTGTTCAAGCCCATGCAGTACTCCGAGGATCACGCGCAGATCGCCAAGTGGGTACCGCTGATGATGGAAGGGCGCGACCCCAACCAGAAGCTCGCGGTGACCTGGACGCCCATCGGCACCGACGTCAACTTCGGCGAGATCACCCGGCAATACGTGGGTTACTTGCAGACCCGGCCGAACTTCGACCTCAAGCTGTCCACCGAAGTCGAGGGCATCAGCCGCAACGACGATGGCAGCTGGCACGTCGAGTACAAGAACCTCAAGGACGGCAGCACCGCGGCCACCGACGCCAAGTTCCTGTTCATCGGTGCCGGCGGCGCCGCGCTGCCGCTGCTGCAGAAGTCGGGCATCGATGAAGCCAAGGACTACGCGGGCTTCCCGGTGGGCGGTTCGTTCCTGGTCACCGACAACCCGGCCATCGCCCAGCGGCACATGGCCAAGGCCTACGGCATCGCCGCCACCGGCGCGCCGCCGATGTCGGTACCGCACCTGGACACCCGGGTGCTCGACGGCAAGCGCATGATCCTGTTCGGGCCGTTCGCCACGTTCTCCACCAAGTTCCTCAAGCAGGGCTCATTGCTGGACCTGGCGGCCAGCATGTCATTGCACAACACCTGGCCGATGGTGCGGGTCGGGGTGCGCGAGTTCGACCTGGTGCAGTACCTGATCGGCCAGTTGCTGCAGTCGGACGATGATCGTTTCGCCGCGCTGCAGACCTACTTCCCCGAGGCGAAGAAGGAAGACTGGCGCCTGTGGCAGGCGGGGCAGCGGGTGCAGATCATCAAGCAGGATGAGAACCTCGGTGGGGTGCTGAAGCTGGGGACCGAGATCGTGACCTCCAAGGATGGCAGCATCGCCGGGTTGCTGGGCGCCTCGCCGGGGGCCTCCACCGCGCCGCCGATCATGCTCGACCTGCTGAACAAGGTGTTCAAGGACAAGGTTGCCACGCCGCAGTGGCAGGCCAAGATCAAGCAGATCATCCCGTCGTACGGGATCCGCCTGAACGAGCATCCGGACAAGGTGCAGGAGGAGTGGAGCTATACCAGCGAGGTGCTGCAACTGGCGCCCGCCGAAGCACCTTGAGTCGTGTGCGGTCCAGGTAGGAGCCAGCAAGCTGGCTCCTACAGGGTGGACTGCGCAACTGCCTGGATCTGCTGGCGAAACCAGCGTCGCAACGGATCGGCATGGGTGCGCGCATGCCAGATCTGCATCACTTGCACCCTGGGCAGGTCGAGCGGCAACGGATGAATGCACAGGTGCGGATCTCGCTCGATTGCCTCTTCAGCCAGCGATCTCAGGCAGGTCAGCAACAGGTCGGTGCCGCGCACCAGCCGCGTGGGTGCGATGAAGCTGGACAGGCCGGCGATGATCCTGCGTTCACGGCCCAGGCGGCGCAACGCGCGATCGACGCGGCCATCCAGGTCGCCGGTCAGGGTGGTGATCAGGTGCTCGCAGTTCAGGAAGGCTTCCAGGCTCATGCCTGCGGCCAGATGCGGGTTGCCGGCCGATGCCAGCACGACGAAGTCCTCGCTGAGCAGATGCTGCTGGTGGAAGGTGTCCGGCAAGTCGGTGTAGAAGCCGGCGATGGCCAGGTCGCAGGTGCCTTTCTCCAGTGCCTCACGCGGCAGTTCGCCACGGGTGTTGTGGGTGACCAGGGTGAGGTTCGGTGCCTGGCTGCGCAGGACCGGCAGCAGTCCAGGCAGCAGTGTCTGTTCGAGGTAGTCGGTGCTGTATAGATGAAGGCGGGCAGGGCGGGCCAGGAAGTCCTTGCCGTCGCAACGCTCGAAAAAATCCCTCAACTGCTCGGTCAGAACCTGGATTTGGGGCGCCAGTTCGTGGGCGCGTGGCGTCGGGGTGAGACCGCGTGGAGCACGCACGAACAGCGGGTCGCCGAACTGGTGCCGCAACTTGTTGAGTTTGTGGCTGAGCGCCGGCTGGCTGAGGGCCAGGCGCTCGGCGGCACGGGAGGCGTTGCGCTCCTCGTAGAGCACCTGGAACAGGTACAGCAGGTTCAGATCCTTGTTGGCGATATTCATAATTTGGATTGCAGAAATAAAAGCTTTCGAATTATAGAATCTTAGCGCGATGGCTAGCATGTGCCCATTCACATCCATCCGGAGGCGCCAATGCCCATCGCCATCTTCGCCACAATCCACCCTCGCCCTGAACACCACGACGCCATCGAAGCGGCCTTGCGCCAGATGGTCGAAAACAGCCGCGCCGAGCCCGGCAACCTGCGCTATGACCTGTTCGCCCACGAAGGCGACGCATCGGCATTCGAATTGTTCGAACTGTATACCGACGAGGCCGCGGTCGACGCCCACCGCGCCAGCCACCATTACCAGGCTTATCGCGCCGCCACCGCCGACTGGCTGGCCGCACCGACCCGGGTGCAACTGGCCCGTGCGCTCGATATCAGCCCATTCAACTGATCAGGAGATCATCATGTCCAGACTCACAACCGTCGCCCTGGCCAGCGCGCTCATGGCAGGCGGCGCCGTCGCCGCGCCCAAGGGCGAGGTACTGGTGCTGCTGTCCAGCGAAAACCAGCTGGCGCTCAAGGATGGCAAGCACTACCCGACCGGTTACTACCTCAACGAATTCGGCGTGCCCGCCGACCAGTTGCTCAAGGCCGGCTACAGGTTGGTGCTGGTCACGCCCAAGGGCAATGCGCCGAGCGTCGACGAGCGCTCGGTCGACCCGATGTACTTCGGTGGCGACCAGGCGGAAATGCTGCGGATCCGTCATGTCGTCGAAAACCTGCCGGGCATCCACGACACGTTGTCGTTGACCGAGGTGCTGGCGGGTGACCTGGACCGTTACGCCGGTATCTTCATCCCAGGCGGGCATGCGCCGCTGATCGACCTGGCCAACAACCCCCAGGTAGGGGCATTGCTGCGCCACTTCCACCAGGCTGGCAAGCCCACCGCCGCCATCTGCCATGGCCCCATTACGTTGTTGTCCGCGCAGCATGACCCGCTACCCTACCGCGCTGCCCTGGCCCGTGGCGAGGCTCCGGCGGCCCGTGACTGGAGCTACCAGGGTTATCGCATGACCATATTCTCCGACCCGGAGGAGCAGGTGTTCGAGGGGTCGCTGAAGGGGGAGCGCTTGCAGTTCTATCCGGCGAAAGCGATGGCGGGCGCCGGTGCTGACATGAGCTATGCCGATGCCTGGAAGCCCCATGTGGTGGTCGATCGCGAACTGATCACCGGGCAGAACCCATTCTCCGACAAGGCGCTGGCTGCGGCTTTGCTGGAGCAACTGGAACGAGCACAGAAAAAGGCTGGCTGAAACATCTGCATCAAAGCAAAAGCCCTGGTCCGTTGGCCAGGGCTTTTGCTTTGATGCGGGTGAAGGCTGCAGCGTCGTCGGCAGGCGCTTTCAGGGCTTGGCCGGCCTCGTCAGGCCATCGACCACCAGCACCGCCGCGCCGGCCATGATGGCGATATCGGCCAGGTTGAAGACGCCGGTGTGCAGCGAGCCGACATTGAGCACCAGGTAGTCGACCACATGGCCGTCGCGAAACACCCGGTCGATCAGGTTGGACAGGCCGCCCATGGCGATGAACCACGCCGCGGAGGCTTTGACGGGTGCCGTTTGCCAGTGCTTGTAGGCCCAGGCAATGGCCCAGCAGCAGACGATGCCCACGGCGACCACGAAGAGCAGTTGCTTGAGGCCGGGCGCCAACCCCGCGCCGAGGCTGAGGAAGGCCCCGGGATTGAGGCTCAGGGCCAGGTCCAGCCAGAAATTCTGGTTGCCGAGGACATAACTGTGGCTTTTCAGGGCGACCAGGGCGATGAGCTTCACCCACTGGTCGAGAATGATGAAGGCGACGCCCAGGATCAGGACGAGGGTACGGCTGGAGAACATGCTGGCAATTCCTGTGCTGCGCGGGCGCGGCCGTCCGGTATTGGCGGGCATGCCGACAGCGCGGCGAAGATAGCGCAGGCGGGTCTAGACTTAAAGCCTGGACCCGCATGACGCGCGGGCTGTTCAACCTTTCGACCACCGCCCCCGGGCCGGACATCGCCGACGGTGGCCTTCCGCTAGAGGAGGTCAGGTCATGGACGAGGCAAGGCTTCAGGAATTCATGGGCAGGTTGGTGGGCGACATGGGCGCGGCGGCAACCTTGGCCAATGTGGTACTCGGTGACGAGCTCGGGCTTTACAGGGCCATGGCCGACAGCCTGCCGGTCACGCCCGAGGTGCTGGCCGAGCGCACTGGCTGCCAGCCCCGCTTGGTGCGTGAATGGCTCAATGGCCAGGCCGCGGCGGGTTATGTGGAGCATCGCAATGGCAGCTTCACCCTCCCCGAGGAGCAGGCCCTGGCCCTGGCACTCGAGGACTCGCCGGCCTACATGGCCGGTGGCGCGGCGGTGCTGGCCGCACTGTTCCATGACAAGGACAAGCTGGTGGCGGCCATGCGCGGCGACGGCGGGCTGGCCTGGGGCGATCATCACCCCTGCATGTTCAGCGGTACGGAACGTTTCTTCCGCCCCGGCTACCGGACGTTCCTGGTGGCCGACTGGCTACCGGCGCTGGACGGCGTGGTGGCCAAGCTGCAGGCCGGGGCGCAGGTGGCCGATGTCGGCTGTGGCCATGGTGCTTCGACCATCGTCCTGGCCCAGGCATTCCCGGCTTCGCATTTCATCGGTTACGACTACCATGCTCCCTCGGTGAGCACCGCCATCGAACGTGCCCGGGAAGCCGGCCTGGGCGACCGGGT
The DNA here is from genome assembly GCF_018417595.1 of Pseudomonas entomophila. NCBI lineage: Bacteria > Pseudomonadati > Pseudomonadota > Gammaproteobacteria > Pseudomonadales > Pseudomonadaceae > Pseudomonas > Pseudomonas entomophila. The sequence continues at coordinate 2,484,843 of NZ_CP070982.1, forward strand.
GAGCTTCGTCCAGGCTTCGGCCAAGGATTATCCCGGCCATGATCTCGACCTGGTGTGCTTCTTCGACTGCCTGCACGACATGGGCGACCCGGTCGGCGCGGCGCGGCACGCCTATGAAGCGTTGAAAGAGGATGGCACGGTGATGTTGGTCGAGCCGTATGCCGAAGATACCCTGGACGCCAATATCAACCCGGTCGGGCGGCTGTTCTACGCGGCATCGACGTTCATCTGCACACCGAACTCGCTGTCGCAGGAAGTGGGGCTCGGGCTGGGGGCGCAGGCTGGCGAAGCGCGGCTGCGGGCGGTGTTCGAGGAGGCGGGGTTCACACGGTTCCGGCGGGCGACGCAGACGCCGTTCAACCTGATCCTGGAGGCCAGGAAGTAGCACCCGGGCTGCGCAGAAAAGCGAAGGGGCGCCATTCGGCGCCCCTTCAGCTTGCAGCTCAGGCTTCAGCGTCCCATGGACGGTCGCCGTTTTCATCCTTGACGCGGGTCGGCAGGCCCATCACGTCCAGCGCCTTGAGGAACGGCTCGGCTGGCAGCTCCTCGACGTTGACCATGCGCCCGGCATCCCACTGGCCTCGGGCGACCAGCAGGGCGGCAGCCACCGGCGGCACGCCGGCGGTGTAGGAGATGCCCTGGCTGTCGGTCTCGGCGTAGGCCTCTTCGTGGTCCGCGACGTTGTAGATGAATACTTCGCGCGGTTGACCGTCCTTGGTGCCCTTGACCAGGTCACCGATGCAGGTCTTGCCAGTGTAGCCCGGGGCCAGCGAGGCGGGGTCGGGCAGCACGGCCTTGACCACTTTCAAGGGCACCACTTCCAGGCCTTCGGCGGTCTTGACCGGTTGCTCGGACAGCAGGCCAAGGTTCTTCAGCACGGTGAACACATTGATGTAGTGCTCGCCGAAGCTCATCCAGAAGCGCACGTTCGGCACGTTCAGGTTCTTCGAGATCGAATGAACCTCATCGTGACCGGTCAGGTACAGGTTCTGCGAACCGACCACCGGCAGGTCGTCGGTGCGCTTGACCTCGAACATGGTGTTGCTGGTCCACTGGCTGTTCTGCCAGCTCCACACTTGCCCGGTGAATTCGCGGAAGTTGATTTCCGGGTCGAAGTTGGTGGCGAAGTACTTGCCGTGGGAACCGGCATTGACGTCGAGGATGTCGATCGAGTCGATTTGGTCGAAATACTGCTGCTGCGCGAGTTTCGCGTAGCTGTTCACCACACCCGGGTCGAAGCCGACACCGAGAATGGCGGTAATGTTCTTCTGCTGGCACTCTTCGAGGTGTTTCCACTCGTAGTTGCCATACCAGGGCGGGGTTTCGCAGATCTTGCCCGGTTCTTCGTGAATCGCGGTGTCAAGATAAGCGACACCGGTATCGATGCAGGCGCGCAGCACCGACATGTTGAGGAAGGCGGAACCAACGTTGATCACGATCTGCGATTCGGTCTCGCGGATCAGTGCCTTGGTTGCCTCGACATCGAGGGCGTTGAGCGAGAAGGCCTGGATGTCGGCGGGTACCTTGAGGCTACCCTTGGCCTTGACGCTGTCGATGATGGCCTGGCATTTGGAGATGTTCCGTGACGCAATCGCAATACGACCCAGTTCGTCGTTATGCTGTGCGCACTTGTGGGCCACCACCTTGGCGACACCTCCTGCACCAATGATAAGAACGTTCTTCTTCAATTCAGCTTTTCTCCTTCATGAAAGCCTGTCTTACGACAGGCTCGAAACGTAGTCGTCGAAGCCGAACTCGCGTACCACCTCGACGCTGCCGTCGAGCTGCTTGACCACGATGGACGGCATTTTCAGACCGTTGAACCAGTTTTTCTTGACCATGGTGTAGCCGGCGGTGTCGACGAACGACAGGCGGTCACCGATCTGCAGCGGCTTGTCGAACTGATATTCGCCGAAGATATCGCCGGCCAGGCACGACTTGCCGCAGACCATGTAGGTGTGCGCGCCATCGTTGGGGGCCATCTTGGCGTTGAGGCGATAGATCAGCAGGTCGAGCAGGTGCGCCTCGATCGAGCTGTCGACCACGGCCAGGTGCTTGCCGTTGTACAGGGTGTCGAGCACGGTCACTTCCAGCGAGGCGCTGTTGGTGATGGCGGCTTCGCCCGGCTCCAGGTACACCTGCACGCCGTAGGTTTGCGAGAACTGCTTCAGGCGCGCGCAGAAGGCGTCCACCGCGTAATCTTCGCCGGTGAAGTGGATGCCGCCACCGAGGCTGACCCACTCGACCTTGTGCAGCAGGTGGCCGAAGCGCTCTTCGATGTGCGACAGCATCTTGTCGAACAGGCCGAAGTCACCGTTCTCGCAGTTGTTGTGGAACATGAAGCCGGAGACCTTCTCGATCACCTTCTCGATCTTTTCCGGGTCCCATTCACCGAGACGGCTGAACGGGCGCGCCGGGTCGGCCAGCAGGTAGTCGGAGCTGCTCACCTGCGGGTTGACGCGCAGGCCGCGGACCTTGCCTTCGGACTGTTCGGCGAAGCGCTCGAGCTGGCCGATGGAGTTGAAGATGATCTTGTCGCAGTTCTCGAGCATCTCTTCGACTTCATCGTCGGCCCAGGCCACGCTGTAGGCGTGGGTTTCACCGGCGAACTTCTGGCGGCCGAGCTTGAGCTCGTACAGCGAAGACGAGGTGGTGCCATCCATGTACTGCTGCATCAGGTCGAATACCGACCAGGTGGCGAAGCACTTGAGGGCGAGCAGGGCCTTGGCCCCGGACTGCTGGCGAACGTAGGCAATCTTTTCCATGTTGCCCAGCAGCTTTTGTTTATCGATGAGGTAGTACGGCGTCTTGATCATTTAAAGGCCCCCGGCCAGGCCGGCCAAAAAAAGGACACGCATTGTGCCTTCACTTGCCACTATTCGAAAGGGCGCAAGGCGCATTTCGTCTGAGTTGCGTGGGTGACAGGCCCAGTTGAACAGAAGATTGTGACTGTCCGGGGCTGCACTCAGGTTGCGAGCCTGCACGATGTGTTGTCGATCCTGGCCCGAGGGCGTATAAACTGCACCCACTTTTTGGCCGGTCGCTTCCTGAACCGGCCGCTGAAACAAAGAGAGTCGATATGGGCGCACAGTGGAAAGCCAAGCATAGAGAAACGGCGGCCAACGCCAAGGGCAAGATCATGGGCAAGCTGGCCAAGGAGCTCCAGATCGCGGCCAAGTCCGGCGCCGATCCGGACATGAACCCGCGCCTGCGCCTGGCCATTGTCCAGGCCAAGAAAGCCTCGATGACCCGTGAGACCCTGGAGCGTGCGATCAAGAAAGGCGCAGGGCTGGACGGCGAGGCCGTGCAGTACCATGCCGTCAGCTACGAAGGCTTCGCTCCGCACCAGGTGCCGCTGATCGTCGAGTGCCTGACCGACAACGTCAACCGTACCGTGGCCCAGATCCGCGTGCTGTTCCGCAAGGGCCAGCTGGGCGCCAGCGGTTCGGTGGCCTGGGACTTCAACCATGTCGGCCTGATCGAGGCCACCCCGGAAGGTGACGCCGACCCGGAAATGGCGGCTATCGAAGCCGGTGCCCAGGATTTCGAGCCAGGCGAGGAAGAGGGTTCGACCCTGTTCATCACCGACACCACCGACCTGGACGCGGTGCAGAAAGCCCTGCCGGAGCACGGCTTCACCGTGACGTCGGCGAAGATCGGCTACACCCCGAAGAACCCGGTGAGTGCCGCCAGCTTGAGCGCCGAGGCGTTGGCCGAGGTCGAGGCGTTTCTCGAGGCGATCGACGAGAACGAAGACGTGCAGAACGTCTATGTCGGCCTGACCGACTGATGTCCCTCCCCATCGCGGGGCAAGCCCGCTCCCACGACAATGGCGTGGGAGCGGGCTTGCCCCGCGATCCGTTCGAACTTGCGCCATGAACCCCACCTTCGCCTCCCTCAGCCTCGCCCACCTGCGCACCCTCGACTGCCTCCTGCATCTAAAGAACCTCAGCCACGCCGCCGAGCGCCTGGGCTGCAGCCAGTCCGCACTCAGCCGCCAGCTGGCCCACCTGCGCGAAGCCTTCGACGACCCGTTGCTGGTGCGCCAGGGCCGTGGTTACGTACTCAGCGAGCACGCCGAGGCATTGGTCGAACCGCTACGGCAGGTGCTGGACGAACTCAACGCCCTGCGCCAACCCGCCGCCTTCGACCCGGCCCGTTGCGAGCGGCGTTTCTGCCTGGCAGCGTCGGACTATGTGGCCGAGCACATGCTGCCATTGCTGGTGGCGGCACTTGAGCGTGAAGCGCCGGGGGTGTCGCTGGAGTACCGCACCTGGCAGGCCGGGCAATACACCTTGCTGGCCAGTGGCGAGATCGACCTGGCCACCACGCTGTTCGACGAATCACCGCCCAACCTGCACGGTCGCCTGCTCGGCGAGGACCGTGCGGTGTGCCTGATGCGGCATGACCATCCACTGGCCGTTCGCGCCGAACTGAGCCAGGACGACTATCTGGCGTTCAAGCATGTGCGGGTGTCCGGTGGCGGCGACAAGGACAGCTTCATCGACCGCCACCTCCGTGCCCAGGGCATGCAACGGCGGATCAGCCTGGAGGTGCCGTTCTTCAGCGCCATGGTTCAGGTGGTCGGCAACGGCCAGGCGCTGGCCACGGTGCCCGAGCATATCGCCACGCAGCTGGCGCGGTTGCATGGCCTGGCCTGGCGGCCGCTGGGCTTCATCACGCATACCCAGCGCTACTGGGTGGTCTGGCATCAGCGCCTGCAAGCTTCGGCCGAGCACCGTTGGTTGCGCAACCGGGTGTATGAACTGTGGCGTCATTCGCAGTTCGGTGTGCAGGGTGGGCATGCGCCTTCGCCATAGCAGGTATGCGTGATGCGGGGTTAATCAGCAGGGGATAGGTGTCTAGACTGGGCTCCATTGCGTTGCCCGTACCGGCCTCTTCGCGGGCAAGCCCGCTCCCACCGTTGAACAGCGCACCCTCTGTGGGAGCGGGCTTGCCCGCGAAGAGGCCGGTACAGGCAGCGGACAACCCACAGGAGAGCTGCCGTGACCCCCGAACAATTCCGCCAGTACGGCCACCAACTGATCGACCTGATCGCCGACTACCGCCAGAGCGTCGCCGAGCGCCCGGTCATGGCCCAGGTCGAGCCCGGCTATCTCAAGGCCGCCTTGCCCGGCACGGCGCCGCAGCAGGCCGAACCCTTCGCGGCGATCCTGAAGGATGTCGACCAGTTGCTGATGCCAGGCCTGTCCCATTGGCAACATCCCGACTTCTACGGTTACTTCCCCTCCAACGGCACACTGTCGTCTGTACTGGGCGACTTCCTCAGCACCGGCTTGGGCGTGCTTGGCCTGTCGTGGCAGTCCAGCCCGGCCTTGAGCGAGCTGGAGGAAACCACGCTCGACTGGCTGCGCCAACTGCTGGGTCTGTCCAGCCAGTGGAGCGGGGTGATCCAGGACACCGCCTCGACCAGTACCCTGGTGGCGTTGATCTGCGCCCGTGAACGGACCACCGACTACGCCCTGGTGCGTGGCGGCCTGCAGGCCCAGGCCAAGCCTCTGGTCGTCTACGTCAGTGCCCACGCCCACAGCTCGGTGGACAAGGCTGCGCTGCTGGCCGGTTTCGGCCGCGACAATATTCGCCTGATTCCCACCGACGAACAGTTCGCCATGCAGCCCGAAGCGCTGCGCGCGGCCATCGACAAGGACCTGGCCGCCGGCAACCAGCCGTGCGCCGTGGTCGCCACCACCGGCACCACCACCACCACCGCGCTCGATCCGCTGCGGGCGATCGGCGAGATCGCCCAGGCCAACCAGCTATGGCTGCATGTCGACTCGGCCATGGCCGGTTCGGCGATGATCCTGCCGGAATGCCGCTGGATGTGGGACGGCATCGAGCTGGCCGACTCGGTGGTGGTCAATGCCCACAAGTGGCTGGGCGTGGCGTTCGACTGCTCGATCTACTACGTGCGCGACCCGCAGCACCTGATCCGGGTGATGAGCACCAACCCCAGCTACCTGCAATCGGCCGTCGATGGCGAGGTGAAGAACCTGCGTGACTGGGGCATCCCGCTGGGGCGCCGGTTCCGCGCGTTGAAGCTGTGGTTCATGCTCCGTAGCGAGGGCGTGGAAAACCTGCAGCAGCGCCTGCGTCGCGACCTGGACAACGCCCGCTGGCTGGCCGAGCAGGTACAGGCGTCGGGTGAATGGGAGTTGCTGGCGCCAGTGCAGTTGCAGACCTTGTGCATTCGTCATCGCCCCGCCGGGCTGGAGGGTGAGGCGCTGGATGCCCATACCCGTGGTTGGGCGGATCGCTTGAATGCTTCGGGCGACGCCTATGTGACGCCCGCTACCCTGGAAGGGCGCTGGATGGTGCGGGTATCCGTCGGTGCGCTACCGACCGAGCGCGAGCACGTGCAACGCCTGTGGCAGCGCCTGCAAGCCGTCGTGGCCTGACCCTGTAGGAGCCAGCAACGCTGGCTCCTACACCGATCCTTGCATCAACAGCTTGAGCGATGCGTCGAACTGCTTCAGCGCATCGGCCTGCACCGCTTGCTCCTCATCCAACTGGCGCACCAACTCGACCCCCTTGGCCTGCTTGCTCGCCACCCCCTCGGCACGGCCGATGTAGGTCAGTTGGTCGTCGAAGAACCGCGCCACCACGCTGGCCTGAATAGCTTCGCTGCCGGGGCTGGCCAGCTGGCTGCGGGCATCGAGCAGCACGATCACATCCGGACGGTCGGCGAGCAGGGTGTCCAGGTCATCGTAGAACGTGACGTCGGCGAACGTCTGGGCGAGCGATTGCGCCAACCAAGCGTAGGCCTGGCTACCACCGAGGGTGGCTACCGGCGTGCCCTTGGCCGTGCCCGGCACGGCCTGGTCGCGATGACGTTGCAGGTAGTCCAGGGTCGCGGCGGCGTTACGCCCCAGCAGCACCGCCACACGCTGGCCGTGGCTCAGGGTGACGCTGGACAGCTCGGTGGCCGAGTAGAAGTGCCCGTAGGGTTGCGTCTGCTGTTGGCTGGCGGGCGTCGCGCAACCCGCGAGGGCGGCGAACAGGGTCAGCAGGGCGGCGAGCATGCCGGTTTTCATGGGAGTTGCCTCGTCGAAGTGCCAATGCCGCCATCTTCCTCGCGCCAGGCGGCGGACGGAACTCGATGGCAGGCATGATGGCTATCGACGGCATCGATGGTTCAGCGCGGCGCGCTCATGAACTGCAGGATGCGTTCGCGTAGCCAGCGCTCGGCCGGGTCGTTGTCGTGGGCGCTGCTCCAGGCCATCGACAGTTCGGCCTCGCTGACGTCGAAGGGCGCCGGGTCGGCGCGCAGGCTGCCGTCGTCGGCCAGGGCGCAGGCGGCGTAGTCCGGCACGGTGGCGATCATCTCGGTGTTGCGCAGCAGCGCGCGCAGGCTACCGAACTGCGGCACCGCCAGCACCACCTTGCGCGTGCGGCCGATGCGCGCCAGGTCCAGGTCGATATTGCCGCTCATGTCGCCGGAGAACGACACCATCACATGGGGGCGGGCGCAGTACTCGTCCAGCGTCAGCGGCCCGGGGCGGTCGTCGGCGCGCAGCACCCGCACACCAATGTCGCGCAGCGTGCGGCGTTTCGCGTTGGCCGGCAGGTCGGTGGTATAGCTGACCCCCACCGATATCTCGCCGGAGGCGAGCAGGCCCGGCATCAGCAGGAAGTTGGCCCGACGCACCACCACGCTGATCTGCGGTGCTTCCTGGCGCAAGGCTTCGAGCAGGGCGGGGAACAGGCCGAACTCGGCATCGTCCGACAGGCCCAGGCGGAACACGTTGCAGCTGCTGGCCGGGTCGAACGCCTTGGCCCGGCTGATCGCCGCCGAGATGACGTCCATCGCCGGCGCCAGTTCGCCGAAGATCTGCAACGCCCGTGGCGTGGGCTCCATGGCCCGGCCATTGCGGATCAGCAGCGGGTCGTCGAACAGGTCGCGCAGGCGGGCGAGGGCGGCGCTGACGGTGGGTTGGGTGATGAACAGCTTCTCGCCGACCCGGGTGAGGTTGCGTTCGATCATCAGGGCTTCGAACACCACCAGCAGGTTCATGTCGACGCGGCGCAGGTCGTTGCGGTTCATGCAGGGCCCTTGGACGGAGGAAAGTGCCGATTCAAGCACAGATCCGGGCGCGAGGCTTGTACCGATGTGCCTGGCGCGGCGGCTGACAGATCCACGCTATCACCCTTCAATACTGCCTCTATTAGACCTCTGCCCAAGCTCGACTAGTCTTTCCCCTGGCCCTGCGAAAAGCCATCGCGGGATGCGTGGCGGTGCACACCGGCCACACCTGATGAGGGGTAGGCCCGGGCCTTGCGCCCGGCCGATCGAATACCTGGCGCCGCGTTCACAACAATGCCCGCAAACCTGGACAGATCCGACCCAAAAGGTAGAAGCAGATGTCGAACGAATCGAAATGCCCGTTCCATCAAACCGCAGGTGGTGGCACCAGCAACCGTGACTGGTGGCCCGACCAGCTCAACCTGAAGATCCTCCACCAGCACTCGCGCAAGTCCGATCCGATGGACCCGGACTTCGACTACGCCAAGGCGTTCAAGAGCCTCGACTTCCAGGCCCTGAAAAAAGACCTGACCACCCTGATGACCGACTCCCAGGATTGGTGGCCGGCCGACTTCGGCCACTACGGCCCACTGTTCATCCGCATGGCCTGGCACAGCGCCGGCACCTACCGCATCGGTGATGGCCGCGGTGGCGCCGGCTCCGGCCAGCAACGCTTCGCCCCGCTCAACAGCTGGCCGGACAACGTCAGCCTGGACAAGGCCCGGCGCCTGCTGTGGCCGATCAAGCAGAAATACGGCAACAAGATTTCCTGGGCCGACCTGATCGTGCTCACCGGCAACGTCGCCCTGGAGTCGATGGGCTTCAAGACCTTCGGCTTCTCTGGTGGCCGCGCCGATGTCTGGGAGCCGGACGAGGATGTGTACTGGGGTTCGGAAAAGGTCTGGCTGGGTGGCGACACCCGCTATGGCAAGGCCGAGGCGCCCGGCCAGGGCGACCTGGTGGCGGAACCGGCCAAGCGCCCGCAAGAGCAGGGCCGCAACCTGGCCGGTGAGCGCAACCTGGAAAACCCGCTGGCCGCCGTGCAGATGGGCCTGATCTATGTCAACCCGGAAGGCCCGGAAGGCAACCCCGACCCGGTCGCCTCGGGCAAGGATATCCGCGACACCTTCGGCCGCATGGCCATGAACGATGAAGAGACGGTGGCCCTGATCGCCGGTGGCCACGCCTTCGGCAAGACCCACGGCGCGGGCCCTGCCGACAACGTCGGGCCCGAGCCGGAAGCGGCGGGCCTGGAACAGCAAGGCTTTGGCTGGCACAACACGTTCGGCACCGGCAAGGGCGGCGACACCATCACCAGCGGCCTGGAGGTCACCTGGACCTCGACCCCGACGAAGTGGAGCAACGAGTACCTGAACAACCTGTTCAACTTCGACTGGGAACTGACCAAGAGCCCCGCAGGCGCGCACCAGTGGCGGCCGAAGGACGGCAAGGGCGCCAACACCGTGCCTGATGCGCATGATCCAGCGAAGAAGCATGCCCCATCGATGCTCACCTCCGACCTGGCACTGCGTTTCGACCCGATCTACGAACCCATCGCCCGGCGCTTCAAGGATAACCCCGACCAGCTCGCCGACGCGTTCGCCCGCGCCTGGTACAAGCTGATCCACCGTGACATGGGCCCGCTGGCCCGTTACCTGGGCCCGGAAATGCCCAATGAGGAACTGCTGTGGCAGGACCCGCTGCCCAAGGCCGGCCCGCAGCCAAGCGAAGCCGATATCACCGCACTCAAGGCCAAGGTGCTGGCCTCGGGGCTGAGTGTCGCCGAGCTGGTTTCCACTGCCTGGGCCTCGGCCTCGACCTTCCGCGGCTCGGACAAGCGCGGTGGCGCCAACGGCGCGCGCTTGCGCCTGGCCCCGCAGAAAGATTGGGCGGCGAACCAGGGCGTCGACAAGGTACTGGCGGCACTGGAGAAGATCCGGGGTGAGGGGGGGAACAAAATCTCCTTGGGCGACTTGATCGTGCTGGCTGGCAGCGCGGCGGTGGAGAAAGCCGCCAAGGATGCCGGGCACACGATCAGCGTGCCCTTCCATCCAGGGCGCGTGGATGCCTCGCAGGAACAGACCGATGTCGAGTCGTTTGCCGTGCTGGAGCCACTGGCCGATGGCTTCCGTAACTTCAGCAAGGCGCGCTACAGCGTCAAGGCCGAGAAATTGCTGCTGGACAAGGCGCAGTTGCTGACGCTCACCGCGCCGGAGCTGACCGTGCTGGTCGGCGGGCTGCGTGTGCTCGGCGCCAACCATGGCGGCAGCAAGGACGGGGTATTCACCGACAAGCCCGGCGTACTGACCAACGACTTCTTCCGCAACCTGTTGGACATGGGCGTGGAGTGGAAGCCGACCTCGGCGGACAACGAGCACTTCGAAGGTCGTGACCGCAAGACCGGCGCGGTGAAATGGACCGCTAGCCGGGTCGACCTGGTGTTCGGCTCCCATGCGCAGCTGCGTGCCCTGAGCGAGGTGTACGGCAGCAGCGATGCCGCCGCGAAGTTCGTCAAGGACTTCGTCGCGGCCTGGGCGAAGGTCATGGAGCTGGACCGCTTCGACCTCAAGTAGCCAATCTGCCGCAAAAGCCCGCCCCACAGGTTTGCCGCCTGCGGGGCGGGCGCGTTTTCAGGTCATGCCGGGCGCTTGACGGCGCCAGTTGTCACTGCGCGAGCAGCAGCTCGGCCAGTTGCCTGCCGGCATGGCGCACTTGAGCAAGGGTCAGGGAGGCATAGCCGAGCACGATCGCCGGCGGCGGTCGCACATCAATGCAGAACCGTTGTAGCGGTTGCAGGTGCAAGCCGACTTCGGCCGCCCGCTGGCACAGGTGCTCCGTGTCGCTGCCTGTGGGCAGTCGCAGCAGGCAATGCAGGCCGGCATGGTCACCGTGCAGGGTGAACCGCCCGGGTGCGTGCTGTTGCAGCACGGCGGCCAGGGCGTCGCGGCGTTGTTGGTAGGTGTGGCGGGCGGCGCGCAGGTGGCGCAGCAGGCCGCCGCGCTCGATCAGTCGGGCCAGGGCCAGCTGTTCGACCACACCGACTGCGCGGCCGGTCAGTTCGATACGGGACAGCAAGGCGGCGCGCCAGGCCTTGGGGACCAGCAGGTAACCGACCCGCAAGCCGGCGAACAGGGTCTTGTTGAAACAGCCGCAGAAGATCACCCGGTCACCTGGGTCCAGCGCCTTGAGCGCCGGCAATGGGGCGCTGTTGTAGTTGAACTCGCTGTCGTAGTCGTCCTCGATGACCCAGGCCTGCTCGCGCTGTGCCCAGTCCAGCAACGCCAGGCGCCGCGACACCGGCAGGGTGGCGCCGGTCGGGGCCTGGTGCGCAGGCGTGAGGTAGAGCAGGCGGGCGCCGCAGCCGGGCAGGGCATCACTGCGCAGCCCGTCGTCATCCACCGGCACTGCCCGCACCTGTGCACCGGCCTGGCGCAGCAGCGCGGCGGCGGCGGGGTAGCCGGGGTCCTCTACAGCGGCAATGTCGCCTGGGCGCAGGAGCGTGGCGATGACCAGCTCCAGGCTGTCGCGAATGCCATGGGTGATGATCAGATCATCGGCCGAGCAGGCGATGCCACGGTGCTGGGCCAGATAGCCGGCCAACTGTTCACGCAACGCAGGCGAGCCTTGCGCCGTGGCGTGGGCGAGTTGATCGGGTGAGGCGCAGTTCAAGGTCTGGGTCAGCAGTTGCGCCCATTGCCGAGGTGGAAACAGCGCGGGATCGGGCAGGCGGGCCACGAAAGGCACGCCGGCACGGACCCGGGTTTCCAATGGGGACGGTACGCCGCTGGCCGCGAGTGCTGGCGTGGCGTTGTCCACGCCGAGCAGATGCTCGGGCACCACGGCGCAGACACGGCTGCCGGAACCGCTGCGCCGTTCGATATAGCCCTCACTGCGCAGACGGTCGAATACCACTTCCAGTGTGCCGCGCGATAGCCCCCAGCGGGCCGCCAGGGTGCGGCTGGAGGGCAGCGCCGCCCCCGCGAGCAGGCGTCGTTCGAGGATGGCGTCGCGCAACGCCTGGTAGGCGCCTTGCTGCTTGCCCAGGCCTGGTGTGGAAGGCAGCGGCAGGTCGAGGGGCAGGGCGGTCTTGCCACGAGGCATAGTGGTCTACTCATTACTGCGCCAAATGGCTCTGAATACTAGACCGCTTTCGCTCTACGCTGCGAGCATCTTGTGCCTGTGGAGTTGTACCGATGTTCACCCTTCGCCCCCTGACCCCCTGGGGCTGGTCGTGCCTGCTGCTGGCGTTGGTGTGCCTGCCCCGTGTCGCCCTGGACCTGTACCTGCCGGCCTGGCCGCAGATGGCCCGGGCATTGGAGGTGCCGCCCGCCCAGGTGCAATTCAGCCTGACCGCCTACATGCTCGGCTACGCCTTGTGCATGCTGCTGGCCGGGCCTTTGTGCGACTTCTGGGGGCGGCGTCCCCTGTTGCTGGCAGGGCTTGGCCTGTATGGCGTGGCCACCCTGGGCTGCCTGCTGGCGGCAAACCTGCCGAGCCTGTGCGTGGCGCGTTTCTTCCAGGCCCTGGGCGGCTGTTGCGGCCCCCTGGTGGCCAGGGTGATGGTGCGCGATCGGTTTGCCGCGCACGACCAGGCGCGCCTGCTGGGGCTGCTGTCCAGCGGCATGGCCATCGCGCCGCTGCTGGCGCCTGTGTTCGGCAGCCTGCTGCTGGAGGTGCTAGGGTGGCGCGGGTTGTTCGGCGGGTTGTTGATGATTGGCTTGCTGAGCCAGGTGCAGGCGGTTCGTTACCTGCCGGAGACCCGTCCTGCCGATGCGCCACCGCCACGGCTGCGCCACGCCTGGCGCCAGGTGCTGGGCAGCCGGGTGTTCTGGCGCAGCTCGCTGGTGATCGGTTGCGCCTATTGCAGTTACTTTCCCTTCATCAGTGAATCCTCGTTGCTGCTGCAAACCGGCCTGGGTTTGTCGCCGCAAGTCTATGGCCTGGTACTGGGCGGGACCGTGGCCGCTTATGCCGTGGGATCTCGTTGCTATGGCCCGTTGCTCCGACGCCTGGGCAACGAGCGGGTGATCGCCCTGGGGTGCGCCATCAACCTGGCCGGCAGCGCAGGGCTGCTGGCCCTGCAACTGGCGGGCGCTGGCCTGTGGGCATTGCCCCTGGCGCTGTTGCCGGTGATGCTTTCGGTGGGGCTGATCATCCCGGCGTGCCAGTGGGCCGTGCTGCAGCCTTTCGCCGCGATTGCCGGCACGGCTTCGGGCGGGTTCTTCTTCGTGCAGATGTTGCTGACGGCGCTGAGCAGCGCGGTGACCGGCGCATGGTCCGACGGTAGCGCATGGCCGATGGTGGGTATGACGGTGGCGGCGAGCGCCTTGTTGCCGGGTGTGTTGTGGGTGACTGCGAGCGGACGGCAGGCGCGGACGAAACAGGCGCTGTTGGTGGGGGAATGAGACCAGGTCTTCAAGGTGTTCGATGGCAAGGTTGTAGCGCCTAGGAGATCGAGCGCCGCCCGTGCGGCGCATCGCGGATGAATCCGCTCCTACAAGTTTGTTTCGGGCCAGTACAGGTGCGGCACATTGCAATCGATGTAGGAGCGGATTCATCCGCGATGCGCCGGTGCCAGCCCCATCATTCCCGGTCGCAACCAGCCGGTACCGGCCATGAAAACGTCGGGCGCTGGTCCTTCACCGCCTCGGGCACGTCGATCGGTGCTTCGCTCGGCCCCAGCAGCGCCTCGATCTCATGCACACTGCGCAGGTAGGGTGTCAGGTCAGTGCCCAGCCCAGCCTGGTGTGGGATCCACCAGGCAATGACCTGCGGCTGCCCGGCGTCATCTTCGGTCAGCAGCACCTTCCAGAACACTTCCGGTGTGGCGATGCCATGGCTCTGGGCGAAGTAGTCGTTGTTCAGCGCCTCGCCTTCATGGCCGAACACCACGCCACCGATAACCTTGATTGGTTGCCGGTCTCGAAAACATTCGCTGAGCAGCTCGGTCTGGTACCAGGTCTGGCTGTTGTGCGATGCCAGTTGCGGGACGATGTTGCTCATCAGGTTGGAGGCATCCATCGCCGCGCGGTCGTCATCGAAGTGGTTGTTGGCCGCCAGGTGGCCACGGTGGAAACCCTTGGGCAGCGAGTAGGCCTTGGCCGAGTGCTGGCCCACGCAGCCTGGGGGCAGGTCGCGGTCGATGCGGAAGTTGTCCTTGCGCTCCAGGTGGCCCTCGTCCCGCTCGAGGGTGAAGGTGAAGCGGTGGGGCTCGCCACGCTGGCAGTCGTACCAGAGCTGGAAGCGGCCGCGGTCGAGCAGGGTGAGCTCGGCGGGTGGGGTGGGGAGCGTCTCGGGTGGGGTGGGGGACGGTAGCCGAGGGACGCAGGAAGTCAGGGTGAGGACGAACAGCAGGAACAGCAAACGGCGCATGGCGCGTCATCCTTGGGCGAACAACGAAGGCGCGCTTGCTCCGCGAGGAAACACCTTGCGGAACAAGCAGTTGGGCGCATTCTAACGATCTGCGCCCAACGCTTCACTCATCCATGAGCGCGAGCCTGGCACCCGCTTGGCGGGTGATCGCGGCTGAAGCCGCTCCTACGGGGTTGCATGGGTTCAGAAACGCACGTCCATCGCTAGCTCGAAGGTGCGTGGCGCGCCCATGTAGTACTGGGTGCCGTAGGCCTGCTTGGCATACACCTCGTCGGTGAGGTTGCGTACCCGCCCGGTCAGGGTGGTGTGCTCGTCCAGGCGGTAGCGGGCAAAGGCGCCGAACAGGGTGTAGGCCGGGGCCTTGAGGGTATTGGCGTTGTCGGCGTACACCGAGTCGACGTAGCGCGCGTCCACGCCGGCCGACCAGGCCGGGGTGAAGCTGTAGGTCAACCACAGGTTGCCGACATTGGCCGGCACGTTGACCGGCGCATTGCCCTTGCGCGACACCGACACGCCATTGACCGCTTCGTTGAACGCATCGTATTGCGCATCGACGTAGGCGTAGTTGGCTTCGGCGAGCAGCTTCGGGGTGACTTGCAGGCGCCCGGACAGTTCGATGCCGCGGGAGGTCTGCTGGCCCGCCTGGACCGTGAGGTTGGGGTTGCTGGAATCGCGCACGGCGAAGTCCTTGCGCACGATCTGGTACACCGCCACGGTCGCTGCGCCGCGCCCATCGAGGAAGTCGAACTTGCTGCCGGCTTCCCACTGTTCGCCCTTGGACAGGTCGAACAACCCCACGTTGGAGTAAGTGGCCGCGGCCAGCGAGCCGGCCGGCAGGTCGGCGGCGGTGCTGTATTGCACATAGACGCTGGCCGATGGGGTCAGTGCGTAGGTCAGGCCGAGCCGCCCGGACAACGGCTCCCAGCGCCGCTCGAAGTAGGCGGGCGATGTGGGGCTGACGGCACCGTAGTTGTTCACCTCCATGTCCAGGTAGTCGTAGCGCAGGGCCGTGAGCAGGGCCAGGCGATCGGTCAGCTCCAGGCGGTTCTCGGCGAACACGGCACGGTTGATGACTTCGTGGTGACGCTGGCGGGTGAGGCCACGGTTCACGCCGGGGATGGCGTCGAAGCTGCCGGGGTCGAAATGGTCCGGGTCGACCACGTCGCTCCAACTGCTGGAGGTGGGGTAGAGGTCCTGACGCATGCGTGACCAGTCCAGGCCCATGGCCCACTGGGTCGGCAGGCCGAAAACGCTGTTGTCGTGGCGCAACTCGACACGGTCACCGAGCACGCTCTGGGCGTGGCGTTGCAGGTAGGGGCTGGCGCGCACCACGTTGCCCGCGCTGTTGTAGCGATAGTTCTCGACGTTGCGGTAATCGCGCTCGGCTTTGTAGTGGTACAGGGTGTTGTGCACGCTGGTGCTGTCGCTGAACTGGTAGTCGAGCATCGAGCGCAGCCAGCGCACCCGTTGTTCGTAGCGGCCGTCGGCGACGTTGTAGTTTTCGAAGCGGCGGCTGTTGTCGATCTTCATGGTGCTGCGCCCGGGCAGGATCGGCGAGCCCCAGTATGGGCTGTCTTCCTTGTCCTCCTGGTACTCCACGGCGAAGGTGTGGGTGAGATCGGGAGTGAGGTCGCTGAGCACGGAGAAGGCCAGGCTGTCGGTCTTGCGCTGGTTGCGGTCGATATAGCCGTTGCCCTGGCTGCGACTGAAGTCCAGGCGGGCGAAGTGGCGGGCGTCGGCGGGGTTGCTGGCCAGGGCCTGGTTGATGCCGAAGGCGTACTCGGCGTCGTCGTAGCTGCCATAGCGGATACGCCCGTCGACGGTCTGCTGGTCGCGGCTGGCCAGCTTGGTGATGTAGTTGATCGAACCGCCCACGGAGCCGGCGCCATGCAGGAACGACGACGGGCCTCCCAGCAGCTCGACACGGTCGATCACCCAGGCGTCGACCGGGCGGGTGGCGCTGCTGTAGCCCAGGTTGATGCCGTTGTAGAGCTGGGTCACCTGGCTCTGGGTGAAGCCGCGGTAGGTGACGAAACCACCGTAGCCCGGGTTGGCCGAGGCATTGACGCCGGTCATGGCGTTGATCACGTCCTGGGTATCCTTGGCGTCGCGCTGCTCGATCACCCGGCGGTCGGAGACGCTCACCGAGGCGGGGGTTTCCCGGGCGGTCAAGCCAAGGCGCGAGCCGGTGCGGATCGGTTCGTCCAGTTGCACGCCCGAGGGGGCTTCGCGCTGGCCGTCGACGGTGGTGGCAGAGAGCTCGACGGGCGCGTTTTGCGCCCAGGCACAGGTGCAGGTGGCGCCCATCAGGAGCACCAGGGAGGTGTTGCGGATCATGTTGTGTTTTCCACGCAAGGGTCATGGCAGGGCCTGACCGCCTTGGCGAACAGGCACGCACGGGCGCGCCGGCCAAGGGTCAGGCGAACGGTTCGGTTGCGGGGAAAAGACGAGGGGAGGCGCGGGGATTGATGGCGTGGCGCAGGTAACGTGGCGGGGGCTGCGCCCAGCTGCGCACGACAATCGGGGAGGGGGCGTGGCCCTGGATGTCGGTGAACGACCAACCACTGCTGGCCAACGGCACCGCAAGGGCAAACGAGGAGCACACCGGGCAGTCGAGCTGCGCCATGTGCTGGTCGCCCCCGGCACCGTCCAGGTCGATGGCCGAACCGTGCTCGCTGTCCAGCGAGCAGAAGCCACCTTCGAGGCCGGCCAGGCGCAAGCCACTCATCTGGCCGTGGTGCATGCCGCACAGCAATAAGCTGAACAGGACGCTGGCATACAGCGCCCAGGCGGTCAGCGAACGTGTCCGACGGGTGGTTTTCATGGCGGCGAATCTACCATCCGGATGGATGGCGTGCTTCGCGCCCTGCTGTGGCGGATTGTCGCAGCGAGGCTTGGGCCAGGCCCAGGCCTCGGCCGCTCAAGGTGTCATTGGCTGACCGAAGTGTCATCCTGCGACAACAGCGCCTTTGCCAGTTCCTCGTCGCTGATCTGCAACCCTGGGTTGTCATGGCGAGCCTGCGCCAGTGCCGACTCCAGGTAGGCGCCACGAATCGCGCCGCCACTGGCAACGAAGGCCGACAGCTCGTCACGGGCCGGAATGATGCGTTTATCGTCCTTGAAGGTGGAGTACAACGAGGCGGAGATCCCCGCCGAGGTGGCGACGTCACCGGCATCGACGCGGGCCAGGGCGGCGCCAGCGGGTAGCAGGAGCAGCAGCGATGAAGCGAGCAGTAAGGGGCGCATGGCGAGTCCTCCGGAAGGTGAGGCCAATGGGAGTTACTGCATGATGTTAAGAGCGGTGGGGCGGGGTGGGAGTTCCGTGGCACGGATGCGCGGATGAAGCGGCTTGCGCAACAGGCACCGCAGTGCCTGTTGCGCGGGTAAACCCGCTCCTACAGGTTGCGCGCGGAACCTGAGCGCCACTGCAAACCTGTAGGCGCCAGCCTTGCTGGCGAACACCGGCAAGGCCGGTGCCTTTGTTGCGGAGGTTGGCTGGATCAGCGCGTGATGTTCAACCCATCGAGCAGGGCCAGCAGCTTCGTTTTGCCTGCTTCATCCAACCCGAACACCGGCCGCCGAGGCTCGCCGACCGGCAACCCGGTCAATGCCAGGCCGGCCTTGATGGTGGCCGGCAAGCCGCCCTTGAGGATGAAGTCCAGCAGTGGCAGCTGACGGTAGAACAACGCCCTGGCCTGCTCCAGATCACCGGCCAGCACCGCCTGGTACAGCCGCTGGTTGAGCGCGGGAATCAGGTTGGCCGCCGCCGTGCACCACCCCGTGGCACCCGCGACGAAGGCCTCCAGCGCCAGCGGGTTGCAGCCGTTGTAGAACGGCACCTGCCCCTCGCCGAGCACCTGCAGCTTGTGCATGCGCTGGATGTCGCCGGTGCTCTCCTTGACCATGGTCACGTTGTCCACCTCGCGCACGATGCGCAGGATCAGTTCCACGGGCATGTCGGTACCGCTGGTGGCGGGGTTGTTGTAGAGCATGATCGGCAGGTCGATGGCCGCGCCGATGGCCCGGTAGTGCTGCACGATCTCGGCTTCGCTGAGCTTCCAGTACGCCGACGGCAGCACCATCACC
This sequence comes from Pseudomonas entomophila, assembly GCF_018417595.1. Classification (NCBI taxonomy): domain Bacteria; kingdom Pseudomonadati; phylum Pseudomonadota; class Gammaproteobacteria; order Pseudomonadales; family Pseudomonadaceae; genus Pseudomonas; species Pseudomonas entomophila. The sequence continues at coordinate 2,503,342 of NZ_CP070982.1, forward strand.
GCATCGGCGCCGTGCTGCTGGGCGAAGCGCGCGCGGCGGATGGCGCCGGCCGTCGTCAGGTCGGAGACGCTGACGATGCTGGGCACGCGCCCGGCGATGCGTTCGAGGCTGTACTGGGCGACCTGCTGCCATTCGCTGTCGCTCAGGTAGGCGCCTTCGCCGGTGCTGCCCAAGGGCGCGATGGCCTGCACGTCGCCTGCGATCAGGCGGTCGATGGACTGGCCCAGGGCGGGCAGGTCGAGCTGCTCGCCGTCCTGGCTGAACGGGGTGATGGTGTAGCCGATGATGCCGTGGAATCGAGTGGTCATTCTGGATATCTCCGCAAGCAAGGCAAAAGAGGGTCAGGCAAGGCAGTCGGCGTGCTGGCGCAGGCACTGCCGGGCGAAGTAGTTGAAGGCCGCGCCGTGGCGCTTGGGCCGGTCGATCCAGTCATGGGCGTCACGGCCCAGCGCCGGGTCGATCGGTTTGACGGTTCCGGCGGCCATCGCCAGCAATTGCAAACGCGCAGCGCGCTCGATCAGTTGGGCATAGACGCAGGCCTGCTCGATGCTGGTGCCGGTGGACAGCTGGCCGTGGTGCGACAGCAGGATCGCGCGCTTGTCGCCCAGGGCGTTGCTGATGATCTCGCCTTCCTCGTTGCCCACCGGCACGCCGGGCCAGGCTTCGAGGAACGCGCAGTCTTCGTACAGCGGGCACAGGTCCATGTGCGAGACCACCAGGGGGACTTCGAGCATCGACAACGCGGCGACGTGGGTGGGGTGGGTGTGGATGATGCAGTTGACGTCCGGGCGGGCGCGGTACACCCAGCTATGGAAGCGGTTGGCCGGGTTGGGCATGCCTTCGCCTTCGAGCACCTCGAGGTCTTCGTTGACCAGCAGCAGGTTGCTGGCGCTGATCTCGTCGAAACCCAGGCCCAGTTGCTGGGTGTAGAAGGTGCCCGGTTGCGGGCCGCGGGCGCTGATCTGCCCGGCCAGGCCCGAGTCGTGGCCATGTTCGAAGAGAATTCGGCAGGTCAGGGCCAGCTTTTCGCGCACGGTCCACGTATTATCCGCAAGCGAGCCTTGCATCTGTTTCAGTGCTTTTTGCACCAGCTGGTCTTTGCTGAGTGTCAGGGTATTGGCCATGGGGGTCTATCCTCTGTGGCGTGACGGTGGATGTCATGGCTGGCTCGCCCCTTTGCTTTCGACGGTGGAGGGGCGATCAACTAATGACACAAATAATCCTATATGACACAAAGTGTCATAAGCAAGTGCGTTTGTTCGGGAAACCCGCGTCACATGTCCATTCGACTGAAACTGCTGCGAAAGAAACTGGGGATCACCCTCGAGGTGCTGGCCGAGAAGTCCGGCATGACCAAGAGCTACCTGTCCAAGGTCGAGCGTGGCCTGAACACTCCTTCGATTGCCGCCGCGCTAAAGCTGGCGCGGGCGCTGAACGTCAACGTCGAGGAGCTGTTCGACGGCGAGCACACGGGCCAGGCGCGCTACAGCCTGGTGCGCCGCGGCGAGCGCCAGGCCCTGGTGGGCAGTGGTGAAGGGCCGGGGTATGCGGTGCTCACCTCGCAGGTGGGGCAGCGCAGTTTGTTGCCGTTCCTGATCCAGCCGCCGACCACGTTCAGCGACCCGACGTTCAAGGCGCACGAGGGCGAGGAGTTTTTGTTCGTTCACGCGGGGCAGGTGGAGGTGGACTTCATGAGCGAGCGGGTGCTGCTGGAGGCGGGTGATGCCTTGCACTTCAACGCCCAGACGCCCCATCGCCTGCGTTCGGTCGGCGAGCACCAGGCCCAGTTGCTGGTGGTGGTGCAGGGCGGCGAAGGGTGAGGGCGGGGCGATGATCGAGGTCTCGCGGTTCTGGCGTGATCCGGCATTGCCCTTCGTCGAGGCTCGGCGCGTGGGGGATGGGCGCCAGGTATGCTACGCCGCGCATTCCCACGAGAGCTTTTCCATCGGCGTGATCACCGGGGGGCGCAGCACCTACCTGACCGGCAACGCCCGGCACGAAGTCGCGGCGGGCACCACGGTGCTGATGAACCCAGGCGTGGTGCACACCTGCAACCCGATCCAGGGGGAGCCCTGGTCCTACCTGATGCTGTTCGTCGACATGCCGTGGCTACAGGCGCGGGGCTTCGTGCCGCCGGAGGCGACGCTGAGCACCTCGCCGGGTTTGTACGGGCATCTGCTGCAGGTGTTCGCCGAGTTGTTCGAAGACCGGCAGGCCGGCAGCAAGGAAGCACGGCTGGCCGCATTTTTCGACGTGTTGCCGCGCTATCTGGAGGCGAGGGCCGGCACGCGCTCAGTGCAGCACCCACGGCTGGACATGGCGGCAGCGTTCATGCGCGCTCACCGTCTTGACCCGTTGACCCTGGAGGATATCTGCGCCGCTGCCGGGTTGTCCCAGGCCTACCTGACGCGGGCTTTTGCCAAGCGCTTCGGGTTGACACCCCATGGTTACCTGCTGGACCTGCGTGTGCAGCATGCCCGTGCCCAGCTGCGCCTGGGCCGGCCGATCGCCGAGGTGGCGCTGGAGGCCGGGTTTGCCGACCAGGCGCATCTGCAGCGGGTGTTCAAGCGTCATCTGGCGGCAACGCCGGGGCACTACCGGGCGGGCGCTGGCTGACAGAGGGGGCGGTTCGCCGGCCTGCCAGCGAACCTTCGGTCGATCAGCCCTTGGCCGCCATCGCCGTCACTTCCACACGCATGCCTTCAAAGGCCAGCGAGGCGACACCGACCGCCGCACGCACCGGCCATGGCTTGCTGAAGAACCGCTGGTACACCTCGTTGAACGCCGGGCGGTCGGCCATGTCGGTCAGGTAGATGGTCAGGTGCAGCACCCGGTCCATCGAGCTGCCGGCGCGCTCCAGGGCGACCTTCAGCGCCTGCAGGGTGCATTCGCATTGCGTGGTGATGTCGCCCAGCTCCAGGCTGCCGTCGGCGTGTACAGGGATCTGGGTGCTGACCAGCACGCCGTTGTATTCGGCGACGTCGGAAGAGATGGAGTCGGCGTCCGGGTCCGGGGTGAAGATGATGTCTGCGTTTGCCATGGGGTATTTGCCTTGCGACGGAAGGAAAACGGCAAGCCTACGCGAGCGGCCGGGGCGGGTCGAGTCGGGGCTCCGGTCGCGCGGATTTGAAAAGTCCGGCCGGGCTCGGCAGAATCGCGGGCCGTTCTGGCTATCGACGCCGGATTCCGGTTCTGAAATGAGGCTGCCGTTGAACGAACACACCTTGTCCATGCGCCTGGAGCGCGTGGCCGCGCATGTGCCCGCGGGGGCGCGACTGGCCGATATCGGCTCCGACCATGGCTACCTGCCAGTGGCGTTGATGCGCCGTGGCGCGATTGCCGCTGCGGTGGCCGGCGAAGTGGCGCTGACCCCGTTTCTCTCGGCGCAACGCACCGTGCGCGAGAATGGGCTCGAAGACCGCATCACCGTGCGCCAGGCAAACGGCCTGGCCGCCATCGAGCCGGGTGACGGCATCACCGCCGTCAGCATCTGCGGCATGGGTGGCGAGACCATTCGCGACATCCTCGAAGCTGGCAAGCAGCACCTGCATGGCCAGGAACGGCTGGTGCTGCAGCCCAACGGCGGCGAGCAGTTGCTGCGCCAGTGGCTGGCGGACAACGGCTATCGCATCCTCGGCGAGGAAGTGCTGCGGGAGAATCGCTTCGACTACGAGATCATCGTCGCTGAACGCGGTGATGCGCCGTCCTACAGCGCTGAGCAGTTGTATTTCGGGCCACTGTTGATGCAAGAGCGCAGCCCGGCGTTCCTGTTCAAGTGGCAGCGCATGCTGCGTCAGAAGCAGCAGACCCTGGCCAACTTCACCCGTGCCCGCCAGGCGGTGCCGCAGGACAAGTTTGATGCTATCGGCCGCCAGGCCCGCTGGATCAGCGAGCTGCTGGCCTGACTGTCTCTGTAGGAGCGGCTTTAGCCGCGATGCGGGTATCGCGGTGTCTGGCACCCGCTTCGCGGGTGATCGCGGCTGAAGCCGCTCCTACAGGCGTTCAGCTGTTCAACGCGGGTTGACCACCTCCGCTGGCACCCTCAGCACCATCACGCCTCCCAGCACGATGGCCACCGCCAGCACCTGCAGCGCCAGCCCCGGGCTCTGCGTGGCATCGCGCATCCAGCCGATCAGGTAAGGCGCCAGGAACGAGGCGA